>NZ_BOPC01000053.1 GCF_016863555.1 Micromonospora qiuiae | reverse complement strand
CGCGCGATCGCCGCGATGGTCACTGTGCGGTTGTCGTTGGCAGCCACCCGGCGCCTCCCTCTCACTTCTTCGACGTGGCGCTTGCGGCCGGGTGGCCGGCGACCTCCACGGTCCCACTCGCCGCTACTGGCTCCGTGCCACCGCGGTGATGTCCTTGACGATCTGGTCCGGCCGCTTGGAACCGGCGACCAACTCGGCAACGCTGTCATTGATCTGGCCGCCGACCGCCGGCGGGAACGCCTGGTCGAGGTAGAGCTGGAACCCGGTCGCGACGGCCAGGTGCGCCGCCACCACCTGGTTGTTCGGGTCCTTGATCTGGCCGACGGCGGCCAGGTTGGTCGGCAGCACGGCGCCGGTCTGCGCGGCCCTGCGCTGGTTCTCCGCCCGCAACAGCGTTCGCAGGAAGTCCACCGTCCTGGGCGGTGCGCCTCGCCCCACCGCGAAGCCGTTGCCGCCGCCGAGCACGTCGGTGGCCTCGCCCTTGCCACCCTCGACGGCCGGAAAGGTGAAGAAGCCGAGCCGGCTGCCGATGCCGCGCTTGCTGGTCGACGACGACGCCTGGACCGAGGGCGCCCACTGACCCATCAGCTCCATGGCGGCGTCACCGTTGCCGATCGCCGCCGCCTGCCCGTCCGGGGCGCTGTACTCCGCGCGTCGGAAGCCCGGTTGGAACGGCTTCATCGCGAGCAACTCCAGGAACCGCTCACCGGCGGCCACGAAGTCCGGCGTGTCGAAGTTTCCGTCCAGGGCGGCGCGCTGCAACGGCCCCAGGCCGCCGATCCGC
Source organism: Micromonospora qiuiae (assembly GCF_016863555.1). GTDB lineage: Bacteria > Actinomycetota > Actinomycetes > Mycobacteriales > Micromonosporaceae > Micromonospora > Micromonospora qiuiae. The sequence continues at coordinate 63,098 of NZ_BOPC01000053.1, read as the reverse complement.
ATCGCGAGGTACGCCCAGTAGAAGTGCGCCGGCCACTTGTCCTTGCCGGCGAGCGCCATCGGCACGATGTTGGCGGACTTGAGCCTGTCGATCACCTCAAGCAGCTGAGCCCAGGTGGTCGGCGGCGAGGTGATGCCGGCATCGGCGAAGAGGTCCCGGTTGTACCAGAAACCGACCATGCCCAGATCGAACGGCACGCCGTAGAGCCGACCGTCCACCTTGTACGGCTGCAGGGCGGCCGGCAGCAGCTGGCCGATCCACGGCGCCGCTTCGTCGGTGATGTCCTTGATAAGGCCCGCCTCGACCTGCTCCCGCAGCAGGCCACCGCCCCAGGACTGGAACAGGTCCGGCAGCGAGCCGGCCTTGCTGACCTTGGCCAGCTGCGCCTTGAACGCCTCGTTCTCCTGCGGCTTGATGTCGAACGTGACGTGGTTGTGCCGGACCTCGTACACCCGCGCAATCTCGGCCCAGAGCGGGAGCAGGGGCTCGGTGTCCTGGATGTGCCACCATCGGATTGTCTGCGGCTCCTCGGAGCCACCGGACTCCTCACTCGCACAGCCCCCGAGTAGGACGGCACCGGCGCCGATACCGGCCAGCCCGAGCAGCGACCTACGGGAGATGTGCGCTGTCATGGATTATCCCTTCGAGAGTGAGTGGTGAGTGGTGTAGGCGGAACGGCGCCGCGGATGGTGAGAGGCCCAGCTAGGCAGGCCGGAAGTTTCAGCTCAAGGCGGTATTTTCGATGCGATGGCGGGCACGTTACGACGCGTTGACGTACGCGGTCAAGAGGGCTGTCGCATGCGGACCTCAGTCGATAGCGTGAGCGGATTCCGGGCGCATCTGGTGGGGGGACTTCCGGAAATCCACCGGGATCAAAGCTTGAAGGAGTCGCACATGTCGACCGAGATCGCCGATCTGACCACCACCCGGTCCATCCGCAACCCCGTGCTCACCGGCTTCCACCCGGACCCGTCCATCCTGCGCGTCGGCGACGACTACTACCTGGCCACCTCGACCTTCGAATGGTACCCGGGCGTACGGGTGCACCACTCGAAGGACCTCGTGCACTGGCGCGCCCTGGGCGGCATCGTTACCGAACGCCGCCTGCTCGACCTGCGCGGTTGCGGCGACTCCAACGGGATCTGGGCGCCTGACCTCAGCTGGCACGGCGGGCTGTTCCACCTCGTCTACAGCGACGTGGCGAGCTTCGCCAGCGGCTACTGGGACTCGCAGAACTTTCTCATCACCGCGCCGGCCATCACCGGCCCGTGGTCGGATCCGGTCCGGCTGCACTCACGCGGCTTCGACGCCGCGCTCTTTCACGACGAGGACGGCACCACCTGGCTGCTGGCGATGAGCGCCGACTGGCGGCCCGGCCGCAACCGCTTCGCCGGCATCGAGATCCAGCAGTACGACCGGGTCCGCCAGCAACTCGTCGGCGAGTCCCGGATCATCTTCACCGGCACCGAGGTCGGCCTGACCGAGGCTCCGCACCTCTACCGTCACGACGGCTGGTACTGGCTGGTCACCGCCGAGGGCGGCACCAGCTGGGAGCACCAGGTCACGGTGGCCCGCTCACGCGAGCTGTTCGGGCCGTACGAGGTGGACCCGGCCGGGCCGCTGCTCACCTCGGTCGGCCGGCCGGACCTCGCCCTGCAGAAGGCCGGCCACGGCAGCCTGGTCCGCACCCAGGGCGGCGACTGGTACCTCGCCCACCTGGTCGGTCGCCCCTACACCCCGCTCGGCAGCTGCGTTCTCGGGCGGGAGACCGCGCTACAGAAGATCGAGTGGCCGTCGGGCGCCTGGCCCAGCATTCCCGGCGGCATCCCGGCCGACGAGATCCCCGCACCGGACCTGCCGCCCCATCCCTGGCCCGATGAGCCGGTCACCGACCACTTCGACGCGCCCGAGCTGGCCGCCTGCTGGTCGACGCTGCGCCGGCCGGCCACCGACGACTGGATCGACCTGCGATCCCGCCCGTCGCATCTGCGAATCCACGGCGGACAGTCGCCGGTGGGCAGGCAGACGCCGAGCCTGGTGGCGCGGCGGGTGGGAGCGGTGCACTGCGCACTGGAGACGGTCGTCGAGTTCGAACCCGGCGACCATCGGCACCTCGCCGGGATCACCGGCTACTACAACACCCAGAACTGGCACTATCTCTACCTGACCCGCGCCGACGACGGCCGGGTGGTGCTGGAGCTGCTCAGCTGCGACCGTGGCCGCCGTACGGCGTACCCTCAGCTCACGGTCGACACCGGCGGCACCGGCCGGGTCGGTCTGCGGGTGACGTTCGACGGCCCGGTGCTGCGCTTCGGCTACGACCTGGGCGACGGCTGGCAGCAGCTGCCCGTCGAGCTGGACGCCACCGTCCTCTCCGACGAGCACGCGGCCATGATCATCGACGGCGAACCGGCCGCCTGGGGCTTCACCGGCTCGCTGCTCGGGCTGTGGGTGCAGGATCTCGGCGGCGACGGCCGCTACGCCGATTTCGACCACGCGAGCTATCTCGAGCACTGACGCCACCCCGCCGACCGGGACCGGGCGTTCATCGGCACCGCCAGGTTCGACAGGGCGACGTTCAGCGGCACCGCGCCCGGCCCCGGTCGGCCCCCTTTTGGAGGCCGCCGGGGCGCTGGCGGAACCGATAGTTCCGATATCAGCGCGATCGTCTCCAACAGCGCATATGGCGGTCTTTCGAAACTCTCCATGGTTGACGCCGGGGATCGATGGCCCTAATGTTTCGGAGAAGTTATCGGATTCTATCCGGAACTATCGGCGCCGTCCGCGAGCGATTGAACGCCCGCACGGCCTCGATCGTCGCCTCCGACTCACCGCCACCTGGCCCGCGCCCCACCCTCCATGATCGATACACATCGATCAATATCCGGAAGGAAGGCAGATGAAGTTGAGAAGGTGGGTGTCCATCGCCACGGTCGCCGTCGCGACCGTGGCGGTGTTGAACACCGTGCCGGCCACCGCCGGCAAGCCATACGACCCGACCAAGCAGACCCTGGGCGCGCTCGGCCTGCGTCACGGTCTCCAGATCGGCACGGCGGTCGACATGGCCGCCCTCAACAACACCGGCAACCCCCAGTACCGCCGGATCACCGCTGCCGAGTTCGCCTCGGTCACCGCCGAGAACGCCATGAAGTGGGAGAGCCTGGAGCCCACCCGCGGCAAATACAACTGGGGTCCGGCCGACCAACTCGTCGATTTCGCCAAGCGCAACAAGCAGAGCGTGCGCGGCCACGTGCTGGTCTGGCACAACCAGTTGCCCACGTGGTTGACCGACGGCGTCGCCAACGGCTCCATCAGCAAGCAGGAGCTGCGCGAGCTGCTGCGCAAGCACATCACCACCGTGGTGAGCCGCTACAAGGGCAAGGTCTGGCAGTGGGACGTGGTCAACGAGGCGGTCAGCGACCCCTGGGACAACCCACCGACCCTGCACTACAAGGGCTTCTGGGCCCAGCACCTCGGGCCCGGCTACCTCGCCGACGCGTTCCGCTGGGCACGCGCCGCCGACCCGAAGGCGCTGCTGTTCTACAACGACTACAACATCGAGGCGTTCGGCTCGGGCAACCCGGCCGACGACAAGACCCAGTTCGTCTACGACATGGTGCGTGGACTGCGCGCACAGGGCGTCCCGATCGACGGCGTCGGCTCCCAGGGGCACCTGGGCACCCAGTACGGCAACTACAACACCTTCCAGGTGATCGAGGCGCTGGAGAAGTTCACCGCGCTCGGTGTCGCCACCGCCTTCACCGAGGTCGACGTCCGGAGCCAGCTGACCGACGGCGTCCAGGCCGGCAACTCGGAGGAGATCAACCCCAGGTTGCAGGCCTCGGCGGCCAACTTCAGCGTGCTGATGAAGGCCTGTCTCGCCGTACGCAGCTGCCTGTCGTACACCGTCTGGGGTTTCAGCGACCGACACTCGTGGGTGCCGGGCTGGTTCGACGACCCGCCCGAGGGCCTGGCCACCATCTACGACGAGAATTACCAGGCCAAGCTCGCGTACCACGAGATCAAGTCCGACCTGATCCTCGCCGGCCCGCCGTACGTACTTCCCCGCATCACCCCCAAACCCCATCGCTGACGGTAAAAGGAAGGGCACCCTTTTAACGCCTCCGGTAGAGAAAGGGCCCCCTCTTAACAGTCGGCATCCGATGCGCCGGGTGGGGCGCCGTCCCGCCCCACCCGGCCCCCCGCAGGCAAGCCCATCGCCGTCAGCCGGCCCCGGGTAACAGCCACCCGCCATGAAAGGTCAGACCGATGTCACCCAGCAGGCACACCCTGCGGAGCCCGCACCTGCGCACCGCGTCCGGGCCGGGTACGGCGGTACGTCCCATCGAGGCGATCGGCACCGAGAACGTCGTCTGCCTCACCTTCGACGACGGACCACACCCGGTGCACACCCCGCGCCTGCTCGACGTGCTGGCCGCCCACGACGTCCGGGCGGTCTTCTTCCTTCAGGGCGACCAGGCCGCCCGGCACCGCGACCTGGTCCGCCGGATCACCGCCGCCGGGCACGCGCTCGGCAATCACGGCATGCACCACGACGACATGAGCGGCTGGGCCGCCGGCCGGATCGCCTCGGATCTGTTGCAGACCACCGCCGTCATCCGCCAGGCCGTGCCGCACGCACAGGTGCCCTGGTTCCGGGCCCCGTACGGCGCGTGGGGGCAGACCCCGACGGTGGCCACCGCGCTGGGAATGCGGCCGATGGGCTGGCGGCTGGCGGTGACGGACTGGGAGCCACCCGGCACCGGCGAGCTGGTCCGTCGCCTCACCGAGGGAGTCTCCCCCGGCGCGGTGGTGCTGCTGCACGACGGCGGCGGCGACCGCAGCCAGACCGTCGAGGCCGTCGACCACGCGATCCCGGCCCTGCAGACGTACGGCTGGCGTTTCGTCCTGCCCGACCACGTCGCCCGATAGTCGGGGCCCCGCCCCGCGGCTCGCCCGATAGTCGGGGCCCCGCCCCGGTGGTACGACTCGCCCGCCAGGAGCAACCGCCCGCGCCGGGCGCGCAGACCGCCACGGCCTGCCGCTCGACGGTCGCCAGGCAGTGACGACCGTCGAGCAGGCACGTGCGAAACCCCTTCGGGCAGCGACCGCCGCCGTCACACGGCGTCGCTAGGCCGGCGTCAGCCCTCGATGCCCTCGTGCGGCGGAACCGTCACCGTACGGGCGCCGGGAGCACCACCCAGGATGATCTGCCGGTACGAGTTGTTGTTGTTCAGGTTCGACTCCTGGAGCCGCTTGGCCGGGTTGGCCGCCACCTCGATGTAGTACGTGCCGTTGGGCAGGTCGGTGATGTCGAACGACTGGCCCGGCAGGTACTGGGCGTAGGTGTCACCGCTGCCGATGTCCAGGACCTGCCGCACCGCCACCGACGTCTGCCGTCCACAGGAGGTGCCCAGATCGGTGTTGGTGGGCCGCCATTTGGCGTTCGGCAGGGTCAGGTCGACCGCGTCGGTGTTGGCCAGGCAGAACGCCTCCTTGCCGCTGCGCACCGCGACCGTCTTGTTCGCGTTCAACAGGCGATACTCGGCAAAGTCGGTGAAGTGCCAGTGGTTGTGCCCCGGGCGCGCGTCCCACTCCATCGTGCCGGACTGCGCGTACCCGACCTGAACGCCGTTGGCATCGTAGAAGTACTGGTACGCGTCCATCAGGTCGCTGCCGCTGCCGCTCCGACGGAATCCGTCCACCACCAGCGGCGACGTCCCGGCGTTCCACACCGTGGCGTTGAAGGTCACCTGGTCGCTGCCGGTCTCCGCGTCCTGCTCGACACCGATCTGCCACGCCGGCAGGGCACGCAGGTCCGGCCGCGGGCCCTGCGGAGCGGCCTTGGTCCGAGCGGTGGGCCGGGCACCCGGCTTGAGGCCGGGAGCGCTGTCGCTGACCGCCGGCCCGTGCACCGTGTGCTCGTCATCCCCCGGGGCACCGAGCACCCGCTGCTTCGAATCGGACGGGCGCTGCTCCGCGTCGGCGCGGCCCCAACCGTCATCGACCGTCCGGACCGTGACCGCCAGCGTCAGCGTGGCCGCCGAGTCCGGGATGTTCAGCAGCTTCCGGTACGGCGGATTGATGCTCACCGTGGCCGTGTACGACCCGTCCGCCACGTCCACCGGCCCCGACCACCATTTGCTGGTCGCGACGCTCCAACCGGCCTGGATGCCCCAGACCCCGCCGAGAGTGAACGGGTTCCACGCGCAATCGGTGGGATAGGGCGTCGAGTCCGGCGCGTCGACCCGGGTCCGGGTGGAGTCCCAGTCGTTCGGGCAGAAGGTCTCGTTCCGCTCCACCACCGTACGCCCGGCCGCGTCGGTCAGCTTGAGGTGAGTGAATTCGGAGAAGCCGGTGAAGTCCTTGACCAGGTCGGCGGGCAGCAGCACCGCCCGCTGCTTGCCTCCCGCCGCCCGGACCACCTGGAAGGCGTCGATGGGCTTGCTGTACGCGCTCCGCTTCACCCGGAACTCCAGCGGATCCTTGCCGGCGACCAGGTGGGTGCCCAGGTCGAGATACACCTGCTCCCCTTCCCATCGGTCGACGGTGACCGAGGTGGTGGCCGCGATGAACCGCGCCTGAGCCTCCGGGGCGGGCGCGGGAGCCGCCGTGCCGGCCCCGGTGCCGAGCATCAGCGCGCCGACGGTCAGCACCGCGACGGCGGGCAGCCGGCGGAGCTGTCGGTGTCCTACATCCATGAAGTCTCCTCTGAGGACGTCTGCGAGGCAGAGCGTGCCGGTTCGCCGTATCGCCCTCGGTGCCGGATGCAACCGGATATCGTCTTCGCACCGTCTCCTCTGATGGATGTTTTTGGATCGGGGGGATTCAATCGTGGGGACAGAACCGACCATGCCGTGTGACGACGATCCGGCGTACGCACCAAATTTGTTACGGCTGTTACCCGTCTTCTCCTGCGCGCACAACGGGGTACGCCGGATGGTCGCGCCGCTGCCCGAGCGGGTGCTGTCCTACCTGGCGGTGGCGTACCCCACCTGGGTGTCCCGGGACGCGGTGATCGAGGCCTGCCAGCTCGACGGGACCGGCGATCCGCGGGCCCGGCTGCGGCAAGTCTGCTGGCTGCTGCGCTCGCGGCTCGGCTTCGATCCGATCGTCGGCGACCGCCAGCGGATCGGCATCTCGCCCACCTGCCGTGTCGACCACCACGCGGCCCAGGAGTGGTGCCGGTTGCTGCTGGAACAGGGGTTCGCCACGACGGTCGTGCGGGCGGTGCCGAACTGGTTGGCGCCCGCTCTGAGCCATCCGCTGCTGGCCGACTGGAGCTGGGATGACGCCTGGCTGCAACCGGTGCAGGCGCGCTGGGACGTGCTGCGCCGGGAGACCCTGGACCATCTCTCGGGCAGTCTGCTCGCCGCCGGCCGTCACCAACAGGCGCTGATCTGCGCGCACGCCCTGATCCAGCAGGATCCGCTACGGGAGACCGCCTGGGAGGTCCTGATCGAGGCGCTGATACACAGCGGCCAACGGGCCGAGGCACGCGCCCAGTTCGACCGACTGACCAGCATGCTCAGTGCCGAGCTCGGCGTGAATCCGAGCGACAGCGCTCACCGGTTGATCGCCGACCTGTACCGCTGACCATGCCGACCGCCGGCCAGGGCTGGAACCCGACGGCGACCAAGGTCGTACGCTCGTCTCGCGGGTGGTGGAACTCGTGGAGGCCCTTGCACACCCCTGTTGGGAGGCCAAACGCCTGCTCGCCATGGCCAAGAAGTGGGCGTCACGGGACGAAAGCTCCCGATAGAACCGGCAGAATCACCTCAGACGACGGGAACCAACTGCTCCAGGTTCCGCCAGTCCTTGGCTGCCCAGTCCATCAACTGGCGCACACGCTCCTTGCCCTCGTTGATCACGACGTCGATGAAGCACTCACACTTTGTCAGCTCCCGATCGTTGATCATGCATACCGCGATACCCGCGATCTGCATACCTCTCGACACCGCTACGAGCTGCTGATCCCAGGGCAGCGGTATCCGCTTGGCGATCTCCTTGCCGAAGACCCTGACCACGCGGGGCGTGCTGAGCCACTCCAGCAGGAACCCCACCAGATCGCCGATCCGGTCATGTAGCCAGTCCTTGCCGTCCAGGGCGGCCCGGGCGAGACGAGCAAGTCCCCTGCAGTTCCGCCCTGACCAGTCGACCGTCAGCCGGTTCCAGGCATTGTCGCCCGCGTACCTGGCCGCCTGGGCTGCGGCGGCATTGACCGCTCCGACCGCCAACGTCGCCTCGAAGTAGTCGACTGCTTCGGCCACCAGGGCGTCCCGCGCTGCGGGTGAGAGCCTGCGGCGTGGCCGATCCGACACCCTGGCTGAACGCGGTGGGCTTGCCGCTCGTTGAGTTCGCGCCGGTGATTTCGGCTTGGCCTTCTTGGGAGACTGCTTGGCGTACTCGGACAGGCGCTTGCCCGGCGGCACTTCCGGTCGACCGACATGCTGCGGACACCGCTGACCGACGCGGCCGACCCGCCGCTGGCAGGCACGTCCGTCCTCGTCACGCGGACCCCGGCATTTGATCTTCTGCTTGCGCGGCCGGACGAACGGCCGACCACTCGCCGGGCCATGACGAATCAACGTCTGTCCGTTCGGTGACGAGGTTCCCTCGAGGCTGCCGGACGGCCCGCGGCAACGGTGTCCGTCCGGCAGTCACCCTCAAGTAGGCGAAGGGTGACCCGTGATGACGCTTGGTGCTCTGATCAGCGCCGTACTACTGGGATTCCTGGCAGGACTGTTCAGCTTCAAGGTCAAAGAACGATGGTGCCCGGAGTGCGGCGCGTCCACCCTGCGCAAGGCCCCGGCAGACGCTCGCAGGGCGCGGAATCCCGCTACCAACACGGCGGGTACGCCAGCTCGTCGGCACGATGACCGCGAGCGGTAGGCCGAGCAGACGACACGAGCACCTACCTGCCTCGTCGGAGCTGCCGACGCCCAAGCCGGGCGATGTGCTGGAGATTGGCGGGGCCGCCAGCGTGCAGTTTGCAGGCAACCGAGGGTTCCGATTTCGGGTCATCAAGATCTGCCCCAAGCCGACCTACTGGGGATGGCTGTGGCATCGCCAGACGGAGAATCTGATCCACAAAACCACACCAGACCAGACGTTGATCTTGCCAGATCTGGTGTGAATCAGCGATACATGGTGGGCGATACTGGGTTTGAACCAGTGACCTCTTCCGTGTCAAGGAAGCGCGCTCCCACTGCGCCAATCGCCCCTGGTGACCAGCCGACACCCGTCGGTGCGGGCGGATCGCGAGCGGACGACGGGATTCGAACCCGCGACCCTCACCTTGGCAAGGTGATGCGCTACCAACTGCGCTACGTCCGCGTGCCTCGGAGGCTCCCGAGGATGGTCTCACTCTACCCGATGACAAGATCGCCTGACCGGCGGCCCCGCACCCGGCGTGATTGCGCCGGTCACCGCCGGGGTACAGACACCCCTCGACAGCGCACCGTACCCCTGGGAAAAGGAGGCTGTCATGGGTATTGGCACCAGTGTCTTCCTGCTCGCGGTCGGCGCGATCCTCGCCTTCGCGGTCAACGCCAGCATCGGTGGTCTCGACCTGGACGTGGTCGGGTGGGTCCTGATGGCCGCCGGCCTGCTCGGCCTGATCATGACCACTCTCGTTTGGGGACGCCGCCGCCAGGTGGTCGCCACCGAGGAGCCGGTGGAGTACCGCCGGGTCGAGGAGCCGACTGAATACCGCCGAGTCGAGGAGCGCCGGGACGTGGCGCCGCCGCTGTGAGCCGGGGGCGGGGCTACCGGGCGACGGGGGCCTTCACCGTCCCACCATGATGCGAGCGCCGCACCGAATTCGGTGCGGCGCTCGCATCATGTGCTCAACTGGTGGGCGATACTGGGTTTGAACCAGTGACCTCTTCCGTGTCAAGGAAGCGCGCTCCCACTGCGCCAATCGCCCATGTTGTCGTACGAGGTGGGGACGGGATTTGAACCCGCGTACACGGCTTTGCAGGCCGTTGCCTCGCCTCTCGGCCACCCCACCGAGGTTGCCCCCGTCACGTGTGGCGGCAGCTCCGAGCGGACGACGGGATTCGAACCCGCGACCCTCACCTTGGCAAGGTGATGCGCTACCAGCTGCGCTACGTCCGCGTGCCTCCGGTGTTCCCGGTGACGGATGAGAACTCTAGCCGAGCGACGGAAGGGTTGCCAAATCGACTTCCACCCCGGCGCGTCCGAAACCACCCTCCTCGGGCTTCCTAGGAGACTGGATCAGCTGCTTCCGCCCGCCCGCCGAATCGGCGTGACCTCGGCGGTCAATCCCCAGAGAGGCTGCAACACCAGGTGAGGCCAAGTGTCCGGCTTCCGACTCCCGGCAAGCTGGATCAACGGCCTGCGGTGACGGGCCGTGTCCGGTTGGATGGGTTACGGTGACGAACGTGACGAGACGTGCGGCCGAGATCCGCCTGGATGCCCTGCTGCGCACCGCATGTGACGTGATCGTGCAGCGCGGGCTGGCCAACACCCGCACGGCGGACGTGGCGCAGGCCGCCGGCGTGAGCCAGGCACTGGTCTTCTACCACTTCGCCACCAAGGAACGGCTGCTCGCTCAGGCGTTCGCGTACGCCGTCGAGCAGGATCTGGCCCGGCTGGACGCGGTGACCCGATCCAACGCCTCGCCGCTGACCAAGCTCCGGCGCATCCTGCGGCTCTACACTCCGGCCGGGCGCCCCATGTCCTGGTCCATGTGGATCGACGGGTGGGCCGAGTCGCTGCGTACGCCCGAACTGGAAAAAGTCTCCCGCAAGCTGGATCTGCGCTGGCGGCAGGACCTCACCACGGTGATCACCGACGGAGTCCGCGAGGGTGTCTTCGAGTGCGCGGACCCCGCCGGTGCGGCCTGGCGCATCAACGCGGTCATGGACGGCCTGGCGGTGCAGCTAGCGGTGCACGACCGCGTCATCTCCCGCCGGCAGCTCGCCGAGTGGGTACGCCTGGCGGCCGCCCGCGAACTAGCCCTAAACCCAACCCAACTCGACTAACCCCCACGCCCACGCCCACGCCCACGCCCACGCCCACGCCGATCTTGCACTTCTGGTCGCTGGTATGGGATGTTCCGTCGCTTATGTCCGGACCGAAAGTGCATGATCGACGAAAGCCGGAGGGCGGAGGGCGGGGCGAGGGCGAGGGCGAGGGCGGGAGCGGCGGGGTGGGTCAGGAGTAGGGGGTGTTGCGGGGGACGGTGCGCCACTGGGAACGACGGCCGGGCCGGCGTTCCCAGGCGGTGGCGGGGGCGACATCGCTCGCTTCCGGTTCGCGGGTCAGCTGACGCAGCCGCAGCAGAAGTCCGACGCCGAGGCAGAGCAGCAGCCCGCCGAGCAGGAAGGCGGCCTCGGTCAAACCGATCCCGGTGCCGGTCTGCGAGACCTGGTTGCCGGCCGCGCCCACGGCCGGCGTCTCCTCCGCCCCGCCCGCGTACCCCGCATCATCGGCGAGGTCGCTCTCCTCGTCGGCCGGGTCCACCGTCGGCTCCTCGCTCGGCACCGAGGTCGACGGCACGGTCGGCGGCGCGGTGGTGGGCCGCGCCACCCCTTCCCGGCCGACCACCCCACCCCGGCCGACCACCGCGCGTGTCGCGGTCTGCCGGGACAACAGTTGCAGGTTCCGGTCGTACGCCTCGACGGCCAGACTGACCCGGCCCTCGCCGACGTCCCCGGTGAACGCGATCCGGTACTGCGCGGTCACCGTACGACCCGGGCAGAGCGTGCCCGGGTCGAGTTGCCGGTCGGTCAACCGGGCCACGTCACCGTCGGTCCGGACCTCCGTCGGGAACGATCCGGTCTCCTCGATCCGGTCCACCCGCACCTGGTCCAGCCGCAGCCCCTGCACACCGAGCACCATCGACCAGCGGACCTTGATGCAGTCGCCCTGGTCGGATCGAGACACCACGGCGGAAACCGTCTCCACCCGCCCACCGGCGGTGAACTGGTCCGGCAGGCCGCTGAGTTCGGTGGCGAACGCCGCGTGCGCCGGTGCGGCCAGGGCGACGTCCACTCCGGTGAGACACGCCAGCACCACTCCGATCCGTAGCGTGCAACGCCACAGCCTCTTCACGATCCGTCCTCCCGTTGGTTGCCTCCAGTGGCAACGCTATGGGCGCCGGAAGGCACCCGGTAGACGGGCGTGTTCGCACGGACCGTCAAGCAAAAGGCCCGCTTTCACGTACGGTAGTGAACCGCTCACCGCCGAATCGCGACACGCCGTCACGGGTCACCGGGCACAATCGGCCGGTGTCCGAACTCTCCGCCGCCTTCGTCCGGCTGCACGCCCGGCTCGCGCCCGTCGCCTTCGTGCCCGAGGTGCGGCTGCACCAGGCGGACGAGCCGATCGGTCTGTGGGAGCTGACCGAGGGCCAGTTCCGCAGCGACCAACCGCCGCCGTTCTGGGCCTTCGCCTGGGCTGGCGGTCAGGCACTCGCCCGTTACGTCACCGACCATCCGCAGCTGGTCGCCGGGCGCCGGGTGCTCGACCTGGCCGCCGGCTCCGGCCTGGTGGCCATCGCCGCGGCCCGGGCCGGTGCCGCCGCCGTGCGCGCAGTGGAGATCGACGAGCTGGCCGTCGCGGCGGTCGCGCTCAATGCCGAGGCCAATGGGGTACGCGTCGACGCCGAACTCGGCGACGTCCTCGACGGCGACGCGGGCGACGCCGAGGTGGTCCTCGCCGGAGACGTGTTCTACAGCGAGGCGATGGCCGGCCGGGTGCTGCGTTTCCTGCTGCGCGCCGTGCGCTCCGGGGCGCGGGTGCTGGTCGGCGACCCCGGACGGGCCTACCTGCCCCGGGACCGTTTCGACGAACTCGCCGTCTACGACGTGCCGGTCAGCGAGGCGCTGGAGAGCGTACGGGTGAAGCGCACCACGGTGTGGCAACTGCGCGCGGGAGGCCCGAAACCGGCCGGCTAGCGTGACGCCGTGCTGTTCCGCAGCTGGGAGCAGGCCCCCACGGCCGCCGGGGCCGGCAGCGGCATCGCCCGGTGGCCCGAGGTGGTCCGCGTCGCCGACCACGTGGGCGTCGAACACCTGCTGGTGACCCGGCACGCGCTGGTCCGCCGGGTGCTCACCGACCCCGCGACGTACCGGCCGGACAACGCCCTGGACGCGGTCACCCCGATGCCGGTGGCCGCGCTGCGGATCCTCGCCGCGCACCGGTTCCGGCTGCCGCCGACGTTGGCCAACAACGGGGGCGCCAGCCACCCGGGAATCCGGGCACTGGTCGCCGACGCGCTGCACCCGACCCGGGTGGCCGCCCAGCGGGACTGGCTCGCGGCACTGGTCCGGCGCCGGGTGGCCGCCCTGGACGCCACCCTGGCCACCGGCGCACCCGTGGACCTGCACGCCGCCCTCGCCGCCGACCTGCCGCTGCGCGTCCTCGCCCGGCTGGTCGAGCTGCCCGACGCCCCGGTCTCGGCGGTGAAGGACTTCGCCCGCGCGACTCTGGAGCTGTTCTGGGCGCCGCTGGACGCCGGCCGGCAACAGGCCCTCGCGGCCGAAGTGGGTCGCTTCCATCGGCTGCTGCGGGAGTTCGCGACCACCGGCGGCGGCCTGGCCGCCGCACTGCGCGCCGCCGGGCACCCGCCCGACGTGGTGGTCGGCGCGCTGTTCTTCCTGCTGGTCGCCGGCCAGGAAACCACCTCGCAGTTCCTCACCCTGCTGATGCACCGGCTCACCGGGGAGCAGGCCGTGCTCGCCGGGCTGCGCGACGGCTCGGTCGCGGTCGCCGACGTGGTCGAGGAGGGGCTGCGGCTGGAACCGCCGATCGTCACCTGGCGGCGGATGGCCGCCGTGGACACCACGCTGGGCGGTACGGCGGTGGCGGCGGGCACCAGCATCGTGCTGTGGCTGGCCGGGGCCGGGCGGGACCCGGCGACGGTGGACTCGCCCGACGAATTCCGGCCGGGGCAACGCGGATCACGCCGGCACCTTGCCTTCGGGGCGGGCGCGCACCGCTGCGTCGGCGACCAACTCGCCCGGATGGAGGCCGCGACGGTGGTGGCCGAGACCGCCCCGCTGCTGGCCGGCGTGCGCGTGCTACGCCCGCCCCGGTACCCGGACAACCTCACCTTCCGGATGCCCGACGCCTTCCTCGTCCGCCGCTGAGCCGGCAACCCCGACGGAAACCGGCAACCCCGACGGAGAAGCCGGGCCCTGACAAAGGTCAGTGCCGGGTGGTGCCTTTCGGGCACGGCGGGACGGGCCCCGACCGACCTACCGTCCGGACATGATCACGTTACGTACGTTGACCAAGCGGTTCGGAAACACCGCGGCCGTCGACGAGTTGACCGTCGACATCGGTCCCGGCCGGGTCACCGGATTCCTCGGACCCAACGGCGCCGGCAAGTCGACCACCATGCGGCTGATCCTGGGACTGGACCGGCCCACCGCCGGCCAAGCGCTGATCGGCGGGCGGCCGTACCACCGGCTGCGCCGGCCGCTGCACGAGATCGGCGCGCTGCTGGACGCGCGGGCCGTGCATCCCGCTCGCTCGGGCCGGGCCCACCTGTCCGCGATGGCCGCCAGCAACGGCATCTCCGAACGCCGGGTCGACGAGGTCCTCGCCACCGTCGGACTGGACGAGCGGGCGGCGGCCAAACCCGCTCGGGCACTCTCGCTCGGCATGGGGCAGCGGCTCGGCATCGCCGGCGCCCTGCTCGGCGACCCGCCGGTGCTGATGTTCGACGAGCCGGTCAACGGCCTCGACCCGGACGGGGTGCGCTGGATCCGGCAGCTGACCCGCTCCCTGGCCGCCGAGGGCCGGACAGTGCTGATCTCCAGCCACCTGATGAGCGAGATGCAGCAGACCGCGGACTGGCTGGTGGTGCTCGGCCGAGGCCGGCTGATCGCCGACGCGCCGACTGCTCAGGTGATCGCGGACAGCGGGGTCGCCGTGCGGGTCCGCAGCCCGCGACCGGAAGGGCTGGCCGCCGTCGCCGATCGGCTGACCGCCGCCGGAGCGGTGGTCGAGCCCGCCGGAACGGACGAGCTGACCGTCACCGGCACCACCGCCGAGCGCATCGGCGAGCTGGCGTACGAACTCGGGGTGCCCCTGCACGAACTGGCGTCGCACGAGGCGTCCCTGGAACGGGCCTTCATGGCCCTGACCGCCGACCGCGTCGAGTACGCGGCCCGACCGGCCCGCACGGGGGGTGCGTCGGCATGACCACGATCCGCGCGGAGTGGACGAAACTCCGGTCGGTACGCAGCACCTGGTGGACGGTGGTCGCCGCGGTGGTGGTGATGGCCGCGACCGCCGGGCAGTTGGCTATCTACATCGCCAACGACAACACCAACGACGATCCGGGTGACGACCCCGGGGTGGTCGCGCTCGGCAGCGTCCTGATCGACTCGCTGGAGCTGGTCCAGTACGCCGTGCTCGCCCTCGGGCTACTGACGATCACGAGCGAGTTCACCACCGGCACCATTCGTACCACCCTGCAGTGCACGCCGTCGCGGGGCCGCGTACTGCTGGCCAAGGCGGCGGTGACCGCGACCGTGACCTTCGGCCTCGGGCTGCTGCTGGGCGCGGTCGGCGCGGTGGTCGCCGGGCCGGTACTGGGCGAGTGGGGTGCCGCCCCGGCGGCCGGTACGCTCCGCGACGTCGTCGCGCTGGCCGGCTACCTGGCGTTGATCGGTGTCCTCGCGCTCGGGCTCGGCGCCGTCCTGCGCAGCGCGGTGCTCACCCTGACGGTGCTCCTCGCCGTGTTGATGATCGTGCCGCTGTCGTTGCGGGAGCCGGACATCACCGCGCTGCACCGGGTCGCCGACGTCTTCCCGGGCGAGGCCGGGCGGCACTTCCTGGCCGGCGACGGCGAGCCGTACCCACCGGCCGTCGGGCTGCTACTGCTCGCCGGTTGGGCTGCCGTGACGCTGCTGGCCGGCCGAGCGGCGCTGCGCAGGCGCGACGCCTGAGGGCGGGCGGGGCTGGTTCTCCTCGAGCGGCTCGACCAGCCCCGCCTCGTACGCGAGGATCGCCGCCTGCACCCGGTTACGCACCTCGAGCCGGGTGAAGATGCTGGTCAGGTAGGTCTTTACGGTGCCTTCGACCAGGCACAACCGGCGGGCGATCTCGGCGTTGGACAGTCCCGCCCCGACCAGCCCCAGCACCTCCCTTTCGCGGTTGGTCAGCCCGGCCAACCGGTCCCGGGCCAGCGGCCGGCGCGCGACCCGGTCGCCGCCCAGCTCGATCACGCGGCGGGCCACCGTCGGCGAGAGGTACGCTCCGCCGCCGGCGACCGCGTGCACCCCGGCGATCAGCTCGCGTGGATCGCCGGATTTGAGCAGGAAACCGCTGGCCCCGTGGCCAAGCGCACGGGCCACGTGGTCGTCCTCACCGAACGTGGTCAGCATGACGGTGGCCGTCTGCGGCACCAGCCGGCGAATCTCGGCGGCGGCGGCGAGCCCGTCCAGCCTCGGCATCCGGATGTCCAGCAGGGCCAGCCGGGGCCGGTGGGCGCGGACCAGTTCGACGGCGGTCCGGCCGTCGCCGGCCTCGGCGACGATCTCGATGCCCGGGTCGGTGGCCAGGATCGCCCGAACCCCTGCCCGGATCATCGCCTCGTCGTCGGCCAGCAGCACCCGGACCGGCTCCGATGGAATGCTCATTCGTTGATCCGCTCCTTGCTGACCAGCCGCCCACCCGCGAAGCACAACCGCCACGTCGGCTGGGTCAGCGGGAAGGTGCCTCCGTCGGTGTAGTACTCGCAGTCCGGCCGCGCCCCGGCGGGCCGGTCGATCTGCCGGGGCGGCAGGCCGACCAGGTCGCCCCGGGCTGCCCCCACCGGCAGTTCCTCAAAGGTGCTCCGGTCCAGCACCGCGCCGACGGTGGCGACCGGGTAGTAGATCAGCGACAGCGCCAGTGCGAGGCCGACCGGTGCGCCGAGCGCCACCAGCAGGCTGCGCCGGACCCGCCGGCGGGCCGCCGCGCCGACCGGGTGCGAGCTGGCAGCAGCGCCCGAGTCGGTCGGGCCGGGCAGGTCAGCCGCATCGCACAGGTTGGTCGGGGCGGTTGCGGCGGTAGCGGTGGGGGCCGGCACGGGTAGCCGGGCCCGTACGGCGAAGCCGCCCTCCGGGCGGGCGCCGGTGTCCAGCGAGCCACCGGCGAGCCGGACCCGTTCGGCCAGGGCGAGCAGACCGGAGCCGGTGGTGGGCGGTCCCGGCAGCGCACCGGCCGGCGGCGGCTCGTTCACCACCTCGACCTCCATACCGTCCACCCGCCGGACCAGGCTGACCGTCACCTCGGCCTCGGGCGCGTACCGGGCGGCGTTGGTCAGCGCCTCGCGGACCAGCCCGTACGCGGCGTGCGCCGTCAACTCCGGCAGAGCCGGCGGTACGTCCGGCAGGTCCAGCCGCACCGCCATGCCGGCCTCCCGGGCGCCGTCGACCAGGTCGGCGATGCTTTCCCCGGCGGGGCGGGTGGTGACCGGGTCGGTCTCCTCCCGGAGCACCCCGATGATCCCGTGCAGCCGCTCGGTCGCCGCGGCGACGCTGGCCCGCAGTTCACCGGCGGCGGCGCGGTGCCGGGGATCGAGGCCGTCGGCGAGTTCCAGCGCGGCGGCGCGCAGGGCGATCAGGCTCAGCGCGTGCCCGAGCGAATCGTGCATCTCCTGCGCGATGCGGGCCCGCTCGCGCAACCGGATCCGGTCCGCCGCGCCCTGCCGCTCGTCTGCGCGGGCCTGCTCGTAGCGGCGATCAGCATCGATCAGGGCGGCCTGTTGTCGCCGGTACCGGCCGACCAACCAGGGGAAGACCCCGGCGAAGAGCAGCACCGTGGCGAGCAGGAACCAGGTGGCCAGGCCGGTGCCGAGCAGCGCGAGGTTGAGCACCGTGCCGCCGGCCGCGATCACCACGAACGCCACGGCCACCGGCATCGTACGGGGGCTGCGACGCCCGGCCAGGTAACTGAGCACCGGAACGGCGAAGACGAAGTTGCCGTCCAGCAGCGTGCCGAGCAGCACCAGGAGCAGGGCGGCCAGCGGCAGTCGCCGGCTGACCGCGACCGCGGCGCTGATCAGGCCGAGGCCGACGAGCAGCGACGCCACGCTGTGGCGGGAGTGTGGCGGGACGGCCCCGGCGTACGCCAGCGGGGCCGCCAGCACCGCCCAGAGCAACAGGTCGCGTCGGCGCTCGGATCTCCCGTCCCGGCTCGGGCGACTCCGCCAACTGATCCACACGGTGGCCACGCTAGCGACGCAGGGGCGGGTCGGGCACTGACGAAAGTCAGCTGATCTCGTCGGCCCAGGCGCGCCAGTCGTCGAGCACGCCGTACAGCGCCGGGGTCAGCCAGCCCGGCGCGGAACGCCGGAACACCCCCGGGTCCATCGCCCCGGCGCCGGCCGGCAGGGCACCGAGCAGGTTCGGCAGCAGGTCGCTCAGGTTGGCCCAGTGCACCAGCTCCGGCCCGGCCGGCCAGGCGCCGATCACCACGCCGGCCGGCACCGCCCGCCGCTCGAGCGCCTCCAGGGTGAGCGCGGTGTGGTTGAGGGTGCCGAGTCCGGCGCGGGCCACCACCACCGCCGGGGCACCCAGCGAGACCGCCAGGTCGGCCACCGTCCAGGGCGCCCCGGAGGGCCGCAGCCCCATCGGTACGAGCAGCCCACCGGCCCCCTCGACCAGCACCAGGTCGTGCTTGTCGGCCTCCTCCCGGACGGCGTCGACGGCGTTATACAGCTCCAACGGCGGCAACTCGGCCACCCGGGCAGCGGCCAGCGGGGCGAGCGGATCGGGGAAGCTGGCCAGGGTGCGGCCGGTCATCGGGGCGGCCAACCGGGTGATCGCCTCGACGTCGCCGGGCGCACCGGTGGCCGTACCCGTCTGGCCGGGTTTGACCACCGCGACCCGCAACCCCGCCGCCTGCGCGGCGGCCGTGATCGCCGCGGTCACCACCGTCTTGCCGACCTCGGTGTCGGTCCCGGTGACCAGGACCGCTCCCCGCCACGGATCCGTCATGGGGCACATTCCACGATGACCTCCAGGGCACGTTCGAAGTCCGCCCGGGGCGCCCCCGCGCCGATGGTCAGCCGCAGTCGCGAGCGACTGTCCGGGGTGGAGGGCGGGCGGAAGCAGCCGACCGCGACTCCCCGATCCCGACAGGCGGCGGCCCAGGCGGTGGCCGCCTCGGGGGTGGGCGCGGTCACCGAGACGACGGCGGCGTCCGGGGCGGAGACCTCCAGCCCGGCGGCCCGTAGCCGGCTGGCCGCGAGGTCGGCGCGCTCGGCCAGTTCGGCACGCAGGTCGTCGCCGGCCCGAGCCAGCTCCACGGCGGCGTGCACCCCGGCGGCCACCGCCGGCGGCAGGGCGGTGTCGTAGATGAAAGTCCGGGCGGTCTCCACCAGGTGCCGGACGTACCCGGCCGGACCGGCCACCACGCCGCCCGCGCCGCCCAGAGCCTTGGACAGGGTGGCGGTGACCACGACGTCCGGCTCCCCGGCCAGCCCGGCGGCGGCCACCGCGCCGGCTCCGGCCGGGCCGGTCACGCCGAGCGCGTGCGCGTCGTCGACGAGGAGCACCGCCCCGTGCTGCCGGGCGACGGCGTGCAACCGGGCCAGCGGGGCCAGGTCACCGTCGACCGAGAAGACCGACTCGGTGACCACCACCGCCGGGCGACCGGGCGCGGCGGCCAGGGCCGCGGCGACCGCGGCGACGTCGGCGTGTGGGGTGACGACCGTCTCGGCACCGGAGACCCGGCAGCCGTCGATCAGCGACGCGTGGTTGTGCGCGTCGGAGACCAGCAGGGTGCGGGGCCGCACCAGCGCGCGAACCGCCCCGACGTTGGCCAGGTAGCCGGAGGAGAAGACCAGCGCCCGCTCGGTGCCGAGCCAGCCGGCCAGGGTGTCCTCCAGAGCATGATGGGCGTACGTCGAGCCACGCACCAGTCGCGACCCGGTCGCGCCCAGCCCGTACTCCGACAGGGCCTTCGCCGCGACGGCGACCACCTCGGGATGCGTGGCCAGGCCCAGGTAGTCGTTGCCGGCCAGGTCGACCACGGCGTCGTCGGCGCCGCGCGGGTGCAGCCGGCGGGTCAGCCCCGCCTTCGCCCGCAGTTCGGCACGGCGGTCCAGCGCCGTCAGCCAGTCCGCCACCCTCGCCTCCCGCCGTCAACCCGCGCTCGCGGGGCGAAGTTACCACCCGCCCCGCGGGCCCCGGCGGATCCACTCCGACACCACCTCGACCTGGCTCCGGTGCTGCTCGTCACTCAACTGCGCGACGGCGAGCAGGCCGTTTCTCGCCGCCCGGCGGCCTTGTAGGGTACGACCATGCCAGAGATCCTCGATCAGGCCCGGACCCAGGTGCTGGAGAACGGCGTCGGCCTCGACCAGGCCGGCGTCCTCGCCGTGCTGAACCTGCCCGACGAGCATCTGACCGCCGCGCTGCAACTCGCCCACGAGGTGCGGATGCGCTGGTGCGGCCCGGAAGTCGAGGTCGAGGGCATCGTCTCGCTGAAGACCGGCGGCTGCCCGGAGGACTGCCACTTCTGCTCGCAGTCCGGCCTGTTCACCTCGCCCGTGCGGTCGGTCTGGCTGGACATCCCCTCGCTGGTCAAGGCAGCCAAGCAGACCGCCGAGACCGGCGCGACCGAGTTCTGCATCGTGGCCGCGGTGCGCGGCCCGGACGCCCGGCTGATGAAGCAGATGCGCGAGGGCGTCGCCGCGATCAGGGCCGAGGTCGACATCCAGGTCGCCGCCTCGCTGGGCATGCTCACCCAGGAGCAGGTCGACGAGCTGGTCGAGATGGGCGTGCACCGCTACAACCACAACCTGGAGACCTGCCGGTCGTACTTCCCGAACGTGGTCAGCACGCACACCTGGGAGGAGCGCTGGGAGACCCTGCGGATGGTCCGGGAATCCGGCATGGAGGTCTGCTGCGGCGGCATCCTCGGCCTCGGTGAGACGGTGGAGCAGCGGGCCGAGTTCGCCGCGCAGCTGGCCGAGGTGGACCCGCACGAGGTCCCACTGAACTTTCTCAACCCCCGCCCCGGCACGCCGCTCGGCGACCGTCCGGTGATCGACGGCAAGGACGCGCTGCGGGCCATCGCCGCGTTCCGGCTGGCCCTGCCGCGCACCATCCTGCGGTACGCGGGCGGCCGGGAGATCACCCTGGGTGACCTCGGCACCCGCGACGGGCTGCTCGGCGGCATCAACGCGGTGATCGTCGGTAACTATCTGACCACGCTGGGCCGGTCGGCGACTGATGATCTGAAGCTCCTCGACGATCTGAAGATGCCGGTCAAGGCACTTTCGGCGACGCTGTGACGCCGACCGGCGAGCGCCGGCCGAACCCCGTGAGCAGCCCGCGCACCGGGGCGACGCCCGGCGATGCCACCAGCGGGGCGGCCGTGGACGCGCCGTGGTGCGACCGGTGCGGGGAGGCCGCCGCGTCCGGGCCGCACGAGGGGTGCGCGGCGGCCCGGACGCTGGAGCCGCCCCGGTACTGCGCCCGGTGCCGCCGGAGGATGAAGGTGCAGGTGCTTCCGGTCGGCTGGTCGGCGGTCTGCGTCGAGCACGGCGAGTCGCAGGGCTGAGCACGCTGCCACACGGACGGGCGGTGATCCTGCGGCTGGCGACGGCCCGCCGGCGGTCAGACCGGCCACGGGGGATCACAGCCATCGGCGGAGCGGAGGCGACGGCACCGCCACAGCAGCAGGACGCCCACGACGACCGTGACCAGCAGGACCGGCGGCACAACCACCAGCAGGATGATCGGCCGGGCCGGGAACGGACGCGGCGAGCCGGGCCAACGCCGCCCGGACGACCAGTGCGCGGGCAACACCGGCGGTTGCCGTCTGGCATCGTCTGTTCCGGCGGGTCCGCGCGAAGGTCGACGCCCCGCCAGCGCCGTCGCCACAGCGAGACGTGCTGGCTGTACATCGTCCGCCGCACGTACGGTTCCGGGTCGCCGGTCGCGCTGACCCGCTCCCAGTGCCGGGCGACGCGCACCAGTGTCAATCGCCGGGGGCGGGGTGTACTGCCGGCATGGACGGGTAGGGCGCCTCACCGCCAGGCGAGGCGCCCTACCGAGAGGGTACGAACGTCAGGCGACGGTGCAGGTGGCGCCGTTGAGGGTGAAGCTGGTTGGCTTGGGGTTGCTGCCGGTGTGCGTACCGTTGAAACCGATGTTGGTGGACGCGCCCGGCGCCAACGTGCCGTTGTAGGAGAGGTTGGTCGCGGTCACCGCCGCGCCGGTCTGCTGGTAGGTGGCCGACCAGCCCTGGTCGACCCGCTGCCCGGTGTTCGGGAAGGTGAAGGCCAGCGTCCAACCGTTGATCGCCGTCGTACCGGTGTTGGTGATGGTGATGTTCGCGGTGAACCCGGTGCCCCAGTCGTTGGTGCTCCAGGTTATTCGGCAGGACGAGGTCGGCAGCGGCGCCGAGGTGGTCACGGTCACCGTGCCCGAGGGCGGCGAGGCGTTGCCAGCCGCGTCGATCGCGACCACGTAGAAGCGGTACGTCGTCTGCGGGTTCAGCCCGGTCAACGCGTAGGTGGTGCCGGTGACCGTGGCGACGGGAGTTTCACCCAGATCCAACCGGTAGATCCGGTAACCGGTGACCCCCACGTTGTCGGTCGACGGGGTCCAGTTCAGCGTCGCTCCGGTCGAGGTGATCCCCGAGACCGTCAACCCGGCCGGCACGGTCGGCGGCACGGTGTCCCCGTCGTCGGCGGCGGGGGTCGTCACGGTCAACGTCGGCGACGGGGCGGAGGTGTTTCCGGCCTTGTCCCGAGCCAGCACCTGGATCCCGTAGGTGAAGCCCGGGGACACGTTGAGCACCAGCGAGTTCGTGCTGGCGGAATACCAGCTGTAGACGTCGCTGCCGACCACAGAGGTGTAGACGATGTAGCCGTCGATCCCACTGTCCGAGTCGGTCGACGGTGGCCAGGTCAGACTCACCGAGCGGGAGGTGACGGCGGTGGCCACGGGCGTGCCGGGAGCGGTGGGCGGGGTGGTGTCCGCGGTGGATGTGGGCTCCTGTCCCCAGACCCGCGCGCCGCCGACGTAGAGCGGCACGTTGCGGTTCGGCCCGGCGGTGGCCTGGTACGACGGGTCGTTCGCCGGGTTCCAGGTGCCGCCCTCGGGTACCCCGATCTTGAACTGCACCTCCATCCGGTGCTGGGACTGGCCCGCGGGGGCGATGGTGTGCCCGGCGCAGTCGACCTCGACGTACCAGAGATCGCCGCTGACCTGGCGGGCGGTCGACGGCGACGGGCAGCCCTGGGTGTAGCCGGGGGTGACCTGCACCGCCCCGGTGCCGTCGGTGCGGAAGTAGTAGCGGAACTTCGCGTCGGTCAGCGCCCGCGCCGGGAAGGCCGACTTGTTGTAGATGATCGCTTTGATGCCGGTGGCCCGCGGCTCGTTCTGCATCACCGTGGTCTCCACGGTCAGCTCGTCGATGTCCGGCCGCTCGGCGACGGGGAAGTTCGCCCGCGGGGTGCCGCCGTACTCCTGGGTCAGCCGGGCCAGCGCGGAGGTGAAGCCGGCGTTGTAGTCGGTGGCGACCTCGTTCATCACGTAGTCCGACCGGTTGTCGGTGTACGCGTCGTTCGGCGAGGACGGCCCACCGACCAGCGCACCGTAGAGGGTGTGCCGGGTCTCGGTGGGCACGGTCATGCTGTCCCACCAGGAACCGTGCGCGGTGCGGTGGTGTGGGTTCTTCGGTGGGTTGGTGCCGAAGCCGACCACGTAGCTGGAGTTGCGCGGGTTGTCGCCGAGCGCGTAGTTGATCTGCCGGACGGCGAAGTCCTTGTAGCGCGCCTTGCGGGTGGCGTCGGTGGTCTTGTCGCTGTAGACCAGCGCGGCGAACGCGGTGTTGGCGGCGTAGCGCAACGCGCCCCAGGAGTCGAGCACCGCCATCCCGCCGGGCGAGTACCGGACGCGTTCCCCGTTGACCCCGACCGTCCAGAAGTCCAGCCACCGGTTGGCGTCGTCCACGTACTTCTGCTTCCCGGTCAGGTTGGCCAGCAGCACGTACGCCCCGAACTGCTTGTTGTCCCAGGCCACGGTCCACTTGTAGGAGCGGGTGGTGGTCTGCGGCTCGGTGCCGAGCTTGTCGTACTCGCTCTCCGCCTTGGTCAGGTACGCCGCGTCGCCGGTGGCCCGGTACAGCCAGATCGCCCCCCACACCAGTTCGTCCTGGTAGCCACTCCAGGAGCGGTAGAAGCTGGTCGCGTCGGTGATGCACTCGTGGTAGGACTTCCGCACCGTGTCGGCGAAGGTGTAGAGCTGCCGGGCGTGGGTGAGCAGCTTGTCGGCGTAGGCGGCGTCGGTGGGCCGGAAGACCATGGACGAGGCGGCCATCGCCGCCGCCGTCTCCCCCGCCAGGTCCGCGCCGCCACAGCTGGCATCGATTTTGTACGCGGGCCGCGCCATCGGCAGCACCTCGGCCGGTCCCCACCACTTGTGGTCGTCGTCGCCCTTGCCCACCTGCCCGTACAGGACGTTCGGCGAAGGGTGTGCCTTGATGAAGTAGTCGTTGACGAAGCGCAGGTTGTTCAGCAGGTGGGTGAGCTGCCCGGAGGCGGCGTACCCGGACCGGTATTCCACCGCGCCCCAGGCGAGCATGGTGGTGCTGAACGCCATCGGGAAGCCGAACTTCACGTGGTCACCGGCGTCGTACCAGCCGCCGGTGAGGTCCAGTCCGACGTCGGCGCCGTCGCGCAGCGCCGAGTCGCCGCGCCACGAGACGCGGTTCCACTCCGGCAGCTTCCCGGACTGCTGCGCCTCGTAGAACAGCAGGGACTTCTGCAACGCCTCGGCGTAGTTGAAGGCGGGCGCCGCGGCGGCGGCCCCGCCGGTCGGTGCGGCGGCGGCACCGGCCGCAGGTACGCCGAACGCAAGCGCGAGACCGGCGGCGAGCGCGGTGCCGACGGCCAGCAGTCGGCGGGGCCAGGGCTGGTCGGGACGGCGGTGTGGCCGGGGCTGATCCGGCAGAGGTCGATCGCCGCGGACACGGCACGATCGTGGGGGTTGATGCATGCGACTGCTCCTGTCGATGCTTGACCCGGCACCGGCCGGACGCGTGGCCGCGTCGAGACGGCTGCCGGTGGTGGTGGCGAAGTGGCTCCAACAGGACCGGGAGCGCTCCCATGGATAGCTGACAATGTAATCTGACCGTTGCCGGTTGGGAAGCAGCACGGCGGTAACGCCGGGCGTCGCGGAGGCGCGTGGCGTTACACCGACACGCGCAGGAACAGTCCGCGAAACACCTTCGCGTCAATATCGCGACCTCAGGTCCCGCCAGGTCAGGCCGTTCAACCGAGATCAGCGCCAGCCGTCCGTATGCGATCATGTGCCGTCATCTCACTGAGATCCGGAGGAATCCTCATGCCACAGCGTCGGTACGTGGCGCGCGCGGCCGTTTCCGGCGCCGCTGCCACGGCCCTTGTCGCCCTCGCCGCCCCGGCCTGGGCCAGCAGCACCGTTTCGCTGCATTCGGCCCACCGGGGTTCCACTGCTGCCGGCTTCCAGCAGGAATGCGGGGACAAAAGGTTCGCCGGCCGCCCCGCGGACCATGACGGCTGGCACTTCGTCCTGCCCGGCGGCCCTTCCGCGGGCGGCTTCGAGAGCCTGACGCTGACCTTCGACAACGGCTCCGGCACGGTCAGCATCACCGTGCCCGACGCCACCGACGCCTACCCCGACGCGCTCTACCCTGCCGGGGGCCGCCTCATCCACGCCTACCTGTTCACCCCGGGCGGCTGGACGCTGGTGGACGGTAGGGCCACGATCAGCGGCCAGGCCGAGCGATTCAACCTCAGCCACACCTGTGCCGGCCAGCCGACCCCGGCGTCGCCCACGCCGACGCCCACCGCTCCGGAGTCGCCCACCCCGACGCCCACCGCTCCGGAGTCGCCCACCCCGACGCCCACCACTCCGGAGTCGCCCACCCCGACGCCCACCACTCCGGAGTCGCCCACGCCGACCTCGAGCGTCCCGGAGTCACCGGTTCCGTCGGACGACACTGGCGGTGGCGGCGGTGACGACGGCAAGCTGCCGGTCACCGGAGCGGCGGTGACGACCATGGCTCTGGTCGGCGTCGGCTTGGTCGGCGGCGGTGTCGCCCTGGTCGCACTGCGACGCCGGCGTGACGGGGTCACCTTCACCAGCTGACACCACCATTCGAGAACGGCCGCCGACGTCCCTCCGGCGGCCGTTCTGCGTCCGGTCGATCGACTCGGTGTCGGCGGAATGGCGGTGTCCGGCAATGACGGTCACCGCGATGCCACCGGAAAGGCCCGCCCTGTTGCCGGCCGGTTACCGGGCCGTGTCCGGCCGCCAGCGGCCCTGCGGCCTGCGTCACAGCGGCCCTGCGGCCTGCGTCACGGATGGGCGCTGAACGGCGGGGTGCCGATCAGATCGAGCCGGTCGCCGAGGATCACCGCGCTGGCCCGGACCAACTGGGCCAGCCGGTCCACCTCGGTGGAGTGGAACGCGGCCGGGGCGAGGGTCTGGCTGTGGTCACGCGACACCACCAGCACCAGCCCGGCCCGGCCGAACGGCGCCACCGCGAAGTGGCCGCCGTCGGGCATGGTCATCGACCGGGCGCGCAGCGGGGTCACCTCGGGCAGCCGCGGCGATACGGGCGTACGCCAACTGGCGTGCCCCACCGTCGCCCCGCTGCCGCCGGTCGGGGAGGCCCAGTCGACCGGCACCACCGCCGCGACCGCCCACTCGGCGGCGAGCAGACCCGGCACCGCGTCGACCAGGGTGGCCAGCCCGTCGGCCGGATTGGCGGCGACCTGGGCAAGTAGCTCGGCGTCCTGGCCGGTGGTGGTGGGCGCGCCGATCGCCCGCCACACGCCGTCCACCTGCACCCCGGGAATCGCCGCCAGACCGGTCAGCAGCCGTTCCACCCGCGCGGCGCCCGGCCACACCACGGTGAAGTCGTCGACCGCACGCCCGCCGAGACGTTCCAGCACGATCACCTGGACGATGTCCGCGCCCGACACCCCGAGGGTGCGGGCCACCTGACCGAGGGTTCCCGGACGGTCCGGCAGGGTGACCCGAACGCGCAGCAACATCGCAACCCCTCCGCTCGGTGGGCCGGCCGCAGAACCGGGCAGGCTGAGCACGAGGCTGCCAGTTGACCATTTCGCCCCCGTTGCGGCGACATGTCCCCCAGGCTAAACCTGGCCTTGCCCGAGGACCGTCGACGCGGGTTAAGAGGGGGCCCCTGCTCTACCGCAGGCGTTAAGAGGGGGCCCTTCCTTACACCTCAGGCGGAGGCGCGTTCGACGAACTGGGTGTCCAGGACGATGTGCGGTGCGGGAATCTCGTCGCCGCGGATGCGGGCGACCAACAGCCGCGCCATCTGCCGGCCCATCTCCTCCACGGGCTGGAACACCGACGTCAGCGGCGGGTCGGCCTGCCGGGCGATCGGCTCGTCGCCGAAGCCGACCACGGCCACGTCCTGCGGCACCCGACGGCCGGCCTCACGCAGCGTCCGCAGGGCGCCGAAGGCCATCAGGTCGGCGGCCACGAACACGGCGTCCAGGTCGGGGCAGCGATCCAGCAACTGCCGCATGGCTGTCGCCCCGCTCTCCTCGCTGAAGTCGCCGTACGCGATCAGGTCGGGGTTGACGCCGAACCCGGCGGTGCGTACCGCGTCCCGGTAGCCGGACAACCGGGCCAGACCGGCGCCCATGTCCTGCGGGCCGGCGATGGTGGCGATACGCCGCCGTCCCCGGCCCGCCAGGTACTGCACGGCCTGTCGCGCCCCGCCGGCGTTGTTCACGTCGACGAACGACGCGGGCTGCGCCTCGGGGTGCAGCATCCGCGCCGGCCGGCCGCCGAGCACGGTGGGCAGGCCGCGTTCCTCCAGCAGGGTGGGCAGCGGATCGTCGTCGTGCAGCGACAGCAGCAGTACGCCGTCGACGTGCTGGTTGGTCAGGTGGTGCTCGACCCGTTCCCGTTCCAGCGGCGACTGCGCCATGGCCAGCCAGAGCTGCAACGGCGTCTCCAGCAACACCGAGCTGATCCCCCGCACGATGCCGGCGAAGAACGGCTCGGCGAAGAGCCGCTCGCCGGATTCGCTGACCACCAGGGCCACCGAGTCGGTCCGCTGAGTGACCAGCGCCCGCGCGGCCCGGTTCGGCACGTACCCCAGCTCGGCGATGGCCTGCTGCACAGCGGCGCGGGCCTCCGGACTCACCTGGGGAGAGCCGTTGACCACGCGGGAGACCGTCCCGCGGCCGACTCCGGCACGGGCAGCGACCGCGTCGAGGGTCGGGCGCCCGAGTGACCGGGTGCGCTGCGTTGTCATCGTCTGCTCCTCCGACGTCAGGCGGCCCCGGCATCTGGTTCAGCGTCGATGCCGGGCCGCCCGTTACTGGCTGGCCACTGCCCTATTGTGCGGCCAGACCGTTGCGTCGGATCACCTCCGCGTACCACCTGGCACTGGACTTGGGGATGCGGGTCTGGCTGTCGTAGTCGACGTAGATCATGCCGAACCGCTTGGTGTAGCCCCAGGCCCACTCGAAATTATCCAGCAGGGACCAGGCAAAGTATCCCCGCAGGGGGACACCCGCGCCGATCGCCTCGTGTGCGGCGCGCAGGTGGGCGTCGAAGTACGCCAGCCGCTCGGCGTCGTCGACCTTGCCGTCGATCACCGCGTCGACGAAGGCCGAGCCGTTCTCGGTGACGTACAGCGGCAGGTCCGTGTATTCCTCGTGCACCCGGCGCAGCGTCTCCACCAGGCCGGGGGCGTCGATCTCCCAGTCCATGTCGGTGACCGGCACGCCCCGGGTGACGAACCGGACATCCTCGCTGCCCGGCCAGTTGGACGGAGACCGCCAGTAGGGCTCCGGCTTCTCGCCGGCCACCGGCGCGGCCACCACGTGGCGGCTGTAGTAGTTCACCCCGACCAGGTCCAGGGGCGTGGCGATGGTGGCCAGGTCACCGTCCCGGACGTGCCCGAAATCGGTCACCTTGGCCAGGTCGCTGATCAGGTCGCCAGGGTACTGCCCACGCAGCAGCGGGTCGAGGAAGAACCGGTTCGCCAGCCCGTCGATGCGCCGGGCGGCGTCCGCGTCATCGGGCGAGTCGGTGGCCGGGGTGACCGGGTACAGGTTGACGGTCACCCCGAGCTGCGCCTCCGGCCGGGCCGCCCGCAGCGCCTGCACGGCGAGGCCGTGCCCGAGCATCAGGTGGTGCCCGGCACGGACCGCGTCCGCCCCGTCGGAGCGGCCGGGGGCGTGCACGCCCGAGCCGTAGCCGAGGAAGGCCGAGCACCACGGCTCGTTCAGCGTGGTCCAGTACTTCACCCGGTCGCCCAGCGCGTCCACCACCAGCTGGCTGTAGTCGGCGAACCGGGCGGCGGTGTCCCGGGCCGGCCAGCCGCCGGCATCCTCCAACTCCTGGGGCAGGTCCCAGTGGTAGAGGGTGAGCCAGGGCTCGATCCCGTGGGTCAGCAGTTCGTCGACCAGCCGCCGGTAGAAGTCGAGCCCTTCGGCGTTGGCCGGACCAGACCCGCCCGGCTGCACCCGGGGCCAGGAGACCGAGAAACGGTACGACTTCAACCCCATCTCGGCCATCAGCCGCACGTCGTCGGAGAGCCGGTGGTAGTGGTCGCAGGCGACGTCGCCGGTGTGCCCGGCGACCGTCCGGCCCTCGGTGTGGCTGAAGGTGTCCCAGATCGAGGGAGTACGCCCGCCCTCGGCCGCCGCGCCCTCGATCTGGTAGGCGGCGGTCGCCGCCCCCCAGAGGAAGCCGGGCGGGAAGGTCAGCGGCGCACCCTCGTCGAGGACACCGACAGCGGGCGGGTTGGCGGGGTTGCTCACGACTTGACTGCACCTTCCATGATGCCGCCGATGATCTGACGGCCGAACAGAATGAAGACCAGCACCAATGGCAGGGTGCCGATCGCGGTGGCGGCGAAGACCTGGGAGTAGTCGGTGTAGTAGGCGTACGAGAGGAAGGAGAGCGAGACCTGCAGGGTCGGGTTCTCCGGGGTGAGGATCGCGTACGGCCAGAGGAAGGAGTTCCAGTTCTCCATGAAGGTCAGCAGACCGAGCACGGCCGCGGCCGGACGCAACGCGGGCAGCACGATGTTCCAGTAGATCCGGAAGGTGCTGGCGCCGTCGACCCGGCCGGCTTCGATCAGCTCGTCGGAGATCGCCTGGCTGGCGTACTGCCGCATCATGAACACGCCGAAGCCGGTGACCAGGAACGGCACGATGACGGCGTACAGGCTGTCGTACCACCCCAGCTCCTGCATCATGCCCCAGAGCGGGATGAGGCCCATCTGGGTCGGGATCATCATGGTGACGATGATCGCCAGCAGCAGGATGTTGCGGCCGCGGAAGCGCAGTTTGGCGAAGGCGAAGCCGGCCAGTGAACCGGTGAGCACCACCGAGATGGTGACCACCGACGAGACGATGATCGAGTTCATCATGCCGGTGAGGAAGTTGGCCGCGTCGTTGTCGAGCACTCGGCCGAAGTTGTCACCGAAGGCTCCACCGGGAGTCATCGGCGGTGGCACATCGTTGATCGAGTCCAGGCTGCGGGTGCCGATCACCATCATGTAGTAGAAGGGGTAGATCGACAGCAGGGCCGCCAGGACGAGCGCGACGTAGGTCAGCGGACTGGTGCGCCACAGGCGCTGGGAAGCCGAGATCATCTTGATCTCTCCTCACTTGGCCGAGCGGCGGACGAGTATGAAGTTGATCAGCGACACCAGCACGATGATCATGAAGATCGCCCAGGCGACCGCGGCTCCGTAGCCTGCGGTGCTCAGGTTGTAGATGCCCTTTTCGTACATGTACATCGCCAGCGTCTGGTACTCCCGCTGGTTACCGCCGATGATGCTGCCGTTGGCGAAGAGCAGCGGCTCGGTGAAGAGCTGCATGCCGCCGATCGTGGAAAGGATGACCACGAAGAGGAAGGTGGGCCGGAGCATGGGCAGGGTGATCTGCCAGAACTGCCGCCACTGACCGGCCCCGTCGATCTCGGCAGCCTCGTACAGGTCCTTGGGGATGGCCTGCATACCGGCGAGCAGGATCAACGTGTTGTAACCGGTCCACCGCCAGTTGACCATGGTGGCGATCGCCGTCCAGGAACTCCACGAATGCGCGCGCCAGTCGATCTGGTCCACCCCGACGAGGCTGAGCAGCCAGTTGATCAGGCCGAACTCGCGCTGGAACAGCATGCCGAAGACGATCGCGACCGCAGCCACCGAGACCACGTTCGGAACGAAGATGGCCATCCGGAAGAAGGTCTTGGCGCGCAGGAAGGTGCGGTTGAGCAGGGTCGCCAGGAAGAGCGCCAGCAGGAGCTGCGGGATGGTCGACAACGCGAACATGCCGAACGTGTTGACCAGCGCATTCCAGAAGTAGTCGTCGGAGAACAGCTCGATGTAGTTGTCGAGCCCGATGAAGGTGTGGTCGCCGACCATGTCCCAGTCGTGCAGCGACATCCAGGCGGTGCGCAGCATCGGGTACAGCCCGAAGATCCCGAAGATCAGGAAGAACGGCGCGATGTAGAGGTACGGCGAGTACTTGAGATCCAGGCGATTGAGCAGGCTCCCCCGGCGGCGACGGGCCGCTACGTCGGGAGGCGGTGGTGCGGGCGACGGCGGCGCCGTCGTGGCCGACAGGCTCATGACGTTTCCTTTCCCGGCGAGAGGCCCGGGGGGCGTCCTCGCGCAGGGTGGTACGCGGAGGGGGACCGACCGGTGGCGTCCGGGAGACTCCCCGGACGCCACCGGTATCAGGAATCACTCAGAAGGCACCCTGAGTCTGTGCGTCCTTCGTGAACTGCTCCCAGGCCTTGTCCTTGCTGGCCTGCCCGTTCTCGAACGCCCGCATGGCCGGCTCGAACGCGTTCTCCTTCACCGCCTGGTGCTTCGGGCCCAGGTGGACCGGCTTGATGTTGGCGACGCTCTCACCGAAGATCTTGCCGGTCGGCGCGTTGCTGAAGTACTCGTTGGTGTAGTTGAGGAAGGCCTCGTTCTTCAGCGCCTCCAGGTTGGTGGGCAGCGGGCCCTTGAGCTTGAAGGCCTCCACCTGGCTGTTGGCGTTGGTCAGGAACTCGGCGAGCTTCGCCGCCTCCTTCGGGTACTTGCTCTGCTCCGGCACGGCCAGCCAGGAGCCACCCCAGTTGCCGGAGCCACCCGGCACGGCCGCCACGTCCCACTTGCCCTTGTTGGCCTCGCCGGAGTTGTCCGCGACGATGCCGAGCATCCAGGAGGGGCAGAAGGTGGCCGCGAAGGTGCCCTGCTTGAAGCCGCCGGACCACTCCGGCGACCAGGTGGACGCCTTGGCGGAGATGTCCACCATCGAGGTCGCGGTCTCCCAGGCGGCCTTCACCGCGGGGCTGCTGTCCGCGATGATGTTGTTCTCCTTGTCGTAGAACAGGTCGCTGCCCTGCTGGAACAGCACGCCGTTGGAGACGGCGGTGATCGAGTCGATGAAGGCCTTGCCGGTGGCCTGCTTGTACTTCTGGCCGGTCTGGTGGAAGCCGTTCCAGTCCGGCCAGAGCGCCGACACCTGGTCCCGCTCGGTGGGCAGGCCGGCCGCGGAGAACAGGTCCTTGCGGTAGCAGACGGCGAGGCTGCCGACGTCGGTGGGCAGGCCGATCAGTCGACCGTCCGGCGCCTTGCCCAGCTCCCACTTCCAGGGCAGGTACTCCGTGGAGTGGTCGGAGACCAGCGGGGTGAGGTCGGCCCAGTTGCGCGGGTTGGCCTTGAACTCGTTGAGGATGCCCTCCTCCAGGGCGGTCACGTCGGCCGCGCCCTTGCCGGTGGCCAGGTAGCGGACCAGCTTGGGCCGGTACTCACCGAGCTGGGCGGTCTTGCGCAGCTCGACCTTGATGCCGGTCTGCTTCTCGTACTCCTTGACGAGCTCGTCGTAGCCCATCTCGCCGAAGGTGTCGACGACCAGCTTCGCGGGCTTCTCGCCCTCGGCCGGCTTGTCGTCGTCGTTGCCGCAGGCCGCGAGACCGCCGGCGACGAGAACCGCCGCGAGGGCGGTCGCCGCCATGCGGGCACGCCGCGTGGTGAGGCTCATCCTGACTCCTCTTTCGATGGTGAGGCTGATTTGTGTGTGTGGTGGGGGGTGCCGCAGCGCCTGCCGGCACCGGCCCGGTCGGCCGGCCTCGGCGCCCGGCGCGGACTGTGATCCACGCCTCTTGGGAACGCTCCCATGAGATTGCCGGCAGGCATCAGGGGTGTCAATAGGCCGTTGGGAGCGTTCCCAGATCGTTACCGACAAAGGGGTTTAGTCGATGGATCGACTCGGTGGACCCGTGCGGATAGCTCCGCCGCGCAGGGTGCTCAGCAGAGACGACGCAGCAGCGTGGCGACCCGGCCGGCGTCGAAAGCCGCCGGATCGAAACCGGCAGCGACCCAGTCCCGCATCACCGGGTGCTCGGGGTGCAGCGGGTCGGCCAGCGCGGCGAGCAGCAGCAGATAGCCCTGCGGCCCGCCGACGTCCTCCGGCGGCCCGGCCCGCTCGCCGTCCAGACAGGTCGGATAGCGCTCGTCCGCCTCGGCCGCGAAGACGTCCTCCACCAGCAGGTCGTGCTCCCACCAGTCGCCGAAGTCGTACGTGTAGTGGAACCGGCTCCCCTTGCCGAGCACCGCGTCCAGCCGGACGTCCAACTCGTCGTGCACGGCCAGCTCGCCCTCGGGGTCGGGCTCGCCGTACTGCAGGCCGTCGATCTCGAACGCGTGCAGGTGGCAGTCGCGCCAGCCCATGGCGTGCTGCACCACCCGGTGCAGGCGATCCAGGGTGTACCCGCCGGGCACGAGCACCCGGCGCCAGATCGTGGGCCGGACTCCAGCCAGGGACATCCTCAGCTGGAAGATCTGACGCGGCATGGGAGTCCCATCCTTCCTCGGCATAGGCTGCGAGCATGATCTGCCGAGCGTGCCGGACGCGGCGGCACGACGACTGCCCGGGCCGGAACTGGTGCGACTGCCAGCACCGTACCCCCCGACCCACCCCCGTCGTCACCGGTCCGGCGAGCGAATGAGCGCGGAAACCTCGATTTCCGCGCTCTGGCCCGACCCGTCACCCGCGCCGATCGACGACGAGACCCTCATCGCGCGCTACCGCCGCGCCGACACCCCGCGACTGCGGATGAATTTCGTGACCAGCATCGATGGCGCGGTCAGCCTGGGTGGTCTCTCCGCCGGCCTGTCCGGCGGACCGGACAAGCGGGTGTTCGGAGTGCTGCGGATGCTCTGCGACGCGCTGCTGGTGGCCGCCGGCACGCTACGTCAGGAGGGCTACCGGGCGGTCCGCCTGGACCAGCGACGCCGGGCCTGGCGACGCGCGCACGGATTGACCGAGTACCCGACGCTCGTGGTGGTCTCCGGCAGCCTGCACCTCGATCCCGCCCAGGCCGCTTTCGCCGACGCACCGGTACGCCCCGTGGTGCTCACCCACCACGGCCCGCCGGCCCCGCCCGGGCTGACCGCCGTGGCCGATGTGGTGCGTTGCGGCACCGACCGCGTCGACCTCGC
The DNA here is from genome assembly GCF_016863555.1 of Micromonospora qiuiae. Taxonomy (GTDB): domain Bacteria; phylum Actinomycetota; class Actinomycetes; order Mycobacteriales; family Micromonosporaceae; genus Micromonospora; species Micromonospora qiuiae. Next base: position 28,628 of record NZ_BOPC01000053.1, on the reverse strand, counting down.
CGCCGGCCTGGCCGAACTGCGCCGGCGCGGGCACGACCAGGTGCTCTGCGAGGGCGGACCGCGCCTGTTCGGCGCACTCACCGCCGACGACCTGGTGGACGAGGTCTGCCTCTCGGTCGCCCCACTGCTCGCCGGGCCCGGCGCCGGCCGGATCACCGCCGGCGAGCCGAGCCCGGTGCGCGGGCTGCCGCTGCGGCACGTCCTGCTCGCCGGCGACGGCACCCTGCTGCTGCGGTACGCCCGGGAGTGACGATCGGCCGGAACGACCCCGTGCGTGCAGGTCCGGTCATACCGTGGACCGGGATCGGCAACTGCCGGAAGGCGGGGCGTTGGCACACGAGGTGGTCGAGTTACGGGTGCACGGCGTCTCCGGCACCTCCGCCGAGGAGTTGCTCGACCACCCGGTCGTGATCCGGGTCGCCGGTGACCACAACGCCGGCTTCTACCGGCCCCGACCCGGGTTCGGGGTCAGCGACCGGCCGGACGGGTTCACGGTGGAGGCGTACCGCTGGGGGGCGCTGACCGCTGGCGCGGCCGCCCGGACCCTGTCCCTGCTGTTCCTGTTGCCGTTCATGCTGGTCAACCTCGCCGCCTGGGCCAGGCCGACGACCGGCGGAACCGGTGGCCCGGTCGGCGCGCTGTGCCGGCTGCTGGCCGCCACCCTGACCGCCGCGTTCGTCCTGTCCGTCGCGGGGTTGACCATCGACCTCGTCGGCTGGCAGTGCGTCTCCTACCGCCCCTGCCTGCGGGGGCGCGGCTACCTGAGCTGGCTGGCCGTGTTCCCCATCGGGCCGCGACTGGCGCTGCTCGCGCTGGTGCCGATCGCCGCGCTGCGGCTGCTCTGGTGGCTCGGGGAGCGCTCCGCCCGGATGTTCGAGGCGTTCTCGGCGGCGCGTGGGCAGGACCGCACCAGCGGCGGGGAGGACCGGATCGACCTGCCCGGCTTCTGGAACGACGCGCTCGTGGTGCGGCGGCTGCGCGCCATCCATCTCGCGATCGGCCTCGGCACGCTCGCCGCGATGCTGCTCGGCGCGCAGATCCACATCCGTCCCACGGCAGTCGCGTACGTCCTTTACGTCCTGGCCTGGCTCCTGCTGGTGGCCGGCGTCGTCCTGCTCTGCGTACCCGCCCGGATCCCGTCCGAGGGCCCCGGCCGGGGGCCCGTCGACATGCGTGGCATTGCGGCCCTGCGGCGGGGCGCCGTCGGGCTCACCGTGCTGACCCTGGCCTACACCGTGGTGCCGCTCGAACCGGAACCGCCGCGTGAGGGATTCCCGGGGTACGGAGGCTCGCTCACCGCGCTGGTCGCGGTCCAGGGCGGCCTGCTGGTCGCCCTCGTCGTCACCACCATGCGACAGCGGCGACACCACGGCGACTCGTCGTGGCTGAGCGGACTGGCCACCCCGGTGCTCGCCGCCGCGGCGGTCGCCACCGGGTACGGCTTCTCCGCCGCTCTGGTCTACCGGGTCGCCGACTTCCTGGACCGGGGCGAGATCCCGAACCGGGCCCGGCCGAGCCCGATCGGTGCGCCGCCACTGGAACCGCCCGTGACCTACCGCTGGGCGGCCCTGGCCGGGCTGGTGACGGTCCTGGTGGTCGCCGGGGCATTACTCTGGCGGATCGCGGTGACCCGGCGTCGCCGCCGCCGGTTGGCCGACGAGATCGTCCGGCGCGACTTTCCCGACCCGCCGCCGGAGGCGCTGTCCCGGCGGACCGACGCCCGGGAGGCCGTCGCCAGGTCCGCACTCGCCGAGCAGATGGGACCGGTCTTCGTCACGTTCCTGGTGGTGTCGTTGCTCGGCATCGCAGCGGTCACGCTGGATCTGCTCGGCATCGGGCCGACGTGGCTGAGCGACCAGTCGGCCCACGTCGACGGCATCGTGACCACCGACCTCGCGCTGCTGACCGACGTCGGGATCTACGTCATCGGGCTGGTCGCGCTCGGAATCCTGGTGATCGCCCTGTTCTCCTACCGGTCAGAGGAAACCCGGCGCACGATCGCGGTGATCTGGGACCTGGGCACTTTCTGGCCGCGTACCGTGCATCCGTTCGCACCACCCTGCTACGCGGAGCGGGCGGTCCCGGAGCTGGCCAAGCGGATCATGACCCTGACCAGTCGGGGCGGCGTGATCCTCTCCGGCCATTCCCACGGCTCCGTGCTGGCCACCGCCGCCCTGCTCCAGTTGCCGGCGGAGGTGCTGCCCCGGGTGGCGCTGCTGACCCACGGCAGCCCGCTGCACCGGCTCTACGCGCAGCTCTGCCCGGCCTATTTCGGTGACTGGGTGCTCGAGGAGGTCGGTGACCGGATCGGCTGGCGGTGGGTGAACCTGTGGCGGGACACCGACCCGATCGGCGGCCCGATCTTCTCCGCGCACTGGCCCGGCCAGCCACCCCGGATACGCGGATCGGCCGGCGCGGTCGACCGACGGCTGCGCGACCCGCGCGCGGTCACCGTCCCGCCGGGCGACACCGTCCCGCCGCCGATCGAGCGGCACTGGCCGTACCACACCGACCCGGCGTACGAGGCGGCTGTGCGGGAGTTGGCCGGGCGGCTCGATCCGGACCTGCGCCTGCCGAGCCGCCGCTGAGCCGCCACCCGCCGTGGAGGTGTCGTCGCGGTACGCAATCGCCGCGGCACCGCGACGTGGTCTCCGCCGCGTCGCGTGGCGGCCTGTCGTACTCCTCCGGCAGGATGCAGGGCGTGCCGCCCGCGATAACCAGCCGAGGAGGAACTGCCCGATGACTGACGACGGGTTCGACGGCCCGGGCGGAGGGGTCGGTCGAGTGCTCGGCACCGCCGACGCCACGCCGCTGCAGTTCTGGACGGCGGTCGCCCCCGACAGCTACCTCCAGCTCGACGACGTCGTGGTGACCCGCCGTGAGCTGCCCGACCGGGAGCCGGTGACCATCGCCGGGGTGGTCACCCAGGTCCGGGCGCGGCACGAGGGCGCCCAGTTCGACTCCGACGTGTTCGCCATCGCCGACGGCACGCTGCCTGCCCAGGTGCAGGAAGCCGCCGAGATCACCACCACCCGGGTGGATCCGGAGTTCTACGTGCCGCCGCAGCCCGGCGCGGTGGTGCACCGGGCTGAGGGCGACGCCCGCGCCCGGGCGCTGCACTTCGACCGGATGGAGCGGCGGGTCCCGATGGGCACCGGCCGCGACGGGGTGCCGGTCTACCTCAACGCCGACTTCCTCGACGGCACCCGGGGCGCGCACGTGTCGATCTCCGGCATCTCCGGGGTGGCCACCAAGACCAGCTTCGCCACTTTTCTGCTCTACTCGGTGTTCCGCTCCGGACAACTCGGCGGTGACGCGGTCAACGCCAAGGCGCTGATCTTCAACGTCAAGGGCGAGGATCTCCTCTTCCTCGACCATCCGAACACCCGGCTGGACGACGCCACCCGGGCCGCGTACGCCCGGCTGGGCCTGCCCGCCGACGCTTTTCCAGACGTCCGGGTGTACGCCCCGCCCCGGGCCGGCGATTCCTCCGGCACCCCCGACGTGAGCAGCCGGCTCACCGGCGTGGACAGCTTCTACTGGACGCTGTCCGAGTTCTGCGCCAACCGCCTGCTGCCGTACGTCTTCGCCGACGCCGACGACGAGCGCCAGCAGTACACGATGGTGGTCCACTCGGTCGCCGCCCACCTGGCCCGCTACGCCCAGCCGGCCGACGGCGGGGTGAGCATCGACGGGGTGCGGCTGGGCAGCTACGCCGACCTGGTGGACCACATCGTCGAGCAGCTCAGCGACGACGAGACGCGCGGTGACTGGGCCGGCAGCGCAGTCGGCCTGGGCACCGTCAACGCCTTCGCCCGCCGACTGATCGGCAGCAAGAAGGACCTGTCCCGGCTGATCCGCGGCGACCTGGCCACCCGCCGCCCGCACTCCATCAACACTGCGGAGAGCGCCCAGGTCACCGTGGTCGACCTGCACAATCTGCCCGACCGCGCGCAACGCTTCGTGGTCGGCGTGACGCTCAAGAGCGAGTTCGAGCGCAAGGAGAAGGCCGGCACCGCCAAGCCGTTGCTCTTCGTGGTGCTCGACGAGCTGAACAAGTACGCCCCCCGGGAGGGCTCCTCGCCGATCAAGGAGGTGTTGCTCGACATCGCCGAGCGGGGCCGCTCGCTCGGCGTGATCCTGATCGGCGCGCAGCAGACCGCCAGCGAGGTGGAGCGGCGCATCGTCACCAACTCGGCGGTCCGGGTGGTGGGCCGGCTCGACCCGGCCGAGGCGTCCCGCCCCGAGTACGGCTTCCTGCCGCCGGCCCAGCGGCAGCGGGCGCTGCTGGCCAAGCCGGGCACGATGTTCGTCAACCAGCCCGACATTCCCGTCCCGCTCTGCCTGGAATTCCCGTTCCCGGCCTGGGCGACCCGGGTCTCCGAGGCCGGCACCGCGCCGTCGCAGACCCTGCGTTCGATCACCCAGGCCGCCGACCCGTTCGCGGTGGTCGGCTCCGGCGGCGGCACCGACGACGACATCCCGTTCTAGAGGGGGGTTTCTTGAAGATCCTGCACACCTCGGACTGGCACGTGGGCAAGGTCCTCAAGGGGCAGTCCCGGGCCGAGGAGCACAAGCAGGTGTTGGCCGGCGTCATCGAGATCGCCCGGCGAGAGCAGCCCGACCTGGTCATTGTCGCCGGTGACCTCTACGACACCGCCGCGCCGACCGCCGAGGCGACCCGGCTGGTGACCCGGGCGCTGACCGCGCTGCGCCGCACCGGCGCGGACGTGGTGGCCATCGGCGGCAACCACGACAACGGCCCGGCACTGGACGCGCTGCGGCCGTGGGCCGAGGCCGCCGGCATCACGCTGCGCGGCGGGGTGCGCGAGGATCCGGCCGAGCATGTCATCGACGGCAGCACCGCCGACGGGGAGCGCTGGCGGCTGGCCGCGCTGCCGTTCCTGTCCCAGCGGTACGCGATCCGCGCGGTGGAGATGTACGAGCTGACCGCCGCCGAGACCACCCAGACCTACGCCGACCACCTGGGCCGCATCCTGGCCCGGCTGACCGAGGGTTTCGACGAGCCCGACCGGGTGCATCTGGTGACCACGCACCTGACCGTGGTCGGCGCGGCCACCGGCGGCGGCGAGCGGGACGCGCACACCGTCATGGGTTACGCGGTGCCCGCCTCGGTTTTTCCCGGCACCGCCCACTACGTGGCGCTGGGTCACCTGCACCGCGCCCAGCGGGTCGACGGGCCCTGCCCGATCCGCTACAGCGGGGCGCCCCTCGCGGTGGACTTCGGCGAGCAGGAGAACGTCCCGTCGGTGACCCTGGTCGAGGTCAGCGCGACCACGGCGGCGCAGGTCCGGGAGGAGCCGGTTACCGCGGCCACCGCGCTGCGCACGGTGCGCGGCACGCTGGCCCAGCTCGCCGAGATCACCCCGCCCGAGGGCTGGCTGCGCGTCTACGTCCGCGAGCAGCCCCGGGCCGGGCTGCGCGAGGAGGTGCAGGAGCTGATGCCGCGCGCGCTGGAGATCCGCATCGATCCGGAGCTGGTGCCGACGCCGGGCAGCGGCACCCGGGTCGCCCAGCGCTCCGGCCGTTCGCCCCGGCAACTGTTCGCCGACTACCTGGACAGCCGTGGGCACGCCGACGACGGCGTCCGGGACCTCTTCGACGAGCTGATCGAGGAGGTCGAGCACTGATGCGGCCGATGCGCCTGGACCTGGCCGGCTTCACCGTCTTCCGCGACGAGACCACCATCGATTTCACCGACGCGGATTTCTTCGCTCTGGTCGGGCCGACCGGGTCCGGCAAGTCCACGGTGCTCGACGCGATCTGCTTCGCCCTCTACGGCACGGTCCCCCGCTGGGGTGGCACGCGCGGGCTGGGCAACGCCCTGGCGCCGTCGGCGACCGAGGCGCGGGTCCGGCTGGTCTTCGAGTCCGCTGGTGCCCGCTACGTCGCCACCCGGGTGGTTCGCCGGGACAGCCGGGGCAACGTCAAGACCGCGGGCGCCGGGTTGCAGCTGATGCCCGACGGCTTCGACGTCACCAAGCTGGACACCGGGCTCAGCCCGGAGGATCTGGGCGAGGTGGTCGCCGGCACCCCCGCCGAGATGGACGCCGCGGTGCTGGCGGCGGTCGGTCTGCCGTACGAGCAGTTCACCAGCTGTGTGGTGCTGCCGCAGGGGCAGTTCGCCGATTTCCTGCACGCCCGGCCCGCCACCCGCCAGCAGATCCTGGTCAACCTGCTCGGTCTCGGGGTCTACGAGGAGGTGCAGAAGCGGGCCACCACCCGGGCCGGGCAGGCCGAGGCGAAGCTGGAGGCGGTCGACCAGTTGCTCGCCGGCCTGACCGACATCGACGACGCCACGCTGGAGCGGGCCACCGCCCACCTGGACCGGATGCGGGCGCTGACCGAGGCGGTGACCGTCGCCGTACCGGAGCTGGACGCGGCACGGGCGTCGGCGCGGGAGGTGACGGCGGCGCTGGCCGCGCTCGACGCCGACCTGGCGGTGCTGGGTGCGGTCCGGACGCCGGACGGCGTGGCGGAGGTGGCCGCCGCGGTGGCCGACGCCCGGGCGGAGGCCGACGCGGCGGCGAGCGCGGTCGGACTGGCCGAGGAACGCGAGGAGAAGCTACGCGGGGAGCTGGCCGCCGCCGACGACGAGAGCACGCTGCGGTTGCTGCTGCGGGCGTACGCCGACCGGGAGCAGCTGGCCGGCCAGGCGGAGCAGGTGCGGGCCGCGGTGACGGCGGCCGGCGCCGAGCACGAGGCGGCGGTACGCGCGCTGACTCAGGCGCGGACGGCCGCCGAGCAGGCCGAGGCGGAGTTGACAGCCGCTTTCCAGGCCCACGAGGAGGCCAAGACCGCCGACCAGGCGGCGGCACTGCGGGCGCACCTGAGCGACGGAGACCCCTGCCCGGTGTGTGAGCAGCCGGTGGCCCGGGTGCCGGTGGTGCCGGCCGGTTCGGCGGTGGCCCGTGCGGTGGCCGCCGGCAAGAGCGCCAGGGCAGCCAGCGAGACCGCCAAGCGGGTGCTGGCCGAGCGCGACGCCGCAGCTCGGGAACTGGACCGGGTGCTGCTGCGCGCCCGCGCCGAGTACGACGGCCTCCAGGCTCGACTGTCCGAGCTGGATGACCGGCTGGCCGGTGCGGCCAGCGTCGAGACGCTGCGGGAACGACTGACCGAGCAGGCCCGGCTGCGGCAGGCGCTGGACGAGGCGGCCGGGGCGGTGCGCGCCGGCCGGGAGGCCGCCCGGCGGGCCCGGGGCACGGTGGACGCCGCGCAGGAGCGGCTGCGCGCGGCATGGCGACACTTCGACGGCACCCGAGACGGGCTGGCCCGGTTCGGCCCGCCGGCCGCCGACCGGGACGACCTCGCCGCCGCGTGGACCGCGCTGGCCGGCTGGGCGCGTTCGGAGGCGGAGCGCCGCCGGTCGGAGCGGGCCGGGCTGGCGTCGACGGTCGCCGAGGCCGAGGCGGTGGCGACCGCCGTGGCGGCCCGGATAACCGGTCTCTTCGCCGAGGCCGGGCTGCCGGCCCCCGACGATCCGGTCCGCGCCGCGACGGTCGCGCACGAGCGGGCCGAGCACGAACGGCGCCGGCTGGTCGAGCGCCGTGAGCAGGCCGCCGAGCTGCGCCAGCAGCGGGCCGAGCACGAACGCCAGGCCCAGGTGGCGCGGGCCCTGGCCGGGCACCTGCGGGCCAACAACTTCGAACGCTGGCTGCTGGCCGAGGCACTGGACCTGCTGGTCGACGGGGCGTCGGGGATCCTGCGGGAACTCTCCGGCGGCCAGTACGACCTGGTCCACGACAAGGGCGAGTTCTTCGTCGTCGACCATCACGACGCCGGCCTGCGCCGGGGGGTGCGGACCCTCTCCGGCGGAGAGACGTTCCAGGCGTCGCTGGCCCTGGCGTTGGCGCTCTCCGAGCAGCTGGCCGGGATGTCCACCACCGCCGCCAGTCTGGAGTCGATCGTGCTGGACGAGGGCTTCGGCACCCTCGACGCGGCCACCCTGGACACGGTCGCCGCCACCCTGGAAAACCTGGCCGCCCGGGGCGACCGGATGGTCGGCGTGGTCACCCACGTGCCGGCGTTGGCCGAGCGCATCCCGGTACGCTTCGAGGTGCGCAAGGACGCACGGTCGGCGCGCGTCGAACGGACCGGCCGGTGAGCGCGAGGAGTGCAGCGCAGCGGAGCCCCGCAGCCGCGAGAAGAGGACCGGGCCGGTGAACCGGTTCTTCGTCGATGCCTGGGATCCGGCCTACGGTGCGTCGTTCGAGGCGTCGGCCGGTGGCCCGGCCACGCCGAGCAGCGCTCAGGTGGAGGCGGACCACGAGCTGCCCACGGTGGACTGGCGGGCGATCGGCCCCCGACCCGGCGTACGGGCCCCGGACGTGGTGCTGCTGGTCGACGGGGTACGCCGGATCGACGCCAGCGTCTGGACGGCCGAGGATGACGGCACCTCGTTTCCCGGCCTGGCCGCGTCGTACGCCGCCGGGGTGGTGCGCTGCGACCTGGAGCGCGGCGCCGCGCAGTTGGCCGGTGCCAAGGTCGGCCGGGGGCTGTTCACCGCCAGCCCGTCGGCGACCGACGTGGTCGCCGGCAACGTCCGCTATCCGGTGCACCGGGTCAGCGGCAGCGGCGAGTTGGCCAAGCTGCCGGCCGCGGTGCAGGGGCCGTTGACCGCTCTGGAGGTGGAGGTCTCCGGTGCCGCCCGGACGGACGGCGATCTGCTGGTGGTGGACGGTCCGCTGCGCAACCGGCGGCAGTTGCCGCGCACGCTCGGCTACATCAAGACCCAGCACAGTCAGTATCTCGACGCCCGTCTCACCGCAGTGGTCACCGGTCTCGCACCGGGCCACCGCTCACCGGTGTTCCGCCTCGGCACCGCCTGGGGCGGCTGGTCGTGGTATTTGCGGTTGCCGGTCGCCGCGGGCGCGCCCTGGGCGGGCATCGTCCGGATGGAGTGCTCGGCCGAGCTGGAGATCGCCGAGGCGGTCCGGCTGGCGGACCTGTCGCTGGTCACCCTGCCGCGATTCGCCTCCACCCCGTACAAGGATCCGCGGGCTCCGCAGAACCTGGTCCCGATCGCCGGGCTGGAACGCCTGCTGCGCTCTCGGCTGGGCGACGCCCGGCTGCTGCACCGCGCATTGAACGCCGCCGCCCACACCGCCGCCGCCCGGACCGGCCGCTGATGGGCCGCCGACGCGACACCGACCGGATCGCCGAGCGGGTCGAGGGCGGGCTCGCCGAGCTGACGCCCGACCCGGACCGGCCCGGCTCGTGGACGCTGTCGGTGGACGGTGCGCCGCAGTCGCACGTGGACCTGACCGACCCGACCCACCTGGAGTTCGAGTACGTCCGCCGGCTGGCCGCGGCACTCGACCTGATCGCGCCCGCCGGTGCACCGCTGCGGGTGCTGCACCTGGGCGGCGGGGCACTGACCCTGCCCCGGTACGTCGCCGCCACCCGCCCCGGCTCGACGCAGCGGGTGGTCGAGGTGGACGGTGCACTGGTCGAGCTGGTCCGGCGGGCGCTGCCCTGGCCGGCCGACCCGCGACTGCGGGTACGGGTGGGCGACGCGCGGGCCGTGCTCGCCACCACCCGGGAAAACAGCTACGACGTGCTGGTCGCCGACGTGTTCGCCGGCGCTCGGACCCCGGCCCGGCTGACCTCGGTGGAGTACGCCGCCGAGGCGGCCCGGGTGCTGCGCCCGGGCGGCTGGTATCTGGCCAATCTGGCGGACGGTCCACCGCTGCGCTACGCCCGCGGTCAGGTCGCCACCGTTCGGGCGGTGCTGCCCCGGGCCTGCCTGATCGCCGACGCCGCAGTGCTGCGCGGGCGCCGCTACGGCAATCTGGTGCTGGTCGCCGGCCGTCAGGAGCCACCCGTGGCGGAGCTGACCCGCCGGGCCGCCGGCGACTGGTTCCCGGGCCGGGTGCTCGCCGACGCGGAGCTCGACCGCTTCGCCGGAGGCGCCACTGTGGTGCGCGACGAGGCCGCGACCGACTCCACGCCGCCACCGCCGGGGATTTTCTCCGTCCGCCGTTGATCCGTTCGGCGGATCCATGCGTATCACCCGGCAGCCATGCCCGTGGGGGGACGGCTTCTGTCCAGCGACATCCGGAGGTCTGCATGCATGCACTGGCGGCCGGTTGGCACGGCGACCGGGTGCGGGTGGACTGGATGTCCGCCCGGTCCCAGTCGCGGCCGACCACGTCCACCCGTGGGATCGACTCCCGCGCCGCGTCTCGCCAGAATAGCCCGGTGACGCCGCGACCCGCCCCTGGCCGCCACCAGGCTACGACCACTGAGGCCGCCCACTCCGACCAGTTGATCCGAACGCTCTACGCCGAACACGCCGGGCCGCTGCTGATGTTCGTGATGCGGCTGACCGGCGGCGACCGGCAGCGGGCCGAGGACATCGTCCAGGAGACGCTGCTCCGGGCCTGGCGCAACGCCCACCGGCTGGGCACGCATGGGCAGGGGTCGCTGCGACCGTGGCTGGTGACGGTGGCTCGGCGCATCGCCATCGACGAGCACCGCAGCGAGCAGGCCCGGCCGGCCGAGACGTACGACCGGGATCTGACCGCGTTCGCCGAGTCGGACAGCACCGACCGGGTGCTTCGCTCGATGACGGTGGCGGACGCGCTGCGGACGTTGAGCCAGTCGCATCGGGAAATCCTGGTGGCGACGTACTTTCGGGGGAGGACGGTGCCGGAGGCGGCTGAGGAACTCGGCCTGCCGCTGGGCACCGCGAAGTCACGGGTCTACTACGCGCTGCGCGCGCTGCGCACAGCTCTGCAGGAAAGGGGGGTGACGGAATGAGCCGGGTAGACCACATGGACGTCGCCGCGTACGCGCTCGGCGTGCTGGACGAACAGGACATGGAGCGGTTCGAGGAGCACCTCGCCTCCTGCTGGGCGTGTGCCGCCGAGCTGGAGACGATGGTGCCGGTGGTCGGGCTGCTCTCCGACATCGACGCGGAGTCGATGACGGCGTTGGAGCAGACTCAGTCGAATCAGGTCCTGCTCGACCGCACGCTGGTGGCGATGCGCACACACCGGCGGCGGGCCCGGTTCCGGCAGGTTCTCGCGACCGCGGCGGCGGTGGTCGTCTTCGGCGGGCTGACCGGCGTCGGATTCGCCACCCTGAGCGCCGAGAGCAGCACACCGAACCTGGGGTCCGGGCAGGGCACCAACGCGCCCGTGGACCCGCCGGCCACCCGTTCGGGCAACCCGACCGGTCCCGGGGTCGGCGGCAACAAGCAGGAGGGCGAGCAGGTCGACGTCACCGATCCGACGACCGGGGTGGAGGGGACGTTCTTCCTCGACTCGCGGGACTTCGGCACCGTGGTCGCCTTCAGCCTGGGGCGGCTGCCCGGCCCACGGGAGTGCCGCCTCGTGGTGGTGCGAAAGGACGCCGGCACCGAGGTCATCTCCAGCTGGTCGGTGCCGCAGGGCGGGTACGGCACCAACAGCAACCCCTCGCAGCTCAGCCTGGCCGCCGCCACATCGTCCAAGCTGGACGATGTGAAGCACTTCCAGGTGGTGCAGGTCGACGACAAGGGAAAGGCGAGCCCGCTGCTGACGGTGCCCGCACCCTGATGCAGGTGGCCAGAAGGCCCGCCTCCGTCATGGAGGCGGGCCTTCCGCGTACCTGATCGATGTTGGCCTACACGAAGCGGGACGGGGTTCGGTTCAATGGGTCCTATGTGAAATTAGCCACCGTTATCGATTCAACCTTGACAGACCCTCGCCACGTACTTCCCGGTGACTATCAAGCATGAGGAGGGCACGTGGCAAAGATCAAGCGGACCGTCGTCGTCGCGAGCGCCATGGTCGCGCTCACGGCCTGCGCTCCCGCGGGCTACGACGGAGCGAACGCCGGCTCGGCCGAGCCGGTCGCCGTCGCCGCGGCCGAGCCCACCGTGAGTGTGGACCCCGAGGCCAGCGCGGAGCCGGGTGCCTCGGCGTCCCCCGGCGCGGAGGCCGAAGTCGACGCTCCCCTGCCCGACGGCGTCGAACTGACCGCGAGCCTGACCGGCAAGAAGTTCGACCGGATGGGCAGCGCGGTCATCAACCAGGACGGCTACATCCTCTACCGCTTCGACCGCGACACCAACGACCCACCGTTGTCGAACTGCGCCGACGAGTGCGCCGAGGTCTGGCCGCCGGCGCTGACCGACGGCAACCCGAAGATCAAGGGCCTCATCTCCGACGACGCCGTGGGCACCATCACCCGCGAGGACGGCACCCGCCAGATCACCCTCGACGGCTGGCCGCTCTACACCTACATTGGCGACAAGAAGCCGGGCCAGTGGAAGGGCCAGGGCGTCGGCGGCACCTGGTTCGTGGTCAACCCCGACGGCAGCAAGAACCGCAGTTGCCTCCCCAAGGGCACCCCCAAGGCCGTCGCACCCCCGTCGAAGTCCAAGTCCAACAGCTCCGACTCCGACTACTCGTACTGACCCACGCCCCGTTGATCATGAGGCCGAAAACCTCATGATCAACCAAGGCAACTGGCCGGCCGTAGCCCGCAGAAGGGCTGCGGCCGGCCGTTCGTGTTCGGCGAGGGCGGTAACGGCCGTCTCCCCGGTCCGTCGAGGTGTGGGGTGGGCAGGAGCGCATGACAGAGTGAGGCGGTGAACGTGACCGAGCCGGTGGCCAGCCGGAGGCTGCGCCCGCCGGAGCACTATCGGCTGGTCGCCTCGGTGCGCCCGCTCACCTTCAGCCCGTACGATCCCTGCGCCCGGGTCGTGGCCGGCACGCTCTGGTGGGCCACCCGCACCCCGGACGGCCCGGCCACCCTCGCCCTGAGCCCGGCCGGCGGCGAACTGCTCGCCGAGGGGTACGGTCCGGGCGGCGGCTGGGTCGTGGACCGGGCGGACGCGGTCGCCGGGCTCCGCGACGACCTGGCCGGCTTCGCCGAACTGGCCGCCGGCCACCCGGTGGTGGCCGAGCTGGCCAACCGGCAGAGGGGGCTTCGGATGCCCGCGACCGGGCTGGTCTTCAACCGGGTGCTGCGGGCGGTCCTGGAGCAGAAGGTCACCGGCAAGGAGGCCTATCGGGGGTACGCGGCGATGGTCCGCCACTTCGGGCAGCCGGCACCGGGACCGGTGCGGCTGCTGCTACCACCGGAGCCGGCAGCGGTGGCCGCCGCCGGTTACTGGGTGTTCCACCCGTTCGGCGTGGAGCAGCGCCGCGCCGACACGCTGCGCCGCGCCGCCGCGGTGGCCGACCGACTGGAACGCTGCACCGACTCCGCCGAGGCGACCCGCCGACTGACCGCGATCGCCGGCATCGGCCCGTGGACCGCCGCCGAGGTGGTCCGCGTCGCGTACGGCGACCCGGACGCGGTCAGCGTCGGCGACTACCACGTACCGAACACCGTCGCCTGGGCCCTGGCCGGGGAGCCGCGCGCCGACGACGCCCGGATGCTGGAGCTGCTGGAGCCGTTCCGGGGGCACCGGGGCCGGGTCTGCCGGCTGTTGGAGGCCGCCGGCATCCAGGCGCCGAAGTTCGGCCCCCGCGCCCCCATCCGCTCCTTCGCCCACTTCTGACCCCGCCCGCGTCCCGGGCGGCTGCGGCCGCAGGCCGCGCTTTTCGGACCGCCGTGGTCTCAGGCCGCCGCGCGTGCGGGCCGCCGCGATGTCAGGCGGCCTCGCGCAGGTCGGCCAGGCTGAGTGGGGTACGCCGGCGCAGCAGCTCCGCCAACTCGGCCACCGAACCCACCTCGCCGAGCACGTTCTTGCCGCCGCCGAAACGGCGGGGATAGCGGTGGACCAGCCGGTAGACGTACCGGCCCCGGATCAGCTCGACGCTGACCCGCCACCGTCCGCAACACCCGCACACCCACTCCCCCATCCCGCGAAAATAGCTCTGACCTGGGGTTTTACGATCCACCCAAGGCGTACGCGAGGGATCTTCCCCGGACACGCCGCCCACCGGGACGCCGGGTGATCTGCCTCACCGTTGTCGGTGCCGTCTGGTTGACTGTCGCCGTGGAGCTGCCGATCAATCCGCCCGTGGAGCCGATGCTGGCCCGCAGCGTCGCGTCGATCCCCACCGGGGCGGGGATGACCTACGAGCCCAAGTGGGACGGTTTCCGCTGCATCGTCTTCCGCGACGGCGACGAGGTGGAGCTGGCCAGCCGGGGCGGCAAGATGATGACCCGCTATTTCCCGGAGGTGGTCGAGCAGGCGCGGCAGCAGCTGCCGACGCGCTGCGCGGTCGACGGCGAGCTGATCGTGATCCGCCGCGACGGGCCGGACGGTCAGCCCCGGCTCGACTTCGAGCTGCTGGCCCAGCGCATCCACCCGGCGGCGTCCCGGGTGAAGCTGCTCGCCGAGACCACCCCGGCCGACTTCGTCGCCTTCGACCTGCTCGCCCTCGACGACGAGAGCCTGCTCGACGCGCCCTACCCGACCCGCCGCGCCCGGCTGGAGCAGGCCCTGGCCGGGGTGCGGCCCCCGGTGCACGTCACCCAGATCACCACCGACGCCGACACCGCCCGCCGCTGGTTCGACGTGTTCGAGGGCGCCGGGCTGGACGGGCTCATCGCCAAGCCCGCCGACCTGCCCTACGAACCGGGCAAGCGGCTCATGTTCAAGGTCAAGCACGCCCGCACCGCCGACGCGGTGGTGGCCGGGTTCCGCTGGCACAAGTCCGGCCCGGTGGTCGGTTCGCTGCTGCTCGGGCTCTACGACGACGCCGGGGTGCTGCACCACGTCGGAGTGAGCGCCTCGTTCACCATGGCCCGGCGGGCGGAGCTGCTGGAGGAGCTGGCCCCCTACCGGGACGCCGGAGCGGAGCACCCGTGGGTGCACGGCGACCACGAGCGCGGCCAGCGCATCCCCGGCGGGGTCAGCCGGTGGACCGGCACGAAGAACCTGGAGTGGGAGCCGGTCCGCCCGGAGCTGGTGGTGGAGGTGGCGTACGACGCGATGGAGGGCGACCGCTTCCGGCACACCGCGCGGTTCGTCCGCTGGCGGCCCGACCGCGACCCGCGCTCCTGCCGGTACGACCAGCTCGACCGGCCGGTCCGGTTCGACGTGGACCAGGTCCTGCGCGGCGACCCGGCGGTCCCGGTCAGGTCCGCGCCCGGCTCCGCGTAGCCTGACGGTCGACCCGATCACGGAGGCTCGCTCGTGACCCGTACTTCCGACCGGATCCGCCGCTTCCGGCTCACCCTGGCCGGCCTGACCGCCGCCGCGGTGGTCACCGCCGGTTGCACGCTGCCGGCGTTCGCGCCGCGCGCCGACGTCGAGGGCGAGGCCGCGCCCCCGGGGACGACGCCCACGTGGCAGCCCTGCCCGGAGGTGCCCAAGGAGCTGGTCGGGCGCGGTGCGCCGGGGATGCGCTACGAGTGCACCCGCATCCAGGTCCCCCGCGACTGGGCCGGCGGCGGCGGTGCCACGGCCGGTCCCAGTGCCGGCGAGACCTTCGAGATCGCCCTGATCCGGATCCGCTCCGACAAACAGCGCGACCGGATCGGCTCGCTGCTGGTCAACCCAGGCGGGCCGGGTGGGTCGGGGGTGGACACCGCCGTCTACCTCACCTTCGGTGAGCAGTTCGGCGGCCTGCCCGACACCATCCTGCAACGGTTCGACATCGTCGGCTTCGACCCGCGCGGGGTGGCCCGGTCCAGCCCGGTGGAGTGCATTCCAGACGCCGACCTCGACGCCGCCTTCGGCTACGATCCTGATCCGGAAAGCCAGGAGTCGTTCGACGATTTCGTCGCGCTCAACAAGCGGATCGGCCAGGGCTGCGGCGACAGGTACGCCGACCAGTTGCCGCTGTACGGCACCGAGCAGGCCGCCCGGGACATGGACGCCATCCGCGCGGCGGTCGGCGACGAGAAGATGACGTACCTCGGCTACTCCTACGGCACCCTGCTCGGCGCCACGTACGCTCAACTGTTCCCGCAGCGGGTGCGGGCGCTGGTGCTCGACGGCGCGGTCAACCCCCGGCAGGGCCTGATCGAGGGCTCGGAAAGCCAGGCCAGGGGCTTCGAGCGGGCCTTCGACAACTTCACCCGCTGGTGCGCGGCCAACGCCGACCGCTGCCCGATCGCGCCGGACGCCCGCGCGGCGGTCATCTCGGCCATCGACAAGGCCAAGGTCTCCCCGGTCCGCTCCGCCGACGGCCGGGAAGCCACCGCCGGCTGGGTCTTCTACGCGATCATCTCCTCGCTGTACACCGAAACCGGCTGGCAGCAACTCGCCCGCGCCATCAACCGCCTGGAGGAAGGCAACCCCGACGACGTGTTCCGCCTCGCCGACGCCTACGCCGACCGCGACGAGGACGGCCACTACAGCAACCTCTTCGACGCCAACCTCGCGATCAACTGCGCCGACGAGGCGGAACGCCCGAGCCTGGAGCGGATCCGCCAGTTGCAGTCGCAGTGGCGCGGGAAGTACCCACTCTTCGGCCCCGCGCTGGCGGTCGGCCTGATCTCCTGCACCGAGTGGCCCGGCGGCAGCGACCCCTACCCCACCGGCCGCGCCGACGGCGCCCCACCCATCCTGGTCGTCGGCACCACCGGCGACCCGGCCACCCCGTACGAGCAGACCCCGGCCCTGGCCGACATGCTCGGCGTCGGCCGGGTGCTCACCTGGGAGGGCGAGGGCCACACCGCGTACCCGCAGACCGCCTGCATCACCGAGGCCGTCAACGCCTACCTGATCGACCTCACCGTGCCGGCCGAGGGGACACGCTGCCCGGCACGCTGACCACTCCGCCCACAAGCGAATAACGCCGAAGGTCTTGGCGCGAAGCCGCCCCTCCAGGTGCACTCTCTCTACCAAGATCTCGATGTTCACGGGCACTTGATCAGGTGGAAAGCTCCAACTGACCATGCACTTGCCAGGGATCACCGCATCAACGCAGCACGCGCCCCACTGCCGCCCGGATCGACTCGGCGTCGAGTAACGCCTGCCGGCGCAACTCCGACACCTCGTCGGCAGAGAGGACCGCCGAACGGCGTAGCTCCTGTAGAACTCGCTCCTCGAAGCCGAGCTCCCGGTCGTAGTTGTCGTCCTCGCCGAGGTCCTGGTCGAAGCCGTCCATCATGTGCAGGATGCACTTGATCGTGTTGGTAACCCCGTCCCGATCGCCTTCGACCGTGTCGAGCGCGTAGTCCAGCAGGAAGACTGCCTGCTCGGCGAAGAACCGCTCGTCGTCGGCCTCCGGTTTCGCCCGCATCTCCTTGAACTTGTTGAGCCGCGCGCGGCGGGCCGGAATCGCCGTGGCCTCCGCGCCCGCCGCCACGGCCCAGAGGAACTCCACAGTCTCGGCGAAAAACTCATGGTCCGCCCGCCGTCGGCGGATCAGATCCGTGAAGGCTGGTGCCCCGCGCTGCACCGTGGCGGCAACAAATGCCACCCGGTGCCGCGCGGACAAGCCGGACAACTCTTTGGCAGCGGATGCCCAATCGTCTACCACCAGAACAGCCTAAACGGAGTCGCTCGTGGGCCCCCGCGGAAGACGGGCCCGCGGATGGTGATCCCGAAGAAGGAGAAGATCCGGGCACATCGGTAGCAGACGTTTCGTGAGGCGGCTCCGGCAAGCGGGGTGTAGCCCTGCTTCTTGATGTGCCGGTAGCCGTTGATCTCGGCGTGCCGGGAGAACAGACGAGACGAAGGAGCGGCTTCCTCGCCCTCCTTCATGCGAGCCTTTTGGGCACGCGTCAGGTTGCGCTTGCCGCTGGTCGATACGACCGTCACCCGGGTGCCGTCGGGCCTCAGGGCGTGGATCACGGATGTCGTGCGGGCCCGGGCCGCCCGCGGATGCAGCGCCTGGTGGATGTCCGTCGCCCGGTCGAGCGCGTCCTCGGCAAGCGCGAGCTTATTGGGACAGGCACCGCCAGTGTTGTGTACCAGGACATCGGTGCCACCAACCAGTACGTGGTAGGTGTGGATGTCGTCGACGGTGAGGTTATGAACTGTGGCGACGGCGCCGTATGCGACGACCGCGATCACGTTGACCCGGGCGCCATCAGGGGTCAGCAGCTCGTCACCAGGCTTCAGGTGCGCCGCACCCAGCCACTTCCGCCGGCTTTCGACCCAGAACGGGTGTTCGTCGGTGGCGGTCACGCTGCCGTCGGTGATTCCGTCACCATCGGAATCGATGCCGACGTTGACGAGCGTTTTGGTTCCGTCACCGGTGATCAGCGCGGTGACCGGGCGGGCCCCTTCCTTGCCCGTCTCGGGGTCGGCGGCCCAGACCACGTCGTCGAGTTCGATCTCCTCGATAGCCTTGTGGCTGCCGTCCGCCATTAAGACGGGGGTACCAGGAAGGAAGCTGTTACACGGCGGATCCGCGCCCTTGACGGCCTTCTTCACCGCGCCAGCCCCGCGGGCGGCGGTCTTGGCCTGGCGGACGCCGGGGACCATCCCCGCCACGCCCATCGCGCAGTCAAGACCGGCGCCGCCCGCGCAGGTCTTGATGGTGTCGATCGCACCCGCCACCGCGGCCACTGCTCCCGCCGCCGCCGCAACCACCTGAGCCGGCGGCGGCAGCACCGCGGAGACCATCGCGATGGTGCCCGCAACGGTCGCGATGGTGCCGGCGTTGTTGACCACCGCCTTGGCCGCCGACGTGGCAGCGCTGGCCACCGCGTTGCCGGCCCGGCTGGCCGCGTTCTTGACCTTGCCCCAAAAGAGGCCGTCTGGATCGGCGAAGGTGATCGGGTTGTTGTTCGCGTATGCGAACGGATGCATCCGCTGCGGGTCGTACTCCTCGGTCTGCGGATCCACCGAGATGAAGGCGCCCAATGCCGCGTCGTAGAACCGGGCACCCAGCAGCGACAGGCCGGTCGGGTCCTCGATACCGCCGACGAAACCGCGCTGCCCCGACGGCCAGGTGCCCCCGTCGCCGCCGGCACGCTTGTTGCCGTACGGATCCGAGTAGCGGACCGTCTCCACCCGGGTCACCGAGTTGACCGCCCAGTGCGCCGAATCGTGCTGATCCGACGCCAGCCAGATCAGGTCCTTCGCCCCACCCAGCGTGGACGCCGTCCGCGAGGCGATGACGTCGCCGGCGTGCTCGTAGTAGCGGGTCGCCGACTTGTTCTGACCGGAGACGGTCAGTTCCTGCCCCGCCACGAAAACTGTCGCATCGCCGTTCGGATCGATCCGCGCAATCCGGTTACCGTCGACGTCGTAGTGCATCCGGGTGGTGCCGTCCGGCCCGCTGATCTCGGTCAGCTTGCCCTGTGCGTTCCAATCCAGGGTCTCGGTGACCCCACCGACGCGACGGTAGGTGAGGTTGCCGGTGGCGTCCCAGTCGTAGTGGTCGACCCGCTCCCCGGTGGTCACCGTCCGCACCGCGTGCGGCTGGCCACCCGTCGAGGCGTACCCGTAGGTCGACTGCACGCCGGTGCGCCGGTCGGTCACCGACTCCCGGGAGCCGGCCTTGTCGAAGGCGTACGACTTCCAGTACGGCGACACCCCACCCACGTCGCCGGCCTGCGGGGTGCCGGCACAGACGTTCGTGCTCTGCGTCCACGCCTGGGTGAGCCGCCGCAACTGGTCGTACTGGAAACACTGGACGTCGCTGGCATCGGGCCGCGGGTTCTCGTCGTTGTCCAACGGCCGGTTCGCCATCGACAGCACGTTGCCGGCCTGGTCGTACTGGTAGGTCAACGCGGCGACGTTCTTGATGCTCGCGTCGCGGTCGAAGTAGAACTCGGACAGCCGCCGGGTCGCATCGTCGTAGACGTACGTCTGGTACGCCTGCGGTCGGTTGTTGACGCCCAGCGTCCGCTTCAGCAGCTCGCCGTAGGGCGAATAGGTGGCGGCGTCGACGTAGACGTTCACCGCCCCGGAAGTCGACCCTCCGCCGAGCAGACGCGTGACGTTGCCCAGGTCGTCGTAATGGTGGTTGAGCATTTCCCGCTCAAGGCCACCCATTCCCGGCACGCTGATCCGTTCCGGCGAACCGTCGACCTTGAAGGTGAAGGTGGAGACGTAGGTCCCGGCAGCGCCGGCCAGGCCGGGCATGGCCGGAACCACCGACTCTTCGTCGCGCACCTGATAGGCGTCGTTGTAGTCGAAGATCTCCCGGGTGAAGTGGTAGCCGTCAACGATTGACAGCTGCTTGGTCAGGTGCCCCTTGGCCAACGTGTCGTAGGTCCACTGGCCGATCAACTGGCCGTTGACGAATCGCTTCTCCTGCCGCCCCAGCAGGTCGTACTCGGTGGAGACCACCTCACCACGGGCGTCCGTGGAGGAGGTCACCTCGTCGTCGTTGTCGTACGTCAGGTTGGTCTCGCCCTTGTCCGGGTCGATGGCGCGCACTTCCCGGCCGCGCAGGTCGTACTCGTAGCGCCAGACCTTGCCGGTCGGACCGGTCACACTCGCGAGGTCACCACGGGGGGTGTACGAGTAGCGGGTGACGTCGTGTCCGCCGGTGGGGGTCTTGTCGTGGAACTGCCGCAGCTCGATTACCCGGTCGCGGGCGTCGCTGGTGGTGGCCGTGGCGGTGTCACCCTCTGGTGGGGTGGTCGCCACCTGCCAGCCGTCCGGGTTGCCGCCGTAACTGGTGATCGTGGCCCAGCGTTGGCTGTTGCCCGACCAGAGCGCTTCGCTGATCACCCGACCGACGGCGTCGTGGCTGTACACCGTCCGTACCCGATCCGTGCCGGGGTCGTGTTCCAGCCGCGTGCTGCCCGGCGCGCCGGTGACGTACGACGGCCCGGCCTGGTACGCCTCCAGACCTCGGTCGTTGTAGCCGGTCGTGGTCACCAGGCGACCGCCGAGCGCGTCCTCCTGGGTCTGCACCGGCCGATACAGCGAATCGAAGAGCCCGACCTCGGTGATCTGGTTGCCGTTGGGGCCGAGTCGCTTGGTGGTGACGACAAGTGGCCCGTCGGCGCGCACCTGGTAGCTGAACTCCATGTTGGGCGTGGCGGTCTGGGCGCGGCCCGGCAGCCACACCTTGGTCAGCCGGCCCAGCGGGTCGTGTGCCAGGTTGGTGCGCTTGTTGTTGGCGTCCACCACCGCGGTCGGCTCGGCCCAGGCTGGCTCTTGGTAGGTGGTCACCTTGTGCTTGAGAGGGTTGAGGGTGACCGTCTGGGTCACCGGTCCCGGGCCCTCCGGGGTGTATTCGGTAGTGGTCACCCCGCCGCGGGCGTCGGTGGAGGTCTTGACCCGGCCGAGATCGTCGTAGGTGCTGCGGGCGACGGTGGCGTATACCGGACCGCCGTTCCAGGTGTCGAGGGTTTCCTCACGGGTCACCAGCCCCTTGGACGGGGTTGATCCGTGGGTGTTGGAGCCGTCGTGGTAGGTCCGGACATCGGAGATGACATCGGCTGGGCGGGACGCTGTGGCAGTACACGCCTTGGCGACGGTCTCCACCCGGGACACCGCCTTCCGGATCCAGTCAGTCTGGTTCTTGGCGTACGTGGTGCGGGTGCAGGTCTCGTCGCCCGTGATGTCGGTGTCACCCAGGTCGGAGACCGACTCGGGCAGGCCGTCGTCGTTGTTGTAGGTGGTCCGGGTCTCGGTGCGCCCCCACTTGTTCGCCGCCAGCAGCTTGCGGGTCTTCTGCACGGACGGCCCGCTGAAGTACGCCCGGTCGGTGCCCCCGTCGTGGCTACGTGCGGCGGTCTGGCGGGTCCAGTACTGCGTGGTGGACGCCTCGACCACGGTCGAGCCGTCGAGGGTCGCTTCTTCCAACGGCATGCCGGCCAATGCCGAGTGGTCGGTGAAGGTGTTGTTCTCCGAATCGGAGACCTGCACGGTGCGCCGGTCGCCGTTGGGCAGCGGCTGGTCGTGCAGGCCGCGGTAGAAGCGTTTACGGGTGGTCAGCGGCACACCCCGGCCGGGCTCGCCGACCTTCGTCACCACCTGCGAGTAGCCGCGCCACTGCCCGTACGTGCGGTGCTTCTTCTTGGTGAACTCGCTGTCGTCGTAGCCCCACAGCGTCGACGTGCCGCCGCCAGTGGTGGAGTACTCGTACCGGGTGGTGACCGCCGGCTGGTCGGCGGTGCGCTCAATCTCGGAAATCTCGGTCACCACGTACTTGTGGAACCAGTCCAGCTTCGGCTCGAAGTAGCCGTCCGGCGTCCAGTAGACCGGGTAACAGCGCCGGGAGTTGTTCTGCGGCGACGCCGGCAGGTCGTTGTGGTCGCAGTCGGGCTCGGAGTAGGTGACGTGAATGTCGGCACCGGACTCGGTGCGGATGGTCTGGATCCGCCACCGGGAGAAAAGCGGTGCCCCGGCCAGAACGTTGGCGCGGTTGGCCAACTCCACCCCGGTGAACCGCACCGGCGGCTCGGTGACGGTGCCGCCGACGTGCCCGGCGTGCACGATCTCCTTCAACCACAACGACGCCGAACCGGCCACCTTCGGTGCCTTGAACTCGTGGGCGAGACTCCACGATTCGACATCGGAGAAGGAGCTACCGCTACGCACCTGAGTCGTGATCTTCGTCAGCCGCTTGGTGGTGAAGAAGACCGGCGACAGCTTGTCGGTGCAGGGCGTCGCGTCGCAGTGCTTGTCCCACGGAACGTCCGGCCAGTTGGCCTTGACCGGCTTGCCGTCCTTGTGACATTCCGTCGCCAGACAACGGTCCGCGACGGTGAACACCACTCGGCCGGTGGCGGCGACACTCGGATGGTCGGCATGCAGCCCGTAATCGATGCGGGTCAGGTAGCCGCCCCGGTGGAACGACTGCCGGTTGTCCTTGTCGTCGGCTGCGCCGTAGTAGCCGGTCTCGCTCTCGTAGTAGTAGCGGACGGTGTTGCCGTGCACGTCCACGGCCTTGTCCAGCAGCCACCGCCACGCCTGCTTGCAGGACGAGTCCTTGAAGGCCGTGGCCCGGCACTTCTCGTCCGGGTGGTTGCCAAAGACGGGAACGGTCCAGCGGGAGTTGGCCGAGGCCGCCTCGCTGGCGAAGAAGTAGCGGGTGCCGTCCGGCGTGGTGATCGTCCAGCGTTCGGTCGTGGCGTTGCCCGGCGTCGCCGGGCTGCCCTCCAACCGGACCCGCCAGTTGCTGTCGTTCTGGACCCGCCAGACGCCGCTGGTGTCATCCCTGATCAGCGACGCGTTGGTGCCGTTGAGCGAAATGGTGACGTTGTGGGAGTCGCCCTTCCAACACTGGTCGTAGGTCTTCTTGTCCTTGTTGTTCGGGTCCTTGCCGCCGTCCGCGGTCCGGTCGTCCGTGCAGGTGACGTAGGAGCGCTCGATGAAACCCGGCGCGTATTCCCAGCCGTCGCCGATCCACGACGCCTGGTTGTTGGCGCCGGCCATCCGGCCGTCGACCGTCTGCGACGAGTAGTCAAGCGACAGTTCCGGCAGTGGCCCCTCCGCTGGTGGCAGGCGCAGCGGATTCGCGTACGAGAAGCCGCCGGAGCTGTCCCCCGCCGTCCAGGAGCCCGACGCCTTCAGGTCGGTGGCCTTGTAGTCGCCCTCTTCCGAGGACTCGTCGGCCACCATGGCGAACACCATCGGCGCCGCTCCGGAGAGCGTGACCTCGGTCGACAGCGTCCTGGTGGCCGGGTCGTTGACCGCCTCGACCGGCTCGATCTCCTGACACTCCGAGCGCTGCGGCGTCGTCGCCGCACAGGCCGGCAGCCGCTTGAGGGTCAGCCGCTCGCCCCAACCCGCGCCGTAGAGTTCGCGGATTCCGGCGTAGTCGAAGGCCGTCTCGACCGTCCCGGCAGCACCTTCGACGACCAGGACCGGGCCGCTGACCCCGAGCCGGCGGGAGTGCTGCTCGTCCAGGAGCTGCACCCGCGCCTGGTCAGGTGCGCTGTGACCGGCGACAGCCGAGACCGTCACGGGCAGACCACCGGCCGCGCCCCGCACCGTCCGCCCGGTGTGCCGGTCGCCGTTCAGCCGCCGATCCGGCCGCGCGTCGGCGACCGCGAAGGTCGCTCGGCCCGCCGCCGGCCACGTCGCGTGCTTCGGCCCAGCCCACCTGCCACCGTCGTCCGGTAGCGGCGTCTGATCGACCGTTGCCGGGCGGGCCTTTTCCGGCTTGGCCGCCTTGACCGGCCGGTCGCCGGAGGGCACCTCGGCCGCCTGAGCCGGTTGCGCCACCGCGAAGGTGGACGCCAGCAGCACCGCGACGGTGCCCAGGGTGATGATTCGTCGTGGCCGAGAGATAGCGGTGCGTGACTGCGACATGGCACCTTCCTGACGCGGAGGAGGGGTGAGGAAAAGTCAGGTGGGTCGGCGACGGGGGCGACGTGTGGTCGCCCCCGTCGCTGGGTCAGAGGCCGGCGAGTTCGGCGATCCGATCCGGATCGACGGTGGAGGTCCAGATCCGGACGTCGTCGACGACACCGCCGAGCCACGAATCCCGCGTCCCGTTCGTCGACCCGTTGCAGCCGATCAAGGTCGGGCCGCTGGCCGACCACGGGGACAACGGGCCGGTGGTCTCGTGCTCCAGCACCCCGTCGACGTAGAGCTGCACCTTGCCGGAGGCCACGTTGAAGACGCCGGCGAGGTGGGTCCACTTGCCGAGCTCCGGTGCCTGCTGAGATTCGGCGTTGTGCCAGGTGACGTTTCCAGCAGTGGCCGACGGCAGACCGAAGTGCCACCGGTTCACATCAGAGCGGTAGCCGAGATAGAAGCCCGGATTGCCGCTGGCTGCCTGCGTCACGACCGCGTGGTCTCCGACCGTCTGGTCCAACAGCACCCAGGTGGTGACCGTGAACGAGGCGTCGGTACGGACCGCCGGGCCAGCCGTTTCGGCGCAGGAGTTCGCGGAGAGTTCCAGGCCGAGGGCACCGTCACGGCCGGAGCCCCGGTCGCGCACCCAGTTGTACGGGCCGGTGATGGTCAGATCACGGCCGTTGCCGGATCGGTCGGTCAGGTACGTCGGCGCTTCGCTGGCCGGGCCGTCCAGCGGCCACCTTCCCTCCAGCGTCACCCCCGGGTTACCGCCGTGCACCGCGGCCACCTCGGCGGCGGTCAATGCACCTCGCCAGGCCCGTACGCCGGATATCGCTCCGGTGAGGTGGTCGGCGTCGCTGCCGGCGTACAACGCACACCCGACGGTCAACGGGCCGCCGGCCCGCCACGGCCCCCCGGTCCTGACAACAGAGGCGGACGGGCGCCCGTTCACGTAAAGACTCATCCGCTGTTCGGTCGCGTCGTAGACGCCCGTCACGTGCGTCCACCGTCCCACGTCAGCGGTCAACGCGGTGGGTGAGCGGGTGAACTGTGAGGCGGAGTTCTCCTCGTCCGCCGGCTTCATCATCAGTGCCCAGTAGGGCACGCCACCCGAGTACCGGGTGCCCAGATACCAGCCACTGACCCGGTTTCCGTCCTGGCCGATGACCGTCTGGTTGCCGGTGCCGACCTCCGCCAACTTGACCCAGGCCGCGGCCGTGAACGACTCGTCGGTACGCACTACCGCTTCGCCGGTTCGCACACACTGCGTGCCGTCCAACTCGACCGCCGAGTCCACTCGCCCGTACTGGTCGTCACCCCAAGAGGCGGTTTCGGGTAGTTCCAGATCGGTGGAACGGCCCGTGGACTCTGTTCCGTTGCCGCGCAGCTGCCAGTTGCCGACCTCACCGGCGGGCAGTTCATTGGCTGCCCGAGCAATCTGCGCCTCGGAAAGTAGCCCCTGCCAGACCCCGACGTGGTCGATCGAACCGTGCATCTGATGCCATTCATCCGTCAGGCTCGCCGCGCAACCGACCACGAATTTGCCCTGCGCGTTCCAGGGAACGAACGGAATGGCTCCCTCCGCGGCGAGCTGGCCACCGATATAGATCCGCATCATCCGCGCAACGGGATCCACCGTGGTCGCCACATGCTGCCAGGCATCCAACGGCGGAGACGTCGCCGTCTGGATATAGGCCCACGTCGGCGTCGCAACGTCGCCACTGGGCATCGCCAACTCCCAGCGATCGCTGCCGGCGTGGTATTGCAGGTAGAAGGCGGGCCGGATGGTGCCGGCCTGCGTGGCCAGAGCGCGGTTGGCGGACTTGTCGGTCAGCTTCACCCAGCCAGCGACCGTGTACTCGGCATCGGTACGGATCACCGGCGATGTCTCCGCACAGCCCGTACCGTTGAAGGTCAACACGGCGTTGGCGTTTCCCTTACGGTCGGATCCGTAGCCGACTCCCCCGCTCAAGGTGATGTCATGCGTCTGCCCGGAATCGTCGAGCGGGTCACCGTCGAACCGCCAGGCGCCCTGCGGCTGCGCTTCGGTGATCCGGCCGGTGAAGAAGTTGTACGCGGTACGCGCCGAGTAGTTGCCGGCGTTGTCCTGCGCCCACACGTAGACGACGGTCCGGCCCGCTTCCGGGGTGAACGTGATCGTGGTCGTGCCGGTGGATGCCTTGAAGCTCTGCTGGGCGTCCACACCGATGCCGTACGCGAACTGTTTGACGCCGGAGCGCGCGTCCGACGAGGTGAAGGAGAGCGTCACCGGCTGCCCAACCACCGGGGTGCCGGAGGTTCGGGTGACCACCGGCGCGGTCGGCGGGGTGTGGTCGAGCCGGAAGTAGCAGGAGGCGGTCCAGGGGGTGTTGTCTGCCTCCACCCCGTCGGTGCCGCGTACCCGCCAGTTGTAGTTGCCCTCGGCAAGGGTGGGAGCCGTCCAGCCTCGCTCCGCGCCAGAGTCCGTCCAGGCCGAAGTGTGTTCGGCGGGACTGGTCGGGCCATTGAGGTCGAACCGGATCCGCACGGTGCCGTCGCCGTCGTTTGCCTTGCCGTACAACGTGGGTGTGCGGTTGGTGATCCACGGTCCGGGCGACGTCTTCGCGCAGTTTCCACCCGGGGCCGTTCGGATCGCGACCGGCGAGGTGGGCTTGTGCTGGTAGGTGGCGATCAGCCGGACACGATCCGGATCGAACTTCGCCCACCGGCCGCCGCTCTCGGTTCCCATCCGCAACCCGAAGGTGATCGACGGGGAGTCGTTGTTCGCGTGGCGTTGGACATGGTGGCCGACCTGGGAGCCGTTGAACGTCAGCCAGTCGGGCTTCTGGCCACAGCCTGCGTTGGCCTTGCCGAGTCTGGTCTGCAATGCCCCGCCGTGCAGCCACTTGTCCCTCATCCCGTTCCAGGTGGGAGTGTTGCTCGCGATCGAGTTGGTCTGCCAGATGCCGATCGACTCGCCGGCGCAGTCGGCGGCGTGCACGAGCCACGCATCCACGCTGGTCGTCCCCGTGATCCGTTTGCCGGCCAGCACCTGGGTGTCGAAGTAGAAGTGCGACCGCCAGATGTCGCCGTGGCTGTCGTAGTTCGACCCCACCCGGGCGACCTCTCGTGGCCACGACGTGCCCGAGGTCCACTGGGTGTCCGGCCGGGAGTCGTTCACCGGAGCCCAGCGGGCCCACTTCTTGTCGTACGTCGGATCGATGAAGACCGGGAAGTGCCCATCATCGAGCACCTCGGGCGCGGCGGCAACGGTCATCGAACCGTCACCGATCCGCACGTCGACCTCGGCGATCCGGGCGGAGTCCGCCGGCCCTCGTGCCGTCGACCGGCCGGAGCCGGGATCGGCCGGCGGGTCGGAGGCGAGGAACCCGGTGCGCGCGCCGCTGGCCGAGGGCGCCGAGTCCCAGGCCTTGGCTGGTGGGGCTGCGGCCAGCAGGCCCTCAGGTCCAGCGATCGTCACCGCACCGTCCGCTACCGATACCTCTGCCGAGCCGCCGACGATGTAGCGCGTCTCACGGACCAGCGGATTCTCCGCCGCTGCGGCGCTCTTGACGACGAGCAGATGCGAGAAGCCGCCGCGCTCCGCACGGACCACCAGGTCAACATCCGGGTAGACGTTCGGATAGGTGATCGTGTCACCGGCGATCACGCCCTGGGGAAGAGTGCTCGGCCAGCCGAGCGAGAAGGTGGCCCCGGCACCGGTCATAGTGGCGAACGGTGCGGTTCCACCGCGCGAAAACACCACGTCGGCCGTTGACGCGACCGGGCGGAGAAGTCCGTCAGCTCCCACCACCAGCGTCGTGTCGATCTCCTGCCAGGACCCATCGCGTTCGGTCCACCTCGGCTCGGCCCACGACTCGAAGGCGAAATCACCCGACGGCTGAGCGAAGACCTTCGTCGTCTCCGATGCCGCCGCCAGCACCTCAACGTCGGTGTCACACGACACTGCCAACGCGTGGGCCGCGCGCTCCGACTCCGCCGCCCGTTCCACACTCCCGGGGGCACAGGGCTCCACTGGTTGTGCGGCGGCACGATCAGCTGGCCACACCACCTGGAGGGAGGCCGCCAGCACAACACAGGCCACAGTGGACAGTAGCCAAACAGGCCGGACCAACGACACAGCCGCACCCCCGTGAAGCAGCGTGATCAACCAAGCAGTGTGATCATCAATGTTCGGCACAGATTACAGATGGACCAGCCTCGACGCCAGAGCGAGAAGTCAGGACTACTCTCCGTAAAAGCGGCTTACAGCGGACCACCCGGGATGTGCCGCGCCGGCAGGCGAGGTGCGCCATGCCCCCGGCCTCTGGCTGGCGACCAAGAACGTGGTTGATCGCGATTCAGCGCCCGACCGGCTCCTGATCACACCCAAGTTGTGGCCGCTGCCGCAAGGCGAGATCGACCCCACCACGGACAACTCACCCGTTTCCGCTCCTCGGGTTCGGTGCCCTAATCCCCTAATCCACCCGCGTGCAGGCATTCGACACGGATGACCGATTTGACGGTCATTGTCCGTGAGCCAGGCCACCCCGTCGTCGGAATGATGCCC
>NZ_BOPC01000052.1 GCF_016863555.1 Micromonospora qiuiae | reverse complement strand
GGCTATCCCGGTCCGCCGGGCGTGCCCGGTGGCTATCCCGGTCAGCCGCCCTACGGCTGGTACCACCCGGCCGGGTATGGCTTCTACCCGGCGCATGGTGTTGATCCCTCGGACCCGTTGGTCACCCCGCCCGGGGCCGGTATCGGCGGTTGGTTCACGCGCTGCGCCGATGCGGTCCGCCGGGGCTGGCGACTGCTGCTGCCGATCCTGCTGCTCACCCAGGTGCTGCCGGCTGCGGCGCTGTCAGTGCTCGGGCTCGCGGTGGACCCCTCGGGGCGTTGGGAGGCTCAGCTCACCAGCGACGCCGACGCACTGCCCCCCGGCTTCCTGGTCGACCTGACCGCGTTCATGGGCCTGCTGATCGGGGGGAGCCTCCTCCTCGGCCTGGTGCAGTGCGTCGGCTGGGCCGCCGGCACCTGGGTGATCGCCCGGCAGGCGGCCGGCGAGCCGACTGATCTCGGTGCTGCCCTGCGCTACGGCCTGCGCCGCGCGCTGGGCCTCTGGGGCTGGTTGATCATCTTTACTTTGATCATGGCCATCGGGTTCTGTCTCTGCTTCCTGCCCGGGGTGTACGCGGCGTTCGCGCTGGCCATGGCCGGTCCGGTCTACCTGTTCGAGCGGCGCGACCCGATCAGCCGGTCGCACCGGATGCTGCGCGACCGGCTCGGCCTGCTGCTCGGTCGGGTGGCGTTGGTGATCGCGGTGGTGGTCGTGGTGTCCGTGCTCGGTGGCGTGGCCGAGTCGCTCGGGCTCGTGCCGTTCGGCGTGGCGCCATTCACCTCCCCGGGGGCGACCGTCGGTGCGGTGCTGGTGATCGGCGCGGCGGCCCTGCTGGCGTTGCCGGCCCACGTCGCCCAGCTGGTCGGACTGGTCGTCGCGTACGCCGAGCAGCGCGCCCACGAGGGGCCGGTGAACAGCGCGCAACTGGCGGCCGAACTCGGCTGATCGGGGCGATCGTGCTTGCACTCGACAGGGCAGAGTGCTAAACAAGTCATTGGCACTCGCATGGCGTGAGTGCCAATGGTCGGGGCGGTGGGGCCGCGGTCGCGCTCGTGGCATGACCACGAGTGGGGCACGTGGCCGGTCGTCGCGGGCTATCCGGCCCGGCCGAGGAGATGTCGTCGCCGCCAGGTGACGACGTCCCAAGGTGCGTACACCAGACGGCCCATCCGGGAGACACACTCGGGTGGCCCGTGAGTGTCCAGGAGGACAACGCCGTATGGCCAAGATGATCGCGTTCGACGAAGAGGCGCGCCGCGGCCTCGAGCGGGGTATGAACCAGCTCGCCGACGCCGTGAAGGTGACGCTCGGCCCCAAGGGCCGCAACGTCGTGCTCGAGAAGAAGTGGGGTGCCCCCACCATCACCAACGATGGTGTGAGCATCGCCAAGGAGATCGAGCTCGAGGACCCGTACGAGAAGATCGGCGCTGAGCTGGTCAAGGAGGTCGCCAAGAAGACCGACGACGTGGCCGGTGACGGCACGACGACGGCGACCGTCCTGGCTCAGGCTCTCGTTCGCGAGGGCCTGCGCAACGTGGCCGCCGGCGCCAACCCGATGGCCCTGAAGCGGGGCATCGAGGCCGCGGTCGCGAACGTCTCGGAGGAGCTGCTGAAGCTCGCCAAGGACGTCGAGACCAAGGAGCAGATCGCCTCCACCGCCTCCATCTCCGCCGGTGACAGCAGCGTCGGCGAGATCATCGCCGAGGCGATGGACAAGGTCGGCAAGGAAGGCGTCATCACCGTCGAGGAGAGCAACACCTTCGGCCTGGAGCTGGAGCTCACCGAGGGTATGCGCTTCGACAAGGGCTACATCTCGGCCTACTTCATGACCGACCCGGAGCGTATGGAGGCCGTCTTCGACGACCCGTACATCCTGATCGCCAACAGCAAGATCTCGTCGGTCAAGGACCTGCTCCCGATCCTGGAGAAGGTCATGCAGTCGGGCAAGCCGCTGCTGATCATCGCCGAGGACCTGGAGGGCGAGGCCCTGGCCACCCTGGTGGTCAACAAGGTGCGTGGCACCTTCAAGTCGGTCGCCGTCAAGGCGCCGGGCTTCGGTGACCGCCGCAAGGCCATGCTGACCGACATCGCCATCCTCACCGGTGGCCAGGTCATCAGCGAGGAGGTCGGCCTCAAGCTGGACGCCGTCGGCCTCGACATGCTGGGCCGCGCCCGCAAGGTCGTGGTGACCAAGGACGAGACCACCATCGTCGACGGTGCCGGCGACGCCGAGCAGATCCAGGGCCGGGTCAACCAGATCCGGGCCGAGATCGACAAGAGCGACTCCGACTACGACCGGGAGAAGCTGCAGGAGCGCCTCGCCAAGCTGGCCGGCGGTGTTGCGGTGATCAAGGTTGGCGCGGCCACCGAGGTCGAGCTCAAGGAGCGCAAGCACCGCATCGAGGACGCGGTCCGCAACGCCAAGGCCGCCGTCGAGGAGGGCATCGTCCCGGGTGGTGGCGTCGCGCTGGTGCAGGCCGGCAAGACCGCCTTCGACAAGCTCGACCTGGCCGGCGACGAGGCGACCGGCGCGCAGATCGTCAAGATCGCGCTGGACGCCCCGCTGCGGCAGATCGCGGTCAACGCCGGCCTCGAGGGCGGCGTCGTCGTCGAGCACGTCCGCAACCTCGACGCGGGGCACGGCCTGAACGCCGCGACCGGCGAGTACGTTGACCTGCTGGCCGCGGGCATCATCGACCCGGCCAAGGTGACCCGCTCGGCGCTGCAGAACGCCTCGTCGATCGCCGCGCTGTTCCTCACCACCGAGGCCGTGGTGGCGGACAAGCCGGAGAAGACCCCGGCCGCCCCGGCTGGCCCGGGTGGCGGGGACATGGACTTCTGAGTCCAGCTCCGAAACGCCGAAGGAGGGCGGACCGCGTCAGCGGTCCGCCCTCCTTCCTATGTCGGTAGCGGGCGCTGGTTGCGTCGCTTGTGCGCTCGACCGTACGGCGGACGGTGCGGGACCGGCTCGTCCACCAGGATGAGTGGTTCCTCGGGCGGTTCGGCTGCCCCGGTCATCTCCGCCAACTGCTCGGCGTCGCCGTAGTCGAGCCGGTCGATCGGCAGGTGGCCCGGGAGCTCGTGGACCGGCGCCCAGGTGGCGGGTGGGGCGTCCGGGATCTGATCGTCGTCCGTGGTCATGGCTGCCTCCTTAACCAAACGGTAGGGGGCATCAATGGCCGGGGTGGGCGAACGGCGTTATCGGGGTCTATGCGCTATTCGCCCGCTTTAGGGTATCCGGCATCCCTGGTTGGTCATGAGGTTGGCGGCGCTCCAAGAGGCGACTTCGCCGCGAACTCATGATCAACGGACCGAGGGCGCCGGCAGGGCGGCTTTGACGGCGGCGTACGCGTCGACCAGGCCGGCACCGACCACGTTCTCCTCGCCACCACAGTTGTCGCCGCGCTGGCCGGCCTGGACCGGGGTGGCCGTGGAGCGGAGGATCTGCCGGGTCCGGCCGAGGTCGCCGACGAGGTCCGGGTTGGCCGACCAGATCAGAGCCACCACCCCCGCCACCTGCGGGGTGGCCATGGAGGTGCCGTCGAGCCTGGCGTAGCCGCCCCCGGGCATCGCGGAGAGGACGTCCGCTCCCGGTGCCATCAGATCCGGCTTGGCCACCCCCGCCGTCGCCGGGCCTCGGGAGGAGAACTGGGTCACCCGGCGTTGTGCATCCACCGCCCCGACGGTCAGCACGTCGGGGTAGGGCGCGGGTGGGTCCTGCACCGAGCCGCAGAAGGGACCGGTGTTCCCGGCCGCCGCGACGACGAGGATCCCCGCGGCCTCCAGCGCGTCGACGGCCGGCCGCAGCACCCGAGGATCGCAGCCCTCGAGCGGCGGACAGCCCCACGAGTTGGTCAGGATCTCCGGCGCCCGGGCCGGTCGCCCGTCGGTGAACGGATCGCCGCCGGGTGGAAAGGGCGCCAGCATGAACTGGAGGCAGTCGAGGTAGAACGCCGGGTTTCCCAGGTTGCGGTCAAGGTTGACGCAGCCCACCCAGTCTGCGGCCGGTGCCACGCCGATGCCGCCCCGGCCGACCGCGCTGCCCGCCGTGTGGGTGCCGTGCCCGCTGTGGTCCGTCGGTGTCCGGGTGCCGTTCCACGGGTCGAACCACGAGTCGTCGCCGCCCCGGAAGCCTTCGGCCAGAGCCGGGTGTCGTGCGTCCACACCGGAATCCGAGCTGCCCACGGTGACGCCGGCACCGGTGACGTCGAGTTCGGACCAGACCCGGTCCGCGCCGATCAGGGTGATGTTCCAGGGCGGGCTGGTCGGGGCGGGCGCATTGCCGCCGGCCGTGCCCGCAGGCGCTGGCAGGGGGCGTAGTCGTTGGCTGACCAGCACCCGGTCCACCTCGGGTCGGCTGGCCAGCCAGGCCCGTACCACCGGCCCGCCGTCCACCTCGATCGCGTTCACCAGGTAGTACGGGGTGTGGCCCAGTCGCAGCCGGCGCAGTTCCCGCCGCAGGTCGGCCTGGGTGCGCTCGGCGGTCGCGACCAACCGCTGGTAGACCTGCTCGGCGCGGGCGTCCCGGCCGGCCTTACCAGTGCCGCCGGGCAGGCCGCCGAGGTCCGCCTGTTCCCGCAGCACCACGAAGAGCTGCTCACCGTGCAGACCCGGCTGGCCGGCGGTGATGGCGACCCCGGCGACCGAGACCAGCAGGGCCACGGCGGTCGCTGCGGCCACCGCCCGCCGGGGTGGACGGGCCGAGGGGCGGGCCAGCCACAGGCCGTACGCGATCGCCAGCAGGACCGCGACGACGAGCCCGGCGCCAGCGGCGACCGCCACCCAGAACGGCACGTCCCGGGAGGTGACCAGCAGCAGGCTGATCTCCTCCGGGTCGGTGAACGCCAGCGGGCCGAACACGCCGAGCCCGACCAGCCAGGTGGCCGGCGTGCGGCCAGCGAAGCGGCTGCGGCGGTGATCTTGAGCGCGGCGGCGGTCGGAAGCGTGCAGCGCGGCCAGCGCGAAGCCGGCCGGCGGCAGCGTGACCAGCAGCGGCAGTTGGGTGCCGGACTGGCCGGTGCCGGCACCGATGAGCAGCAGCACCACCCCGGCGACCAGGCCGCCCACCAGCACCAGCCGGGCTGGCCGGGGCGGCTCACCGGCCGCGAAGTGACCCCAGAACCGGGCGTCCAGCAGGGCCCCGGCCAGCGCTCCGAGGGCCGCAGCGGCCAGCCCTGCGATGATTGTCTCCAGCAATCCGCCGAGCGCGCCGATCCAGACCCAGGGCAGCAGCAGGGCCAACCCGGCGGCCGCGGCGAGCAGGGTCACCACCTGCGGAGGATTTGGGCTGCCCGACACCACCGGGTCCCGGCCGGAGTCGCCGGTGGTTCCCACCCGGCGGGTCAGCCAACGCACGATCAGCGCCAGCAACGCGGCCGTGGCGGCCAGTGCTGTGAGGTACGCCTCGTGGTGCACCGGTGGGATAGCGCGCAGCAGCCCGAGTGCCCCCAGCGCGAGCGTTCCGACCAGCCACGCCCGCCCGATCGCCCGGATCGCCGGCGCACGGGGCACCAGGGCCAGCGGCAGCGTAGCGGTGCCGATCAGCAGCACGGTGAGTAGACAGAGCCCCGGCCAGAGCGGCACCAGCCGAT
This sequence comes from Micromonospora qiuiae, assembly GCF_016863555.1. Taxonomy (GTDB): domain Bacteria; phylum Actinomycetota; class Actinomycetes; order Mycobacteriales; family Micromonosporaceae; genus Micromonospora; species Micromonospora qiuiae. Next base: position 60,198 of record NZ_BOPC01000052.1, on the reverse strand, counting down.
CCAGCCCGCCGATCAGCAGTACCTGGTCGACCAGCCACCCGCCGCCCTGCACCGAGACGGTGATCGCGACCGCCCAACAGCCGACCAGTACCACCGCGGCGACCGCCCATGGACTGCCGGCGTTGCCGGGTGTGGAGTCGTCCGCCCGCATCCAGACACTTTACGAGGCAGCCGCCTCTCCTCCTGGTTGGAGGGCTGCTCCTGCTGCCTGCGTAGGCCAGTCCGGTGAGACGTCTTTCATTATTCGAAATATGGGCAAACCTGTTCATTGTGCTGAATTGCGAACACGCGGCATTGACGACCTTCGAGTGCGATGATTGACTGACGTAAGTAAATGCGATGGTGGTCGCACCGAAACCGCAGATACGGGGAGGTTCAACCATGTCCATGGTCAAGCGCTTCAGTGACCGTCTGCTCATGCTGTTCGTGCCGGCAATCGAGGCCTCTGCCGAGACGTTCACCCAATGGTGTGGCTGCTATTGCGGGCTGCGCTGCTACAACTACTACCGCACCTGCGTCACCTACGACAACTACAAGACCTGGACCTGCGGTCCCTGCACGCAGAGTGGCAACATCGAATGCTGATGCAATACTGCAGCCGGCTCGACCAGGGGTGACATTCAGTTGAGCAGAATCAGGTCTGGGTGCCGAAAGGCACTCCAGGCCTGATTGCGTGCTGACCGATCTCGCGGGGGAAGGATAGGTAAATGGCGTACGTCGTGGCCGCGGTGGTCCTGATCGGTTGCGTAAGCTTTCTCAATCTGGCGCTGACCTACGGTGTTATCCGTCGTCTCCGTCAACACACCGACATGCTGAACGTCCGACCACTCACCGGTTCGGTGGGAGTCAGCCCGCTCTCGGTGGGCGCAGTCGTCGATGAGTTCAAGGCATCGACGGTCTCGGGGGATTCGGTCACGCGGGACGCGTTCACCGGGCAGACTCTGCTCGGTTTCTTCTCACCCGACTGCCCGGCGTGCACAGCTGAGATCGGAAGGTTTGTCGAGGTCGCCCGATCCAAGGGCCCTGACGACGTGTGGGCGGTGGTCGTCGGTGAACCCGACCGAGTCATCAGTACGGTGGAGCGGTTGACTCCGGACGTTGGCACGGTGATCTGCGAGGGCACAAAGAGCGAAATCCTTGCCGCATTCGGTGTTGTCGGGTTTCCCGCCTTCTTCCTCATGGGCGACGGGGGCGTCGTCCGCGCGATTGCGATCCGTACCGACGAGGCCCTGGCCACGACCACGGCATGAGCACACCTGCCCGTGTGGTCGGATGGAAAGCGTGGGGGGCAAGGTCCGGCGTTGCCGAGGCGATTTCCCTGGCCTGGCGAGCCGGCCGTGCCAGACTCCTGCTGGAGGTGCTGGTCACGCTGACCGGTGCGGCCCTTCCGGTCGCGGCAGCCTGGTTCACCAAGGAGACAATCGACCGCCTCGTGCGAGCGGATGTCGAGCCCCGCACGGTTCTCCCGGCCGTGCTCGGACTCGTCGGCAGCGGCCTGCTGGTCGCGGTCTCGACACGCGTCGCCCGGTACCTGCGCGCCGAGAGCGACCGGGCGATCGGGCTTATCGCGCAGGATCGTCTCTTCGCCTCGCTCGAGCGCTTCACGGGACTCGCCCGCTTCGAAGACCCTTCCTTTCAGGACACACTGCGGCTGGCGCAACAGTCCAGCGGATACGCGTCTGGCCAGCTGGTGGGCGGCCTGCTCAGTACGCTCACCGCCCTGGTCACCGCCGCCGGATTCGTTGGCTCACTGCTCGTCATCAGCCCGCTGTTGACCCTCGTGGTCGTACTCGCTGCGGGGCCTGCGCTGCTCGCTCAGCTCCGGCTGTCCCGCCGACAGGCCCGAGTCGCGTGGGAGATCAGCCCGGTGCAGCGCCGGGAGTTCTTCTACAGCACGCTGCTGTCGACGGTGGAGGCCGCGAAGGAGATTCGACTGTTCGGCACCGGGCCGTTCCTACGTGACCGGATGCGGGCCGAGCGAATCGCATCCAACCTTGCCCATCGCCGGCTCGACCGGCAGGAACTGCTGACCCATGGCGGACTGGCGCTCATGTCCGCCGCCATCGGCGGAGCCGGGCTGGTGTGGGCCGCAGTGCAGGCCGCGTCCGGTCACCTTTCGGTGGGGTCGATCTCGATGCTGGTGGCCGCTATCGCCGGAGTCCAGAACGGCATGGCCCAGGCGACCTCATCCGTGGCCAACGCGCATCAGCAGCTCCTGCTGTTCGACCACTATCTGACCGTCACCCGGGCCGCACCCGACCTGCCGGTCAGGAAGACAGGACGTCGGCTGTCTTCCCTGACCACCGGTATCGAGCTGCGTGACGTGTGGTTCCGCTACGGAGCTGATCACCCCTGGGTGCTGCGCGGGGTGAACCTGGTCATCCCCAGAGGGCGCGTCGTTGCGCTGGTCGGGGCGAACGGTGCGGGGAAAAGCACCCTGGTGAAGTTGCTCTGCAGGTTTTACGACCCGGAGCGGGGGACGATCACATGGGACGGCGAAGACATCCGTGACCTCTCCCCCGAGGAGCTGCGCCACCGCATGAGTGTGGTCTTCCAGGACTTCATGCGATACGACCTGACCGCGGCGGAGAACGTCGGAATGGGTGACATCACGGCAATGGGCGAGCCTCGACGCCTGGAGCAGGCGGCCCGAATGGCCGGCGTGCACGAGACCCTGACAGCACTCCCAGCGGGATACCGCACGCAACTCAGCCGGGTCTTCCACGGTGGACTGAATGGGTCGGACGAGAGCATCGGGGTGCAGCTCTCCGGCGGTCAATGGCAGCGAGTGGCGCTCGCCCGGGCCTTCCTCCGCGACCGTCGAGACCTCCTCATCCTCGACGAGCCCAGCTCCGGCCTGGACCCGGCTGCCGAGTACGAGCTGAGTGCCCGCCTGCGCGAGCATCGAGCCGGCCAGACGAGCATCCTCATCTCCCATCGCCTCGGCACGATCCGGGACGCCGACGTCATCGTGACGCTCGTGGACGGCCGCGTCGCCGAAGAGGGCAGCCACGATGAACTCATGCGCCGGGGCGGCCACTACGCCGAACTGTTCCGCCTGCAGGCGCGCGGGTACCAGAGCGTCGACCCGGCCAAACCGGCCGCAGCCCGAAGGGAGGATGTCGGGTGGAGTACGTCCTGATCGCTTGTCGCTGCACGCTGGCCTTGATCTTCCTGTATTCGGCGAGCACGAAGTTGCGAGGGCCGAGCGCCTTCGTGGCCTTCACGGCGTCTCTTCGTCGGCTGCGGCTGCTTCCGGAACGCCTGGTGGCACCCGCTGCGGTGGTGGTGGTCGCGGCCGAACTACTCGTGCCGGCACTCCTCGCCAGCCGGATGACCGCACTTCCTGGATTCCTCGCCGGGGCCGCGCTGCTCACAGCCTTCACCGCAGGGATCATCCTTGTCCTGCAGCGCGGCACGACAGCCTCCTGCCGGTGTTTCGGCGCGTCGGACGCGCCACTCGGCTGGCAGCACGTCGTACGCAACTGCGGGTTGCTCGCGCTGGCGGTGCTGGGCCTCGTCAGCGTCGCCGCCGCGGACCAGAATGCCGCGCCAGCGGGTGTTGCGCTGTCCGTGGGCGTGGCGCTCGTCCTGGCCTTCATCGCAGCCACGATGGACGATCTGGTGACTCTCTTTCGGTGAGGAACCCAGAGCCGTAGGAGGATTGCCTACGTGGTCACTACGTTGGTGCTCGTCGGCGTCGGTGTCGGAGTGCTTGCAGCGCTCCTGATCGTGCTGCGACGCCGATTCTTCATCGTCATGGTGAACGGAGCCAGCATGGTGCCCACATACCAGGATGGCGACCGGCTGCTCGCCCGACGCCGACGGGCGCAGGCCCTGCCGGTCGGCAGTGTGGTGGTGCTCACCGGTGAACCCGGGCAGGGCCCGGGTAACCACGTGCCGGTCGTGATCGGGCAGCGCGCCATGACGTTACGTACCAGCCGCCACCTCATCAAGCGGCTCGTGGCTCGGCCGGGAGACGCGGTACCCCGTGACTGCGCCAACGCGTTGGGCGATGGCGGGCCGAGCGTCGTGCCACCCGGCAAAGTGGTGGTGTTCGGCGACAACTCGGTGAACAGCCTGGATTCCCGGGTGCTCGGTTTCGTGGACGAACGGCGAATTATCGGCACGGTCATCCGGCGAGTGGCCGCCGCGAAGCCGGCACCGGGCGACGCCCCAGAAATCACCTGCTCTGAGGATGTGCCGCGCACGAGAAAGTGAAAGGCGGCCGTTTGGCCTCGCATTTGATCACCTGACTGCTGCGGCTACGGTGGGATGGTGCGCGATCCACACGTTCTGCGGTCCGTTGCCGGACAGCTCTCGCCCTCCCGCCGCGCCGCCGACCTGCGACGGCTGCGGGCTGAACGCTTCGACGTGCTGGTCATCGGTGGTGGCGTGACCGGTGCCGGTGCGGCCGTCGACGCGGCCTCGCGCGGGCTGAAGGTGGCCCTGGTGGAGGCGCGTGACCTCGCGGCCGGCACCTCCAGCCGGTCCAGCAAGCTGATCCACGGCGGCCTGCGCTATCTCGAACAGCTCGAATTCGGCCTGGTGCACGAGGCGCTGACCGAGCGGGGCCTGCTGGCCACCCGGTTGGCCCCGCACCTGGTGCGTCCGGTGCCGTTCCTGGTGCCGCTGCCCGCCGGGCGGGGCATCCGCGACCTGCCCGCCCGGCTGGCTCGGCGCGCCTACTACGGCGCCGGGGTGGCCGCGTACGACGCCTTCGCCGGCCTCTTCGGCGGCGGGCGGGGGATGCCGCTGCACCGGCACCTGAGCCGGGAGGGTGCCCGTCGGGTCTTCCCGAGCCTGCGGGCCGACGCGCTGGCCGGCGCCATCCGCTACTACGACGGGCAGGTGGACGACGCCCGGCTGGTGGTCACGCTGGCGCGTACCGCCGCCAGCCTGGGCGCGGCCGTGGTGAGCAGCACCCGCGCGGTGGGGCTGATCCGGGAGGCCCGGGAGGTCACCGGGGTCCGGGTCCGCGACCTGGAGGCACCCGCCGGTTCCCCGGAGGCCGAGTTCGAGGTACGCGCCCGCACCGTGATCGCCGCCACCGGCGTGTGGACCGACGACATGTCCCGGATGCTCAACGACGTCGGGCTGCGCCCCGGGATCCGGGTCCGGGCCTCCAAGGGTGTGCACCTGGTGGTGCCCCGCTCGGCGATCACCGGCGAGGCCGGGCTGATTCTGCGTACCGCCACCAGTGTGCTGTTCGTGATCCCATGGGGCGGGCACTGGATCATCGGCACCACGGACACCGACTGGCGGCTGGACCGCTCGCACCCGGCGGCCTCCGCCAGCGACATCGATTACCTTCTCCGGCAGGTCAACACGGTGCTGGACCGGCCGCTGTCCACCGCCGACATCGAGGGTGTCTACGCCGGGCTGCGTCCGCTGCTGGCCGGCGAGGCGGACTCCACCTCCAAACTCTCCCGGGAGCACGCCGTCATCGAGCCGATGCTCGGGCTGCTGCTGGTCGCCGGCGGCAAGTACACGACGTACCGGGTGATGGCCGCCGACGTGGTCGACCGGGCCGCCCACCGGCTCGGCGGGCAGCGGCCGTCGCGTACCGCGGACCTGCCGTTGCTCGGCGCGGACGGCTACGCCGCGATGTGGCGGGACCGGGCCGACCTGGCCCGCCGGCACGGGATGCCGGTCGGGGTGGTGGAGCACCTGCTGGAGCGCTACGGCAGCCTGACGCTCGACCTGTTGGCCCTGATCGACGCTGATCCGCTGCAGGCGTCCCCGCTGGCCGGCGCGCCGGAGTACCTTGCCGCCGAGGTGACGTACGCGGCCCGGGCCGAAGGAGCGTTGCACCTGGAGGACGTGCTCACCCGACGCACCCGAATCTCCTTTGAGACGACGCACCGGGGCCTGGAGTCGGCCGAGCACGCGGCCGAGCTGATGGGCGCGGTGCTGGGGTGGGACGCCGCGCGGCGGGCCCGCGAGGTGACGCACTACCAGGCCCGGGTGGAGGCCGAACGGCAGTCCCAGCTGATGCCGGACGACGCGACCGCCGACGCGGCCCGGTTGGGCGCGCCCGACGTGCGGGGCTACCCCTCCGACCGGGGTGTCGACGACGCCGGGCTAGCCCGTTGAACGATCCACCGGAGATCGTCAGCAACGGATTTCCTTCCGCGGGTTACGCTCGCTACCTACGGTGGGGTAAGTTCCGCGCGTGATGGCTCTACCCTGGTCACGGCTTGCTTCCCTGTCCGCTGCCGCACTGTTGGCGGTCGTCCTGAGCGGGTGCGCCCCGTTCGGCGGCGAGGGCGGATCGGGGACGCAACCGGGCTCGGCGGTCGCCGAGCCTGGCGCCAACGGTGCCGCGATCACCGGGAAGAACCGGGTCAGCCTGTTGCAGAACGAGGGCACGGACGGGCCGCTGCGCACGCTGACCGTGGAGCCGGACGGCCGGTGGGAGTGCATCAACTGTGCGGGTGACGGGGTCACCTCGACCGGTGCGCTCAGCGAGGAACACCGGGAGCGGTTGCAGAAAATGCTCGCCAACCCGTCGTTGGCGAACGAGACCGACGAGGCGCGCGGTTACAAGGTCGCCTGCATCGGTGCCCTGACCTCCAGTCTGCTGACCTCGGCCGGCCTGATCACCTCTCAGGACTGCCCGGGCGAGATACGCCCGCCAGCGGCCGAGGAGATCCTGCTCCTGCTCACCCAGAACACCCCCGCCGAGCTGACCTCGCGGTAAGGAAGGGCCCCTTCTTAACGCCTCGTGTAGAGAAAGGGCCCCTTTTTAACAGACGGCGGGTGGGCGGAGCGGCTCAGAGCACCTTGCCGGGGTTGAGCAGGCCGGCCGGGTCGAGCGCCGCCTTGATCGCCTGGTGCACGCGTACGCCCACCGGGCCGATCTCGCGGGCGAGCCAGTCCCGCTTGAGCAGCCCGACGCCGTGCTCGCCGGTGCAGGTTCCGCCGAGGTCCAGACCGAGCCGCATGATCTCGTCGAAGGCCCGGCGACCGCGCTCCAGACTGACCGGGTCGGCCCGGTCGACCACGATGTTGGGGTGCATGTTGCCGTCACCGGCGTGACCGACCACACCGATCGGCACCTCGCACTCGGTGGCGATCCGGGCCACCCCGTCGAGCAGCGCGGCCAGCGCGCCCCGGGGCACCGCCAGGTCGTCGATGATCAAGCTGCCGTTCCCGCCCGGGTACGTCTCAGCGGCGTACCTCTCCATCGCCGGGTGCGCCAGCCGGCGGGCCTGCAACAGGGCCGCGGCCTCGACCGCGTCGGTGGCCGCGTAGACCTCCTCGGCGCCGGCGGCTTCGCAGACGGCGGCCAGGTCGGCGAGGTCGGCGGCGGCCCGGGGACCGGTGTCCACGGCGGCGAGCAGCAGCGCTTCGGCGTCGGTGCGCAACCCCATAGGCCGGTACGCCTCGATGGCCACCAGGTGGGTGCGATCGAGCAGTTCGAGCAGGCTCGGAGAGAGGCCCTGGGCGGCGATCCGGGCCACCGCCTCGCCCGCTGCGGCGGTGGAGTTGAAGACGGCCACCAGGGTCAGCGACTCCGCCGGGGCGGGACGCAGCGCCACGGTCACCTCGGTGATCACGCCGAGGGTGCCCTCGGAGCCGACGAAGAGCCGGGTGAGGTCGTACCCGGCAACCCCCTTGGCCGTACGCCGGCCGGTGCGCAGCACCTCGCCGGAGGCGAGCACCACCTCCAGGCCGAGTACGTACTCGCTGGTGACGCCGTACTTGACGCAGCACATGCCACCTGCGTTGGTGGCGGCGTTACCGCCGATGGTGGAGGTCTCCCAGGAACCGGGGTCCGGCGGATACCACAGGCCCTGCTTGGCCACTGCCGCGCTGAGCGTCGCGTTGATCACGCCGGGCTGAACCACCGCGATCCGGCTCACCGGGTCGATCTCCAGGATGGCGTCCATCGCGGTGGTGCTGATCACGACCGCGCCGTCGATGGCGTTGGCCGCGCCGGCCAGTCCGGTCCGCGCCCCTTGCGGCACCACGGGTACGCCGTACCGCCCGGCCACCCGCACCACGGCGGTCACCTCTTCGGTGCTGCGCGGCCGGGTGACGACCAGCGGCGTGCCTGCGGTGCACAGATCGGCCTCGTCCCGCTCGTATCCCCGAAGCAGGTCCGGATCGGTGATCACCGCACCCGGTCCGAGGGCGGCGCGCAGGTCGTCGAGGAGCGGAGAGGCGGGCATGTCGCCGAGGCTACGACCGGTCGCTGATGATCACCAAGTGGCTGTGCCCGGTTGTTAACAGGGGGCCCTTCCTCTACCGGAGGCGTTAAAAAGGTGCCCTTCCTTACTTCCGGGAGGAATTTCGGGGCGTGGGGTGGGTAGTCGCGCGCATGGCGGTGGCCCGGGACCGAGCACTTTCGCTGCTGCGCCGCAACCGGGTGCGGGAGAGCCTGTCTGACGTGGACACAGCCCGGATCGCCGAGACGATGATGCGGTTGCAGCATCGGGGCAAGGCAACCCTGCACGACCGCCTGCACCGGGTACGTCTGGCGCTCGGCCTGGCCGGGCAGGCGGGCCTCGCGGCCGGGCTCTCCTGGGTGGCTGCGCACAACCTGCTGGGCAACCCGGAACCGGTCTTCGCCCCGATCTCCGCCGTCGGCACCCTCGCCGTCTCCGTGGGCCAGCGGTTCCGCCGCACCGCAGAGTTGATCATCGGAGTCGGAGTCGGGGTGGCCGTCGGTGACCTGCTGATCTACTTCCTCGGCACCGGCCCCTGGCAACTCGGGCTGGTCGTCACCGCAGCCATCGTGCTGACCATCTTCGCCGGGGGCAGTGTCGCGGTCGTCATCCAGGCCGCCGCGACCGCGGTGCTGATCGTGACGCTCAGCCCGTCGGTCGAGCACCTGGAGATACCCCGGTTCGTCGACGCGCTCGTCGGCGGCAGCATAGCGCTGCTGGTCACCGCGATCCTGCTCCCGCTCAACCCGTTGCGGGTGCTCAACCGGGCCGCTCGGCCAGCCCTGGACCTGCTCGCCGAGCAACTCGACCACACCGCCGACGGACTACGCGAGGGCGACGCAGAGAAGATCCAGCGGGCGCTGGACCGGCTGCGGAACAACAAGCAGGAACTGGCCACCTTGGGTGAGGCGATCGAGGGAGCCAAGGAGACGGCACTGCTCTCCCCGGCACGCTGGCACCGGCGCGGCGAACTCACCCACTACGCGGAGGCGGCCGATCCGATCGAGCGGGCGATGCGCAACACGGGCACCCTGATCCGGCGCTCGGTGACCCTGATCGAGGACGCCGAACCGGTTCCGGAGCCGATGCCGGACGCGGTGGCCCACCTCGCCGAGGCGGTTCGCCTGATGAAGCAGGAGTTCGCCCAGGGCGAGGAGCCGGTGCAGGCCCGGGAGCGGTCGATGCGCGCCGTCAGTGAGGCGGGCCGGGCGTACGCCGAGGGGGTCGGATTCTCCGGCAGCGTCGTGGTCGCCCAGGTGCGTACCACCGCCAGCGACCTGATGGTCGCCTCGGGCATCAGCCAGGAGGAGGCGAACCGGCTGGTGCGGCAGTGCTTCGGCGAACTGGAGCGGCCCGGTGCGCCGGCCGGGCCGGAACCGGCCGCAAAGCCACCCACCGCGCCGCCCGTGGGCTGAGTCGCTGTTCACGGTGGGTGCCCTCGATGCGCCCGGACCGGCGGGCCGGAGATGACTACGCTGGCGGCATGGCCGACACCCCGTCCGGCGGAGCTGCGCCGCCGTCGCCGTCCGTGCCCGCCGCTCCGTCGACGGGCGCCGGCGTACCCGGTATGCCACGTCGTCGGCTCAGCTGGCGACGGGCCCTGGTGTTGGCCGGGGTCATCCTGCTGATCGCCGCCGGCGCGATCTTCATGCTGGTCACCCTCGGCACCAACCTCGGCGGCGAGGCGCTGCTGATCGGAACGGCCGCCGCGATCCTCCCGGTTCCGGTCCTGGTGGCCTGTTTTCTCTGGTTGGACCGGTACGAACCCGAGCCGCTCAAGTACCTGATCTTCTGCTTCGCCTGGGGCGCCTTCGTCTCCACCGCAGCGTCATTGCTGGTCAACGAGGCATCCGCCACCTGGTTCGAGGACCGTGGACTGCCCATCGCACTCACCGCGGTGCTGGTCGCACCGTTCATCGAGGAGTTGACCAAGGCGCTCGGCCCGATTCTGCTGCTTCTGTTCCGGCGTCGGGAGTGGTCGGGCATCACCGACGGGCTGGTGTATTGCGGGCTCTCCGCGATCGGCTTCGCGATGGTGGAGAACATTCTCTACCTGGGCGGGCACGGGTACGCCTCAGGCGTCGAGCAGTACGGCCCGGCAACGGGCGCCCAACAGGTGATCGCCATCTTCATCGGCCGGATCCTGCTGTTCGGGTTCGCCCATCCGCTGTTCACCTCGATGACCGGTGTCGGCCTCGGCATCGCCGCGCGTACGGCGGACCGCCGGGTCCGGGTGCTCGCCCCGCTCGCCGGCCTGCTGCTGGCGATGATGCTGCACGGGGCGTGGAACCTGCTGCCGACCCTGACCGAGGCCACCGGCGAGGTGTTGATCACAATCGTCGGTCTGGTCGGTGTGATGGTGCCGATCTTCTTCGGGATGGTCGGCCTGGCGGTGTGGCTGCGGGCCTGGGAGGGGCGGCTGACCGAGCGGATCCTGCCGGACTACGTCCGGGCCGGCTGGCTCACCCCGCCCGAGGTCGCGGCGCTGAGCAGCCTCGGCCGCCGGCACGCGGCCCGGGCGTGGGCCCGGCGGGTGGCCGGCGACGCCGGCCTGCGGGCGATGCGCGGTTACCAGTTCGCGGCGACCCGGCTGGCGCTGCTGCGCGACGGCGCACTACGGGGCCTGGATCGCCGGCCCGTCGACCGCGAGCGCACGGCGCGGGAGGAACAGGAGTTGCTGAGCCTGATCAGCAGCTACCGGTCGTACTTCGTCGGTCGGGACCCGCAGTCGCCGGTCGGTGTCTGGGACGGGCGTCAGTACCACCTGCGGTTCCCGGACGGTTCGCAACGGTCGGTCCCGGCCCCCGAGGAGCCGGTGGTCCCGATCCCGGTGGTGCTCGCCGCGCCACCGCCACCACCGGCCTTCGCTGCCGGCCACGGCCCGCCCGGCTGGTACGACTACGGCCGGCCGCCCGGTCCAGGATTCAGGCCATCAGCCTGGTGAGGAAGTCGCCGAACCCCTGAGCCATCATCAGCAGTGCGCCACCGATCGTTCGGAACATCTCTGCCGCGCCCTCGGGCCGGAACGCAATGAAGTAGATCAGGAATGCGAGACTTCCCCAGGCCAGCACCTTCTTCACGAATACCGGCATCGTCCCTCCCCAGGGCCGGTGGTGCGGCTGGCTTCCCGCCGGGGAGCGCGGCAAACGACGCAGACGCCGGCCGCGGGGTACGCGGGCCGAACCCGCTACGGTGCCGATGGGCTCACAGGTAGAGCCCGGTGCCGTCCTCCTCGACCCGTTCGGCGGCCACCGCGTGCACATCGCGCTCGCGGAGCAGCACGTAGCCACGGCCGTGCAGCTCGACCTCAGAGCGGTCGTCGGGGTCGAAGAGCACCCGGTCGCCGGAGACGATGGAGCGGACGTTGGGCCCGACTCCCACCGCCGTGGCCCAGGCCAGGCGCTTGCCCACCGCGGCGGTGGCCGGGATCACGATGCCGGCGGTGGAGCGCCGCTCGCCGTCGCCCCCCTCCATGCGCACCAGCACACGGTCGTGCAGCAGCCGGATGGGCAGGCCGGAGTCGAGGTTCTGGTCGGCTGTCACGTCGCAGACGCTACCGTGTCGTCCCCGGCGCGCCGCCGGTGGTCACCCGGTTTCGCCAGCGTCCGGTGCGAGCAAGGTATGGCGGAACTGACCTACCGTGGAACGCTCGGGCGTATCCTGTCCGACCTGACGCTGTGCGCCGGGCCCAACCATGCCGGGAGGTTCGCTTGAGCCGATTCGAGCGGATACGCGAGCGCCTGCGCCGCGCGTACGAATCGGGGCGGGAATCGGTTCGCGCCGGGAGGCGTACGACGACCGACGCACCCGAGCCGGCCAGGACGGCCTCGCCGTCGAGCCCGGGGCCGGCGGCGCCACCGGCCGCCACCGTGGTCGGCGCGGAGCCGCGGGCCGACCTGCACGGCTCTACGGCCAGCCGGGACGACGCAGACGTGCCACACGCGTTGCGAATCGCCGCCGCGTGGTCGTGGCGGCTGATCGTGGTCGGCGTCGTGTTCTGGGCGCTACTCAAACTGGTCAGCACCATCAGCATCGTGATCATCCCGTTGGCCGTGGCGATGCTGCTGTCTGCGCTGCTCGCTCCCGCGGTCGGCTGGCTCCTGCGAGCGCGACTGCCGAGGTCGCTGGCGACCGCCGTGGTGCTGGTCGCCGGCCTCGCCGCGGTGATCGCCACCCTCACGCTGGTGGTGAACGAGTTCATCAAGGGCGTCCCGGAACTGGCTGCGAAGTCGACCCAGGGCCTCCAGCAGATTCAGAACTGGCTCAAGACCGGGCCGTTGCACCTGTCGGACAACGACCTCGACCGGTACCTCACCGAACTCCAGCAGTGGGTCAACAACAACACCGAACGGTTCACCAGTGGTGCCCTCTCCACCGCCACGACCCTGGCCGAGGTGCTGACCGGCACGGTGCTGGTGCTCTTCGCCACCTTCTTCTTCCTGCGCGACGGCAACCTGATCTGGCGCTTCCTGGTCCGGCTGCTGCCGGTGGCCGCGCGGTGGAAGGTCGACGACGCGGGACGCGCCTCCTGGGCGACCCTGGTCGCCTACGTCCGGGCGACTGTGCTGGTCGCCTTCATCGACGCCGTCGGCATCGGCATCTTCCTGGTCATCTTCGACGTTCCGTTCGCCTTCCCGCTGGCCGCCCTGGTCTTCCTCGGCGCGTTCGTCCCGATCGTCGGTGCCACCCTCTCCGGCGGCGTGGCGGTGCTGGTGGCGCTGGTCGACAGCGGACCGGTGACCGCGTTGATCATCCTTGGCGTGGTGATCGGAGTGCAGCAGGTGGAAGGGCACATCCTCCAGCCGCTGATCATGGGAAGGGCGGTCGCCATCCATCCGCTCGCGGTGATCATCGGTTTGGCCGCCGGCGTGGTGCTCGCCGGGATCACCGGCGCGGTGGTCGCGGTACCGGTGATCGCGGTGCTCAACACTGCGGTGCGTCGACTGGCCGCGCGTACCGTCCCCGACACCCCGCCCGACGCGGTGGTCGTCGCCTCCCGCGCTCCCTGACCTGCCGGCCGCCGTCAGCGGCTCAACCGGCGGCGAGCCGGTCCAGGGCGCCCCGCACCACCTCTGGCCGGGTGGTGTACCAGAACGGGGGTAGCGAGCGGCGCAGGAACGCCCCGTAGCCGCGGGCGGTCTCCAGCCGGGAGTCGAGCACGGCCACGACACCCCGGTCGCCGGTGGCCCGGATCAACCGCCCCACGCCCTGAGCCAGCCGGATCGCCGCGATCGGGACGCTGACCGCGGCGAAGCCGGAGCCGCCCTGGGCGTCCACCGCCGCCGCCCGCGCGGCGGCCAACGGCTCGTCGGGCCGGGGGAAGGGCAGCCGATCGATCACCACCAGCTGGCACGAGTCACCCGGCACGTCCACCCCCTGCCAGAGCGACATCACCCCGAACAGGCAGCTGGACCGTTCCTCCCGGAACCGGCGGACCAGCAGCGGCAGTGCCTCCTCACCCTGCAACAGCACGGGCAGGTCGGTCCGTGCCCGCAACAGCTCCGCCGCCTGCTGAGCGGCCCGCCGCGAGGAGAACAGCCCGAGCGTACGACCACCCAGCGCGGTGACCAGCGCGAGCAACTCCGCACCGGCTGCGTCGGGCAACCCGGAGACACCGGGACGGGGCAGGTGCGCCGCCACGTAGAGGATGCCCTGGCGGGCGTAATCGAACGGGGAGCCGACGTCCAGCGATCGCCACCCGGGCCCGGAGTCGGCGGCTCCGCCACCGGCGTCGGCCCGATCGTCACCCGTTGCCGTCGCGGTGTCCGCGCGGCCGTCCCCCGGAGCCGTCCCGCCCTTGAGGCGTGAAGTCGCGGCGAGGGCGGCGGCGGCCGGTGACGGCGGATCGGGTGGGGGTGCTTCGAGGCCCAGAGCGCGGGCCACCGTGTCGAACCGGCCGCCCAGCGTCAGCGTGGCCGAGGTGGCCACCACGGTCCGCTCGTCGTAGAGGTGGGTGGCGAGGGTGCCGGCGACCGAGAGCGGTGCCACCACCAGCGCCCGTCGGCCGGTGGCGTCGTTGCGTTCCACCCAGGCCACGTCGTGCTCCGCCTCCTCCAGCAGCCGCTGGGCGGTGCTGGAGAGCTCGTCGAGGACGGCCTTGGCCTGCTGCTTGCGTACCGGGTCGGGATCGTCGGCCTTGATGTCGCCGATGCTGTCCAGGGCCGCGCGGGTCGAGGCATCCAGCAGCGTGCATGCCTCGCGCAGCAGGTCCGGCAGGCCGGTGGTGATCCGCCCGGCCGGTGCCTCGGCCAGCCCGACCGCGAGGGCGTCGCCGGAGGCGATCAGCGCCTCGGCCGTCTCCGGCCGCAGCAACGGGCGGGCCCGGCGGGCGGACCGGTCGATCAGCTCCGGGGTCAGCTCCGCCTGGGCCGCCGAGGAGACCCGGTCCGCCAGCTCGTGGGCCTCGTCGACGACGAGCAGTTTGTGCGGCGGGACGATGTGCCGTCCGGCGAGCATGTCCACCGCGAGCAGGCTGTGGTTGGTGACCACGATGTCGGCCTCCCGCGCCCGGGCCCGGGACGCCTCCGCGAAGCACTCCGCGCCGTACGGGCAGCGGGCCGCGCCGACGCACTCCCGGGCGGGCATGGAGACCAGCCGCCACGCCTGGTCGTCGACGCCGGGATCCAGCTCGTCGCGGTCGCCGGTGTCGGTCTCCAGGGCCCAGTCCCGCAGGCGCTGGATCTGCTTGCCGAGCCGGCCCGCCTCGCCGAGCCAGCGGGCGCCGCCGCCCGGCCGCTCGGCCGGGGCGTCGAAGAGGGTGTCCGTCGGCTCGTCCTCCGACGAGTTCTCCAACCGGGCCAGGCAGAGGTAGTGGTGCCGACCCTTGAGCACCGCGAAGGTCGGGCGCCGCCCGAGCAGCGGTTCGACGGCGTCGGCCAGCCGGGGCAGGTCGTGCTCGACGAGCTGGGACTGCAACGCCAGGGTGGCGGTGGAGACCACCACCGGCCCGTCGACCGTGAGCGCCGGAGCGAGGTACGCCAGGGACTTGCCGGTGCCGGTGCCGGCCTGCACCAGCAGATGCTCGCCGGTGGCCACGCATTCCTCGATCGCGGTCGCCATCTGCTGCTGCCCGGGGCGGGCCGCGCCGCCGGGTACCGCGCCGACCGCGGCGGCCAGCAGCTCCGCGCCGCCCGGCCGGTCACCCCGACGGCGGGCCTTGTCGCGAATCGAGCCGGGTGCGGTGGCGGTACGGGGCGAGAACACCGTGGCACGGTACCCGGCTTGGCTGACGGGGCGGGGTACCCACCGTCCGTGTTGTGGCATCACGGGATGGAATATGTCCCTGCCGTCCGGTAATTTCCTGACGGCGACGCCTGGGTGGAATCGGCTAGGGTGCGAAACATGCCGAGCGACGTGGTCCGCGTGATCTACCGCAAGTACGACGGCAGCGCCCATCGCGACTACCCGGCCCGTCGCCTGGCCGAGGACGACCTCGGCGTATGGCTCGGGGTGGCGGCCGGCACCAGCTCGGTCTACCACGGCCGGCCCTCCGTCGAGCAGATTCCTTTCGTGCTGCTGGTGCCGCACCGCGCCTGGTGGACCTGCATGTTCAACCCACCACCGCGGACCAGCGAGGTCTACTGCGACATCGCCAGCCCGGGCCGGTGGGAGGGCGAGGACACGGTGCACCTGATCGACCTCGACCTGGACGTGGTCCGTCGCCGGGCGACCGGCCTGGTCGAGCTGCGCGACGAGGACGAGTTCGCCGAGCACCGGGTCCGGTTCGGCTACCCGGACGAGTTGGTCGGGGAGGCCGAGGCGGCGGCGCGTTGGCTGTTCGGTGCTCTCGGCGACGGCACGGAGCCCTTCGCCACCGCGTACCGCAAGTGGCTGGCCCTGGTGGTCTGAACACCTGCTGGTTCGGCCCGTGCGTGAGATGTTCGACACTCTCGCGCTCCGTGCTCGGCACCGATTTCGACATGGAACGGAAACCAGAGCGGCTACCGGGAACGGCGGGGCCGGATGAAGGTGAACAGCAGTTAAACAGGCGGTGAATGGCGTTTGGCCAGGGGTGGGCCGCCGAATTGCCGCTCGGAGAGTTTCCCTAGCATTCCCTCAGCAGGGCGCCGGCCGGCGGCTGCCACCCCTACCACCGACACCGACGAGGTCCGTGCTGTGAGGTTTTCATTCCGCCCCAACGAGGGCGCCTTCTACGAGCTCTTCACCAGGGCCGCGCGAAACCTGGTTCGGGGTACCGAGCTGCTGAACGAGCTTGGCCTGCCCGATGTCGAGGTGCAGTCGGTCAGCGAGCGGCTCACCGAGGTCGAGCACGACAGCGACCAGATCACCCACGAGCTGTTCAAGAAAATCAACTCGACCTTCGTCACCCCCTTCGACCGCGAGGACATCTACCGCCTCGGTTCCCTGCTGGATGACGTGATGGATCACCTGGAGGAGGCGGGCAACCTGCTCTATCTCTATGGGCTGACCAAGCTGCCGTCGCTGCCACGGGAGATGCACGAGCTGGTGCACGTGCTGGACCAGCAGGCGAAGCTGACCGCCGACGCGATGCCTCGGCTGAAGTCGATGAAGGACCTCGAGGACTACTGGATCGAGATCAATCGGCTGGAGAACGACGGCGACCAGGCGTACCGGATGCTGCTGGTCCGGCTCTTCTCCGGTGAGTACGACGCGTTGACCGTGCTCAAGATGAAGGAGGTCGCCGACGAGCTGGAGGCCGCCTGCGACTCCTTCGAACACGTGGCCAACACCGTCGAGGCCATCGCGGTCAAGGAGTCCTGATCCCGTGAGTCCCGAGCTCATCGCCGTGCTGGCGGTGATCGGGGTAGCCCTGGTGTTCGACTACACCAACGGCTTCCACGATGCCGCCAACGCGATCGCGACCAGCATCTCCACCCGGGCGCTCACCCCCCGGATCGCCCTCGGCATGGCGGCGATCGGCAACTTCGTCGGCGCCCACTTCGGCGCCGAGGTCGCCAAGACCGTCGGCAGCGGCCTGGTCGAGCTGCCCACCGGCGTGTCCAGCCTCGGTATCGTGTTCGCCGGGGTGATCGGCGCGATCACCTGGAACATCATCACCTGGTACTTCGGGTTGCCCTCGTCGTCCTCGCACGCCCTGATCGGCGGCCTGGTCGGCTCGACCGTCGCCGCCTCCGGCACGGTGCTCTGGACGGGCATCGGCGAGAGCGTCGTGATCCCGATGATCCTGTCGCCGCTGGTCGGCTTCCTGCTCGGCTACATCGTGATGGTCGCCGTGCAGTGGATCTTCCGAAATGGGCAGCCGGGTAAGCTGAACCGGGGCTTCCGCTGGGCCCAGACCGCCTCGGCGGCGGCCATGTCGGTCGGCCACGGCATGCAGGACGCGGCCAAGACCATCGGCATCGTGGTGCTCGCCCTCTTCGTCGGCGGCTACCAGAACGATCCGACGCACATCCCGGAGTGGGCGTTCTGGACCTCGGCCGCCGTGCTGGCCGCCGGTACGTACGCGGGTGGCTGGCGGATCATCCGGACCCTGGGCCGGAAGATCATCGACCTGCGCCCGCCGGAGGGCTTCGCGGCCGAGACCGTGGCCAGCGGCGTGCTCTACTTCAACGCGCTGGTGCTCGGCGCCCCGATCTCGACCACCCACACGATCACCTCGGCGATCATGGGGGTCGGCGCGACCAAGCGGCTCTCCGCCGTGCGCTGGGGCGTGGCCGGCAACATCGTCGGCGCCTGGATCCTGACCTTCCCGGCCGCCGGCTCGATCGGCGCCCTGATGTACTTCCTGGTCCGCCCCCTCTTCAGCTGAGCTTGTAAGGAAGGGCCCCCTTTTAACGCCTGGCGTATCAAAAGGGGCCCTTTCTAACACTCAGAGGTACGAGACGCCGATCTGCGCGCGGATGTCGTCGAGCAGGGCCATGACCTCCAGGGTCGCGGAGTGCGGCACGAGCGGGCTCTCGGTCAGCCCCTCGGCCAGGCAGCGCTGCACCTCGATGGCCTCGTGCTGGTAACCCGAGCCGGCCAACTCGGCCGTGATCGTCTCCGGTTGGACGCCGGCCCGGTGCAGGGTGAACCCGCCGGGTCGAAAGAACGGCTCGGGCAGGTCGATCCGTCCGGCCGTGCCGGTGATCGACGCGGTGAGCTCGGTCGCACCCACCATGCCGCAGCTCAGCGTGGCCACGGCTCCCGAGTCGTACCCGAAGACCAGACCGGTGTTCTCGTCCGTGCCCTCCGGACCCAGCTTCGCCCACGACCGCACGTGCTGTGGCACGCCGAGCAGCAGGTGGGCCAGGCTCACCGGGTAGATGCCGAGGTCCAGCAGCGCGCCGCCGCCCAGCGCGCGAGCCCGCATCCGGTGCTCGGGCGGGAACGGCCCGGGGATGCCGAAATCGGCCCGTACGCTGGTCACCGTGCCGATCGCACCGTCGGCGATCAACTCGCAGACCCGAAGGACGAGCGGGTTGCAGCGCATCCACATGGCCTCCATGAGGAAGACCCCGGCGGCGCGGGCGGTGTCGATCAGCTCGGTGCTGGTGGCCAGGTCGAGGGTGAACGGCTTCTCCAACAGCACCGGTTTACCCGCGGTGAGGCAGGCCCGGGCCGCCTCGTAGTGCGCGGCGTGCGGGGTGGCGACGTAGATGACCTCCACATCGGCGTCCGCGGCCAGTTCCGACCAGGAGGCGTACGCCCGGGGTACGCCGTGCCGCTGCGCGAAGCGCTGCGCGCTCTCGGCCGTCCGTGAGCCGACCGCGACCAGTTCGGCCCCCGGCACCAGCCGAAGGTCCTCGGCGAAGCGGGCGGCGATGTGGCCGGTGGCGAGGATGCCCCATCGAGTCATGACGGCGACGCTACCGAAGATCACTTGAGGGCTGTACCGGCGATCCACGGGTCGGGAACTAGGCTGCGCGCATGAAGGTCGACCGCGGCTATCCGGCCCCACCCGCGGTGGTCGAGCACGCCCGCCAGTTCCACGCCTCCGGCGCCGCGCCGGTCGTGCCCCGGGTGGCGGCCACCGTGCTGCTGCTGCGCCCGGTCGGCGAGGGCTTCGAGGTGTACCTGATCCGCCGGGTCGCGGCGATGGCCTTCGGCGGCGTGTACGCCTTCCCCGGCGGCGGGGTCGACCCCTCGGACTCGGCCGCCCACCTGGACTGGGCCGGGCCGGATCCGACGGGCTGGGGTGCCCGGCTCGGGCTGTCGCCGGAGGCCGCCCAGGCGGTCGTCTGCGCGGCGGCCCGCGAGGTCTTCGAGGAGGCGGGGGTGCTGCTCGCCGGCCCCGACCCGAACCGCGTCGTCGGCGATGTGAGTGACGACGGCTGGGAGGCCGCCCGGGTGGAGTTGGAGCAGCGACGCAGGGGCTTCGCCGAGTTGCTCGCCGGGCGTGGGCTCACCCTGCGGTCGGACCTGCTGCTGCCATGGAGCCGTTGGATCACCCCGGAGTTCGAGCCGCGCCGGTTCGACACGTACTTCTTCGTGGCACTGCTGCCCGAGGGACAGCGCACCCGCGACGTCTCCGGCGAGGCCGACCACACCCTCTGGGTGCGGCCCGCCGACGCCTGTGACCGGGCCACGGCCGGCGAGTTGACCATGCTGCCGCCCACTCTGATCACCCTCGGCGAGGTCGCTGCCTGCGACAACCTCGCCGCGGTGCTACGGGCGGCGGCGACCCGGGACGCGGCCACCCCGATCACCCCGCACCTGGACCTCACCGACGAGCGGTTCTACCTGCCCTGATCCTACGGCCGCTCGTAGTTGACGTGGGCGGACCAGCGGGCGAAGCCGAGCCGCTCGTAGAGCGCCACCGCGCCGGTGTTCGACTCGTCCACGTAGAGCATCACCCGGTCCAGCCCGCGCTGCTCGCGCAGGTACGTCAACCCCGCCGTGGTCAGCGCCCGGCCGAGGCCGCCGCCGTGCGCGGAGGGGTCCACCCCGAGCACGTACACCTCGCCGATGCGCGCCGAGCCGGGCCGCTCGTGCACCTTGGTCCAGTGGAAACCGACCAACCGGCCGCTCGCCGACTCCACGGCGAGCAGGAAGCCGGCCGGATCGAACCACGGCTCGGCGAGGCGTAGCCGCAGATCCTCGGCGGTCCACCGGCCCTGCTCCGGATGGTCGGCGAAGGCGCGCGCGTTCAGCGCCAGCCACGCCTCGTCGTCGGCACCGGGGCGGAAGGCGCGCAGGGTCAGCCCGTCGGGCAGCCGCGGCACGGTCAGCGGCTCGGTGAGCGGCCGACGTAGTTGCCAGAGCACGCGTGCGCGACGGAAGCCGAGGTCCACGGCGAGCGCGGCAGCCGAGGGATGATCGCCGTGTGCCCAGGCCCGCAGCGGCCCGGCAGCGGAGACATTCACCTCCCGGGTCGGCACGTCCTGAGGCGACCCACCCCGGGTCGGCACCTGCCGGGCCAGCGTCTCCTGGGCCAGTGCCCGGCCGGTGCCGCGCCGCCGGTACGCCGGGTGCACCACCAACCCGACCCCGACGCCGGCCGCCGGGTCGCTTGTGTCCAGGTGGGCGTACCCGGTGAGTGTCCCGTCGTCCGTGCGGGCGGTCAGGTGGACCGCCGGTGCCCGGTCGTCGCGCAGCCGGAGCAGAACCTGCTCGTCCAGTGGGTCCGCGCCGTCCGCGTCGCCGGCCGCCCGGGCCAGCGCCAGCACCTCGGTGACCTCGGCCGGTTCGAGCCGGTTCGAGCCGCTGATCCTGATGATTCGCTCGCTCATTCCGGCCACGGTATCGGGCCGCAGGGGCCGGCGGTGCAGGCGGCCGGTGGCCATGGCGTGCCGGGCCGCAGATCGGACCACGCCGGTGGCGCGGGCATCAGATCCCCCGCACCGGCAGCGCATGTACGTCGTACCGGGCGATCAGCGCCGGCAGGATGCGGTACAGCGCGTTCACGGTGCCCTGCCGGTCGCCGCCCGCGTCATGCAGCAGGACGATCGACCCGGGCCGCACCCCGTCGACCACGAACGCGGCGATCTTGGTCTCGCCGGGGGCGCGCCAGTCGGATGGGTCCAGTGTCCAGTGCAGGGGCATCATGCCCAGATCACGGGCGACGGAGACGATGGAGTAGGTCCACGCTCCGCCGGGCTGCCGGTACCAGGAGATCGGCGCGTCCGGGACCGCCGCCCGGATCGCGGCACTGGTCCGCAGCAGATCCGAGCGGATCCGTTCCGGCGAGCGTGAGCCCAGCGTCACATCGTGGTTCCAGCTGTGGTTGCACAGCGTGTGGCCCTCGGCGACGATCTGCTGGATCAGCCACGGGTACGCGGCGACGTTCTCGCCGACCACGCAGAAGGTGGCCGTGACGTGGTACTCCCGCAGGATCGCGAGGACCTGCGGGGTGTACTCCGGGTGCGGCCCGTCGTCGAAGGTGAGGGCCACTGTGTCGGTACCGGTGCTTATCCGGGTGCCCATCGGGCCGAAGTTCGGGTCGTCGTCGTGCGCCGGGGCGGCGGAGTGGTCCGGCGGGTTCGATCTGTTACCGGGCGTACCGGTGGGGGCGGCACCGGGCTTGGTCGGGGAGAGGGCGGACTGATCGGCGTACTCGGGATGGTCGGTGCCGGTCGCGGCGACCGTGGAGTCGTTCCGGGCCGGGCCGAGGGACAGGTTTCGACCGAGCAGGTACGCCGAGCCGAGCACTGCCGACACCACGAGCGTGATGATTCCGATCGCGCGTCCCGCGCCGGGCTGGTATCCGCCCACTGCAGCCCCTCCCGCTGGCCAACTTGACAGTCACGATAAGGCGCACAAGTTGGCCAAAAGGGGCGTCTAGGATTTTAGCCCTCGATCGTGAGGGGTCGGGCTGACCGCGACGGGGCCTCGGGCAGCGCCGCGCGCGAGGATGGTACGACGAACTTGTAGCCCACCTGGCGCACCGTACCGATCATCGACTCGTACTCCGAGCCAAGCTTGGCCCGCAGCCGGCGCACATGCACGTCGACCGTCCGGGTGCCGCCGAAGTAGTCGTAACCCCAGACCTCGCGGAGCAGCTGGTCACGGGTGAACACCCGACCCGGATGCTGGGCGAGGAACTTCAGCAGCTCGAACTCCTTGTAGGTCAGGTCGAGGGGGCTGCCCTTGAGTTTCGCGGCGTACGTGTCCGGGTCGATCATCAGCTCGCCGGCCCGGATGGACCCGCCGGCACCGGCCGCCGCGTTGCTCAGCCGGCCGACGGCGAGCCGCAGCCGCGCTTCCACCTCGGCCGGACCGGCGGAGGCGAGGATGACGTCGTCGACCCCCCAGTCGACGTTCAGGGCGATCAGGCCGGCCTCGGTGACCACCGCCACCAGCGGTACGCCGAGCCCGGTGGCGTGCAGCATCCGGCAGGTGGCCCGCGCCTCGCTCAGCTCGGAGCGGGCGTCGACCAGCACGGCGTCCGGGCTCGGGCCGGCGACCAGGGTGCGTACGTCGCGAGGTGCCGTGCGGACCGAGTGCGGCAGCAGGTCCAGTGCCGGCAGCACTGCGGATGGTTCGCCGGCCCGTGCGGTCACCAGCAACAGGATCTCCACGATCACCTCCGTCCCGGCGGCCCGTGCGGCCGCGCGCGACCAGCGGCACTCAGCCGAGTGTGGCGCTGGGAACTTGCGTGGTCCCGGCGTCGCTGACGGGCGGGTTTTCGCCCTGAGCGTAACTGATCCCCCAGGCCGATCCTGGACGCAATTTTCTGTTTGCCCTTTCTGTCCGCTATCTCGACGCGGGTTTTAACGTCGCGGAAACCGTGGCACTCGCGATTTGCGGTGGGTCTGGCACGATCGGTGGGTGCTTCCCTCCAGTTCGCCCGAGACCGGCCGCGATCCCTGGGCCGACGACCCGCCGCCAGCGGGCGGCCCGGAGTCACGGACCCCGGTGGAGCCGGAGGAGCGGCGACGCTCCGGTGGCCCGCGGCGCCTGCGGCGGGGCGGCTCGCCCCGCCGGGCCGACGAGACGCTCGACACCGGCGAGGACGAGGAGGAGCAGCCACCGGTCGAGGTACGCAAGCAGCTCTCGCTCGCCATCGGTGGGTTCGCCGCGCTGCTCGGCATCGGTCTGGTCATCGGGGCCCAGAGTTCCGGCCCCGGGCACCGGGTGCCCTTCACCGTCGTGGTGCTCACCGTGCAGCTGTTGTTCGTGCTGGCCTGGACGATGGTCACCCGGCCGCCGGCGCTGGCGGTGGTACTCGGGGTGAACGTGGTGGTCGCGGTGACGGCCGACGTCGTGGCCGTGCGCAGCGCCGAGGCCCGACTGGGCCCGCTCTGGTACGTCGCGATCGGCGGGTTTCTCGTCGCGGTGCTCGGCCAACTGATTCGCCGGGTGGACCGGGCCCGGGTGACCGACTCGCTTCGGACCACCGCCACCATCACGCTCGGGGCGGTGGCCCTCGCCACGCTCATCGTGCTCAGTCGGATCCCCGCCGGCACCCAGGCGATCACCGTCTGTCTCACCGCGGTCGCGGTCGCGCTGGCCGTCGCCCGGATGGCCGACGCCGTCGCAGCCTGGCCGCTACTCGCCCCTCAGGTGCCCAGGGGAGCGGCGGGCGTGGTCGGCGGCGCCATGGTCGGCACGCTGGTCAGCGCCGTATTCGGCAGCTACCTGGTCACCCCGTTCACGCCGCCCAGGGCCGCGATTCTCGGCCTGGTCGCGGCGGTCGTCGCCGTCCTGGCTGACCTTGCCGCTGGGTACGCCGAGGCGGGCCGACAGATGGCCGGCGAGTTGCAGACCGGGTGGGCGGCCCGACACGTGCAGGGTCCGCTCGGTGCCGTCGCGATGGTGGCGCCGGTCGCGTACCTGATGTGCCGGTTGCTGCTGTAAACGGCGCGACGGTTGAGAAGTCAGGGCGGCGGGTACCACCGGTGCGCCGCACCGTGACATCGATAGAGACGTACGGCAGAAGGGGAGACGGCGTGGAGCACGAGCAGACGTACGGACGGCGACCGCGGCGGCGGGGGCGCAAGATTCTGATCGGGTTCGGCGTCCTGTTGCTCGTGTTCGTCTGCCTGGTCGTCGTCGCCGACCGGGTGGCGGTCAGCGTGGCCGAGCGTGCCATCGCTGACGAGGTCAGCCAGCAGGTGACCCAGCAGGGCGCGCAGTCCGCGCCGCCGGAGGTCGAGGTGGGCGGTTTCCCCTTCCTCACCCAGGTTCTCGACGGCCGCTACGAACGCATCTCGATCAAGCTGCGTGACGTGCAGGGCTCGGTGCAGGGTGAGGCGGTCGCGCTGCCCAGCCTGAACGTGGACGCCCGGAACGTGCGGGCCTCGCTGGACACGCTCCGTTCCGGCCAGGGCGACGTGGTGGCCGAGACCGTCAAGGGCACCGGCACGATCAGCTACCAGAGCGTGGCCGACCTGCTGAATCGGGAGGGTCTGGTGCTCGGTGAGCGGGACGGGAAGCTCGCCGTCACCGCGCCGGTGGACATCCTCGGCCAGCGACTGACGGTCACCGGCACCGCCGACATCGTCGTCGGCGAGCAGGGGCGCATCGCGCTGAAGTTCAACAACCTCAACGCCGAAGGGCTGCCCGACGCGCCGCTGGCCCGCACCCTGGTCAACAACTTCGCCCGCAGCATCTCGGTGGACGTGCCCCTGCCGGATCTGCCGTTCGGGCTCTCCGTCCGCGAGGTTCTCCCACGACCGGAGGGGCTCACGGTCACCGCCGACGCTCGGGACGTACCCATCAACGCCGCTGGCTGACCCGCCAAAGCGGCGTCCCGGATGATGGTCGGCCCGGTGGAGATTCCTGGGATGGCTGGTAGGCTCGCTGCTCATGGGGACGCTCCTCACCAAACGGCGCGCGGTCGACCTGTGCCGCGTGGCCACCTGCCTGTGTCGCCCCGTCATCTGACGGCGGGGCTGCTTCGGGCCGCCTAGCGGCCATCGGCACTTGGGGTATGCGAACCTGCATCCCGGTGTACCCCACCGGACGCCCGGCAGCGGCGCCGTCGCACAAACCCGTGATCCGTTCCTAGCTATGGGTCCCGCGCGTGGTGCGACACATCCACATCCAACGACCTCCGCGCGCTGGCTCACCATCCATCCTCACCAGGGAGTGATCTGATGAGTCGCGACACCGCACTCGTCTCGGCCGACTGGGCCGAGAAGAACCTCGACGCCCCGGGCGTCGTCTTCGTCGAGGTCGATGAGGACACCTCGGCCTACGAGACGGGCCACCTGCCCGGCGCCATCAAGCTCGACTGGAGGACCGACCTCCAGGACCCGGTCCGCCGGGACTTCGTCAACAAGGCCCAGTTCGAGGCGCTGCTCTCCGAGCGGGGCATCAGCAACGACGACACCGTCATCCTGTACGGCGGCAACAACAACTGGTTCGCCGCGTACGCGTACTGGTACTTCAAGCTCTACGGCCACCGTGAGGTCAAGCTGCTCGACGGCGGCCGCAAGAAGTGGGAGCTGGACGCCCGGCCGCTGGTCACCGATCCGGTGACCCGCCCGGCCACCCAGTACGTCGCGAGCGAGCCGGACAACTCCATCCGGGCCTTCCGGGACGAGGTCGTCGCCGCCATCGGCACCAAGAACCTGGTCGACGTGCGCAGCCCCGACGAGTACGCTGGCCGGCTGCTCGCCCCCGCCCACCTGCCGCAGGAGCAGGCCCAGCGCGGCGGCCACATCCCGACCGCGATCAGCGTGCCGTGGTCGAAGGCGGCCAACGAGGACGGCACCTTCAAGTCCGACGACGAGCTGCGCAAGATCTACGGCGAGGCCGGGCTGGACGACAGCAAGGAGACCATCGCCTACTGCCGGATCGGCGAGCGTTCCTCGCACAGCTGGTTCGTGCTCCAGGAACTGCTCGGTCACCGCAACGTGAAGAACTACGACGGCTCCTGGACCGAGTACGGCTCGCTGATCGGCGTGCCGATCGCGCTCGGCGACGAGCCCGGGGAGGCGTGATGACCGCACCCACGGCCGCCGGTTGCGCGGCCCCGGACCAGGCCGCCCCGCTGCCCGCCAGCATCGACCTGGAGAAGGAGACCGTCATCACCGGTGTCGTCCGCTCCACGCAGGGCGAGGCGGTACCAGGTGCGTACGTCCGCCTGCTCGACTCGACCGGTGAGTTCACTGCCGAGGTGGTGACCTCACCGGCCGGTCAGTTCCGGTTCTTCGCCGCGCCGGGCAACTGGACCCTGCGGGCGCTCTCCCGCCACGGCAACGGCGACGCCGCCGTGACCGCGGATCGAGGCATCCACGAGGTGACCGTCACGGTCACCGACTGACCCACGCTCTGATCGGCCCAGTGGCCCGTGCCCCCGCTGCGGGGTGCGGGCCACTGGGTTGTCTCAGGAGGGCTCCGTTCCGGCGGAATTGTGGTGACCGCCCCCGCCGGATACCGCCATTCCGTCGATATGGTGTTGATCCTCAGATGCCGGTGGCTCTGGTACAGGTGGAGGCCGGATCAAGGGCGAAGTCGAGGGTGCCGACAATGCCCGCTCCGATCTGGTGGCGGCGCACCTGCGGCACCCAGCCGTCCTTGGCCACGATCACCTCGTACCGGCCCTTCGCCAGCCACCAGGCGTACCGGCCGGTGCCGTCCGCGGTCAGCGTGGTGCCGGTGCCGGCCGAGAGGAGGTTCACCCGGACGGTCGCCGGGATGCCGACCGTCACGCCACCACAGGTGGTGCCGGTGACAGTGCCCTGGATCTTGCCCCAGTTGGCCGGCGGCGACACGTTCATCTCCACTGACACCGGGGTGACCGCGTACGGGGTGTCCGAGACGACGGCCAGTTCGCCGGCGTACCGGCCCGGCTGGGCGACGCCGGCCTCGGCGGTGGCGGTGAGCGCGACGGTCACCGTCCGCGAGGCGCCCGGGGCCAGGGTGAAGGTGGCCGGTGCGCCGCTGATCCAGGGTACGTCCGCGTCGGCCGCGCACGTTTCCAGGCCGCCGAGCCGTTCGCTGTCCGCGCTGCCCACAAAGGAGCTGGGCGAGCCGCCGATCTTGTACGTACCGCAGGCGGCCGCGCCCCGGTACCGGCCGAATCGGGCGTTCGGCAGGTCACGCCAGGCCCCGGTGGCCGGATCGAAGCCGACAGTGCGGTTGGTGACCGTGGTCGACGCCGCCGTCACGCCGCCGGCCAGCACGAGCATCCCGCCGGCCGCCGCGTACTGCGAACCCCACAACTCCAGCGGCAGCGCCGGCAGCGGACTCCACCCGTCGCTCGCCGGGTCGTACCGGTAGGCGTCGGTGTACTCGGTGCTGCCGGTGCCACCGGCGCAGTAGACCGCAGCGCCGATCCCGCCGCAGGACAGCCAGGACACCGGGTGCGGGTAGGCGGCGCGGGTGGCGAACGACCCGGTCGCCGGGTCGAAGACCACCAGTTGGTCGGAATCAGTGCAGGTGGCGTCGGCGCAACCGCCCACCAGGTACACCTTCCCGCCGAGTACGGCCTTACCGGCCGCCGCTGTCGGCGCCGGGTTGGTCACCCCCGGCAGCGTGCTCCACGTGCCGGCGACCGGGTCGAAGACATCGACCGTGGCGTTGACGCCGCTGCTCGCCCAACCGCCGATCACGTAGAGCTTGCCGTCGATCGCCGCCACCGCCGGCTTGGAGCGTGCGGTCGGCAGGTCGGGCAGGGCGATCCAGGCGTTGGCCGCCGGGTCGTACGCCCATGCCTTGCGCTCGGTGCCGGTGCCATCGCCACCACCGATCGAATAGACCTTGCCGTTCAACCACGCCGCGGCGTTGTCGTAGGTCGCCGCCGGCAGCTTGGCGATCTCGTCCCACGCCTCCGCGGCGGTCGGCCCCGCCTCGGGCGCCGCCCCGCCGTACGCGGTGCCGGTCCGGGCCTTGCTGATGCCCTTCACCTTCTGCTCGCGCAGCGGTGCGCCGCCCTGGTTGAGCAGTTCGAACCGGCCGGATCGGTCCAGCAACTCCACGCTGGCCGGTGCGGTTCCGGTGTTGCGTACGGTCACCCGGGTGGTGCGGGTGCTGCCGTACGGCTGATGCGATTCGATGGTGATCGGGCTGACGGTCAACCGGCCGGCGGCGAGCGCGAGATCAGCCCGCCGCACGTTGTCGGCGACCACCGCGACGTCCCTGGTCACCGGCGTGTACGGCGTCCGGCTGGCGGTGAACGGGTGGGTACCGGTCAGGCCGGAGAAGATCCAGTAGAAGCCGTCCGGTTCGCCCGTG
This sequence comes from Micromonospora qiuiae, assembly GCF_016863555.1. GTDB lineage: Bacteria > Actinomycetota > Actinomycetes > Mycobacteriales > Micromonosporaceae > Micromonospora > Micromonospora qiuiae. The sequence goes on along the minus strand of NZ_BOPC01000052.1, from coordinate 31,978 downwards.
TCCTCGCCGATGGCGGCCGATACCGCGCGGTCCTGCGGCCGGTCGTCGCTGATCACGGTCACTCCGTTGAGGGCGGCACCGGTGGTGCGGTCGGTGGTGGTGCCGACCACCAGCCCGCCGGGCACCGGTGAGCAGTTCCGGTTGACCACCTCCACGTCGTCCACCTGCCACCACCAGGCGAAGGTGCCCTTGTACCGGAAGCGGACCCGCACGGCGGAGGCGTTCGCCGCCACGGTCAGCGGCACCTCCTCGACCCGGGGGCCCCGCCGACTGGCCGTCTGGTGCCACACGTTGGCCCAGGTGGCGCCGTCGTCGGTGGAGACGTCGATGTCGGCCGTGTCGCTGACCCCGACGGCCCGCCAGTCGCTGCGGAAACGCAGCACCGGCGCGCCGACGCCGGCCAGGTCCAGCGGCGGGGTGATCAGGTCGGTGTCCTGGGTGTTGCCGCTGCCGAGCGCGTCGCTGTCGACGATGGCGAACCCGCCGGATCCACCGGTGAGGTTGCCCCGCGAGCGTGCATCGGTGAAGCCCCAGCCGCCGGAGGCGGTGCGGTTGGCCACCGTCCAGCCCGCCGGGGCGCTGGTGCCGTCGAACGGCTCGCGCAGCAGCGGCTCGCCGAACCGGCCGGCGTAGCCGGCGGCGGTGCAGGCGGCATCGACCGGCAGGCTCACGTCGACCCGGGCGCCGTCGTCGCCCACCGGCACCTCCCGGCTGACGGTGCGATAGCCGGGGTACCGGGCGGTGACGGTGAGCCGGTACGAGGAGTCGCTCGGCACGGTGAAGGAGTAGCGACCGGTGACCGGGTCGGTAGAGACGGTGCCGGGCCGCCCGGCCACCTCGATCTTGGCGTACAGCGGCCAGCCGTGGCCGGAACCGTCGGTGACCCTTCCGCTCACCGTGACCGTGGGGGCCGCGACCAGGGCGAAGTGCCGGGTGACGGCGCCACCCTCGGGCAGGGTGACGATCGCCGACTGACCGGCGTAGCCATATGCGCGTACCGCGAGGGTGATATCCCCGGTCGGCGCGTTGAGCGCGTACCGGCCGTCGGGTCCGGTGGTGGTGCTGCGGGTACCGTCGGTCACCGTCGCGCCGGCGATCGGGTCACCGGCGTGCTTGTCGCTGACCACGCCGGTGATCCGGCCGACCGAACTCCGGGGTGCCTGGAGCACCGCCGCGTACGCGTCGAGGCGCCCCTCCCCGAAGACGTTGTTGTCGGCCGCGGTGCCGCCGCAGGTGGTGGCATCGACGTCGCGGGCGGTCCGGTCCAGCAACTCCTCGGTGGCAGCGAGGTCGCCGCGCAGGCCCGGTGCCGCCGACCAGAGCAGCGCCACCGTGCCGGCGACGTGCGGTGCGGCCATCGAGGTGCCGCTCATCGAGGCGTATCCGCCGTTGCGGACGCTGGAACGGATGCCGCTGCCGGGCGCGGCGATGTTCGGCTTCAGCGGGTCGGTGCCGGAGCCACGGCCGGAGAAGCCGGCGATGTTGCCGTTGACGTCGTACGCCCCGACCGCGTACGCGTTCGGGTAGTCGCCGGGCGAGCCGGCACTGCCGCAGGCCGGGCCGTCGTTGCCGGCGGAGAAGACCGGGAAGATGCCGGCCGCCCGCCAGGCGGTGACGGTCTGCTGGTACCAGGGGTCGCCGCCGTCGCCGCCCCAGGAGTTGTTGACGATGTCGGGGCGCAGGTCCGGCCGCGGATTCCGGCCGCTCGCGTCCGTCGGGGCGAGCACCCACTGGCCGGCGGCGAGCAGGGAGGCGTCGGAGCAGTCGTCCGACTCGCAGCCCTTGGCGGCGATCCAGCGGGCACCCGGCGCGACGCCGATCTGGTTGCCGGCACCGTCGTCGCCGACCATCGTGCCCATGGTGTGCGTGCCGTGGTCGTCGTTGTCGCAGGGCGCGGTGCTGGGGCAGACACCGGCCGGATCGAACCAGTTGTAGGCGTGGTCGAAGCCGCCTCCGGTGTTGCCGCGGTAGGAGCCGACCAGCGCGGGGTGGTCGTAGCGGACCCCGGTGTCGATGTTCGCCACCACGACGCCCTCGCCCCGGTCACCGAACTCGTCCCACACCCGGGGCGCACCGATGTTGGTCAGCCCCCACTCGATCGCGGTGGTGCGGGCCCGCGTGGCGTCCGGGGTGGGCCGCACCAACGGGTAGCTGCGGCTCGGGGTGATTCGGGCAACCTCGGGCCGGCGCGCGATCTCGTCGAGCAGCGCCTTGTCGCCCTCGACCCGCAGCGCGTTGGCGATCCAGTACGCGGTGTGCGGTACCTTCCGCCCGTCGAGCACCGCGCGCAGGTCGCGCTGGGTACGAGTGGCCGTGCTGGTGAGCAACTGGTGCACCGCACGGGCCCGGCCGTCGGGGTCACGCAGCCCGGCCGTCTGGGTCAGCGGGGCGGTCTCCCGCAGGTACACCATGAACGTCGCGGTCGGTGTGGCATCGAGCCGGTCGAGCAACTCCTGGTCGACGGTGGCTCTGGGCTGCCCCGGTTCCGGGGCCGGCGCGGCGAGCGCGGGCTGGGTGGTGACGCCCAGCACGGCGGCGGTCAGCAGCGCCACCGCCCGCCACCGGGTGGATGATCGTGTGAACAAGCTTCCTCCCCACGTTTCGGTCCCGATCTGTCGGGTTCCGCACATCCGCGCGCCCGGCTGCGGCATCGCGGCGCGGCCGGGGCGATGTGGGTGGCTGGTGGTGATGCCCGCCCGCTGAGAGTCATGCTCTTGCCAGGACAGCCGGTGATCAATGGGCGGCGTCGGTCAGTACTCGGTCAGTGACGGGTCGCAATCATGACCGTTAAGCTGAGGGAGAGGGTGCCATCGGTGATCGTCGTTGTCGATGGGTGAGAAGTCGCAGGTCAGCGCGGCGCTCTCGGGGAGGCAGCGTGTCCGGTGGGGAGATTCCGATCCTGGTCTGTGTCAGCTCCGACGCCACCGTCCGACAGCGCGTCGTGCAGCGGCTCGACGGGGTGGGGCCGTTGGTGATCTGCGCGGACCTGGCCCAGCTCCGGGCGATGTTTCCCGCTCCGCCTGCGGAGACCGTCACACCGGGCGGTGGCGGACACGAGGCGTCGGCGCAACCTTCGGGCAGCTGGCGCGACCTCGTGATCGACCGGGCCGGGCACCTGGTCACCTGGCGGGGCGTACCGCTGGGACTGACGCGCACCGAGCGGGAGCTGCTGGCCCGGCTGGCCGGCCCACCCCCCACCCTGTGGAGCTACGAGCGGCTGTTCGCCTCCGTCTGGGGCGGCGCCTACCTCGGCGACACGGCGATCCTGCACTCGGCGGTGAAGCGACTCCGGCGCAAGCTGCGTCCCCTGCCCGACGGGCCGCAGGTGCAGACCGTCCGTGGCGTCGGCTACCGGCTCAGCGCGCCGCCCGAGACGGTCGACGGCCGTGTTCCCGACACCGGGCCGTCGGCCGTGGACCAAGGCTGACCGTGGGCGCTGGCGGCGGAGCATCCTGCCGCCCGTGACACGATGGCCTGGTGAGCGGTGCAGTTTCCACCGGGTATCCCCCATCCGCAGACCCCCGGCCACCGGCGAGCGGTCCCCGTTGGCCGCGCTGGCTGATCGCGCTGACCGTGGCCTGGGCGGTGCTGCTCGCCGGCCTCACCTGGTTCTCGACCCGCAACGACCCGCCGACCGTCCGCGAGCAGCGCACCCTGGCCGAGGCCGGTCCGGTCGTCGACGGCGCGATCGGCGAACTGGTCGCGGCGGCGTTCGACGCGGTGCCGGTGCTGATGCCGCCCGAGATCCACCGGGGCTGCCGGGTCACCCCGTTCGCCGACGGGGCGACGCTGAGCCGCGAGGTCGAGCTGGCGGTGCCCGGCGGCGAGGAACGAGCCCTGCTGGAGAGGATCGCCGAGCGTTTGCCCACGACCTGGCGAGCCGGCGTCCGGGTCACCACCGACGGCCCCCGGCTGCGTGCCGACGCGGGTGAATTCGTCGTCGTGCGGGGGCGGCCGGTCGCGGACGGCCGGATCCGGTTGATCGTCGACACCGGCTGCCGGCTGGTCGGCGACGGATACGTCCGGCCCGGACCGGGCGCCGCCGGAGCCGAGGTCGGCGTGCTGGCCGAGGCGCTGCGCGCGCTCGGTGGCTCGGCGGCGGGCACCGAGGCGGCGGTGACCGCGCCCTGTCCCGGCGGCGGGATCGTCCGTACCGCCTGGTCCGGCGTGGGCGAGCCGGCGACGTCACCGCAGGCCGCGCTCGCGTCGCTGGCCGGCGGCGCACCGGTGGTCCAGACCCCGGAGCTGTACGCCTACCGGCGCGACGGCGTGGCGGTGCTGGCCGACCTGCACCCGGACGGCGTACGGGTCGGCGCGACCAGCGGCTGCGCCCGCTGACTCAGTAGACCAACGCCTGCGCGCCCTCGGCCATCGTCTCCTCGACGAACACCGCGGCTCCAGCGATCCGGATGCCAGGCAGCACGTCACCGGCGCCGATGTCGCGGCGGGCCGCGCACTGGGTGCACGCCGTCACCGTGCCGGTGGTGAGGATCACGTGCAGCAGTTCGGCCAGCGGCGGCGAGTGCGGCAACTCGAACTCCTGTGCCCGGCCGGGCAGGGCGAACCAGGTCGACTCGCCGGTCAGCCAGAGCGAGACCGGCACCCCGGCGGCGGCTGCGGTCGCGGCCACCGTGAATGCCTGGGCGCAACGCTCGGGCGAGTCCGAGCCGGCGGTGGCCTTGACGACGAGAGTGCGGGCCATGCCACCAGCATAGGATGGCCCGGATGGTCACCGAGATCGGGTTCGTCAGCCTGCTGGTCGCCGGCCTGGGCGCGCTCGCCGGTGGCCTGGTCTACCTGGCGGTACGCATCTCGAGAGGTAAATGGTGAGCGCGAGGAGTGAGCCGGTTTTGCGAGCCCCGCAGTCGCGAACGAAGGTGGCATGGTGAGCAGCCCGTCGAACGACAATCCGTTGGCACCGCCGCCGTGGCTGAACGCGCCGCCGGTCGACCCGTATCCCTTCGAGGAGAGTCACGATCTGCGCGTCGGCCCCAAACTGCACCCCACGCTGGACGGCCTGCTGCCGTACATCGGGGTGTGGCGGGGCCGGGGCCGGGGTGGCTTCCCCACCATCGAGGACTTCGACTTCGCGCAGGAGATCCGGATCAGCCACGACGGCCGGCCGTTCCTGCACTACGAGTCGAGGGCTTGGATCCTCGACGAGCAGAGCCGCCCGGTGCGTCCGGCGGGCCGAGAGGTGGGCTGGTGGCGGCCGGTGCTGGACGGTGACCGGGCCACCGACGAGTTGGAGGCCCTGCTCACCACCCCCACCGGCGTGATGGAGCTGCACATCGGCCGGCGCAAGGGCACCCAGGTCGAGTTCGTCACCGACGCCGTGGTGCGTACCTCCACCGCGAAGGAGGTCACCGCCGGGCACCGGCTCTTCGGCATCGTCGAGGGCGCCCTGCTCTACGCCCAGGACATGGCCGCCGTCGGGCAGCCGCTCTCGCCGCACCTGTCGGCCCGGCTCATCCGGGTGGCCGGCTGACCGTCGCGCTCAACGGGAACCCGAGCAGGTCCTGAAGTGACCGGGTACGCGGGCTGTGTGGCAGCGGCTCACCGTCGAGGCTGAGCACCGCCACCAGGCCGCGTACGGACGAGGTGAGCCAGACGCCGTCCGCGTCGCGCAGCCCCGTCGGGGTGACCATGCGCTCGGCAGCGTCGCAGCCCACCCGGCCGGCCTGATCGAGCAGCCAGGCGACGGTGGTGCCGGGCAGGATGCCGGTGCGTCCGGCCGGCACCGCGCAGAGCGTGTCGCCGGCCAGCCAGACCAGGTTGGAGGTCGGACCCTCCAGCAGATAGCCGTCGGAGGAGATCCAGATCACGTCGTCGACGCCGGTGCGGGCGGCCCAGCGGCGGGCCGCCGTGCTCGCCCCGTACGACGTCGACTTGATGCCGGTCGGGAGCCAGTCCAGGTCGGGACGCGCCTCGGCGGGCACCCCCAGCGAGAGGGTGGCCACCCGCACCCCGTCGCGCCGCGCCTGCCGGGCCGCCTCGGGGACCGCCGACAGGGTGGCGTAGACGGTCGGCGGGCCGCCGCCCTCCGGCCCGCGGGTGCAGACCAGCCGCAGCGCGCCCTCCACCTCCGCCGGCCAGCCGGCGGCGACGGTGTCCAGCAGTTCGACCAGGGCCGCGTCGTCGGGCAGGGCCAGCTCCACGGCCGCGGCGCCGGCCCGCAGCCGGGCCAGGTGAGCCTCGCGCAGCCAGGGACGCCCGCCGCGCAGATGCATGGTCTCGAAGAGTCCGTCGCCGCGCAGCACACCGAGGTCGTCCCCGCGTAGCACCGGTTCGTCGGCCGGCACCAGTCCCCGGCCGAGCACGCCGATCCGTGACGGCCCCATGGGGGCCGAGCATAGTGGGCGTACCGGTCGTGCCGGGAGGAGCGCGTGCGGCCGAACTATGATCGGAGGGTGTCCGAATCCTCCCTCGCGGAACTGCTCCGCGCCCGTGGGCTGCGGCTGACGGCGCAGCGACAGCTGATCCTCCAGGCGGTGCTGGACCTGGGGCACGCCACCCCTGAGCAGGTGCACACGGCGGTACGCGAGGTGGCCGCCGGCGTCAACATCACCACCATCTACCGCACGTTGGAGCTGTTGGAGCGGCTCGGCCTGGTCACCCACACCCATCTGTCGCACGGTTCGCCGACGTACCACGCCGCCGGTGAGGACCAGCACGTCCACCTGGTGTGCCGGGAGTGCGGCGCGATCGACGAGATGGAGCCCGAGTTGCTGCGCCCGCTGGCCGACCGGTTGGCGCGCGAGCAGGGCTTCCGGGTGGACATCGGCCACGTCTCCTTCTTCGGGCTGTGCGGACGTTGCGGAAACGGGGAGCAGCAATGATCGACATCGCGGGTGCGGTGGCCGTGGAAAGCATCGACGAGGCCAGCCGCGACCAGCCGGAGCCGGCCCACGCGGCGGCCGGAGTTCGGGGTGTGGCCGCGCACTACGGCGACCCGATGCGCGAGCAACGCCTGCTGGACACCGAGGTGGGTCTGGTGGACCGGTCCCACCGGGGAGTGATCGCGGTGTCGGGCGCGGAGCGGACCTCCTGGCTGCACACCCTCACCACCCAGCACCTGGCCGAGCTGAGCCCCTGGCAGGGCACCGAGCTGCTGGTGCTCTCGCCGCACGGTCACGTGGAACAGCACGCGATGGTCACCGAGGACGGCGTCACCACCTGGCTGGACACCGAGCCGGGCTCGACCGAGGGCCTGCTGGGCTACCTGGAGAAGATGCGGTTCTTCAGCCAGGTGGAGCCCCGCGACGTCACCGCCGAGTACGCGGTGCTGTCGCTGGTCGGGCCGAAGGCGACCGAGGCGCTGGCGACGCTGGACGTGCCCGCACTGGCCGAACCGGACGTGGTGGCGATCCCCGGCGCCAAGTTCCGTGCCGGTGAGCTGCCGCCCCGGCCGACCGCCCGCTACGACGTCAAGCCGCTGCCGATGGGCGGGTGGGCCAGGCGTGGGCCGCTCGGGATCGACCTCCTGGTGCCGCGGGCGGGCATGGACCAGACGGTCGCGCAGCTACGCGGCAACGGAGTGCCCGCGGTCGGGCTGTGGGCGTACGAGGCGGTGCGGGTGGCCGCCCGGCGGGCCCGGGTCGGCGTCGACACCGACCACCGGACGATTCCCGCCGAGGTGAACCTGATCGCTCCGGCCGTGCACCTGGACAAGGGGTGCTACCGGGGTCAGGAGACGGTCGCCCGGGTGCACAACCTGGGCCGCCCACCGCGCCGACTGGTGCTGCTGCACCTGGACGGGGTGACCACCGACCAATTGCCGGCCGCTGGCACCCCGGTCACCCTCGACGGCCGGACCGTCGGCTTCGTCGGCACCGCCGTACACCACTACGAACTGGGTCAGATCGCTCTCGCGGTGCTCAGGCGCTCCACCGCCGACGACGCCGCACTGCGCGTCGGCGACAGCGCCGCCGCCATCGACCCGACGTAAGGACGTGTTGCAAGGAAGGGCCCCCTTTTAACGCCTGCGGTAGAGAAAGGGCCCCTTCTTAACACCGGTGCCCGGGGCAGCCGTTCTAGGATCGCCGGCATGACAACAGGGACGTTGATCACGGTTGCCCCCACCGGCGCGGAGTCGGCCAAGACCGAGGTGCCGGCGCTGCCGGTGACCCTTGACGAGCTGCTGCTCACCGCGAAGGAGTGCGCGGCGCTGGGCGCCGCCGTGATCCACGTACATATTCGCGACGACGAGGCGCGCCCCACCCTCGACCAGGGCCGGTTGCGGGAGACCGTGGCAGCGCTGCGCGAGAACACCGACCTGATCGTGCAGCTCTCCACCGGCGGAGCGGTCACCGACCCGGAGGCCGACCGGCTCGCCGTACTGGACGCCGGGCCGGACATGGCCTCGTGCACCATGGGTACGGTCAACTTCGGCGACGATGTCTTCCTCAACCGCTGGGAGTTCATCGTCGACCTGCACACCCGGATGCAGGAGCGGGGCATCGTGCCGGAGTACGAAATCTTCGACCTCGGCCACCTGACCGCGTTGCAGCGCCTGCTCGGCCGGTACGGCCTGCCGCACGGCGGCCACGTGCACGTCGACTTCGTGATGGGCGTGCCCGGTGGCATGCCGGGCAGCACGGCGACCCTCGTCGCGGCCCAGCAGATGCTCCGCGACCTGCCGGAGGGCACCACTTTCTCGGCGACCGGCATCGGGCGTACCACCATTCCGGTGATGCTGGCCGCGCTCTCCGCCGGTGGCCACCTGCGGGTCGGCATGGAGGACACGGTGACGTACGCCAAGGGCCGCCCGGTGGAATCGAACATGCAACTGGTCGCCCGGGCCGTCGGCTTCGCCCAGCTCGCCCAGCGTCCGCCGTTGCACCCCACCGCGGCCCGTCAGCTGCTCGGTATGTAAGCCCGGTCTGGTCGGCAGCCGGTTACGTCCGGAGGTGGACTCCCTGCTCACCCCGGCGTCCGCCCGGCCACTCCCCCCGGTACCGTCCACCTTGTGGGAATGACGTACCGGGGTGGCGTGCCGCTCGCCGAGGTGGTCCGGTCCGGCTTCGTGGAGGGTGTGCACCGTGGCTCGGTGGTGGTCCTCGACGCCGCGGGTACGGTGCTGGCCGGCGTGGGTGACGTGGTGTCGCCGATCTTTCCCCGCTCGTCGAACAAGCCGATGCAGGCGGTCGGGATGCTCGACGCCGGGTTGCCGTTGACCGAACCCGCCGACCTGGCCCTGGTGGCGGCCAGCCACGCGGGGGAGGAGTTCCACCTGGCCCGGGTCGCCGGGCTGCTCGCCGACGCCGGGTTGGACGAGGCGGCTCTGCACTGCCCGCCGGAGCTGCCGGTCGGGGAGCAGGCCCGCGCGGCGGTGTTGCGGGCCGGGGGCGGACCCACCCGGATCCAGATGAACTGTTCCGGCAAGCATGCCGGGATGCTGCTGACTTGCCGAGCCGCCGGTTGGCCGGTGGACGGGTACTGGCGGCCAGGGCATCCCCTCCAGCAGCGGCTGCGGGGCGTGATCGAGGAGTTCACCGGCGAGGAGGCGGCGGCGATCGGGGTCGACGGGTGCGGGGCTCCGGTGCTGGCCGTGTCGCTGACCGGGCTGGCCGGGGCGTATCTCCGGCTCGTCGGGGCCGAGTCCGGCACGGCACCCGGGAGGGTGGCCGATGCGATGCGGGCCTACCCGGAGATCGTCGGTGGGACCTGGGCTGAGGACACCCGGCTGATGCGTGGCGTACCGGGACTGCTGGCGAAGGTGGGCGCGGAGGGTGTCATCGCCACCGCGCTGCCGGGCGTCGGTGCCGTGGCTCTCAAGATCGACGACGGCGGCGGCCGGGCCCGGATGCCGGTGCTGGTCTCCGCGCTGCGTCGGCTCGGCGTTGACGCGCCGGTGCTGGAGGAGTTCGCGGAGGTGCCGATCTTCGGCGGCGGCCTCCCGGTCGGTGCCGTACGTCCGCTCTGGTAGCAAGCCCCGCCTCGGTAGCAAGGCCCGCCTCGGTAGCAAGGCCCGCCTCGGTAGCAAGCCCCGCCTCGGTAGCAAGCCCCGCCTCGCCGATCTTGCACTTTCGGTCGCCGAGATATCCCTTCCGCTGTCATTTGTCCCGACGGAAAGTCCATGATCGGCGGGGTGGGGGTGGGGGTGGGGGTCAGGGGAGGAAGTCGAGCAGGGCGGCGTTGACGGGGGCGGGGCGTTCCAGGGGGAGTAGGTGGGCGGCGTCGGGGACGTCGGGCAGGCGGACCGCCTGCGGGGATTCGGCCGCGATGCGGTCGGCCAGCTGCCGGATTTCGGGAACGTCCGCCGCGCCCGCGCCGACCAGCACCGGTACGCGCAGTTCCCCGAGCCGTCCGATGGCGGGCGGGTCCAGTTCGGCGACGTCCACCGCGCCGAGCGCCAGTTCGGCGGCGAGCGCACGTTCGTCCATTGCGGCCGCGAAGTCGATCAGCTCCGGGTCGACCTGCTCCGGGGCGCGCTCTGGGCCGACCACCCAGAACCGCACCTCGCCTGCGGCGGCGGCGGCGAAGTCCTCCGGGTCGACGTCGCCGATCAGGGCCTCCCACAGGTCGTTGGTCTCCTCCGACCATTCGTGTCCGGACACTGCGGTGCCGAGCAGGGCGAGTGCGCTCACCCGGTCGGGATGAGCCAGGGCGGTGTCGATCGCCACCGCCCCGCCGAAGGAGCAGCCGACCAGGGCGGCGTGAGCCAGGCCGAGCGCGTCGAGCAGACCGGCCACGTCGTCGTGGTGGGCGAACGACGCGGGCGGCAGCTCGGACTCGCCGTAGCCGCGCAGATCCAGGGCGATCACGCGGTGCCGGGTGGCCAGCGCGTCGATCTGCTTCCGCCACATCCGCCGGTCGGCGATGCCGGCATGCAGCAGTACGACGGGGGATCCGCTGCCGGTGTCGTCGTACGCCAGCATTGCGCCATTCACTTCGATCTTGGGCATCGGAGGACCATACGATCGGGGACGAGTGGCGCGCAACTGGACAATGAGACCCTGCTAACTCCGGCAAGCGTTTCGCTTGCAGCTGTTAGCGGGGCGAGTTAGCGTTGAGTCATGGCTACTCCCAAGGACCTTCCCGACGTCGGCGGGTTCATCCGTGACCTGCGGCGGAACGCGAAGATTTCGCTGCGGCAGCTCGCCGAGCAGGCGGGGGTCAGCAACCCCTATCTCAGCCAGATCGAGCGTGGCCTGCGCCGGCCCAGCGCGGAGGTCCTCCAGCAGCTAGCCAGCGCCCTGCGGGTCTCGACCCCGGCGATGTACCTGCGGGCCGGGTTGCTCGACGACAAGGAGGGCCAGGGCGTGCTGGCGGCCATCGCGGTCGACCAGGACCTGACCATGGCCCAGAAGCAGTCCCTCACCCAGATCTACGAGACGTTCCGCCGGGAGAATGCCCGGCTCGCCGAGGCGACCGCCGCCGCTGCTGACGCCGCCCGCGAGGGTGCCGCCGCCCCCGAGGGTGCCGCCGCCCGCGAGGGTGCCGCTGGCCGCGAGGGTGCCGCTGGCCGCGAGGGTGCCGCTGGCCGCGAGGGCGGCGTCGCCACCGGCGGTGCCGCCGACCCCGAGGGCACCCCGACCGGCGGGAATGACCTCACCAGCCCCGACCACACCGCACCCGACGTGGCCAACCTGGCTGCGACCGGGCCCATCAACGTGGACGGCACCCCGACCGAAGCTGTGCTGGAGTCGGTTGCCGTGACCGAGGCGGGTGCGGCCCCAGCGCCGGCCCCCACCCCTGTTCGGAAGGCCGCCCGCAAGGTGGTCCGCAAGGCCGCTGCGCCGGCCCAGGAGGAGAAGTGATGACTCAGCCGAAGACCAACCGTATTCCCGCCCCTCTCTACGCTGCCGCCGGTGCCGGTGAGCTGGCATTCGAGCAGCTGCGCAAGCTACCCGCCGTGGTCAGCGAGCTACGTGACCGGGTCGTCGCCGACGGCGGCCGGGTCGTCAGCGACCTCGGCGGCAAGGCCGTGGTCACTGGCTTTGAGCTGCGCCAGAAGGCCAACGAGGCGCTGCGCAACGCCAATCTGACCACCGAGTCGCTGCGCCAGAAGGCTGCCCCGGCGGCCGATCTCAACCGGCTGCGTGAGGCTGCCGACCTGTCGAAGCTGCGTGAGGCTGCTGATCTGTCGAAGCTGCGTGAGGCGGCTGACCTGGACCGGTTGCGGGGGCTGGCTACCCGCAACGCGGCCGTGGTGGCCGCTGGCGCCCACGCCGCCCAGGAGCGAGCGCTGGCCGCGTACAGCGCGCTGGTCGCGCGGGGCGAGCGGGTGGTCGGCACGGGCGTGCTCGAGGCCGCCGAGACGGTGAATGCCGATATCGAAGCCGCCAAGCCGGCTGCGACCGCTGAGTCGACCGCCAAGCCGGCTGCGACCGCTGAGCCGACCGCCAAGCCGGCTGCGACCGCTGAGCAGACCGCCAAGCCGGCTGCGACCGCTGAGCCGACCGCCAAGCCGGCTGCGACCGCTGAGCCGACCGCCGAGTCGACCACCGAGGGGGCGGCCAAGCCGGTGGCTGAGGCGGCGAGCCCGGCTGAGGTACCGAGCCCGGCTGAGGTACCGAGCCCGGCCGAGGTGGCCGAGATCGCCGAGGCCAAGCCGGCAGCCGCCAAGAAGGCCGCCAGGGCCAAGGCGAGCACTCGGCAGCAGGCTGCCGAGCGGACCGCCACGCCGTCGGCGAAGCTGCCCCCGGCCACCAAGCGGAGCCGCCCGGCCGCCGAGTGACGTGGCCGGACGATCTCGCTGAGCTGCCGGCGACCCCCGGTGACCGTCCTGTCGGACGGATCCGGGGTCGCCGGCATAAGCTTGCCCCCATGGCCAACGCCGCGCCGATCTTCGCTTTCGACGTCCGCTACGTGATCGACCTGATTCTGTTCGTCTTCGCGCTGGTCGTGCAGGGGGTCGCCCTCGTGCACGCCATCACGCAGCGCTCCGACGCCTTCCCCGCCATCGGCACCCTGCCGAAGGGCGGGTGGATCGCGATCCTCGCGGTCACCCTCCTGTTGACTCTGCTCACCCAGACCACGCTCAGCATCTTCGGTCTGATCGGCATTGCCGCGGCCCTCATCTACCTGCTCGACGTCCGGGTCGGGCTGCGCGAACTCGGTGACGGCAGAGGAACCTGGTGAGGTCCTTCCGCTGGCCCCCACCACCTGACGGCGGCCCGCGGACCTGGGGTCCCGGGCCGGGCGGTCCGCGCAACGGGCGGCCCGCGCTACCCGAGCCGGAGACTGAGCTGGTCGCCACGCCGCACGGCGTACGGCTGGAGCGGCTGGTCACCGGCACCGGCGAGCCGGTCACCGTGTTCGCCCACGGGTTGGGCAACGGGATAGCCACCACCCGACCCTTCGGCAGCGGCGTCACCGGCCGGAAGGTCTTTTTCCAGTTCCGGGGGCATGGCCGGTCCGAGGCGCCCGAGGGCCTGTGGAGCTATCTCGACCTCGCGCGGGACCTGCGGGCGGTCGCTGACCTCAGCGGCGCCACCCGCGCCTTCGGGGCCAGCCTTGGCGCCGGCGCACTGTGCCGCCTGCTCGTCGAGAGCCCGGAGCGCTTCGAGCGGCTCGTCTTCTTCCTGCCCGCCGCCCTCGATCAGCCCCGGTGCCCGATCGCCCGGACGCGGCTGATCGAGTTGCTGTCGGCGGTGGAGAGCGGAGACGCCTCGGCGGTGGCCGAGGTCGTCGCGGCCGAGCTGCCGCCGGCCGTACGCAACACTCCGGCGGGGTGGGCATACCTGCGGCAGCGCCTGGACTACCTGCTGCGCGACGGGCTCGCCCCCGGGCTGGCCGACCTGCCCGGACAGATACCACTGCCCGACGCCGGGGCGCTCGCGGCGGTCACCGCGCCGGCTCTGGTCATCGCGTGCGAGGGCGACGAACTGCACCCGGTGGAGGTCGCCGAGCAACTCGCCGCCGTGCTGCCCCGGGCGACCCTGCACCGGTACGACCGCCCCGGCGTGCTCTGGACGGAACGCGCCGACCTGCGCGAGCGGATCTCCGAGTTCTTCAACCGGTAGCCGGCGCTGCCCCGCCCACGCCGACGGGCTCGATGAACGCGCGTCGACTGTGTACGAGCAGTTCCCGCACCGCAGGGCTGGACGTGCTCTTCCAGACCAGGGCGAGCAGAGCGGGCGCATCGAGGTCCTCGATGACGAGTGGGGTGAGCCGGTCGCGGTAGGCGGCGGCCATCGACTCGCTGAGTACGGCGACGGCGAGGCCCCGGGCGGCCAGGTCGGCGATGGCGTCGGCGGCGCTGGCCTGCAATGTGATCGCCGGCCGGAGACCCCGCGCAGCGCAGGCCCGGTCGAAGACCGTCCGCAGGCCGGTGCCGGACGGCAGGCAGGCGATCGGGTGCTCGGCCAGGTCGCGCAGCTTGACCTGGTGGCGAGCGGCCAAGGCGTGCCCGGCCGGCACCGCCACCACCAGTGGTTCGCTGATGATCGTGAGCGCGTGCAGCCCGTCGAGCTCGGCCGTGGCGGTCCCGACGAGGGCCAGGTCCAGGGTGCCGGCCCGTACCGCCTCGATGAGCCGGTCCGAGTTCTCCTCCAGCAGCGAGATCTCGACGCCCGGATGTGCCCGGTGGAAGGCGGCGAGGGCGTCGAACAGCGGGGTGATCGTGCAGCCGATCACCATGCCGACGGTGAGCCGACCACGGATGAGGTCGGTCACCTCGCCCACCGCCTGCCTGACCGCCCGGGCGGCGGCGAGCGCGGCACGCGCGGGTTCGAGCGCCGCCTTGCCCGCCACGGTGAGGGTGGTGGTGCGGGCGGAGCGGTCGAACAACTCGGCACCGAGTTCACGTTCCAGTTGCCGGATCTGCGCGCTGACGCCGGACTGGCTGATGCGTACGCGTTCGGCCGCCCGGGTGAAGTTCTGCTCCTCGGCGACCGCGACGAAGTATTCCAGCTGCCGCAGTTCCATGACCACAGATTCTAGTTACTAGCAGAACCATCTGTTGGACTTGTGGATGGTGCCGGGAGAAGCTGGGACATCCGAACGACTTCGAGGAGGAAGCCATGCCGGAGTACGAGAAGGCGATGCGGCCCGAGGACATCACCCGCCTCTTCGTGGCGCGCTCCAATGCCGGCGATGCCGCCGGGGTCGCCGCGCTGTACGAGGTGGACGCCGTACTGGCGTACCCGCCGGGCAGCCAGACGGTGGGCCGGGAAGCGATTCGCGCGCTCTGGGAGAAGGTGCTGACCAACCGTCCGCATTTCGAGCCGGAGCAGCCGTTGCCGACACTGATCAGCGGCGACATCGCCCTCACCTCGACCCCGCCGCGCGACGGATCCGGCGCCCGGGCGCAGGTCGTGCGGCGTCAGCCCGACGGGAGTTGGCTCCGCCTGCTCGACCAGCCAGAGTTCGTCCCACCCACCCGCTGAGCCGTCGGAACAGCGGCGCGCACTTCCGCCGATAAAAGCTGACTTCAGTTGTCAGGTATCCCTGGCAACCTGCCTCCCACGACAAAACCGCCCATCGGAAAGGTGGCGCTGGTCGCCGGGGCGACCCGGGGCGCCGGCCGGCAGATCGCCGTGCAACTCGGCGCCGCAGGCGCCACCGTCTACGCCACCGGGCGTAGCAGCCGGGCCGGCCGCTCGGAGCTGGACCGGCCGGAGACCATCGAGGAGACCGCCGAGCTGGTGACCGAGGCTGGCGGCACCGGCATCGCGGTCCGGGTGGACCACCTGATCCCGGACGAGGTCCGAGCTGGCGGTCGACACCCATGTGATCACCAGCCACTTCGCGCTTCCACTGCTGATCCGTCGGCCCGGCGGCCTGGTGGTGGAGGTCGGTGACGGCACGAAGGCGTACAACGAGGAGAACTACCGGCTCTCGGTCTTCTACGACCTGGCCAAGACGTCGGTCAACCGGCTCGCCTTCGGCTGGGCGCACGAGCTGAAGCCGTACGACTGCACGGCTGTCGCGCTCACGCCCGGCTGGCTGCGCTCCGAGGCGATGCTGGAACACTTCGGGGTGACCGAGGCCAACTGGCGCGACGGCGCGGCGAAGGATCCACACTTTCTCATCTCGGAGACCCCGGCGGTCGCCGCCCTGGCGGCCGACGCCGACCGGGCCCGGTGGAGCGGGCGGTCGGTCTCCGCCGGCGAACTGGCCAAGGTGTACGGCTTCACCGACGTCGACGGCAGCCAGCCGGACGCGTACCGCTACCTCACGGAGGTGGTGGACGTCGGCAAGCCCGCCGACGTCACCGGCTACCGCTGATCGTCCAGATAGAGCGCGGCGATCCGGGCTGCCGCCTCGGTCATGCGGGTCCGCAGCTCGGGTGGGTCGAGCACCTCCACGTCGGGGCCCAGCCCGAGCAGTTGGGTGTACGCCACGTCGACGGATTCGACGGGCAGCTGGGTGGTCACCCAGCCCTGCCCGTCGGGTTCGCCGGCGGCGGCGACTGCTTCGGCGTACCCGAAGGGGATGTCGGTCAGGTGCTTCAGTCGGCGCAGGCCGACGGGGCTCAGCCGGAGTGTCACCTTGGCCTGCAGCATGCCCCGCAGGAACGCCTCGGCCTGCTCCTGCCAGTACCCGGCGAGGTCGAAGCCGGACTCCCGGTCGAAGGTCTCCTCGTGCTGCTCGACCGTGGTGACCCGGTCCACCCGGTAGGTCCGCAGATCCTCGCCGATTCGGCCGACGAGATACCAGATTCCGCTTTTGAGGACCAGGCCGTACGGGTCGACCCGCCGGGTCACCTCCCGGTCGCCGCGCCGGTACCGCAGCGTCACCGTCCGGTCCTGCCAGACCGCGCCGGCCAGCTCGGCCAGCCACGGCGGCGGTGCGCTCTGGTGATACCAGCCTGGCACGTCCAAATGAAATCGTTGGCCGGTGCGGACGGGGGCGTCGCGCAGGCTCGGCGGCAACGCCGCGAGGAGCTTCAGTTCCGCCGCCGCGACTGCGTCGGCCAGCCCCATGTCGCCGGCCGGGCCGGGCAGCCCGGCGAGGAAGAGCGCCTCCGCCTCGTCCCGGGTCATTCCGGTCAGCCGGGTCCGGTAACCCCCGAGCAGTCGGTAGCCGCCGGCCCGTCCCCGGTCGGCGTAGACCGGCACCCCGGCGGCGGAGAGCGCCACGACGTCCCGGTAGACCGTACGCTCGGAGACCTCCAGCTCGCGCGCCAGTTCGGCGGCGGTCATCACCTCCCGCGCCTGCAACAGCAGCAGCAACGAGATCAACCGCGACGCCCGCACCCCACCATTGTGCAAGGAAGGGCCCCCTGTTAACGCCTTCGGTATAGGAAGGGCCCCCTATTAACAGAAGGGGGATCCGCCGGGCGTGAGCAGGCCACGGTCGTACGCCACCGCGACGGCGGCGGCCCGGTCGTTGACGCCGAGCTTGGCGTACACGTGCAGCAGGTGGGTCTTCACGGTGGCCTCGCTGATGAACAGCCGGGCGGCGGCCTCCCGGTTCGAGGCGCCTTTCGCGACCAGCGTGAGCACCTCCAACTCGCGCTGGCTCAGCGGCTCCTCGGCCGGGCCGGGTGATCGCAGCCGTCCCATCAGCCGGCCCGCCACCCTGGGCGAGAGCACCGAGTCGCCCCGGGCGGCGGCCCGCACCGCCCGGACCAGTTCGTCGCGGGGCGCGTCCTTGAGCAGGTAGCCGGTGGCACCGGCCTCGATCGCCGGCAGGACGTCCGCGTCCGTGTCGTACGTGGTCAGCACCAGCACCTTCGCCGAACTGCCCGAGCGGACCAGCCGGCCGATCGCGGTCACCCCGTCCATCCCCGGCATCCGCAGGTCCATCAGCACCACGTCGGGGCTGTGGTGGGCGGCCACCGCCAGCGCCTCGGCTCCGTCCCCGGCCTCGCCGACCACCTCGAACCCGGGGTCGCCGGTGAACATGCCGCGCAGGCCGTCGCGTACCACCGGGTGGTCGTCCACGATCAGCAACCGGATCGGGCTGGTCAACGGGCACCTCCGGCGAGCGCCGGCACGGACGCCGACACGGCGGTGCCGCTGCCCGGCTCACTCTCCACGGCCAGCTCGCCGCCGACCCGGGCCACCCGCTGCCGCATCGCGGTCAGCCCGTACCCGCCGTCGGCACGGCGGATGGCGGGCACGTCGGTGACGGAGAAACCCACGCCGTCGTCCCGGACGTCCAGGGTCACCACGTCCCCCATGTACGACAGGGTCAGGCCGACCCGGGACGCCTCGGCGTGCCGGGCCACGTTGGCCAGCGCCTCCTGGGCGGCGCGCAGCAGGGTCACCTCGACCTCCGGGTGCAGCGGGTGGGCGTCGCCGGTCACGTTGACGTCGGCGCGTACCTCGTTGATCGTCGACCAGCGTCGCGCCAGCTCGGCGAGCGCCTCGGGCAGCCGGGCCGTCTCCAGCGCCTCGGGCCGGACCGCCCGCACCGAGCGGCGGGCCTCGGTGAGGCTCTCCCGGGCCAGTGCGACCGCCGTGTCGACGTGGCGTTGCCAGTCGGCGTGCCGGTCCCGGGCCTGCTCGGCGGCCTCCAACTGGGTGATGATGCCGATGAGGCCCTGGGCGAGGGTGTCGTGGATCTCCCGCGCCATCCGCTGCCGCTCGTCGGTCACCCCGGCCTCCCGAGCCTGGGTGAGCAACTGGGCGTGCAGCCCTTCGTTCTCCCGCATCGTCTCGGCGAGCCGGCGGTTCGTCTCGGCCAGCTCCTCGACCAGCAGCTTTCGGTTGGCGTTCTGCCGCTCGGTGACCGTGCTGAACCAACTGATCACGCCGGCCAGGCCCGCGTTGAAGAGGGCGAGCACCGACCAGAGGAGCCAGTGCCCCAGCGACGACGGCAGCCCGCCACTCTGCGCGGTGCCGACCAGGACGCCGGTGGCCGCCACCCCGACGAATCGCCACCGCCCGTGCAGCGCGACGAACGCGTGCACGAACCCGACCCAGGCGAAGAAGGCGTACCAGGGGCTGTCCAACACCAGCAAAGCGGCCAACCCGATCAGCCCGATGTAGTAGATCGCCATCAGCTTGCGCCGCTTCACCCAGGCGGGGTGCAGGTTCACGAACCAGGCGATCCAGGCCGCGGCGAGCACGGCCAGCACCGGATCGGGCACCAGCGAGTAGCCGGCGGGGGCCGGAGCGACGGCGGTGACCAGCATTCCGACGGCCAGTCCGGCGTACGGCAGCAGCCGGTACAGGAGTGACTCCCGGTTTTCCCAGGCGGCCAGCCGGTCGACCTGCTCGGCGGTGCTGGTCATCGGACCCCCGCTCACTCCCAGCGAAACAGCTTCGCCGCGACGGTGCCAGCGAGCACGGCGATGACCGCCATTATCGCCAGGTGCAGCGGCTGCGGCGCATCCGCGGTCCAGGCGTCGAGCAGCGCCTGCACACCTGGTGGTGTGTAGCTGCCGATCCGGACCAGGAAGTCCGGCAGGAGGAACCGGGGCACGTAGACCCCGCCGAAGAACAGGACCAGCATGAACAGCGGGACCGCGATCGCCTGCGCCGCCTTGTTCGTGGGGGCCACCGCCGCCACCAGCAGTCCCAGCGCGAGCAGCGCTGCCGTACCGAGGGCGAGGGCCAGCGCGAAGCCGAGCGGGTGCCGGGGCAGCGGCACGTCGAAGGCCAGCCGGCCGACCACGATGAGCAGGACGGCACTGATCAGGATGGTGGCGAGCGAGATGATCAGCTGGGCGGCGAGCAGCGCGGCGGGACTCGCGGGCGTGGTGGCCAGGCGACGCAGCACGCCGCGTTCCCGGTAGGTGGCCAGCACCGTGGGCAGGACGTTCACCGCCGTCATGGCGAGCGTGATGACCAGCAGCGACGGTGTGAAGTACTGGATGAAGGATCGGTCGCCGAAGTCCGGATTGGACGCCCGCATCGCCGGGATCAGCCCGAACACCGCGAGCAGCAGGAGCGGCAACGCGATGGTGATCAGCGGGGCGGCGAGGTCCCGCAGGTACAGTCTCGTCTCGATCTTGAGGATCTGCCCGAAGGCGCGCATGTCGCTCCCTCTCACTCGGCGGGCCGGTGCCCGGTCAGCTCGACGAACGCGTCGTCGAGCGTGGCCTGCTCCAGTCGTAGGTCGGCGGCGATGATCTGGTTACGGGCGAGGACCGAGGTGACCGCGTGCAGCACGTCACCGGTGCCGGTCACCACCACCTGGCTGCCGCTGCGGGTCACCGCGGTCACCTGCGGCAGGTCGGTGAGGAGCCGGTCGTCCACCGGTGCGGACGGCCGGAACCGGATCCGCTGCTCCGGTGCCACGGCCGAGACCAGCCCGGAGGGGCTGTCCAGGGCCACCACCCGCCCCTTGTCGATCACGGCGAGGCGGTCGCAGAGCCGCTCGGCCTCCTCCATGAAGTGGGTGACCAGCAGGATGGTCACCCTGCGCTCGCGGACCCGCTCGATCAGGCCCCAGGTGTCCCGGCGGGCCTGCGGGTCCAGCCCGGTGGTCAATTCGTCCAGGATGGCGATCTTCGGGTTGCCGACCAGCGCCAGCGCGATGGAGAGCCGCTGCTTCTGGCCGCCGGAGAGCTTCTGGTACGGGGTGTTCCGCTTCTCGCCGAGGCCCAGCTCGTCGATCAGCCGGGCCGGATCGGCCGGGTCGCGGTAGAACGAGGCGTACATCTCCAGCGCCTCGGCGACCCGGAGCCGGTCGGGCAACTGGCTCTCCTGGAGTTGCACCCCCACCAACTGGCGTAGCCGGGCGGCGTCCCGGCGAGGGTCGAGCCCGAGGACCGACACCTCGCCCCCGTCAGGGACGCGCAGCCCGGCGACGCACTCCACCGTGGTGGTCTTGCCCGCGCCGTTCGGGCCGAGCACGCCGAAGATCTCGCCGGCCGCGACGTCGAACGACACGTCCTGGACCGCCACGGTCCCGCCGTACCGCTTGTGCAGGTTGGTCACCTCGATCACCGGCATGGCCCCGCCTTTCGCCGTTGCGTTCCGCGTACCTCCCAAGGATCGCGAGACGCCGCCGGCGGCGAATCGACCAGCTGTAGGCGATCTTGGTCGGCTCCGGTTGATCCCCTGGATCCGTCAACCGGTTGATGCGGCGGTCAGGCCTTAGGCTTCTCGGCGTGAATGCGATCTCCGGCACCGCCGTGGGCGCGGCACGTCGGTTCGCCGGCGGCGCCGCGCTGCTGCTGCGAGGCATCGGTCTGTACGCACGCAGTCCCGGCCTGATGCTGCTCGGCGTGGTGCCGGCGCTGATCTCCGGGGCGATCTTCCTCACCGCGTACGCCACCCTGGTGTTCTTCGTCGGTGACCTGGCGGCCGCGGTGACCCCCTTCGCCGACGACTGGTCGGCGGCCGCCCGAAGCGTGGTCCGGGTGATCGCGGCGCTGGCCTTCCTCGGCCTCGGCGGGCTGCTCACGGTGCTCACCTTCACCGCCGTCACCCTGGTCATCGGTGACCCGTTCTACGAGAAGATCTCCGAGCGGGTGGAGGAGCGGTACGGCGGCACACCCGACCCCGTCGAGGTGCCGTTCTGGCCCTCGCTGCGGCACAGCATCGTCGACTCGCTCCGTCTGATGGCGCTGGCGGTGCTGGTCGGCATCCCGCTCTTCGCCGCCGGCTTCATCCCGCTGGTCGGGCAGACCGTGGTCCCGGTGATCGGCGCGGCGGTGGGCGGCTGGCTGCTCGCCGTGGAGCTGGTGGGCGCACCCTTCTACCGGCGGGGCAAGCGGCTGCCGGACCGTCGGGCCGCACTGAAAGCCGACCGCCCCACCGCGCTCGGCTTCGGGGTGGCGGTCTTCGTCTGCTTCCTGATCCCGCTCGGGGCCGTACTGCTCATGCCGGCCGCGGTGGCCGGCGCCGCCCTGCTGGCCCGCCGCTCGCTCGGCCAACCGATCACGAAGGACTGACCTCCGAGGCTCGGCCGCTGCTTTCGGCGTCGACACCGACGAACGGGTGCAGGCGGCCGGCCCACTCCGACCGTCGCGCGGATGCCTGCGGGCCGCGGCTACCGGTCGCGATTGGACCTGGTCACGAAGAACCGGACCAGGCCGGCGACAAGCGCGACGGACGCGATGACACAGAGCAGCGTCGTGACGTGCCACGGCCGGAGTGCACCCATGCCGCGCACTGTAGCCGGCGCATGCTCGGGCTCAGTTGGCCTGCCGCAGTGTGCGTACGCAGGACCACTGGCTGGCCACCTGCCGGTAGCCGAGCCGGTTGTTGATCGCCAGCATCGGCGCGTTCGCCGCGTCGTTCCCGGTGTACGCGACGGTCACCCCGCGCGCCGCCGCCCGGTGCAGCGCGGCCAGCTTCACCAGCCCGGCCAGCCCGCGCCCCCGGAACGCCGGCACTGTGGCGGTGTAGTCCGACCACATCCGCGTACCGTCCCGCTTCACCAGGCTGATCGCCACCAGCTCGCCGTCGACCTCGGCACCCGTGCTGGCCGCCCGATCCAGCCCAACGTTGTCCCAGGTGTCGGCGCGCCATTCTTCGTACCCGATCGCGCCGCCGGTCACGTCGCCCGGCTCGTCGGCGCTGGCCAGCAGTTCCACCCGGTGCACGCGGCGCGGGTCGACCTCGGCCAGCGAGAGCAGCCGGACCCCTTCGGGCGCCTCCGCGAGCGGCGGCAGCACATGCAGTTCCAGGGCCGAGAAGCGCTCCTCACGACTGGGCGCGAAGCCGTGCCGCCGGGCGAACGGCAGCGCTTCCGGCAGCGCCCGCCCGCGCACCCAGGCAGGGGCGAGCGGGGCGAGCTGCGCCAGCGCCCTGGCCAGCAGCGCGGCACCGATTCCGCGGTGCCGGCAATCGGGATGCACGTGCAGCAGCGAGACTTCGCCAACAGCCTCGGTCGTCTGGTTGTTGCGCGACACCGACACCCAACCGACGATGTTCCCGTCGACCTCCGCCACGAAGCCGGCCCAGTGCTGGCCCGCCGGCGGTGTCTCGATCAGCTGCCGGGTGGAGGCGACGCCGCGCACCAGGAACGGAAACACGAGGGTACGCAGCGCCACCACCGCCGGTGCGTCATTGGGGTGTGCGGCGCGGACGAGCACCGATGGCAACCTGGCCGGACTCGACATGCGCCGCACGCTATCCGACCCGCCGCAAGCCCCGCCACGCCTTTCCTCCCTCTCCGCACATGCGGTGGGTGCATTTCTTGTCGTCTTCTGCCGGCGGAGGTCCGCCGCCCCAGTGCCGGGCATCCATGTGGGGCGCGCCGTCGACCTCCACGTGCAGCCGCCTCTGCGGCACTGGCGAGCAGCGCACCCGGCCCGGCGGCGGGTCAGGAGGCCGGCACGGCGGCGATCGCCTCGACCTCGACGAGTTGGTCGGTGTAGCCCAGCACGGCCACCCCGAGCAGGGTGCTCGGCGGATCGTGGTCACCGAACGCGTCCCGGACCACTTTCCAGACCGTGACCAGGTCGTCCCGCCGGGACGAGGCCACGTACACCGTGGTTTTGACCACGTCGCTGAGAGTCGCGCCGCCAGCGGCGAGGGCGCTCTCCAGGTTGGCCATCACCTGCTGGGCCTGGGCGGCGTGATCGCCCGGGGCGACGGTCCGCCCGTCGGGGGCCAGCGGGCAGGCACCAGCGGTGAAGACCAGGCGGGCGGACGGATCGACGGTCGCCAGGTAGGCGTACTCGGCGACGTCGGAGAGCGGCAGTCGTACCGGATGGGACATGCGCGGCAGGCTAGCCGCCTCGGATGGCCCTCGGCGATTTGTTAATAGGGGGCCCTTCCTCTACCGCAGGCGTTAATAAGGGGCCCTTCCTTACACCTCAGGCGGAGTCGCGGATGATCAATTCGGTGGGGAGGATGAGGGCGGGCTCGACCGCCTCGCCGGCGGCCAGGCGGAGCAGGAGCCGGGTGCCCTGCCGGCCGAGTTCCACGATCGGTTGCCGGACGGTGGTCAGTGGCGGATCGGTGTAGGCGGCGGTCTCGATGTCGTCGAAGCCGATCACCGCGACGTCGTCCGGCACCCGTCGTCCCGCCTCGCGCAGCGTACGCAGGGCGGCGTGCGCCATCAGGTCCGAGGCGGCGAAGACGGCGTCCAGGTCGGGGTGGGCGGCGAGCAGTTCACGCATCGCCGCCGTCCCTGACTCGCGGGTGAAGTCGCCGACCGCCACCATCTCCGGCAGCCCGGCGGCGGCCACCGTGTCCCGGTAGCCGGCCAGCCGTTCGATCCCGGCGACCATGTCCTGTGGGCCGGCGATGGTGGCGATCCGTCGCCGGCCGCTGTCGATCAGGTGCCGTACCGCCCGGGTCACCCCGCCGACCTGGTCGACGTCGATGTACGGCACATCGGCCCCGTCGAGCGGCCGGCCGCTGCACACCACCGGGATGCCCAGCGCGGCGAGCTTGGCGGGCAGCGGGTCGGCGCCGTGCAGCGAGGCGAACAGCACGCCGTCGACGTGTCGGCCGGTGGTGTACCGCTCGACCCGTTCGTGCCCGGCCGGCGAGCCGGCCAGCATCAGCACGAGCTGCTTGTCGGCGGCCTCCAGCTCCTGCGCCGCGCCCCGGATGATGCCGGGAAACACCTGGTCGTCGGAGAAGACCCGGGTCGCTTCCTCCGGCATGACCAGCGCTATCGAGTCGGTCCGCTGGGTGACCAGGGTGCGCGCGGCCAGGTTCGGCACGTACCCCAGCTCGGCCACCGCCCGGCGGACCGCCTCCTGGATCGGCTCGGCGACCGTGGTCGAGCCGTTCACCACTCGGGAGACGGTGGCCCGGGAAACCCCGGCCCGCCGTGCCACCGCTTCCAGAGTGGGCCGTTGTGCCCCCGTCATAGGAAGTACCACCTCGTCGTCACAGCCCGTTCCGGGAGATCACCTCCTGGTACCACCGGGCACTGGACTTCGGGGTACGCCGCTGGGTGAGGTAGTCGACGTGCACGATGCCGAATCGCTTTCGGTACCCCTCGGCCCACTCGAAGTTGTCCAGCAACGACCATACGAGATAGCCGCGCAGATCGACGCCGCGGGAGATGGCCTCGTGCGCCGCGCGCAGGTGGCCGTCGAGGTAGGCGATCCGATCGGAGTCCTGCAAGGGGCTGGTCACATCCGCGCCGGACTTGTCGGGGAAGGCCGCCCCGTTCTCGGTGATCAGCAGCGGCACCGCGGGGTAGTCGGTGGAGATCCGCTCCAGCAGCCGGGTCAGCCCCGCCGGCTCGATCATCCAGCCCATGTCGGTCAGCGGACCGACCGGCGGCAGGAACTGCACCGCTCCCTCGGTGCCCGGGTACGCCCCGCCGCCACCGGCGCCGTCCGGGCGCCCGGCCACGTAGGTCGGCGCGTAGTAGTTGATCCCCAGCAGGTCGATCGGGGCTGCGATGATCTTCTCGTCGCCGTCCCGCACGAATGCCGGCTCGACGATCCGGGCGACGTGCTCGCGGACATCGTCCGGATACCCGCCGACCAGCAGCGGGTCGAGGAAGATCCGGTTGTGCAGGCCGTCGACCAGGCGCACCGCGGCCGCGTCGGCTGCGCTGTTCGGATCGGCGGGGCGCACATCGGCGGGGTTGAGAGTGATGCCGAGCCGGCCGGCGCCGGCCGCGCGCAGCGCCTGAGTCGCCAGGCCGTGCGCGAGCAGCAGATGGTGTACGGCGGTGAAAGCCGAACCCGGATCCTGCACCCCGGGAGCGTGCACCCCGTTGCCGTACCCGAGGTACGCCGAGCACCACGGCTCGTTGAGCGTCGTCCAGGTGCCGATCCGGTCGCCGAGCCGGGCGTACACGGCGCTGGCGTAGGTGGCGAAGTGCTCGGCGGTGTCCCGGGCGGTCCAACCGCCGCGATCCTCCAACGCCTGCGGCAGGTCCCAGTGGTAGAGGGTGACGATCGGGTCGATGCCCCGGCCCAGCAGCGAGTCGGTGAGCCGGTCGTAGAAATCCAGGCCGCGCGGGTTGACCGGGCCGCTGCCGTCCGGCTGGATCCGGGGCCAGGACACCGAGAAGCGGTACGCCTGCAACCCCAGCTCGGCCATCAGCGCCACGTCGTCGGCGTACCGGTGGTAGTGGTCGCAGGCGACGTCACCGGTGTGCCCGGCGTGGACCTTGCCGGGCGTACGGCTGAAAGTGTCCCAGATCGACTCGCCGCGCCCGTCGTCGCGGGCCGCGCCCTCGATCTGGTACGCCGCGGTGGCCGCACCCCAGAGAAAGTTGTCGGGAAATCTGATTTGGCTCACGCCTTGACCGCACCTTCCATGATGCCGCCGATGATCTGGCGGCCGAACAGGACGAACACCAGCAGCAGCGGCAGCGTGGCGATGGCCGTACCGGTGAACACCTGGGACATGTCCTGGTAGTAGCCGTCGGACAGCGCCCGCAACGACAGCTGCACAGTAGGATTCTCCGGGTCGTTGAGCACCGCGTACGGCCACAGGAAGTCGTTCCACGTGGTCATGAAGGTGAGCAGGCCGAGTACGGCGGCGGCCGGACGCAGCGCTGGGACGACCACGTTCCAGTAGATCCGGGCGGTGCCGCAGCCGTCCACCCGGGCCGCCTCGATCAACTCGGTGCTGACCGCCTGGCCAGCGTACTGCCGCATCATGAACACCCCGAATCCGGTGACCAGCGCGGGCAGGATCACCGCGGGCAACCGGTCGTTGAGGTTGAACTTCGTCATCAGCATGTACAGCGGGATGATGCCGAGCTGGGTGGGCACCATCATGGTCGCGATGATGACCATCAGCAGTGCGTTGCTGCCCCGGAATCGTAGCTTTGCGAAAGCGAAGCCGGCCAGGCTGGAGAAGAGGACCACGGAGACGGTGACCGTGATCGCCACGATCGCCGAGTTGATCAGCCCGGTGAGGAAGTACGCGTCGGTGTTGCCGAACAGCCGGGCGATGTTGGCGCCCAGGTTGCCGCCCGGGGCCACCGGCGGTGGCAGCTGCCCCATCGCGTCGCTGGAGCGGCTGGCCACCACGAACATCCAGTAGATCGGGAAGATGGACAGGACCGCGGCGGCGATCAGCGCGCCGTAGGTGAGGGGGCTGGCACGCCACAACTTGCTCATCGCGCCACCTCGCTTCGCTCGGCGCCGCGACGAGGCACCACCGCACTGAGCCGAATGATTCGCTCGCTGCGCTCGCTCATCGAGATCCTCCCTTCCGCTGGCCGACCTGTGGCCGGGCACCGGCGCCGAGGCGGCGGATGATCAGCACGTTGATCGCCGCCACGATGGCGATCAGGGCGAAGAGCAACCAGGCCACCGCCGAGCCGTAGCCGAAGTTGTAGTAGGGCGCGAAGGCGTTCTCGAACATGTACATGGTCAATGTCTGTGATTCGCGCAGCGGTCCGCCCCGGATCGCGTTGGTGCCGGAGTGGAACAGCCGGGGCTCGGTGAACAGCTGAAGCCCGCCGATGGTGGAGATGATGACGCAGAAGATGATCGTCGGCTTGAGCAGCGGCACGGTGACGGACCAGAACTGCCGGGCGCGGTTCGCACCGTCGATCGCGGCTGCCTCGTACATGTCGCGGGGGATGGCCTGCATGGCGGCGAGGAAGATCAGCGCGTTGTAGCCGGTCCACCGCCAGTCGACCATGGCCGAGATGGCCACCCAGGAGGCGAACCGGTCCGACTTCCAGCCGATCGGGTCGACGCCGACCAGGTCCAGCGCCCAGTTGATCATGCCGAACTCGCGGCCGAACAGCACCCCGAACACGATCGCCACCGCCGCGGTCGAGGTGACGTTGGGGATCAGCACCGCCATCCGCCAGCCGGTGCGGAACCGCAGCTGCCGGTTGAGCAGGTTGGCCAGCCAAAGTGCCAGGAGCAACTGCGGCACCGTGCTGATGACGAAGATGCCGAGGGTGTTGACCACCGAGTGCCAGAAGTCGCCGTCGGCGAGCAGCCGGGTGTAGTTGTCCGCACCGACGAAAGTGGGGTTGCTGCCGAGCAGGTCCCAGTCGTGCAGCGAGACCCAGAGGGTGTACGCCAACGGCCAGGCCCCGAAGATCGCGAAGACCACGAAGAACGGGGCGATGTAGAGGTAGGGCGAGTACTTCGTGTCGATCCGGCTGAGCCGGCCGGTCCGCGTCGGACGGGACCGGCCCGATGCCGGCGCGGCCGGCGGTCGCGCGTCGAGCTGCAACGCCATGACCCGTTGACTCCTTTCCACGCCCCCACCCGCGCCGATCCAGCGGCGGCCACCACGCGTCGACCGGGCGTGGCGAAGTCGGGATCGGCGGGGGTGGAGGCTGTCGGGCCGGTTACTTGGCGGCGGCCTTTTTGGCGTTGGCGACAGCGTCCTGCCAGCCCTGGTCGGGGCTGCGCTGGCCCAACTCGACGGTGCGGACCGCGTTCTCCACCTCGGTGCGTACGGCCTGGTTCTTCGGGCCCATGTAGACCGGCTTCAGGGTCTTGGCGCCGGCCCCGAAGATCTTGCCGACCGGGGCGTCGGAGAAGTACGCGTTGGTGGCGTCGGTGATGGCGGCGTCGTCCAGCGCCTGCGGCGAGGACGGCAGCGGGCCCTTGGCCTTGAAGGCGCCGATGTGCCCCTGCGGGCTGGTCAGGAATTTGACCAGCTTGATGGCCTCATCCTGGTGCTTGCTCTGGCGCGGTACGGCCAGGTGCGAGCCGCCCCAGTTGCCGCCGTCGCCCGGCACCCGGGCGATGTCCCACTTGCCCTTGGCCTCCGGGCCGGCGTTGCCCTCGATGACCCCGGTCATCCAGGCGGGGCAGGCGATGGTGGCGAACTTGGACTGCTTGAAGGCGGAGACCCACTCCTCGGACCAGGAGCCGTACTTGCCGGACAGGCCGGCGTCGATGATGTTCATGGTGATGTCCCAGGCCTGCTTGACGGCCGGGTTGCTGTCCACCACGAGGTTGTCGCTGGTGTCGTAGTAGTGGTAGCCCTGCGCGTTGCCGGCGGTCTGGAGCACGATGGTGTTGAACGTGTTGGTGGCCGCGTCCAGGAACGAGGCGCCGGTGTTCGCCGCCTTGAACTTCTCGCCGACGGCGATGTAGTCCTCCCAGGTCGGCCAGAGCTTGGACACCTCCTCGCGGTCGGTGGGGAGCCCGGCCTTGGCGAACAGGTCCGTGCGGTAGCACATGGCCATGCCGCCGACGTCGGTGCCGAGCCCGATCAGCTTCTGGCCGTCGGCGGTGAGCCCCTGGTTCCACTTCCACTCCAGGAAGTTGCCCTTGAGCTCGGCGGCGCCGTGGTCGAGCAGGTTGACGAAGTTGTCCGGGTTGGCCTTGTACTCGACCATCAGGCCCTCTTCGATGGCGACCACGTCGCCGGCACCCTTGCCTGCGGCGAGCCACTGGGTCAACTTCGGCGAGTACTCGTCGAGGTTGCCGCCGGTGCCCCGTTCGACGATCTTCACGTCGGGGTTGGCGTCCATGTACTCCTGGTAGAGCTGCTCGTAGCCGAACTGTCCGAAGACGTCGACGGTGAGCGTTATCTTGCCGTCCCCGGCATCGTCGCTGCTGCAGCCGCTGGTGACGAGCAACGCGCCGGCGGCGGCCAGGGCGACCGCAGCGAGGCGGTGGCGCGGAAATGTGCCCATTGTCCTGGTGACCCCTCTCAGGTCGGGTGGTGGCGGGATAGCTCTGAGAGCGCTCTCGCGTAGCCTGCGGCTCTGCCGGGCCGGTGTCAAGAGAGCGCTCTCTCGGAGGGGTCACAGAATGGCCACGAGCCCGTCGACGACCGCCGGGGCGAGGCCGCCCGTCGCGGCGGGGAGCGGTGAAGCGGGGCCGGCGTTACGGCGGGGAGCGGTCGGGCGGGGCCGGCGTTACAGCGGAATGGCGGTTACCGACTTGCCTGGTAACCGCCATTCCGCCGGAACGGTGTTGATCAGCGAGGCGCCGGCGCAACAGGTCGGTGAGCGGCGACGCGGGTGCCGGGCCGGCCTGGGATCAGCCGATGCGTACCCCCTCGAGCAGGGCACGGTCGCCGACGACGGTCAGCGTGTCGAAGCTGACCCGCCCCCAGAGCGCCAGCAGCAGGTCGCTCGCCGTGCCGCTGACATGCACTCGGGCGGGGTGCTCGTCGTGATCGAGGATGGTGCCGGTGTCCAGCAGGGCCACGCCCTCGCCGCGCAGCCGCAGGAACCATTCCTGAGCGGCGTCGGTCGAACTCAGCCGG
The DNA here is from genome assembly GCF_016863555.1 of Micromonospora qiuiae. Lineage (GTDB taxonomy): Bacteria > Actinomycetota > Actinomycetes > Mycobacteriales > Micromonosporaceae > Micromonospora > Micromonospora qiuiae. The sequence goes on along the minus strand of NZ_BOPC01000052.1, from coordinate 2,057 downwards.
ACCACCCCGCGCCATTGCCCGGTCGCCTTCCGCCGGCCCGCCGGCAGCCAGGTGTCCAGCACCTCGCTCACGCCGTCGGCCGCGAGCTTCGCCTCGATCGGTTCACCGGCGGCGATGGCCAGCTGAGCGTCCCACCGGTGCACCGCCGTCTCGTGCGCCATCCGGCGCGGCCAGAAGCTGGCCTTTTTCGGCTGTGGCGCCCAGTTCCACGCCGGTGCCTCCGGGTCGAGAGTCTCGAAGAGCGCCATCAGCTCGTCGTACGCCTGCTGCCACTGCTGCGCGGCGGTGACCCCCGGTGCGGGCTCGGGTCGTTGCGACCGGCGCTGCTCCGGCGCGGTGCTCTTGCCCGAGCCGGCGATGGAGCGCACCCACTGGTAGATGCCGGCGAGATGCAGGGTCAGGTCGCTCACCGTCCAGCCGGGGCAGGACAGCACCGGTGTCTCGGGCGGGGCCTCGGCCACCGCGGCGGCGAACGCCGGGCCCTCCGCCCGGAGCGCACCGATCCAGAAGTCCTTGGTGCCGTGCATTCTGCTCATCGCCATCCTCCCGGGGGTGACCGGGCCACCTGTGGGTGCCACGGCTACCCCTCAGCCTAGGGTGAAAGATGTGTCTGACGTCTACGCCCAGCCGGCAGCGGCCGCTGAACCTGTCACCCCGGGTCATCTGTCGCAATACACCACATTGTGCCTCGGTGGGCCGGCGGGGCGGATCATCCCTGCCGGCAGCGCCGAGGAAATCGTCGCCCGGGTACGCGAGGCGGGCGAGGACCTGCTCCTGATCGCCGGCGGTAGCAATGTGGTGATCGGCGACATCGGTTTCCCGGGCGCCGTGCTGCTCGTCCGCTCCCGCGGGCTGCGGGTGTTGGCCGAGGACGAGCAGACCGTCACGGTACGGGTCGAGGCCGGCGAGCCGTGGGACGAGTTGGTCGCGGCAACGGTGACGAACGGCTGGTCCGGAGTGGAGTGCCTCTCCGGCATCCCCGGCTCGACCGGTGCCACCCCGATCCAGAACGTCGGGGCGTACGGGCAGGAGGTCGCCGAGACCATCACCGGCGTGCAGGTGTACGACCGGATCACCGGGACGGTCGATCGGGTCGCCGCCGCGGACTGCGGCTTCGCCTATCGGACCAGCATCTTCAAGTACAGCGAGCGCTGGGTGGTGCTCTCGGTCGACTTCCGGCTGGAGCGCTCGCCGCTGTCCGGTCCGGTGCGCTACGCGGAGCTGGCTCGGGCGCTCGGCGTCGACGTCGGCGACCGGGTGCCGCTGGCCCAGGCGCGCGCCACGGTGCTGCGGTTGCGTGCCGGCAAGGGCATGGTGCTCGACCCGACCGACCCGGACACCCGCTCGGCCGGCTCCTTCTTCACCAATCCGGTGCTGGACCGCACCGGCTACGACCTGCTGCGCCAGCGCGCCACCGACCTCGGGGAGCCGCCGGCCTGGCCGGGTGCCGGAGATGTGGTGAAGGTCAGCGCGGCCTGGTTGATTGACAAGGCCGGCTTCGGCAAGGGTCACCCTGGCCCCGAGGGGGTCGCCATCTCCAGCAAGCACACCCTCGCCCTGACCAACCCCACCGGCGCCGCCAGCACAGCCGCTCTCATCGCACTGGCCCGCGAGATCCGTGACGGCGTCCATGCCCGCTTCGGTGTCACCCTCCACCCGGAACCCGTTCTCATCAACTGCACTCTTTGACCCCACCACCATCCGCCTACCCCGTTGATCATGAACTGATTGCCCTGGTAAGTAGAGACCCGCAATAGGCGAGGTCGGGGTCCAGGCATGGTGACGCTGCGCCCCGGGTGGTGGGTGGCACGGGATGCAGCATATTGGGGTGTTCCGGCCGATCGGGTGGGCGCGAGTTGCGGCATGCCGGGGTATCCCGCTTGGTGAGCGGCACGGCTTGCGGTATGTCGGGGTGTCCGGGCCTGCTGAGGCCGCGAGTTGCGGCATCTCGCGCGCAGACCGCGAGTTACGGCATCCTGTGACGGTGGCGGGTGTACCGCCGCGACGGGGTTAGCGTCTCTGCGGCGATCTTAAGAGCGACCGGCAGTAGGTGTTAC
>NZ_BOPC01000051.1 GCF_016863555.1 Micromonospora qiuiae | reverse complement strand
CCCTCCCACCCCGCCCCGCCCCCGCCCTCCCGCCCCGCCCTCCACCCCGCGATCTTGCACTTTTGGTCGGCCAGATCACTCTCAGCAGCAATCTTGGACACTTTGAGCCCCCAGAGGGGCCGCCTGGGTCCAAGATCCGCATGAGGTCTAGGTGATTTTCGGGACATACCGGGGCGAGGCGGTTCGGTCTACTGGTCAGATCGCGGTTTCTCCGAACGCTTCCCAGGCGTCGGCGCGCGCTGCCGTCCGATCGGCCGGCGATCTTGGACGCTTTCTGCCTCCTGAGGGGCCCCTTCTGCCGCCCGAGGGGCCCTCAGAGGGGGCTCCTGAATCCAAGATCCGCCGAAGCGAGGGTCAGGGGTTGACGGTGGTGGAGAGTTCGCCCTGGGCTAGGCGGATTCGTAGGGGGGCGCCAGGGGAGACCTCGGTGGCGGCGCGGACGACATGGCCGTCGGGGCGTTGCACGATGGCGTAGCCGCGGTCGAGGGTGGCTGCGGGTGACAGCGCGCGGAGCCGGGCCAGGGTGTGCCGCAACTCGTCGTCGGCGGCATCGAGGCGGTGGGCCAGGCAGCGCTCGGCGCGCTGGCGCAGGGCGGTCAGGTCGCCGGCTCGCTGCTCGATCATCACCTGCGGGCGGGCCAGCACCGGCCGCGAGCGCAGCGCATCGATCCGGTGCGTCTCGCGGTCGACCAGGTTGTGCACGGCGCGGTGCAGCCGGTGCCGGGCCTGGCTGATGAGGCGCAGTTCCTCGGCCAGGTCGGGTACCACCCGCTTGGCGGCGTCGGTGGGCGTCGACGCGCGGACGTCGGCCACGTAGTCGACCAGCGGGGCGTCGGTCTCGTGACCGATCGCGCTGACCACCGGCGTACGGCAGGCGAACACGGCCCGGCACAGCGCCTCATCGGAGAAGGGAAGCAGGTCCTCGATGCCGCCTCCGCCCCGAGCCAGGATGATCACGTCGATGCTCGGGTCGGCGTCGAGCACGCGGAGCGCGTCCACGATCTGTGGCACGGCACCGGGACCCTGGACCGCCACGTTCACGGTCCGGAACTCCACCGCCGGCCAGCGGCGGCGCGCGTTGGTCAACACGTCCCGTTCGGCGGCGCTGGCCCGTCCGGTGACCAGCCCGATCCGCCGGGGCAGGAACGGTGGCCGACGCTTGCGGGCCCGGTCGAACAGCCCTTCGGCGGCGAGCAGCTTCTTGAGTTTCTCCAGCCGGGCCAGCAGTTCGCCGAGGCCGACCTGGCGGATCTCGTCGGCGCGGAGGCTGAGCGTGCCCCGAGCGGCGTAGAACTCGGGCTTGGCGTGCAGTACGACGCGGGCGCCCTCACGCAGCTCGGGGGCGCCGGAATCGAGTACGTCCCGGTTGGTGGTGACGGTGAGGCTCAGCTCGGCCGACGGGTCGCGCAGGGTCAGGAAGACGGTGCTCGCTCCGGGCCGGCGGCTGATCTGCGCCACCTGCCCATCGACCCAGACCCAGCCCAGCCGCGCCACCCAGGCGCCGATCTTCTGGCTGACCACCCGCACCGGCCAGGGCTCCTCCGAGGTGCTCGGCGCCGCTCCCGCCCCCACCGCTGCACCACCCGTACTCATCGCTCCACTCTAAGCCCCACCTCGCCCGCAGCTCCTTCCGTTTGATCATGAGCGCAGTGTGATCAACCACTGCCCTCAACCTCATGATCAACGGGGAGACCTGGGGTTGGCGGCGGGGCCGCGTAGGATGAGGGGGTGATGACTTCCGGTACCGGCAAGCGCGTGCTCCTGGCCAAGCCCCGCGGTTACTGCGCGGGCGTCGACCGGGCGGTGCAGACCGTCGAGGAGGCCCTCAAGCTCTACGGCGCACCCATCTACGTCCGCAAGCAGATCGTGCACAACAAGCACGTGGTGCAGACGCTGGAGGCCAAGGGTGCGATCTTCGTGGAGGAGAACGAGGAGGTGCCCGAGGGTGCCACCGTGATCTTCTCCGCGCATGGTGTGGCACCCGAGGTCCACGAGCAGGCAAAGGAGCGGTCGCTCAAGGCGATCGACGCGACCTGCCCGCTGGTGACCAAGGTGCACCACGAGGCGAAGCGGTTCGCCGCCGAGGACTACGACATCCTGCTCATCGGCCACGAGGGCCATGAGGAGGTCATCGGCACCTCCGGCGAGGCACCGGAGCACATCCAACTGGTGGAGGGCCCGGAGGACGTCGACCGGGTCACCGTGCGGGATCCGAACAAGGTCGTCTGGCTGTCGCAGACCACGCTGTCGGTGGACGAGACGATGGAGACGGTGGCCCGGCTCAAGAAGCGGCTGCCGATGCTCCAGTCGCCACCGAGTGACGACATCTGCTACGCCACCAGCAACCGACAGCACGTGGTCAAGGAGATCGCGGCGGAGTGCGACGTGATGATCGTCGTCGGTTCGCGCAACTCGTCGAACTCCGTACGGCTGGTCGAGGTGGCCCTGGACGCCGGGGCCCGCGCCGGGCACCTGGTCGACTTCGCCCACGAGATTGACGACGCCTGGCTGGCCGACGCGCGGACGGTCGGGCTCACCTCCGGCGCGAGCGTGCCGGAGGAGCTGGTCCAGGAGGTGCTGACGCATCTCGCGCAGCGCGGTTTCACCGACGTGGAGGAGGTGGTGACCGCCAACGAGCGGCTCACCTTCTCGCTGCCGCAGGAGCTCAGGCGCGACATGAAGGCCGCCGAGGCGGCCCGCTCCTGACCCGCCTCTTGGGGAACGAATCACGGGCCCAGTCCGTCAGAACAGGCATGAGGACCATTCGGATCGCCGCCGCCGCGCTGATCGTCTGCACGGCGCTCGTCGCCTGCGCCGCTCCGGACGCCGGGGACGGCTCCACCACCCCGACGGGAGCGTCACCCGTGACCGAGTTGCCCACCCCGGATCCGACCAGCCCCCTCCCGACGCCCGCCGACCCGGTCGACCCGACCGCGCCGCTCGGCCGACCCGGCAAGCGTCCGGGTGGCCCGCCGATGCCGACGGCAACCAGCGAGCAGACCCTGACCGGCCGGATCGAGGCCGGTGTCGAGCCCGGCTGCCTGCTGCTCGACGGGTATCTGCTGCTCGGCGGCCCCCGAGAGGTGCTGACCGCCGGCGCTACGGTGACGGTGACCGGCCGACCCGCGCCGGGCATGCTCACCACCTGCCAGCAGGGCACCCCGTTCCAGGTCGCGTCCGCCAAGCGGGCCTGAGGTAGCCGGGCGCGCGGCACCGAACACGGGGAACGCAGCTTGCTCCGGCGGTCGAAGGCGGCGCGAGCGGTCGGGCGGTGTGCGGTGTTCGAGGGCGGCGGTGTGCGGTGTTCGAGGGCGGCGGTGCGCAGTGTTCGAGGGCGGCGGTGCGCGGTGTTCGAGGGCGGCGGTGCGCGGTGTTCGAGGGCGACGGCGAGCGGTGGCCGAGTGGCAGGATGCATCGATGCGATTTCGATCGTTGCTCCTCTCGGCGGCGGGAACACTGGCCGCCGCCCACGTCGTGGGTGTGCTCACGGACGCGCCGATCCTGCGCCAGGCCGAGGTTGCCGCGCTGGTGCTCCTCCTGGCGTACGCGTTGCTCGCCGGGCCGCCGTCGCCACGCTGGGCGGTGCCGGTCGCGCTCGCCGTGCTGGTGGTCGACGCGGTCCGGACGATGCCTCCCGATCCCGCCCCCGGCTACCACTGGCAGGTGTTCCGGTACGAGCCGCTCGACCTGAGCGGGGAATTCCGTGCTGGGCTCGAACTGACCTGGGCGGCCCTGGTCTTCGTCCTGGTGCTGGCGCTAATGGCGTGGCGGTGTGCAGGCCGAACGTCCGCAGCAGCGAACGCTGGCGGTCCTAGCCGGCGGGTCCAGGTCGGCGCCGTGCTTGCCGGCGGGTTGGTGGTCAGCTACGCGGCGATCCGGTTGCTCCACCGTCACCGCAATGCGCGGCCGTCCTGGGCTGGTGGGCTGAGCGACACCGAGTTGGACGCAGCGGTCCTGGTGCCCCCGCTAGCGCTCGTGCTGGGCGCGATCGCCCTGGCGGCGATGCTGATCGGGCAGGGACGCCGGCTTGCGGCCTGCGGGGCCGGGCTGCTGGCGCTGGCCGCCATGTTTCACCTTGACGCGGCCATGGCCCTCGGCCCGAGGTGGCTGTCGTCGTATCCCGCCGACCCGGGTGTGGTGTTCACGGAGGTGTTTGTCTTCACTCCGACCCTGGCCACCGTCCCGGCCCTGACGAGCGCCGCCGAGTTGGCCGGTTATCTGCTTGTCGTGGCCGGCCTTCGCGTCGCCGCTGGGGGAGGGGCCCAGCCTGGCGAAAGCGAAGCGGGCCCAACTGCCGGACAGGGCAGCGAGCACGCCGGGTAACGGCAGCTCGCTCGGCGCCGGATCGACGTTCAGGACGGGCGGGAGCCTGCCCAGGACGGGCGGGAGCCCGCCCCGGAGATCCGGGACGGGCTCCCTGTGGTGCAGGTGGTGTCAGTTCACGGTGCCGATGGAGACGGTGCCGCGACCGACGACCGCGCCCTCGGCGGTCACCACGGCCAGCTCACCGGAGAGCTTCCGGCCCGTGGCCGGGGCGGACTGGGCGGTCACCGTACCCGAGAGGGTGCCGGTGGCCCCGTGCGCCAGGGTGAGCGTGCCGCTCGACGCCGTCAGCGTGCCGAGCGCCGGGGACGAGTACGAGTCCTGGTAGTCGTACTCGGTGCTGCCACCGGCGCCGTCCACCGCGTACGCGTCGACCACGACCCGGTAGGTGCCGGGGAGCGGGTTGGTGAGGGTCACCGCCTCCTCCGAGTCACCGTCGGCCTGCTGTCCGACCAGGGTGGTGCCCCGGTAGATGAACAGGTCCAGGTCGGAGCTGGCGTTCGACGGGTTGCCGATGCGGGCGGTGAAGCTGGTCGCCCCCGCCGGCACCTCGACGACGTACTCCTGCTGGGCCAGCTCGACGATGGTCGGCCGCTCGGCGTGCATGCTGGACAGCGGGCCGCCGCGCCCGGTCACCGTGACCGGACCGAAGGTGTTCTTCAGCGACCAGGTCACCGGGGTCGGGGTGCCGGCGGTGACCGCCGGCAGCTCGACCACGGCCGGGTCGACCGCGACGCCCTGGACCCGCGCCTGGAGCTGGTACGGGTTGTTCAGCGACGGCGAGGTCCGCCGAGACTCCACCTCGATCTCCCAGACGCCCGGCATCGGGTTGGCGTAGTCACGCTCGAACGAGTCGCAGACAACCGTGCTGACGTGGTTGGTGAAGCAGGCCAGGCTGGAGGTGCTCTCCACCGGAACGCCCCACGGGTTGATCGCGATGAAGCGGGTCTGCGACCCGGTGGCGATGCCGGAGAGGTTCACCTGGAGCGCACCGGCGCCCGGCGGGACCGTCACGAAGTACGACGTGGTGCTGTTCCGGTCCACCGAGCCCCGCTCCGTGTACGCGAAGCTGGGCTTGCTGACGTCGTTCGAGGCCACCACCACGGCGGAGAACTCGAAGTCGATCGTGTTGGTGGCCGGGTCGTCGACGGTCACGATCGTGCTGTGCGCGCCCGCGGTCTTCGGCTTGGCGGTGACCGTGATGGTGACGGCCTTGTTCAGCGGCAGCGTGACGTTCTTCGGCGCCGAGAAGGTGCCGTTGTTGCCGCGCAGGCCGACGTTGTGCTTGAGGTTGCCGGCCGGGCCGCTGGTCCGGGTCAGGGTGACCTGGTACGACTTCGACTGGTTGACCTTGTGGCCGCCGTCGGCGGAGCCGCAGCGGTTGTAGACGCCGGTGCCGCGGTGCGGGGTGACCAGTTGGCCGGAGAGCACCGTGCAGACCGGGGCGTCGGAGACGTACGAATTCGGCTCCACGCTCTTGCGCAGCAGCTTCCAGGCGGCCGGCACATCGAACATGCCGTAGCCCTGGGCGTACGTCGGGGTGTCGGCGATCGGCTTGGCCGAGCTGTAGATGGCCCGACGCAGCGCGGCCGGGGTGATCCCCTGGTCGGTCGCCCTGCCGGCCGACAGCAGCAGCGCGGCACCGCCGGTGGCCTGCGGAGAGGCCATCGAGGTGCCGTTGAACATGCTGTAGCCCGGCGGGAGCGCGTAGCCGGCCTCGGCGACCGGGCTGCCGGCCTGCCAGACCGGGGTGGTGGAGATGGCCGAACCCGGCGCGGCGATGTTCGGCTTGGCGCCGCCGTCCTCACGCGGGCCGCGCGAGGAGAAGTTGAACAGGGCGTTCTTCTTCTTGACCACCGAGCCGTAGTTGGCCAGCCAGGTGTCCTTGCTGACGCTGGCCGCCACGCTGACCACGTCGCTGGAGGCAGACGGGTCGCCGATGGTGTTCACGCCCGGGCCGGAGTTGCCGGCCGAGATGAACATCTGCACCCCGTACGTGTTGATCAGGTTGTTGTAGAGGGTGGCGCGGGCGTTGTTGCCGTCGTTGAGCGCCGGCAGGCCGCCGATCGACATGTTGATGACGTCGACCCCACGGTTGATCACCAGGTCGGCCATGCCGGTGGTGAGCGCGGCGTACGTGCAGCCGCCCCCCCACGAGCAGGCACGGGAGGAAACCAGCTTGGCGCCGGGGGCGACACCGTTGAACGCGCTGTTGCCCAGCATGCTGTTGGCGGCGGTGATGCCGGCGACGTGCGTGCCGTGCGCGCTCTCGATGATGCCGATGTTGACGTAGTCGACCAGGCCCGGGCCGCCGAGCGGCGTGGTGTCGACGTTCTTGCGGTACTCGACCACGAACGACATCCGCTCCTGGACCGGCGTCGCAGGGTTGTCGGTGCCGAGGTGGCCGACGTCGAACTTCTCCTTGTACGGCCGCATCACGGCCTCGTCGGTGAAGTCGCCGTCCTGGTCGGTGTCGACCCAGACGTTGTTGGTCGCCGGGTCGAAGAGGATGCCCCACTGGTCGGTCTTGTCACCGTCGCGGTTGACGTCACCGGCCGGCTCGCTCCGCTCGGTGATCGACTCGCTGAACAGGTTGAACCGGTAGCTGCCCGCCGGGGCGGTCCAGGTGCGACCCGCCACGGTGAAGGTCGGCCCGGAAACCTGAGTGATCATCGGCCGCCAGGTGGCGTCCTCGAAGGGGTCGGTGGCGGTGACCCAGTCGACGATCTTCCGCTCGCCGGTGGTGGTCTTCTGCAGCGCGGGGTGCTCCAGGTCCACACCGGAGTCCATGATGCCGATGGTGACGCCGCGGCCGTCCCACTTCGGGTTCTGCTTGACGAACTTGACCGCGCCGATCTCGCCCGTCGGCATGTACGGGTTGTCGGCGGGCGTCTTGGCGTCCGGGCCGCTGAGGGTGCCGCCCTGCTTCTCGGCCTGCTTGGCGCCGGTGACGACCTCCGGCTTCGGGTCGGGCAGCTGGATCTGCTCGTCCAGGTCGACCGCGGCGACGCCGGGCAGGGTGGCGGCCTTGAGTGCCTTGCCGGTCGGCACCTTGGCCAGCACGTAGCCGATGGTGTCGTAGCGCTCGCTGACCGCGGCGCCGAGGTCCTTGAGGTCGCCCTCGACCTCCTTCGCCTTGCCCTTCTCGGTGGCGACGATCATCGTGACGGTGGGTGCCTTCTTCGCCTCCGCCTCGGCGAGCAGTTTGGCGTCGTGCTGACCCAGCGCCTCGGCGGGGGTGACCTGCGCGGGGTCGGAGCCGGCGGGAGCGGCGCTTGCGGTCGCGGCACCGCCCGCCACGGTCACGGCGCTGGCCGCCATGACCGAGGCGAAGAGCGCGGCGGAGGTACGCCGGCTCAGGTTTCGGGGTTTACTCACGTTCTCTTTCCTCCAGAGAACTCAGGCGCGCCCTCCAGATGCAGGGCACGCGTCAGCGAAATCCTTCGGGGTGCCGACCGTCGATGTCACTACCGACCGGTACGTTGTGACCATCTCGTGATATGCGTGATGCCTACTGTCACATATCCGCCGGTCAGAGGGTCCGATTTGCTGACCGGGTTCGATCATCCGGTGTGGAATCATCGGCCAGTTCGGGCGCCTGCGGCTGCCGGGGGGCCAACTCCACCTGCCCCGGCGTGGGCAACTCCTGATCAGACACTCCCAGCTCGGCCAGCTTGCGTGCGCTGACCAGCACCCGCGCTTCCAGCGACCCGACCGCCCGGTTGTACGCGGTCACCGCGCTGCCGAGTGAGGAGCCGAGCTTGCCGACGTGCTCACCGAGCGTCGACAGTCGGCCGTAAAGCTCCCGGGCCAGCGAGTGCACGGCGACCGCGTTGCGGGCCAGCTGTTCCTGCCGCCAGGACCAGGCCACCGTACGCAGCATCGCGACCAGCGTGGCCGGGGTGGCCAGCACCACGTTGCGGGCGAAGGCGTGCTCCAGCAGCATCGGGTCGCGCTGCAACGCCACGTCCAGGAACGGGTCGGCCGGGACGAAGAGCACCACGAACTCCGGGGTGGACTCGAACGCCGCCCAGTACGACTTGGCGGCCAGAGCGTCCACATGGGCCCGCAGGTGCTTCGCGTGCGCGTCGAGGTGGGTGTCCCGGCCGCGCTCGTCGCGCGCCTCCATCGCGGTGAGGTACGCGTCGAACGGCGCCTTGGCGTCCACCACCACCGTCCGCCCGCCGTGCAGGCGGACCACCAGGTCGGGGCGTACCGTCTGCTGATCGGTGGCGGCGGTGACCTGCTCGGAGAAGTCGCAGTGCTCCAGCATGCCGGCCGCCTCGACGATCCGGCGCAACTGGTGCTCGCCCCACCGGCCGCGTACCTGCGGCGCGCGCAGCGCCGCCACCAACTGCTTGGTCTCGGTACGCAGCTCGCCGGAGACGGCGCTCATCGAGCGCACCTGCTCGCGCAGTTCGGCGTACGCGTCGACCCGGTCGCGCTCCAGTTCGGCCACCCGCTGCTCGTAGCGGCGCAGTGTGTCGTGCAGTGGGGCCACCGCCCGGGCGACCGCCTCCTGCGACTGGGCCGTGGCTTCGTAGCTCAACGCCCGCATCGACTGCTCCAGTCGGCCCTCGCCGTCGCGGGTGGCGCGCAGGGTGGCGTCCAGCCGGGCGATCTCGGTCGCCGCGCGGGCCCGGCCGGCGAACCAGCCCACCGCGCCACCAGCGCCGAGGCAGACGACGACAACGGCCAGGGTCGTGAACTCCACGCCACGAGCTTGCCAAACAACGCCGACCGGCGCCGCGACAGGCGGCCCGCGTCTTTACATGGAGATGAGTCTGGATGCCGATGCTGCGGCGGCTGGCCTGGCTGAGCCTCGCCGTCATCGCGCTGCTGATCGGCTACGGAGCGCCGCGCTCGGTCATGTGGCGGGGTCGGGCAATCGAGCAGGTGGGCCCGTGGCGCCGAGTGGGTACGTTTGAACCGTGGAATGTCTGCTGGTCGTACTCCTGATGGTGATGCTCGGTGCCGGCCTGGTCTGGTGGCAGCGGCAACGTGCGGCGCGTGACCTCGCCGACGTGCAGGCCGACGCGCGGAGGTGGTACGAGCGCCTCGGCGGGCAGGTGATGAACCTCAGCGGTGACGAACCAGCCGTACGCCAGGCGCTGGCCGACGCCGCCGAGCGCTACCACGCCGCCGGTTCCCAGTTGGAGCAGGCGCGGAGTGCCACGCAGTACCGGCTGGCTCGGGAGACCGCGATCGAGGGCCTCACCTACATCCGGGCCGCCCGGGTGGCGCTCGGCATCGACCCGGGGCCCGACCTGCCGCCGCTGGCCGCCGCGAGCGGTGCCGGGCAGTTGACCGTGCCGCGCCAGGTCGACGTGCAGGGCCAGACGTTCAAGGCGGGCCCGCAGCCGGGCCGGGACACGCCGTACTACTACCCCGGTGGGCGGATGCAGGGCCGGCCCGTGCCAGCAGGCTGGTATTCCACCCCCTGGTGGAAGACGGCGCTGGGTGCCGGTGCCGGCGTCATCGGCGGCATGCTGATCGCCGACGCGCTCTTCTCGCCGTCGTTCGGCGACCCCGGCTACGACGCCGGTGCCGCCGAGGGATTCGGCGACCCGGGCGACGTCGGCGCCGACTTCGCGGCTGGCGACTTCGGCGGTGGTGACTTCGCGGCTGGCGATTTCGGCGGCGGTGACTTCGGAGCTGGCGATTTCGGCGGCGATTTTGGCGGCGGCGACTTCGGTGGCGGTTTCGACATCTGACCCGATCGACCACCGCCAGCAGGTGCGCCGGTCGATCGGCAGGTGTTAAGAAGGGGCCCTTCCTCTACCGCAGGCGTTAACAAGGGACCCTTCCTTACACCTCAGCCGGTGTTGCGCATGCCGGCGGCGATGCCGTTGACGGTGGTGAGCAGCGCACGCTCCAGGGCGGTGCCGTCGCCGGGGGCGCGCCGGCCGCCGGGCGCGGTGGACACCGTCCGGCCGGAGGCGCCCGAGTCGCGGTACTGCCGCAGCAGCGCCACCTGAAGGTGGTGCAGCGGCTCCAGGTAGGTGTCGCGCACGGCGAGGGTGCGTTGCAGCACCGGGGAGCTCTCCAGCAGCGCCGGCGAGTCGGTGACCGCCAGCACCTCGCGGCGGGTCAGCTCGTACTCCTCCTCGATCTTGGCGAAGATCGGGTGCAGCTTCTTCGGCACGAGGGTCTCCACGTACCGGCGGGCGATGCCGAGGTCGGTCTTGGTCAGCATCATCTCCACATTCGACAGGAACGTGCGGAAGAAGTGCCAGTTGCGGTGCATCTCGGCCAGCACGTCGGCCAGCCCGGCCTCCCGAGCAGCGGCCAGACCGGAGCCGACGCCGAACCAGCCGGGCACGATCTGCCGGGTCTGGGTCCAGCCGAACACCCACGGGATGGCCCGCAGCCCGGCCAGCCCTGCGCCGGTGTTCGGCCGCTTCGCCGGCCGGGAGCCGATGTTCAGCGCGCCGAGCAACTCGGTCGGCGTGGACGCCCAGAAGTACGCCGGCAGATCCGGATCCTCGACCAGCGATCGATACGACCGGTAAGCCGACTCGGACACCACGTCCATCGTCGCGTCCCAGCGCTCCAGCATCTCGGCCGGCTGTCGGGGCGCGGTGTGCAGCAGGGTCGCCTGGAGCACCGCGGCCACGGTCAGTTCCAGGTTCTCCCGGGCCAGCGCGGGCAGGGTGTACTTGTCGGAGATGACCTCACCCTGCTCGGTCACCTTGATTGCGCCGTCCAGCGTGCCGTACGGCTGGGCCAGGATCGCGTCGTGCGTCGGCCCGCCGCCGCGACCCACCGTGCCGCCCCGGCCGTGGAACAGCCGCAGGTGCACCCCGTGCCGGGCGGCCACGTCCCGCAGTGCCCGCTGGGCCCGGTGGATGGACCACTGGCTGGTGGTGATGCCGGCCTCCTTGTTGGAGTCGGAGTAGCCGAGCATCACCTCCTGCACGTCGCCGCGAGCGGCCACCAGAGCCCGGTACGCGGGCAGGGACAGCAGTTCGTCGAGCAGCTCACCGCCGGAGTTCAGCTCGGCCGGCGTCTCCAGCAGCGGCACGAAACCGATTCGGGCTCGGCCGCTGTGCACGTCGACCAGCCCGGCCTCCCGGGCCAGCACCACCGCGGCCAGCACGTCGTCCACTCCGAGGGTCATCGAGATGATGTACGACTCGATGACCTCGGCCCCGAAGCGGTCCTGCGCCTCGCGAATGGTGCCGAACACGTCGAACGTCTTGCGGGCGTTCTCGGTCAACGGGGTGTCCACGGTGGACAGCGGTCGGCGGCCGGCCAGCTCGTCGGCGAGCAGCTTGGTGCGTTCCAGCCGGGTCAGCGCCGGATAGTCGGAGACCTCGCCGACCGCTGCGTACAGCTGGCTCAGCACCTCGTGGTGCTTCTCGGCGTGCTCACGGACGTCCATGGTCGCCAGGTGCAGGCCGAACGCGGAGACGGTACGGATGGTCGAGGCGAGCCGCCCGACGGCGGTGAGCTGGCCGGAGTTGCGGGCCAGCGAGGCGCGCAGCAGTTCCAGGTCGGCGATCAGCTCGGCCGAGCCCCGGTAGTCCCGCCCCGGCACGTGCGGGGTGCCCTGGCGCAGCCGGGCGCGGGTGTTGGCCAGCTTGGCGCGTACGCAGCGGGCCTTCAGGCGGTACGGCTCCTCGGCGTTGACCCGGCGGAACCGGGGCGCCACCTCGGGCAGCGCGTCCAGGTCGGCGGCGAGGCTGGCGGAGAGGTCCAGCGACACCCCGCGCAACCGGCGGGACACCGACACCTCGTTGATCAGCTCTTCCATCGCCGCTTCGGTGGCGGTCAGCCCGTGCTCGTGCTGGATGACCAGCACCTCGCGGGTGACAGTCGGAGTGACGAAGGGGTTGCCGTCCCGGTCACCGCCGATCCAGGTGCCGAAGGTCAACGGCCGGGCCGTCGGCGAGGTCTCCACGCCGAGGGTGCGCAGCGTCTCGGCGAGGTCGTCGAGCACCTGCGGGGCGGCCTCGGCGTAGAGGTCGCGCAGGTAGTAGATGGCGTTGCGGGCCTCGTCGGTCGGGTCGGGCCGGTCCAGCCGCAGCTCGTCGGTCTGCCACATCAGGTCGAGCAGCTCGGCCAGCCGCCGGTTCGCCGGGCCCTCGTCGCTGGCGCCGTAGAGGATCGCGTTGGCCGTCTCGGCGTCCAACTCGTCGGCGATCGCGCGCAGCTTGGACAGGATCGAGCGGCGGGCCGCCTCGGTCGGGTGGGCGGTGAAGACGGGGCGTACCGCCAGCCGCCGGGCCACTGCGGCGATCTCCTCCGCCGGCACCCCGCGCTCAGAGATCATCTTGGCTGCCTGGTCCAGCCAGCCACCGTGCACGGCGCGGCGGCGGCGCAGATCGCGGGCCCGGTGCACCTGTTCCGTGATGTTGGCCAGGTGGAAGTAGGTGGAGAAGGCGCGGGCCAGCTTGGTGCCGGTGGTCACGTCCAGCCCACCGAGCCGGCGGGCGGCGGCCGGGGCGTCGGCCCGGACCTGGGCGCGGATCTCCTCCACGAGGTCTAGCAGGGGACGGCCTTCCTGGCGGGCCAGGGTCTGCCCGAGCAGGGTGCCGAGACGGCGGATGTCGGCGCGCAGGGCGGCGTCCGGGCCGTCGTGATCGTGCTGGTCGGTCACCATGCGCTCCTCACGTGAGTACGAAGGACAGCGCTGTCCGACTGCCCCGATCGTATCCACGCCAGCCCGGCTGCAAGGAGGGGCCCCTTGTTATCGCCTTTTGTATAGGAGGGGCCCCTTTTTAACACCCCGGCCACCGGGTGCCCGCCGTCGCCGAGGGGATCAGTGCTGGTGGGACGGGTGGCGGCGCTCCGGGCGGGCAGCGGCACGCCGACCGCGTACCCGCGTCGCGGTGACCAATTCCACGATGCCGGCCACCACGCCGATCACCAGTCGGGTGCCGACCCCACTGGCCGGCATCGCTGACCGCGGTCGCCGGCCCGCGTGGCCTGCCCTGATTTGGAGGGCAAAAAACGCTGGTGGCGGTCGATAGCGTTGCGGCATGACGCCGTTGATCTATCCCCCGAAGCCTCAGCCCGGCGACCGGGTCGCGGTCGTCTCACCCGCCGCCGGCCTGCCGGGTCTCTTCCCGCATGTGTACGAACTGGGGCTGCGCCGGCTGCGCGAAGAGTACGGCCTGGAGCCGGTGGAGTATCCGACCACCCGGATCACGGGTGCCGACCCACGCGACCGGGCCCGGGACCTGAACGACGCCTTCGCCGATCCGACGATCACCGCCGTCCTGGCCACCGTCGGCGGGGACGACCTGATCACGGTCACGCCCCACCTCGACGACGAGGTGCTACGGGTCAATCCGAAGCCCTACTTCGGCTACTCGGACAACACCAACATGCTCAATCACCTGCACCGACTGGGCATCGTGAGCTACCACGGCGGGTCGGTGCTGGTGCACCTCGGCCGGCCCGGCGCGCTGCACCCGCTGACCGCAGACTCGCTGCGCGCCGCCCTGTTCACCGCCGACTGGTACGACCTGACTCCCGCGCCGGAGTGGGGCGACGAGCCGAACGACTGGAACGACCCCGGGTGCCTGGCGGACGAACCGGCGATGTTCCCCGGCGCGGGCTGGCAGTGGCAGGGCCCGGCAACGGTGGTCGAGGGCCGCGCCTGGGGCGGCAACCTGGAAGTCCTGCACTGGCTGCTCGCCGCCGACCGGGTCGCCCCGGTGGCGTCGTTGGCCGGTTCGGTCTTCCTGATGGAGACCTCGGAGGAGTTGCCGCCGGCCGTCGAGGTCTACCGGATGCTGCGTAACCTCGGCGAGCGCGGCCTGCTCGCCACCTTCCCCGCCGCGCTGGTCGGTCGCGCCAAGGCGTGGGAGTTCGGCCGCCGACTCACCCCGGACGAGAAGCGGGCGTACGCCCGGGAGCAGCGCGCCGCCGTCACCCGAGCCTTCGCCGAGTACGCACCCGACACGGTGCTGGTCTTCGACGTCGACCTGGGCCACACCGACCCGCAACTGATCATCCCGTACGGCGGCGAGGTCCGCATCGACGCGGCCGAACGCCGCGTCTCGGTGCGCTACTGACCCGTCGACCGCTCCTCGTGTAGATCTTGGTCCGAAAACGCCCTCCTGGGGGCACTTTCGGACCAAGATCCCTGCTCAGAAGATGGTCAGCGGTTCGGGGCGCGTACGAAGACGCCTGCGCCGGGTGCTCCGTCGACCAGTCCTCGCGCCTTGAGCCAGTCGATCGCTGAACGCACCACTTGGCGGGACACGCCGAACTCGGCGCACAGTTCGGTGCCCGAGGGCAACTTTGCGCCCGGCGGATACTGGCCTGACTCGATGCGCTCGGTAAGGGCATCGATCAGCTGTTGCTTCTTCGTATAGGCAGGCATGGGCAGACTTCCGTGGCAGGTAATGCCCATGTGATCACGGCAGCCGGTGAAGCGTCAATGAAAGGTGCCTTCAGGTGTTGACCTGACATGACAGGTAGTCGTA
Organism: Micromonospora qiuiae; assembly: GCF_016863555.1. Classification (GTDB taxonomy): domain Bacteria; phylum Actinomycetota; class Actinomycetes; order Mycobacteriales; family Micromonosporaceae; genus Micromonospora; species Micromonospora qiuiae. Next base: position 51,294 of record NZ_BOPC01000051.1, on the reverse strand, counting down.
GGTTGACGAGGGCGGCCGTGGGCAGGCATACCCATTCAAAGTAGGGCGGCCCGGGGTGGAGGTGGCTCTCCATCCCCGGGCCTTGACCGGGAAGGAGCCCGGCCCAATGAGCAAACTATCCAACTCCGCACACCCGCCGTGGTGCCTGCGCGGCCCGGACTGTGCCGGGCGCAACGACCTGCATCTGTCCCGCCTTATCGGTACGGCTGTGCGAGGCGATGAAGTGATCCAGGCCAGGATCGGCCTGTGGCGGATGGACGTCGGCCCGACTCCGCCGTCTGGTCTGTTGCTCGAGCTGTCCGCCGACGCGGATGCCGAACGCTGGCCGATCGACTTGGCCCAGTCTCGTTCGCTGGCCTACCTGTCCCAGCGGCTGGTACGCCGGCTCGGTCCAGGCTCGGCCCGAGCCGCTTGACGGCCCACCGAGCCCAAGATCGACTCCACTTGCGCGATGTCGCGGTGTCCACTGGCGGTGGATGCCGCAACATCGCGTATCTGGAGTTGACCTTGAACGTGGACTCGGACGGGGCCCGCGACGGTCAGAGGAGGGGGCAGCGGCCGGCGCTGAAGTGGGCGACGGCCGCCAGGATTTCTGCCTCGGACTTGTCGGCGAAGTTGAGTGTGGCGACGAGCCCGGAACCGTAGAAGGCGCTCAACGCCGCGCTGTCCAACGCTGTGTACGCGCCGAGGTTCTGCAGGGCGCGCGTGTCGCGCGGCTTGACCACCAGCATCTTCTCCAGGCTCCACCGGCGGCGCGAGATCTGTGCGACGCCCTCCCAGGGCAGCCAGACCGCCTGGCCCCGGGTCGGCCGGGTACGAATCCAAAGCCCGGCCGGGCCCAGCGCCAGCACCGGACCGCCGGAGCCGATCAGCCACAGCTGGATGCCCAGCGGCAGGCAGATCACGGCCAGCAGGCAACCGAGCAAACCCAGGAAGCCGAGGATCGCTCCGCTCCCGCTGTCGGCCGAATCCATGACGCCGGCCCCGATGCAGCAGGCGATCGGCACGATGAGCAGCAGCGCGACGCCCAAGAAGACCAGGCCACGCTTGGTGATGTCGGGGCGTACGACGAAGGGTTGGTCCTCGGGGATGCGCCGGACGATGGGCGCCGGCTGCGGGTGATTTCCCGGTGGGTGGGGGCCGGCCGGTCCGAGGGGGTTTCCGGGCGGTTGGTCGCCGTAAGGAGGCTCCGGCGGGAATCCGGGTGGCGGGGTGGTCACTTGTCTCGCTCTCAGTCGATGGTGGCGAAGGCACGGACTGGGAAGGTGCCCATGCCGGCGACCCTGGGCGGGGCGGCGGTGAAGCGGAAGCCATCCGGCGGCAGCGCGGCCAGCCCGGTGAGGTGCTCCACGATCGGGATGCCGGCGGCCAGCAGGGCGCTGTGCGCAGGGCGCTCGCCCCCGGCAGCCGGGCTCATGTCGTCGATGTTGATCGAGTCGATGCCGACCAGGGCGGCGCCTGCGCCCACGAGGGCCTGTGCGCCGTCACCGGTCAGGTAGGGCGCCTCCGGCGCGCCGTACCGCTCGGTGCCGAAGTGGATATCCCAGCCGGTGTGCAGCAACACCGCCCGCCCGGCCACGTCGTACGGGGCCAGCAGCAGAGGGTCCACGGCGCGGGTCCCGGCGGGCAGCCGTACCACGATGCCGGGCAGGTCAGCGAGGCGGTCCAGCGCGGTGTCGGCCAGGTCGGCGCCGTCGGCGTACCGGTGCGCGGGTGTGTCGAGGTAGGTGCCGGTGTTGGCGATCATGTCGATCCGCGCCACGTGGAACTCCGTGCCCGGGGCGTAGCGCTGCCGGGACGCCTCGCGGGTCAGCCAGTCGGTGATCCGGGGTGCCGGCCAGCCGGGCAGGGTGATCACCCCGTCACTGATCACATGGCTCAACTCGATCAGTCGCCGACCGGCGGTACCGCTCGCCGTAGCAGCGGAGGCGGCGACGGCACGCCCACCCTTGTGCGGTTCCTCGATGATCGTCTTGTTCGTGATCCGTACCTCGGCCACCATCAGCAGGCCGAGGTGTCGGACGAAGAGCGCCGCCAGGTCGGCGTCGGAGATCGCGTCGCCGGGTATGTCCAGCCGAAATTCTGCGGTACTGAGGCCGCCGCCGTTGGCGAAAACGACCTCTGCGTCGAACTGTGCCCGAAACTCCCCGCTCATGGTTCGGCAGCCGACCACAGCCGCAAACCGGCGTCAAGGTCCGATCCACGCGGACCCGCCCGCGTCGGTACGTCGTCGGACGGCCACCCCCGGCCCGCGCCGCGCCGGTGTCTTCGCGGGCGCTGCCGCGTTGGTGCCGCCCTCGGCCGCTGCCGCCCCGGCCGCGGCCGCCCCGGGCGTTGCCGCCCCGGGCGTTGCCGCCCCGGGCGTTGCCGCCCCCGGGCGTTGCCGCCCCGGCCGCGGCCGCCCCGGGCGTTGCCGCGCTGACCCGTTTGTGCGGTCAGCTCGACAGGACCGACACCCTCACCAGTTCTCTCTGGCCGGCGTCCCAGAATTTCCCGGCGGAGAGATAGTGTCGACCGGTATGACCCCCCGTCCGGCCGGACGCGGGGTGATCGTCGTGTCTCCGCCTCGGAAGTGATCATGACTGCGCTCACCGGACTGTTCGCCGCTGCCCTGGCCGACCCGGGCCTGGCCCGCGTCCGTGACCTCGCGCGCTCCGGTGCGGCCCAGGTCGACGGCCTCGACCTGACCGCACCGCCGGCCCTGCGTCCGTTCGCGGTCGCCGCCGTCGCAGCGGATCCCGTCGGCGGAGAAGGCAGCGGGGGAGCGGGACGGCCGGTGCTCGCGGTGACCGCAACCAGCCGCGAGGCGGAGGATCTCGTCGCCGCGCTGGGCAGCCTGCTGCCGCCGGAGCAGGTGGCGATTTTCCCGAGCTGGGAGACGCTGCCGCACGAGCGGCTCTCGCCCCGCTCCGACACGGTCGGCCGGCGGCTGGCCGTGCTGCGTCGGCTCGCACATCCGGACTCGGCCGACGCGCACGGGCGCACCGGGCCGCTGCGGGTGGTCGTGGCGCCGGTCCGCTCGGTGCTGCAACCGCAGCTCAAACGGCTCGGTGACCTGGAACCGGTGCGGTTGGCCGCCGGTGACGAGGCCGACCTGGAGCAGGTCGCCCGCCGGTTGACCGACATGGCGTACGCGCGGGTCGACCTGGTCACCAAGCGGGGAGAGTTCGCCGTGCGCGGGGGCATCCTCGACGTCTTCCCGCCCACCGACGAGCACCCGTCCCGGGTCGAGTTCTGGGGCGACGAGGTGGAGGAGATCCGCACCTTCGCCGTCGCCGATCAGCGCACCATCGAGCAGGTTGCGCAGATGTGGGCGCCGCCCTGCCGGGAGCTGCTGCTCACTCCGGCGGTTCGCGAGCGGGCCGCCACGCTGGCCGGGCAGCACCCGGAGCTGGCCGAGATCCTGGACAAGCTGGCCGCCGGCGTACCGGTCGAGGGGATGGAGTCCCTCGCTCCGGCGCTGATCGGCGGTGACTCGATGGAACTGCTGCTGGACTGCATGCCGGCCGGCACCCACGTGCTGCTCTGCGACCCGGAGCGCATCCGCACCCGGGCGCACGACCTGGTGCGTACCTCGGAGGAGTTCCTCCAGGCGAGCTGGGCCGCGGCCGCCGTCGGTGGCCAGGCCCCGATCGACCTCGGCGCCGCCGCCTTCCGCACCCTGGCCGACGTACGCGCGGCGGCCGGGCGGCTGCGCCAGCCCTGGTGGACGCTCTCGCCGTTCGGGCTGGCGGAGCCCGCCGAAGCCACCGCTCGACAGCCGTGGGAGGACGAGTCGGAGGAGGCCGACGTCACCCCCGACGACGCGATCGCGGTGGCCATGGCCGCCCAGCCCGCGCCGCTTTACCACGGCGAGACCGCCCGGGTGGTCGACGACCTGAAGCGGTGGGCCGGCGAGGGTTGGTCGGTCGCGCTGGTCTTCGAGGGGCACGGCCCCGCCCAGCGGGCGGTGGAGGTGCTCCGCGACGGTGGCTTGGGCGCCCGGATGGTCGAGGAGGTGCCGGCCGCGCCCGCCCCGGGCGAGCTGCTGGTCACCTGCGGCAGCCTGACCAGTGGTTTCGTCGACGAGGCTGCCCGGTTCGTGCTGCTCACCGGCAGCGACGTCACTGGCGGCCGGGGCGCCTCGACCCGGGACATGCGCAAGATGCCGAGCCGGCGGCGCAACACCATCGACCCGCTGGAGCTGCGCGCCGGCGATCACGTGGTGCACGAGCAGCACGGCATCGGCCGGTACGTGGAGCTGGTGCAGCGTACGGTCAACGGCGCCTCCCGGGAGTACCTGGTCATCGAGTACGCCCCGAGCAAGCGCGGCCAGCCCGGCGACCGGCTCTTCGTCCCCACCGACCAGCTCGACCAACTCAGCCGCTACGTCGGCGGGGAGCAGCCCACCCTGCACAAGATGGGCGGTTCGGACTGGCAGAAGTCCAAGGCACGGGCCCGCAAGGCGGTCCGCGAGATCGCCGCCCAGCTGATTCAGCTCTACGCCGCCCGCAAGGCGTCCAAGGGGCACAACTTCGCCCCGGACAGCCCGTGGCAGCGCGAGCTGGAGGACGCCTTCCCCTGGCAGGAGACGCCCGACCAGCTTGCCGCCATCGAAGAGGTCAAGCGGGACATGGAGCAGAGCGTTCCGATGGATCGGCTGATCTGCGGCGACGTCGGCTACGGCAAGACCGAGATCGGGGTGCGGGCGGCGTTCAAGGCGGTGCAGGACGGCAAGCAGGTGGCCGTGCTGGTGCCCACCACTCTGCTGGCCCAGCAGCACTACAACACCTTCGCCGAGCGCATGAGCCAGTTCCCGGTGACGATCCGGCAGCTGTCCCGGTTCCAGACGCCGAAGGAGGCCGAGCGGACCCTGGAGATGGTTGCCGACGGCAGCGTCGACATCGTCATCGGCACCCACCGGCTGCTTCAGGCGGCCACCCGGTTCAAGTCGCTGGGTCTGGTCATCGTCGACGAGGAGCAGCGCTTCGGCGTCGAGCACAAGGAGCACCTCAAGTCGATGCGGGCCGCGGTCGACGTGCTGAGCATGTCGGCCACCCCGATCCCGCGCACGCTGGAGATGGCGATCACCGGCATCCGGGAGATGTCGACCATCGCCACCCCACCGGAGGAGCGGCACCCGGTGCTCACCGCCGTCGGGGCGTACGACGAGCGGCAGGTGGCCGCCGCGATCCACCGCGAGTTGCTCCGCGACGGCCAGGTCTTCTACCTGCACAACCGGGTCGAATCGATCGAGCGGGCGGCGCGGCGGCTGCGCGAGCTGGTGCCCGATGCCCGGGTCGCGGTGGCGCACGGCCAGCTGGGGGAGGACGCTCTGGAGCGGGTCATGGTCGGCTTCTGGGAGAAGGAGTACGACGTCCTGGTCTGCACCACGATCGTGGAGTCCGGCATCGACATCCCGAACGCCAACACCCTGATCGTGGAGCGGGCCGACCTGCTCGGCCTGGCCCAGTTGCACCAGATCCGAGGTCGGGTGGGCCGGGGCCGGGAGCGGGCGTACGCGTACTTCCTCTACCCGCCGGACAAGCCGCTCACCGAGCACGCCCACGAGCGGCTGGCCACCATCGCCCAGCACACCGAGCTGGGGGCTGGCATGTACGTGGCGATGAAGGACCTGGAGATCCGGGGTGCCGGCAACCTGCTCGGCGGCGAGCAGTCCGGGCACATCGAGGGCGTCGGGTTCGACCTGTACGTGCGGATGGTCGGCGAGGCGGTGCAGGCGTTCAAGGGCGAGCGGCCCGAGGAGGAAGTGGACGTCAAGATCGACCTTCCGGTGGACGCGCACCTGCCGCACGACTACGTCGGCGTGGAGCGGCTGCGCCTGGAGATGTACCGCAAACTCGCCGAGGCCCGTGACGAGGAACGGCTGCGCGAGGTGGCCGCCGAGATGACCGACCGGTACGGCGATCCGCCCGCCCCGGTGCAGAACCTGATCGCGGTGGCGAAGTTCCGGCTGCTGGCCCGCCGCTACGGCCTGACCGAGGTCAGCATGCAGGGCAGGCATATTCGGTTCGGCCCGCTGCCGCTGCCCGACTCGAAGCAGTTGCGCCTCAAGCGCTACCACCCCGACTCGGTCTACAAGTCCGCGCTGGAACAGGTCAGCGTCCCCCGGCCGAGCACTCGCCGGGTGGGCGGGGAACCGTTGCGCGACCAGGCCCTGCTGGAGTGGTGCGCCCAGCTCATGTCCGACGTTCTCGGCGACCCCACCCCCGCCCAGCCGATGGCCGCAGCCGCCCGATAGCCAACCGGCCGACCGCCGCCAAGGCACGGTCGGATCGCATCCACGACAGGGCTCCGGCGGAACCCCCGACCTGAGCCGAACGGTGGGCATGAGAGAGTGACGGGCATGCGTGCTCGCCGTCTGTTCGCCGTCGCCAGCGTGGCGGTCGGCCTGGTCGCCCTCTCCGGTTGCCGTTCCGAGCCCGGTGTCGCCGCGTACGTCGGTGACCACCGGATCACTGAGGACGCGGTCACCGAGGTCATCGACGACGCGCGGGCGAAGAACGCGGTGCCGACCGAGACGGCCGGCCCGGCCGAGATGCCGGCCGGTCCGGAGCCCCGGTTGCCCGGGCGCAGCGAGGTGGTGAGCGTCCTGCTGCTCGGCGAGGTCTGTGACCGGGTCTCCGCCGCCGAGGGCTACCGCCCGCAGCGGGAGGTCGATCCGGTTCAGATCGCCCAGGGGGCCGGCCTGAATCCCGAGACCGAGTACGTGCGCCGGACCGCCGAGTTGTACGCCTGCCTGTCCGGCATTCCGGTCGGGGCTCCGGTGGCCCCCAGCGAGCAGGAGTTGGCCGACCTGGTGGCCGCGGGCAAGCGGGCCGGTGCCGTGCCGGCCGAGGTGACCGTGGAGCAGGCCGCCACTCAGCTCGACGGCGAGCAGCTCCGCTTCGCGCTGGCCAACCGCAACTCGCTGGCCGAGGCGGTCGAGGCGTACGACGTGACGGTCAACCCCCGGTACCGTCCGTTGGTTTTCCCGGTGTTGAGCTTCAGCGGGGAGACGCCGATCGTCGCGGTGGGCGTGCCGCTGGGCGAGCCGACCTCCGGCGCGGTCTCCGACATTTCCACCCCGAAGCCGCAGCCGGCGGCCGGCCCGACCGACGGCTGAGCATGCCGCGGATCGTCCTGCTGGTCACCTCGCCCCGGCTGCCGGCCGGTCTGCTGACGGCGGCCGCTTGGGACGTCGTACGCGCCGCACCGGTGCTGACCGCGACGGAGAGCGAGCTGACCACGGCGATCCGGGCGGCGGGCGGCGAGGTGCGGGTGCTCGACGGCCCGGCGGTGACCGCGTTGTTGGATGCGGCGGCGGCGCACGGCACGGTGGTCTGGCTGGCCGGCCCGGCCGGGGACGAGACGCTGGCCCGGGAGTTGGGCCTGCGGCTGGCCCGTGAGCCGGGCCGGGCGGAACTGGAGCTGATGTACGGCTCGTGGGATCCGCCGGGTGCCCGGTTGCTCGACGCGGTGGCCGTGCTGGACCAGTTGCTCTCGCCCGGCGGTGACCCGTGGAAACGGGTCCAGACCCATCGAAGTCTGGCCGGCTTCCTGCTCGAGGAGTGCTACGAGGCGTACGACGCGATCAGCGCCGGGGACACCAACGCCCTGCGTGAGGAGCTGGGTGACGTGCTGCTCCAGGTGGTCCTGCACGCCCGGCTGGCCGAGGAGTTGCCCGAGGGCGAGCGGTGGACGGTGGACGACGTCGCCGGCGGGCTGGTGGACAAGATGATCCGGCGTAACCCGCACGTCTTCGCCGGTGTCGAGGCGGGCAGCCTGGAGGAGATCACCGCCAACTGGGAGCGGATCAAGCAGGCCGAGAAACCCCGTGGCTCGGTGCTCGACGGCATCGCGCTGAGCCAGCCCGCGCTCGCCCTGGCAGCCAAGATCCTGGAGCGTTCCGCCCGGGCCAAGCTCACCGTGCCGCTCCCGTCGCCGGAGGCCCAGCCCGACCCCGAAAGCGCCCTCGGCGCCAACCTGCTGGCCGCAGTCGCCCAGGCCCGCGCCTCCGGCCTGGACCCCGAGTCCGCCCTCCGCCGCACCACCCTGCGCTACGCGGAAACCATCCGCGCCACCGAACCCTCACCCACCTCGACCAGCTGATTAGAAGGTTCGCGTCGGAAATCGCCCCGGCGAAGACGCGAACTTCTTGATCGCCGGGGGATCAGCGGGGAGGCGCGGAGGCGCTGAGTGGTTAGGGTCGGGGGGTGGAGCGGTTTGGGGTGCTGGGGGAGCGGATCGTCGAGGCGCTGCTGGCCAGCCGGCCGGGGGTGGCCACCTCGGTGGGGGACCACCGGCTCGACGACCGGTTGCCGGATTTCTCGGCCGATGCGCTGGGCAGTGACCGGGCGATGCTGGTGGACGCCGCGAGCGCGCTGTGCGAGATCGACCCGGATTCGCTGGAGATCGACGAGCGGGTGGACCACGCGCTGCTCGCCACCCTGGTCGACCGGCACCTGTTCGAGCTGACCGAGATCCGGGCGCACGAGTGGGACCCGCTGGTGCACAATCCCGGGCCGCTGCTGCATGCTCTCGTCGCCCGTCCGTACGCGCCGGTCGAGGAACGGTTGGCCGCCCTCGCCGGCCGGCTCGACGCCGTACCGGACGCGCTGGCCACCGCGCGCGCGGCGTTGCGCGACATGCCTCGGGTCCACGCCGAGACCGCGATCGGGCAGTTCACCGGGACGGCAGCGCTGATCCGCGACGAGGTGCCGGCGCTGCTCGCCCAGGCGCCCGCGTTGCTCGCCCGGGTCGAACCGGCGGCCACCCGGGCGATCGCGGCGCTGGAGGAGTTCGTCGCCTGGCTGCGTATCGGCCTGGCCGCCGGCCCCGAGGATCGCGACCCGCGGCTGGGCCGGCGACGCTGGGAGGCCCGGCTGTGGTACGCGCTCGACACCGAGCTGAGCGCCGCCGAGATCCAACGCCGGGCCTGGGCGAACCTCGAGCGGGTCACCGAGGAGATCCGCGAGGCGGCGGTCGAGCTGGTCGGCGGCCCGGCCGACGACGAGACGGTACGCCGGGCGCTGGACCTGCTCGCCGCCGAGCGCCCGGACGACCACACGATCGTCGATCTCGCCTCGGTCACCCTCGATGAGGCGAGTGACTTCGTCCGGGCGCATGACCTGGTCACCGTGCCGGACGACCCGTGCGTGATCCAGGTGATGCCGGAGTTCGCCCGTGGTGTGGCGGTGGCCTACTGCGACGCGCCCGGCGCGTTGGAGACCGCCGACGTGCCCACGTTCTACTGCATCGCGCCCACCCCGGCCGACTGGCCGGCGCAGCGGGTGGACTCGTTCTATCGCGAATACAACGACCACATGGTCCGCAACCTGACCGTGCACGAGGCGATGCCCGGCCACTTCCTCCAACTCGCCCACGCCCGGCGCTACCTGGGCTCCACCCGGGTCCGGGCACTGACCCGATCCGGCCCGTTCATCGAGGGATGGGCGGTCTACGCCGAGGAGCTGATGACCCGGTACGGCTTCGGCGGCCTGCCGGTGCGGTTGCAGCAACTGAAGATGCAGCTGCGGATGACCCTCAACGCGTTGCTCGACCAGTTGGTGCACGCCGAGCAGTTGCCGGAGGTGGAGGCGATGGCGCTGCTCACCGGCCGGGGTTTCCAGGAGGAGGGCGAGGCCGCCGGCAAGTGGCGGCGGGCCCTGCTCACCTCCACCCAGCTGTCGACGTATTTCGTCGGCTACCACGAGGTCGCCGAGATCGCCGCGGCCCGCCCGCACGACGTGCCGCTCCGGGACTGGCACGACCAGATGTTGGCCCACGACTGCCCACCCCCGCGCCACCTGCGCACGCTGCTCGAGCGGTGAGCGGCGCCGGCCGGTCAGGAGGTGGCGGGGCGGCGGTCCACGACGTCGGCGCCGGGCGGCAGGTCGAAGGCCGACCCGTCGACCTGCTCGTGGTAGCGGCTCAGCGCCAGCTCCACCGGCTCGCCGTCGATCTGACCGGTGAAGCTGCCCAGCGCTCCCTCCCCGGTCACGCAGGCAGCGAAGGCGTCGGCGTTCTGGCGGATGTCGACGCAGGTGGCGTGGAGCCCGGCGACCGTGGTGTCGCTCTGGGTGATCACCGCGGCCGAATCCAGCGCTGCGGCGGTCAGCAACCCCATCACCATCGGCGGGGTGATCAGCCCTTCCCGCTCGGCTGCGGAGAAGACCACGACGGAGGGCTTGGCGTTCGGGGCGGGGGGTGCCTCGAGGACGCAGGTCGTCCGCTCGCCCTTGATGCCGCAGCGGGTGGTCGCCTCCGCGGTGACGGTGAGCTTTCCGCCCGGCCACTCGTACGAGGACCGGGCCGGGTCCTGCGCCTGGCTGATCGTCGCGGTCTTCCCGCCGGGGAGTTGGTACTCCGCCGAGTAGGTCGACTCCAACGCCCGGTCCATTCGGGTGGCCAGGTCGTTGACGATGTCGGCCCGGCCCATCGCCCGTCCGGCGTCGTCGAGGGCCTGACAGCCGGTGACGGTGAGCAACATGGCGGCCGACACGGCGAGCGTACGAAGAGTGGTCGAGGCGGCGGGCATGGCGACCAGACTGGTCGATCGGATCCCACTCGTGCAAACCGGTTGCCGGTTGAGGCACGAGAATCCGGGAATGTCCGACCTGTCGGCAGCCGGACCGTGGGCCACAGTCCGCCCGGTCGCGGTGCCGACGGGCGGGGACCGATACGCTGCGTTCAACACCTGCCTCAGCCGCACCGTCGCGGCCCAGATCGGACGAGAGCACACGAACGAGGAGCGACTCAGTGGCAACCATCGAGGTAATCGAGGCCCGGGAGATCCTGGACTCGCGGGGCAACCCGACGGTCGAGGTCGAGGTCGGGCTCGACGACGGCACGATCTCCCGGGCGGCGGTGCCCTCCGGCGCCTCCACCGGCGCCTTCGAGGCGATCGAGCTGCGCGACGGTGACAAGGGCCGCTACCTGGGCAAGGGAGTGGAGAAGGCGGTCGCCAACATCGAGGACCGGATCGTCGACGAGCTGATCGGCTACGAGGCCAGCGAGCAGCGGGTCATCGATCAGAAGATGCTCGACATCGACGGCACCGACAACAAGGCCGAGCTGGGCGCCAACGCCATCCTCGGGGTCTCGTTGGCGGTGGCCAAGGCCGCCGCCGGCAGCGCCGACCTCAGCCTGTTCCGCTACCTGGGTGGGCCGAACGCCCACCTGCTGCCGGTGCCGATGATGAACATCCTCAACGGTGGGGCGCACGCCGACAGCAACGTCGACATCCAGGAGTTCATGATCGCGCCGATCGGCGCGCCCAGTTTCCGGGAGGCGTTGCGTTCCGGCACCGAGGTGTACCACGCGCTGAAGTCGGTGCTGAAGAAGAAGGACCTGTCGACCGGGCTCGGTGACGAGGGCGGCTTCGCGCCGAACCTGCCCACCAACGCCGCCGCGCTGGACCTGATCGCCGAGGCGGTGGAGAAGGCCGGCTACCGGCTCGGCACCGACATCGTCTTCGCCTTGGACGTGGCGGCCACCGAGTTCTTCGCCGACGGCAGCTACACCTTCGAGGGGGTCACCAAGACCGCCGAGGAGATGAGCGAGTACTACACCAAGCTCGCCGACGCGTACCCGATCGTGTCGATCGAGGACCCGCTGGCCGAGGACGACTGGACCGGTTGGCAGACGCTGACCGCCGCGATCGGCGACCGGATCCAGATCGTCGGTGACGACCTGTTCGTCACCAACCCGCAGCGCATCGCCCGGGGCATCGCCGAGAAGACGGCGAACGCGGTGCTGGTCAAGGTCAACCAGATCGGCTCGCTGACCGAGACCCTGGACGCGGTCGACCTGGCTCACCGGGCCGGCTTCAAGTGCATGATGAGCCACCGCTCCGGCGAGACCGAGGACACCACCATCGCCGACCTGGCGGTGGCCACCGGCTGCGGCCAGATCAAGACGGGCGCTCCGGCCCGCTCGGACCGGGTCGCGAAGTACAACCAGCTCCTGCGCATCGAGGAGGAGCTGGCCGACGCGGCGCGGTACGCCGGCGCGGGCGCCTTCCCGCGCTACCGTTCCGCCTGACGAGTGCGAGACCTCGGGGGAGGGATGTGATGCAGCAGCGCCGTACGCCGGGTGGTCCGCGCCCGGTCCGTCGACCGGGCCGCACCGGCCGGCCCGGCGCGGGTCGGGGCACCGTCCGTGACGGCGGGGTCCGTGCCACGTCGCGCGCCGCCGCCGGCCGTACGCCCTCGGCCGCCCGCGGTGCCGAGGCGGTACGCTCCGCCAAACGGCCCGCGGCTGCCCGGCGTGCCACGGCCGGCGGTGGGGCCATCCGGCGCACCGCATCCTCCTCCCGAGGTCTCACCGGGCGGGCCACCGTGCTCTTCGCGGTGCTGATCGCGCTCGCGCTCGCCTACACCTATCCGGTCCGGGTCTACCTCGACCAGCAAGCCGACATCGAGCGGATGGAGGCCGCGCAGGCGGCCCAGCGCAAGCTGATCGCCGAGCTGACCATCAAGGCCGAGAAGTGGCAGGACGAGGCGTACATCGAGACCAAGGCCCGGGAGCGGTTCTTCATGCGCCGCCCCGGCGAAAAAATGGTCATCCTGCTCGAGGACCCGGCGGGTGCCGCCCGGGAGTCCGTCGAGCCCGGCGACCCGACGTCGCCGCCCCCGCCGGACGCGTGGTACGACACCCTCTGGTCGAGCGTGCGGGCCGCCGACGCCAACCAGACCGACAAGTGAACGAGGACATCGCAGCGTGACCGTCGTACCACCGCAGGAGCCGGCGGCGGCTTCCGTACCCCCACCGAAGCGGGAACCAGCCAGCGACGCCGACCTGGCCGCGGTGGCCGCGCAGCTCGGACGCCCGCCACGGGGGACCCGTGCGGTGGCCCACCGCTGCCCGTGCGGCCTGCCCGACGTGGTGGAGACGACCCCTCGGCTGGCCGACGGCACTCCGTTCCCGACGCTGTTCTACCTGACCTGTCCCCGGGCCACCGCGGCGTGCAGTCGGCTGGAGTCGGCCGGGTTGATGCGCGAGATGGCGGACCGGCTGGCCGCCGACCCGGAGTTGGCCGCCCGCTACCGCGCCGCGCACGAGGACTACCTGACCCGCCGGGAGGCGATCGCCGAGGTGCCCGAGATCGCCGGCATCTCGGCGGGCGGCATGCCCGGACGGGTCAAGTGCCTGCACGTCCACCTCGGCCACGCGCTCGCCGCCGGGCCGGGGGCGAACCCGTTCGGCGACGAGGTCCTCGCACTGGTGGAGCCCTGGTGGGCGGCGGGCCGCTGCGTCGACGTGCCGGAGGCCGAGTGAGCGTCGACGCGGCCCGCAACGGGGTCCTGCCCGACGACTTCGTGATCCGGCGTGCCCGGACGACGGACGTGCGGGCGATCCGGCGGCTGGTCGACACCTACACCGACGACCGCCGGTTGCTCAACAAAGCGACCGTGACGCTCTACGAGGACGTGCAGGAGTTCCGGGTGGCCAGCCGGGTCGCCGACGGCACGGTGGTGGGTTGCGGCGCGCTGCACGTGATGTGGGAGGACCTGGCCGAGATCCGTACCGTCGCCGTCGACCCGGCCTGCCGGGGGCGGCGGATCGGGCACCGGATCGTCGCCGAGCTGATCGAGGCGGCGCGGGAGCTGGGCGTGGCGCGGATTTTCGTGCTGACCTTCGAAACCCGTTTCTTCGGCTCCTTCGGCTTCACCGAGATCGATGGTGCCCCGGTGCCGCATCAGGTCTACGAGCAACTGCTGCGCTCGTACGACGAGGGCGTCGCCGAGTTCCTCGACCTGGAGCGGGTCAAGCCGAACACCCTGGGCAACACCCGGATGCTGTTGCGCCTCTGACCGGCCCGCTGGTCGCTGTAGGGTTCTCGTCGTGACGACCCGCGTGGCTGCCATCGACTGCGGCACCAACTCGATCCGGTTGCTGGTCGCCGATCTGCCCGACCCGTCGGCCGAGCCGTCCGCGCCGTTGGTCGACGTGTGCCGACGGATGGAGATCGTCCGGCTGGGGCAGGGCGTGGACCGGACCGGCCGGCTCGCCCCGGAGGCCATCGAGCGGACCCGGGTGGCACTGGCCGACTACGCCGCCGAGATCGAGAAGCTGGGCACCGAGCGGGTGCGGATGTGCGCCACCTCGGCCACCCGTGACGCCGACAACGCGGCCGACTTCCGGGCCATGGTGGAGCGGACCCTGGGCGTCGTGCCCGAGGTGGTCAGCGGGGACGAGGAGGCTCGGCTCTCCTTCACCGGCGCGGTGCGCGGGCTGCCCGCCGATGCCCGGTCGCCGTACCTCGTGGTGGACATCGGCGGCGGCTCGACGGAGTTCGTCGTCGGTGACCGCGACGCGGGCGTGCGGGCGGCCGTCTCGATGGACATCGGCTGCGTCCGGATGACCGAGCGGCACCTGCGTGGCGACCCGCCCGGCCCGGACGAGATCGCCGCCGCGCGGGCCGACATCACGGTGGCGGTGGATCGGGCGCTGGAGGTCGTACCGGGCCGTGAGGCGGCCACCCTGGTGGGGCTCGCCGGGTCGGTCACCACCGTGGTGGCGATCGCCGAGGGACTCACCGGGTACGACCCGAGCCGGATCCACCACGCCCGGGTGTCGTACGACCGGGTGGCGGAGGTGACCACGGGGCTGCTGACGAAGAGCCGCGAGCAGCGCCTGGCGATACCGGTGATGCATCCCGGCCGGGCCGACGTGATCGGCGCGGGGGCGCTCGTGCTCCAGGTGAGCATGGAACGGGTGGGCGCGGACTCGGTGATCGCTTCGGAGCACGACATTCTCGACGGCATCGCCTGGAGCCTCGCGCCGAGATCCTGACGGTCCGGGAAGTCTGGGAAATAGCTGAACGGATGAGGCCTGCGGGACACCGGGCGACGTCGATGATCGCTACGGTGTCGTCTGCTCATTGATCCCTCGAAAGGAAAATTCGTGTCAGAGCAGGCAGTCCCACCGTCCACTTCGGACGCTCCGCATACCTCGCCGGGCGTTCCGGCGCCGCCCGTGGCGGGCGTGCAGCCGCCACCGCCGGCCCAGTCGGAGCAGTCCTCCGGCGGGGGCAAGAGGAAGATCTTCAGCATCGTCGGCGCGATCGTCGCCTTCGCGGTCGTCGCGGGTCTGAAGTTCGGAATCGGCAGCCTGCGCAACTCCGACGAGGCGGCCGAGGCGAAGATCGGTGACTGCATCGCCGAGCTGTCGGCGACCAACCTCGGCGAGAAGGAGACCAAGGTCGACGGGGCGAAGGTGGTCGCCTGCACCGACAGCCAGGCGGTGTACAACGTCGTCGGTCGGGTCGACGGCCAGACCGAGGCACAGGCCCGCTCGGACGAGGCGTGCGACGAGTATTTCACCGAGGGTGACGACGGCTACGTCTTCTACTCCATCAAGCCGGGCAGCACCGGCTACCTGCTCTGCCTGACGAAGCGGGCCTGAGCGGGCGGGAGCGTTATCCCCACCACAGTCGACGGCGGCGCGGCCCACGCCGCGCCGCCGTCGATGTTGTCCGGATCACCAGAGGCGAACGGGAGGTGAATGCCACTCTTTCGCTGTCTTCCCGCAGGCGGTCAGGGCGTGGCAGGCTACCGGCACGTAGCCCCACTGGGCGACCAGCCAACGATGACTGACCGCTAGGAGGACGGGCCGATGGGCGAAATGGTGACCTACCGCGTCAATGGGGGAAACGCGACGGGGTACCTCGCGATACCCTCGACCGGTGCGGCCAGCCCCGCGGTCATCGTCATCCAGGACTGGTGGGGTTTGGCGCCCCACGTGCGGGCCGTCGTGGACCGTTTCGCCGAGGCGGGTTTCGTCGCCCTGGCGCCCGACTTCCGGCACGGCGGGCCGGCGAGCAAGCCGAGTGAACCGCGGCAGATGCTGAACAGCACCCAGATGGATGAGGCGGCCGCCGACATCGCTGCCGCCGCCGATTACCTTGCCGGGCGCGGCGAGACCACCGAAAAGGCCGGCTGCGCGGGTTTCTGCGCGGGAGCCAGCCTGGCGTTGTGGGCGGCGAGTTTCACCGAGCGGATCGTCGCCACCGCCGCGTTCTATCCTCGACTTCCCTGGGTGGGGATGCGCACCGAGTGGCCGGACTACACGGGCAAGGCGGCGCTGATCCACTGCTCGGAGGCGGACGGCACCTCCAGCGAGCCGGGTGTGCAGGCCGTACGCCGGGCCATCGAGCACGCGGGCGGCAGTTGCCAGTTGCACGACTACCCGGGCACCGAACACGCCTTCTTCAACGAGGACCGGCCGGAGAAGTTCGACCAGCGCGCCGCCACCAGCGCCTGGGCCCGCACCCTCGAGCTCTTCCGGGCCAAGCTTGGCTGAGCCGCGTACCCCGGCAGAGGTGGTCGCCCGCGCGGCGCGGACGACCGCCCTGACCGACCTTGATGCGGCGATCAGCAACTGTTTCGCCTGTCCACGGCTGGTCGACTGGCGTGAGGAGGTCGCGCGCACCCGACGTGCCGCCTTCCGCGACCAGGAGTACTGGGGCCGACCGGTGCCCGGGTTCGGTGATCCGGCGGCAAGGATCGCCATCCTCGGTCTGGCCCCGGCTGCGCACGGCGGCAACCGCACGGGTCGGATCTTCACCGGCGATCGCTCCGGTGACGTGCTCTTCGCCGCGCTGCACCGCGCCGGGCTGGCCAACCAGCCGACCAGCGTCGCCGCCGACGACGGACTGGCGCTGCGGCAGACGAGAATCTTCGCCGCCGTACGCTGCGCGCCACCGGACAACAAGCCCACGCCGGCCGAGCGGGACACCTGCGCGCCCTGGCTGCACCGGGAGGTCGCGCTGGTCAGGCCCACCCTGCGGGTCGTGGTCGCGCTGGGTGCGTTCGCCTGGGCCGCGTGGTGGCCGGCGTTGCGCGAGGTGTACGGCGTGCGTCCGCCCAGCCCGCGACCGGCGTTCGGCCATGGGGCACACTGGTCCGGCACGGCCGTACCGGAACTGCTCGGTTGTTACCACGTCAGCCAGCAGAACACTTTCACGGGACGGCTGACACCAGGAATGCTGGACGAGGTGTTCGCCCGGGCGAAGCGATTGGCCGGAGTGGACTGAGGCTGCGGGGCGGTGGCGATGACGGACAGTGAGCGCGGTGGTCCGACGTACGCCTCGGTGGCCCGGAGGTAGCCGGATGGAGGCTCTGCGCAGGTGGTGGCCGCTCGCGGTGGTGGCCGGCCTGCTCGCCGCGGTCACCCTGGCGGCCGCGAACTCGTCCATCGGTGCGAGCCGGGTCCCACCCGTCGCCAAGGACGCCCCGTTCGTCCTGGAATACCCGAGCGATGATCCCCGTCCGTCGATCCCCGTGGAGCCGCGAGAGGCTGCCGAGCAGACCCGTACGCAGATCCCGTCCTGGCTCGGCACGGTGGCGCTGGCGCTGTTCGGCGCCGCGCTGGTGGCCGCCCTCGGCTATCTGGTCTGGACTCTGCTGCGGGCGGCGGCCCGCCGGGTGACCCGCAGGCTGCCCGCGCGGCCGGCCCGGCGCAGCGCCGAGGGCACGGCGCGTGAGGTGGTCGCCGCCGTCGATGCCGGTCTGGTCGAACTGGACGACCGGTCCACCGACCCGCGGACCGCGGTGATCGCCTGCTGGGTCCGGCTCGAAGAGGCCGCCGCGGGCGCCGGGGTGCCCCGGCTGACCGGTGACACCCCCACCGACCTGGTCACCCGACTGCTGCGCGGCGATCCGTCCACCGGTGTGCCGGCGATCGTCAGCGCCGACGTGCTGGCCGAGTTCGCGCACGTCTACCGGGAGGCCCGGTACGCCACCCGTCCGGTCGACGAACGCACCCGCGACCAGGCGCGGGCGGCGCTGCGCCGGCTGCGCGGTGAACTCACCGCCACGGTCGAGCAGGTGACGGCGTGAGCCGGACCAGCATCGACGACCTGCTCAGCTTCGAGGAGGAGCGGCCACCGCGGCCCGACCGGCGCGAGGGCGGGCGGCTACGGACCGTGCTCAGCGTCCTCGGTGTGGCCGCGGCCGCGACCCTCGTGCTCGTCGCCGGGCTGCGCGCGGTCGGGTTGCGGGTGTCGCTGCTGGTGCTGGTCGCCGCGGTACTCACGCTGCTGCTGGTGCGCCGGATCGTGGCCGTGCTCGCCCCGCCGCCGAAGTCCCGCCGCCTCGCAGACGCGTCCCGGGGCGGCGAGGAGAACGGCATGTACAACTGGATGGCCCGGGACGCGCTGCGCACCGCGATCAACGGTTGGGCAACTCCGCTGGACTGGTCCAGGAACCGACCCGAGCGATTCACCAAGATCATCCTGCCCCGTCTCGCTGAGCTGGCCGACGAGCGGTTACGCCTGAAGCACGGTGTGACCCGCGAGTCGGACCCGGGCCGCGCCCGTGTCCTGTTGGGCGACCGGCTGTCGGCGTTCCTGGAGACCCCGCCCCGCCGCACCCCCTCGCCGCGCGACCTCGTGGCGATCGTCGCCGAACTGGAGAAGATCTGATGAACGACGCCGGCCGGAAGATGCCCCCTACCGAGGTCGGTCACCTCGCCCAGGCGGTACTGGACGCGGTGGGCCAGGTCGTGGTCGGCAAGCGGGATGCCCTCGAACTCGTCCTCGCCGGCATCCTCGCCGGTGGACACGTGCTGTTGGAGGACCTGCCCGGTCTGGGCAAGACGCTCACCGCCCGGTCCTTCGCCCAGGCCCTCGGGCTGGACTTCCGCCGCCTTCAGTTCACCCCCGACCTGTTGCCCGCCGATGTCACCGGCTCCTTCCTCTACGACCAGCGCAGCGGCGAATTCGCCTTCCGGGCCGGGCCGGTCTTCACCAATTTGCTGCTGGCCGACGAGATCAACCGAACCCCACCGAAGACCCAGTCGGCCCTGCTGGAGGCGATGCAGGAGAAGCAGGTCTCGGTGGAGGGCGTGACCTACCGGCTGGACGAGCCGTTCCACGTGCTGGCCACCGCCAACCCCGTCGAGTACGAGGGCACCTACCCGCTGCCGGAGGCGCAGCTGGACCGGTTCCTGCTGCGGGTGTCGTTCGGCTACCCGGAGCAGGAGGAGGAGTGGGAGGTGCTGCGCCGGCGGATGGCCCGCCGACGCGAGGAGGCCGAGATCAAGCCGGTCGTCGACGCCGACACGCTGCGTGCCATGCAGGCGGCCCTGGAGGACGTGGTGGTGGAGGACTCGGTCGGCCGCTACATCGTGGCGCTGACCGCCGCCACCCGGGAACATCCGTCGGTGCTGGTCGGCGCCTCGCCGCGTGGCTCGCTGGCGCTGTTGCTGCTGGCCCGGGTCCGGGCGGTGCTCTCCGGCCGCGACTACGTGGTGCCGGAGGACGTGAAGGACGTGGCGACGCCGGCGCTGGCGCACCGGATCACGCTGCGGCCGGAGATGTGGCTGCGCCGGGTCGACCCGTCGTTCGTGGTCGGCGAGGTCCTCGACGGGACACCGGCGCCGGCCAGCGGTGCGCTGCCCAGCTACGCCTCCGGCCGGCAGGGGCACTGAACCCGTCGTGACCCGTCAGGACCGATCCGCACCGCAGCAGTGGGCGCCCACCTGGGCGCTCGGCCGCGCCGTGCTGCTCACCGGCCTGCTCCTGATCGCCGCGGTGCTGCTGGGCCGGGTGGATCTGGTCGTGCTGGCCGCCCCGTTCGCGCTGGGCACCGCGTACGCGTTGCGCCGCCGCCCCACCGAAATGCCCGAGGTGCAGATCGAAGCCGACGAGGGGCACCTGGTGGAAGGCGGTCCGGTGGCCGGCACGATCAGCGTCGGCAACCCCGGCCCGGTGTCGTACGACGTGGCGGTGCTGCGTACCCGGGTCTCGCCCTGGCTGCGGGTCGAACGCGTGGCGCTCGCCGGCGGTACGATCGCCGGGCGAAGCGGGGCCGGCGAGCGCCCTGGGCTGGCCGACCGGCCGTTCGTCACCTCGGTCGCGCCGGAGACCGCGATCGACCTGGAGCTGAGCGGCAGCGCGCTGCGTTGGGGACGGCATCCACTCGGCCCGGCCGGCGCCCGTGTGGCCGCGGCACAGGGGCTGTTGATTTCGCGGGCGGTGATCGCCGAGCCGGTCCGGTCGAAGGTGTACCCGAAGACCGAGCCGTTCGAGGCCGTCGAGGCGATGCCCCGGGCCGCCGGGCTGGTCGGCGCCCACCGCTCACGCCGCCCCGGCGAGGGCGGCGAACTGGCCGGGGTCCGGATCTTCGCGCCCGGCGACCGGCTGCGCCGGATCGACTGGCGGGTGTCGTTGCGGACCCGGCAGCTGCACGTGGCGGCCACCCTCTCCGATCGGGACGCCGAGGTGGTCGTGCTACTCGACGTGCTCGCCGAGGCGGGCCGCTCCGGTGGGATCGGCGGCACGGCGTCGGTGCTGGACACCACGGTGCGGGCTGCTGCCGCCATCGCCGAGCACTACCTGCACCGGGGCGACCGGGTGGCGTTGCTCGAATACGGCCTGAGCGCCCGCCGGCTGCGGCCGGCCACCGGACGGCGACAGTATCTGACCGTGCTGGAGTGGCTGTTGGACGTGAAGGCCCAGCCCTCTCCGCGCGCGTTGGACGAGCACGCGTTCGGCCCGCAACTGCTCTCCGCCGACGCGCTGGTGGTGGTGCTCACTCCACTGCTGGAGGAGGGATCGGCGCAGATGATGGCCCGGTTGGCCCGCTCGGGACGGTTCGTGGTGGCCGTCGACACCCTGCCTAGTGACCTGCCGCCGCCGAAGGAGCAGGGGTGGGGCGAGGTGGCGTACCGGCTGTGGCGGCTGGACCGGGACACCATGATCATGCAGCTGCGGGAACACGGTGTGCCGGTGGTGCCGTGGGTCGGCGCGGGCAGCCTCGACCAGGTGTTGCGGGACGTGGCCCGGCTGGCCACCGCGCCCCGGGTGGGCAACCGATGATCGCGGGCGACGTGGCGCGGCGCGCCCCCGTGATCACGGACGAAGGGCGGCGTCGATGATCGCCTCGCTGACCGGCCGCGTCCGGGCGCTGCGCACGGCGGTCGGCCGGATCACCCTGGCCCCGGTTCTGGTCCGTCTCGGGATCTTCCTCGCGGCACTGGTCGGGTTGCTGCTGGCGTACCCCGCCGAGGTGGTCGCGGGGCAGGCGCTCGGCGCCCTGGTCGTGGTCGCGGTGCTTCCCGCGCTGGCGCCGCGCCGCTTCTGGCCGACCTTCGCGGCGCTGGTCACCGTCGCCGGATGGCTGCTCGCCACCGACATGTACGACCGGCCGATCGCGCTGTGGCGGCTGATGGTCGTGGCGGTGGCGCTCTACCTGACGCACACGCTCTGCGCGCTGGTCGCGCTCTTGCCGTACGACGCCGTCGTGGACCCGGAGCTGATCGTGCGTTGGCTCACCCAGGCCGCAGGCGTGTTGCTCGCCACCTCGGTGTTCGGGGTGCTGCTGCTGGAGCTGGCCCGCGCGGGTGGGAATGCGGACGGCTGGCAGGCGGTCACCGTCGCCGGTCTGCTGATCGCGCTCGCGGTGACCGCGATGCTGGCCTGGCTGCTGCGTCGTCGGTGACGGAGGGGTCACCGGGACGGGAGTGCACGCCGGTGCGCGGGTGCCGGTTGTGCCCCGAGCATCGAGAGTTGTCCGGATCACAGCCTGGTTGTGCTCGGTCACAGAACGGGAGCCGGGATCGGGATTAGCGCAGCCGGTGGGGGAAAGATGGTAGGCGTGAATCCGAAACGGATCCTTGTGGTGGGCGCCGGGCACGTCGGTCTCTACGCGGCGCTGCGCCTGTCGAAGAAGCTGAGCTCCCGTGAGGCCGAGGTCATCGTCGTCGACCCTCAGCCGCACATGACGTACCAGCCGTTCCTGCCGGAGGCGTCGGCGGGGAACATCTCCCCGCGCCACGCCGTGGTGCCGCTGCGTCGCGAGTTGCGTCGGTGCACGGTGGTGGCCGGCGCGGTGACGCGGATCGAGCACGACCGCAAGACCGCCACCATCCAGCCGATCGTCGGTCCGCCCCGCGAGATCGCGTACGACCACGTCGTGGTCGCCCCCGGCTCGGTTTCCCGGACCCTGCCGATTCCGGGCCTGCACGAGCACGGCATCGGGTTCAAGACCATCGGTGAGGCCATCTACCTGCGTAACCACGTGCTGGAGCTGCTTGACGTGGCCGCCGCGACGACCGACCCGGAGGTGCGCCGCCGGGCGCTGACCTTTGTCTTCGTCGGTGGCGGGTACGCCGGCATCGAGGCGCTCGCCGAGATGGAGGACATGGCCAGGGACGCCCTGAAGTACTACCCGGAGCTGAAGATGTCGGACATGCGGTGGGTGCTGGTCGAGGCCACCCAGCGGGTGCTGCCCGAGGTCGACCGGGACATGGGCGCCTACACGGTGCAACAGTTGCTGAAGCGGGGCATGGACGTCCGACTGGACACCCGGCTGGAGTCCTGTGTCGACGGGGTGGTCAAGCTCTCCGACGGGGACACCTTCAGCTCCGACACCATCGTCTGGACCGCCGGCGTGAAGCCCTCGCCGATGCTGGACGCGACCGACTTCCCCCGCGACGACCGGCGTCGGCTCACCTGCCTGCCCACCCTTCAGGTGGTCGACGGCGACCGGGTGATCGAGGGCGCGTGGAGCGCCGGTGACTGCGCTGCCGTGCCGGACCTGACCAAGCCGCCGGGCAACTACTGCTCGCCCAGCGCGCAGCATGCGGTGCGCCAGGCCCAGCGGATGGCCGACAACATCGTCGCTGTGCTCCGGGGCCGGGAGCCGGTCGAGTACAAGCACAAGCACGCCGGCAGTGTGGCCAGCCTCGGCCGGCACAAGGGCGTGGCCCAGGTCTACGGCATCAAGATGACCGGCTGGCCGGCGTGGTTCATGCACCGGACGTACCACATGAGCCAGATCCCCTCGTTGAACCGCAAGGTCCGGGTGGTGGTCGACTGGACGCTGGCCCTGCTCCTCAAGCGTGAGGTGGTCGCCCTCGGCCAGTTGCACGACCCCCGCGAAGAATTCGCCGAAGCCTCCCGGAAGTAAGGAAGGGCCCCTTCTTAACGTCTGCGGTATAGGAGGGGCCCCTTTTTAACAACGCCTGTCGATCTGATGGCCGGCCGGCGTAGGGGCGGCTACGAGCGCGGGACGCCGCAGTGGCCGCGAAACCGCTACCGTGGCACTGCACCACGCGTCATCGGTCGCGTCGGGGCACCCGCCCGGGTGGTGGAACGGCAGACACGGCCGCCTTAAAAGCGGCTGCCGCAAGGCGTGCGGGTTCGACCCCCGCCCCGGGCACACGATCTCCGCCTCGCCGGACCGCAGGCTGGGCTCCGCGCCGCGCTCGCCCCGGGGCTACCCGAGTGTCTCTAGAACGATCCAGTGCAGGGCGCATCGCGTCATCGGGTTGCTCGGCGATCCGCACACGGTGCTCATCCCGCACCCGCCCGAGGAACTCTTCGACCCCAAGCGGGAATTTCAGGCGGTGGTGATCCCCGCGTCGCTGCATTCCGACGGGATCAACCCGTCGGCATCCTGTCGCCGTTGATGCCGTAGTTGGTCACGCCGAGGATGCCCTCGAGTGAAGCCGAACTCGGTCTTGCTGCCGTAGAGCGCCACGTTGCCGAGACCGGCGAACTTCATGCGCTCGGCCTCGTTGAGCTTCGGCTGCTCGGTGAGCGTGAGCGTGACGGTCATGTTCGTGCGAAGCCCTTGAAACCGTTGGCCTTCAGCGTATCCACGAGGCCGTCGACGGATTTGATCAGCGGCCCCCGCTCGGGGAAGGGGATGGTGCCGAGGCCGTGGAGAGCCGGTCTTCTCCCGATTGTTCCTCGGCAGGGCCACCAACTCCGTCCGGTTTGAGGCGGGGAGCGGCTCCCGCCGTGATGACGCCGGCCGAGAGTACGAGCGTTCCGGCGGCTGCGGCCAGTCTTCGCAGGCCACGAGGGTGTGGGTGGTCTGCCATGAGACCTCCAACGGATCAACGAGCATGGGCCGCGGGGACGCGGACACCGCAAACCATGGTGCGAGCGCTGGAGATCGAAAACGTCCTTCCCCCGGCGGATCTTGGGCGTCCATCCCGGGTGGGACATCAGGGCCGGTCGTAAGCCGTCGGCTGGGCCACCCCGGGCACTCTCAGCGTTCCCTCAGCTTTCCGATGAACATCCCGCTGGCGGGGACGTTTACTCTTATAGCGCGCGTTGACGTGCCACGACCCCCTTAGGGAGGCCAGACAGTGAAGACTTCGAACCCGGTGCTCGCTCGGCTCGGGCAGGCGGCCGAGCGGGAGCGGGCCGCCGGGTACGCCCCGACCGGGCCGTACGGACAGCCCGGCTACCCCCAGCAGTACCCGCCGCAGGCCGGTTACCCCGGCGCGCCGGGCTTCCCGTCCGCCCCGCCGGCGGTCACCCCGATGTCGATCGACGACGTGGTGGTCAAGACGGTGACGCTCCTGGCCATCGTCGGCGTCGCCGCCGCGGCGGCCTGGGTGCTGGTGCCGGACGCGCTGCTCGGCGTCGCGTGGATCGGCGCCGCCGTCGTGGGCCTTGTGCTCGGCATGATCATCTCGTTCTCCCGGATGGCGAACCCGGCGCTGGTCGTCGCGTACGCCGTCGTCGAGGGTGTTCTGGTCGGTGCGATCAGCAAGTTCTTCGAATCGCTGTACGACGGCATCGTGCTCCAGGCGGTGACCGCCACCTTCGGTGTCTTCTTCGTGATGGCCATGCTCTACAAGGCGCGGGTCATCCGGGCGACGCCGAAGTTCGTCAAGGGCATGATCGCGGTGATGGCGGGCCTGTTCGCCGTCATGCTGATCAACCTGGTGCTGGCGATGTTCGGCGTCAACACCGGCCTGCGCGACGGCAGCCCGCTGGCCATCGGATTCAGCATCGTCTGCATCGTGGTCGCCGCGCTGAGCTTCGTGCTCAGCTTCAAGGAGGTCGAGGACGGCGTCCGGATGGGGCTGCCGCAGCGTTACTCCTGGGTGGCCGCGTTCGGCATCCTGGTCAGTCTGATCTGGCTCTACATCGAGCTCCTGCGACTGCTCAGCTACTTCCAGGGCGAAGACTGACCGGCCCGCCCAGCGACCGGCGCCCGCCCCCACCCGGGGACGGGCGCCGTCGTCCTTCCCACCCACGCTCCCGCGCGCCGCACCCGCCGCTCCCACGCGCCGCGCCTCGGCGCACGCCGCACCCGCTCCAGCCGCCGTCGATCATGCACTTCTTGTCGCGGCATAAGGCCCTAAAAGGGACTTTCCGGCGACCGAAACTGCATGATCGACGGGGGCGGGTGACGGCGGGGGCGGGCGGGGGTAGCGGGTGACGGTGGGGGTAGGGGCGAGGGTGGGGCGGGTAGGGTTTGGTGGGTGGGGAATGTGGCATTGGGGCGGGGGGTGGAGTTGCTGGTGCGGCAGGTGGGGCACTGGCAGCAACCACGATGGTCAGCTGCCGCCTCGGTCGGCAACGTGTCCCGGGCCGATCTGGTGCACCGACTGGTGCAGGAGATCGCCAACCTGGCCGCCGATGCGGAGGGGCAACCGCGGCGCACCGTACCCCGGCTCGACAACGACTTGGTCTTGGCCGACCAGCTCCGGGTGGTCGCGGCCGACCTGCTCGCGGCCGCCCCGCCCGACGAAATCCTGGCCCGGGCCACCGCCGAGGTGGCCGCGATCCGGGCCGCGCTCTAGGGACTGCGCTCAGAAGATCGCGCTCAAAACGCGCCCTAGGGATCGCGCCGTAGGCATCGTGCTGGAGGGATCGCGCTGGAGGGGCCGGGTGTAGGGATCGCGCTGTAGGTAGGGACCGGGCTGTAGGGACCGCGCTCGGGGGGCCACCGCTGATCTCGGGCCGGACTGGGCTTGGCCCTCCGTAGGCCAGGAAAGGCCGGTCAGCGGCGTTGGGTGACCGCCGCGGCGGCGGCCACGGCGGGCAGCAGGGCGTGTGCCCAGACCCGATAGCCGTCGGCGGAGGGGTGGTAGCCGTCGTGGCAGAACGTGCCGGCGTCGGCGCGGAACACCGGACCGGTCTCGGCGGCCAGGTCGACCACCGTCCCGCCGGCGTCGAGCACCGCGCTCGTCTGGGCCCGGCCGATCCGGCGACCGACCCAGCCGATGACCTGACGCAGCGGTGGCGCGATGGCTCGTACCGCGCCGAGGTCCGGGCAGGTGCCGACCACGACCTCGACCCCGGCCTGGTGCAGTCGGTGCACCGCCGCGCCGAGGTAGGCGGCGGCCTCGGCTGGACGGCGCAGGCTGGTGGCGTCGTTCGCCCCGACCAGGATGACCGCCACGTCCGGCCGCTCGCCCAGCAGTGCCCGGGCCACCTGCGTAGCCAGGTCGGTGGAGCGCGAGCCGGAGACACCTACGCTGGACAGGTGCACCAGCCGCCCGGACGGCCCTTCGGCGAGCAGTTCGGCCAACTGCCCGCCGATGGTGTCGCCGAGGCGGTCGACTCCGACGCCGAGGGCAGCGGAGTCGCCCAGCAGCACCAGTCGTACCGGTGGGGCACCGACACGCCCGATGGTCGCCCGGAGCGCCAGACCCAGCTCGGGCTGGGCGTAGCGGCGGTTGCGGGCCACGACGGCCTGGCCGGCGAGCACGGCCGCTCCGCCGAGCGCGCCGGCGAGCAGCGAGGTGCCAGCGGCACGGGCCAGCTGCGCGGCGGCCCGGGCTTCGGGAGACAAACCGCTCATGTCGTCGCCCCAGGGGTGTCGGCGCCGTACGGGCGCCTGATCCACTCGATCATGTGCGTCCCTCCACTGGGGGTGAGTCGGTGGCGGGATTCGACTGTGGCACGGCAGCGGCACCGAAGAACCCCCGGCGGCGCAGTCGTGCCCAGCGGCCAGCTGGACCGCTCTCGCTGCCACGGACCTGCGTGCCGCTGACCTCCGTCCCGGGATGCCGGGCCGCCTCCTGAGCTGCCTTCGGCAATGACCGTACGCCTTCGACGCGGCCAGGCGAAGGCCTGCGCTCCGCACCGGCTCCCAGCGCGGACAGCACCGTGGGTAACAGTGCGGCGGCGGCTACTGCGTACCCCTCTGCGGAGGGGTGGAACCGGTCCCAGGCGAACATCCGGCCCGGCTCGGCGCTGAACCGCGGCCCGAGCAGGTCGCCGAGGGAGACCGTCCAGCCGCCGGCCGAGACGACGGCGACCGTCTGGGCGGCGGCGAGCTGCCGGCTCCACCGGCGGGCCAGCCAGCGCAGCGGCGGCTGGATCGGGCGGATCGCGCCGAGGTCGGGGCAGGTGCCGACGACCACCTCGGCGCCGGCGGCGCGTAGTGCGCGGACCCCCTCGACGAGGTGGCGTACGGCCAGGGCGGGCGGCGTGCGGTTGGTCACGTCGTTGCCGCCGATGAGGATGACCGCCACGTCGGGATGGCATTCCAGGGCGGCCTCGACCTGGAACCTGAGGCCGGCCGAGATGGCGCCGACCACGGCGAAGCGATGCAGCCGCACCGGCCGCTGGAGACGGCGGGACAGGCCGGTCGCCAGCAGCGCGCCGGGTGTCTCCCGGCGGCGGTGCACGCCGTATCCGGCGGCCGAGGAGTCGCCCAGGATGACCATGGTGAGCGCCGGGCCGGGGAACTTCGCGCCGTAGACGCCGTCGCAGCGTGGCGGTGGCGCCTCGGCCATCGGGATGGTGCGTCGGGCCTGGCGGGCCTGACCGAGCAGCAGACCGCTGGTTGCCGCCGCAGCCGCTACCGTGGTGCCTGTGCCGATCGCCGCCAGGCGAGCCACCCGCCATGCGCGCGTCCAGCGCGGGCGATCCGGTACGGCAGACTTGGTGACCCCCACACCGCGACATTAGCGCGCCCCTACGACAGCCCGCTGTCGTCACGGCAGCGCCCAGGTGCCTGGAAAACGACTGTGTTGGGTACTTCAATGGTGAGTGTTGCGCCCGGTCGTCACGCTGCACGTGGAGAGGAGCACGACGATGGCTAAGACGTTGAAGCGAGGTGCGGCCTTCGTGGCCCTGGCTCGGGCGCTGACGGCCGGTGCCCGGGGCGGTCCGTCGCTCGGCGCGCGGCTCGGAGCGTTGCCCAGGATGATCGCGGCCACCGCCCGGGGCCGGTACGACGGCGGCCTGCGGCTGGCCATGATGACGGCGGCGACGGCGTACGTCGTCTCCCCGGTCGACGCGGTGCCGGAGATGTTCCTCGCGGTGTTCGGGCTGATCGACGACGCAGTGATGGTCACCTGGCTGGCCGGCGCGGTGCTCGCCGAGACCGAGCGGTTCCTGGAGTGGGAGTCGCGCCGCAGCTCTGTCATCCCCGGGCACGTGGTGCCCTGACCCGACGTACCCTGGGCGCGGGATCCACATGAACAACCCGCCCCGGCCTGCGGCGCCGGCGCCGGAGGAGAAGGGCACACCGAGGTGCAGTACTACGACAACGTCGTCGAGATGATCGGCAACACTCCGCTGGTGCGACTGCGCAACGTCGCCGAGGGCATCCAGGCGACCGTGCTGGCGAAGGTGGAGTACCTCAACCCGGGCGGCTCGGTGAAGGACCGGATCGCGCTGCGCATGGTGGAGGAGGCCGAGGCAGCCGGCATCCTCCGACCGGGTGGCACCATCGTCGAGCCGACCAGCGGCAACACCGGTGTCGGTCTGGCACTGGTGGCGCAACTCAAGGGCTACAAGTGCGTCTTCGTCTGCCCCGACAAGGTCAGCCAGGACAAGCAGGACGTGCTGCGGGCGTACGGCGCAGAGGTGGTGGTCTGCCCGACCGCCGTCGCACCGGAGGACCCCCGCTCGTACTACAACGTCTCTGACCGGCTGGCCCGGGAGATCCCCAACGCCTGGAAGCCCAACCAGTACGCCAACCCGGCGAATCCGCGTTCGCACTACGAGACCACCGGTCCAGAGCTGTGGAAGCAGACCGAGGGACGCATCACCCACTTCGTCGCCGGGGTGGGCACCGGCGGCACCATCTCCGGGATCGGGCGGTACCTGAAGGAAGCATCCGGTGGCACGGTCAAGGTCATCGGCGCGGATCCGGAGGGCTCGGTCTACTCCGGTGGCACCGGCCGGCCGTACCTCGTCGAGGGGGTCGGTGAGGACTTCTGGCCGGAGACGTACGACCGGGGCGTGTCCGACCAGATCATCGAGGTCTCGGACAAGCAGTCCTTCGAGATGACCCGGCGGCTGGCCCGCGAGGAAGGGCTGCTCGTCGGCGGCTCCTGCGGCATGGCGGTCGTGGCCGCGCTGGAGGTGGCCCGCTCCGCCGGCCCGGACGACGTCGTCGTCGTGCTGCTGCCCGACGGTGGCCGGGGCTACCTGTCCAAGATCTTCAACGACGACTGGATGGCCCGCTACGGCTTTCTTGACAACGCGGGCAACGAGCCGATGGTGGCCGACGCGTTCGCCAGCAAACCGGGCGGGCTGCCCGAACTGGTGCACGTGCACCCGACCGAGACGATTCGCGACGCGGTCGACTACATGCGCGAGTACGGCGTCTCGCAACTGCCCGTGCTCAAGGCCGAGCCGCCGGTGGTCACCGGTGAGGTGGCCGGTTCGATCGCGGAAAAGGATCTGCTCGATGCGCTGTTCACCGGCCAGGCGCAGCTGCACGACACGATCGAGCGGCACATGGCGCCACCGCTGCCGATGATCGGTGGCGGCCAGCCGGTCAGCGAGGCGGTCAGCCTGCTGGAGAAGTCGGACGCCGCGCTGGTGCTGATCGACGGCAAGCCCAAGGGCGTACTCACCCGCCAGGACCTGCTCGCCCACCTCGGCGCCCGCTGAGGGTGTAAGGAAGGGCCCCCTTTTAACGTCTCGTGCATAGCAAGGGCCCCTTATTAACGCTCGCGGCGGAACCGCGCCGCCAAGTGTTAAGAGGGGGCCCTTCCTCTACCGCAGGCGTTAATAAGGGGCCCTTCCTTGCATCAGAGCGGGCGGGCGTAGCGCAACTGCCGGACGGTCACCTTGCCGATCGTGTCGTCGCGCTCCACGCCGGTGGGCTGCCAGCGGCCGTGTTCGTAGAAGCGGCGGGCGTGGGTGTTGTCGCGCAGCACCCAGAGCACCGCGCGGTGCCAACCGCGCCCCCGCATGTCGGCCAGCGCGTCGATCATCAAAGTCCGACCGACGCCGCGACCACGCTCGGCCGGCGCCAGGTGGATGGCGTTGAGCAGGCCGGTGTGCGGATCGCCCTCGTCGTCCGGCCCGAGATAGCTGAAGCCGA
This sequence comes from Micromonospora qiuiae, assembly GCF_016863555.1. Classification (GTDB taxonomy): domain Bacteria; phylum Actinomycetota; class Actinomycetes; order Mycobacteriales; family Micromonosporaceae; genus Micromonospora; species Micromonospora qiuiae. The sequence goes on along the minus strand of NZ_BOPC01000051.1, from coordinate 21,265 downwards.
CCAGCGTGTCGTCCCGCTCGGCCAGGGTCATCCGGTGATCGGCCCGCTCATAGCTCCACCGGGCCAGCCAGTACTCGCCCATCGCCTCCGGGGTCGGGTCGGCCAGCGCCTCGGGCGGCAGGATCGACGAATAGGCCGCGACCCGCGAACGCTGGTGCAGCCGGCCCACCGCCATCAGATCCTCAGCGGTCGCCGGACGTAGCGTGACGGTCACCCGGCCGAGGGTACCCGCCGGGGTGGGACCTGGACCGTGGCCAGATCCTCGGCGATCACCAGGTCGCCGTCGAAGTGGGCGCGGGCCTCGTCGGCGAAGCGGGCCGGGTCGGCGTACCGCTGGGAGAAATGGGTGAGCACCAGCCGGCGTACCCCCGACTCGGCCGCCACCCGCGCGGCCTGGCCGGCCGTGAGGTGCCCGACCTCGGCGGCGAGCGCGGCCTCCGACTCCAGGAACGTCGCCTCGATGACCAGCAGATCGGCCTGCTCGGCCAGTGCGTACACCCCGTCGCAGAGGCCGGTGTCCATCACGAAGGCGACCCGCTGCCCGGGGCGGGGCACGCTCACCTCCTCCCGGGTGACGCGGCGCCCGTCCAGGTCGAGGTGGCCGACGCGCTGCAGCTGGCCGACCGCCGGCCCGCTGATGCCGTACGCGGCCAGCCGCTCCGGCAGCATCCGGTGCCCGTCCGGCTCCACCAGCCGATAGCCGTACGTGTCGATCGGGTGCCGCAGCCGACGCGCCTCCAGGGTGCCGCAGCGCAGCGCGATCCGCTGACCGTCCGCCTCGACCGGCGCCACCACCAGCTCGGCGGTCTCGTAGAAGGAGCTGGCGTGCCGCAGCCGGGCGAAGTAGTCGGTGCCCTCGGCCGGGAAGTGCACCGCCACCGGATGCGGCACCCGGTCCAGAGAGAGGCGCTGGATGATGCCGGGCAGGCCGAGGCAGTGGTCGCCGTGGAAATGGGTGATGCAGATCCGGGTCAGGTCGGTGGCGGTGACCCCGGTGTGCAGCAGCTGCCGTTGGCTGCCCTCGCCCGGGTCGAAGAGGATCACCTCGTCGTCCCAGCGCAGCACGTACCCGTTGTGGTTGCGCGCCCGGGTGGGGGCCTGGCTGGCCGTCCCGAGCACCACCAGCTCCCGCATGGACACGTCGACCTCCCGCGCCGGCCCGGCTGCCCCGGGCATGAAGCGACCCCCGGGGCTTCCGCGCTGACGCGCGGGCCGGCTGGACTGGGCCGGCGCCCCGGGGGTCGGGTGGCTTGTCGTGGATTCGCCGCACCGCTGCCACACGGTCTCGACGACTCTTACCGTGCCCGCCCCGAGAGGCGGACGCACTGTCGAGGACAGCGGCTAGCGGACAGCCACCTCACGAGTCCGATTGCTATACAAGTCTGGACCACCTCCTTTCCCGTGTACCGCCACGCTATCCAGCGGCGAGCCCGCCGGCAACGGGTTTCGATCACATCCGGCGCCCGACCGGACCGGCCCGGCGTGGCGGCGGCTCGGCCCGACCGGACCGGCCCGGCGTGGCGTGGCGGCGGCTCGGCGCTCAGGAGGTGGGGGCGATGCCGATCGGACCCTCGCGGGGGCCCTCCTCGCTGGCCGGTTGCACCGCCAGGGAGGGAAAGTCGACCAGATCGCCCTCGGGCTCGGCGTCCCATTCGGGGAACACCAGGTCGCTCTGGAGGTAGAGGCAGAGCAGTTGGGTCAGGTGGCGTAGCCCTTCCAGGTGGGTCCGCTCGTGGCCGTGGGTGGCGTCGACACCGAAGCCGACCAGGGCCACCCGGGCGTGGGCACCGGCCTCCACCGCCGCCGCCACGTCCGAGCGGTAGTAGTCGAAGACGTCCCGGACCAGGTCCACGTCGTGTTCTGCGGCGATGGCCGCCAGGTTGCGGGTGAGGTGGTAGTCGAACGGGCCCACTCCGTCGCCCATCGCCAGGGTCGCGGCATCCTCCCGGGACTGCTGCCCCGGAGCGACCACCGCCGCGTCCACGGAGACGATCTCGGCGACGTCCGGGTCGAGGCCGTGTGAGGCGCCGTGGCCGATCTCCTCGGTCACGGTGATCAACAGGTGCGCGGTGACCGCCGGCGTCACCCGGGCGTCGACCATGGCCTTGATCGCGGTGAGTACCGCGGCGACCCCGGCCTTGTCGTCCAGGTGCCGGGACTTGACGTACCCGCTGGGGGTGACAGTCGGGTTGGGCAGGAACGCCACGAAATCGCCCGCGTCGATGCCGAGCGCGCGCAGGCCGGCAATGTCCTCGACCGGCTCGTCGATGCGTACCTCGACCTGCTCCCAGCCGATGCCCTGCTCGTCGACGGCGTCGTTGTACCGGTGGCCGCTGGCCTTCAGCGGCAGCACCTGGCCGGTGATCACCCGCTCCAGATCGTCGGTGAAGATTCGTACGTGCGCTCCCTCGGCGAACCGGGCGCTGTGCGTACCGATCGGCTTCAGTTCCAGCCGGCCGTTCTCCTTCAGCCGTTTGACCATCCCGCCGATGGTGTCGGTGTGTACCACGATCGCCCGGTCCGCCCCGGTCTCCTTGGGGCCGGGCAGGCAGGCGCTCAGCGCGCCCCGGCGGGTCAGCGTCGACGGGATGCCGAGCGCCGAGAGTCGCTCGCCCACGTACTGCTGTACGTGGTCGGTACGTCCGGACGGGCTCGGGATTTCCAGCAACTCGACCAGCACCTGGCGCAGGTAGTCCAGGTCGATCGGCAGCGGAATCGTCTTGCGTACGGTCATGTCCCAGATGTTGCCGCACCCGCCGGGATCCACAGCCGTTGCGGTGCCCGCGTCCCGGGGAAGAGCAGATCCACGAAGCGTTCGGCGGTGGGCTGCGGCTCGTGGTTGGCCAACCCGGGCCGCTCGTTGGCCTCGATGAAGACGTGCTCGGGCTGGTCCGGGGCGGGCACCAGCAGGTCGAGCCCGGTCACCGGGATGTCCAGCGCCCGGCTGGCGGCCACGCACGCCTCGGCGATCACCGGGTGCAGCTCGCCGGTGACATCGTGGATCGTCCCGCCGGTGTGCAGGTTGGCGGTGCGTCGTACCGCCAGCACCTGCCCCTCGGGCAGGACGTCGTGCAGCTCGTACCCGGCCTCGGTGACCACGTCCCGGGTCATCTCGTCCAGCGGGATGCGGGACTCACCATCGGTGGCGGCGGCGCGGCGGCGGCTCTGCCGCTCGATCAGCTCGGCGATGTCGTGTACGCCGTCACCCATGATCGTGGCGGGTCGGCGCACCGCGGCGGCCACCACCTCGTGGTCGATCACCACGACCCGCAGGTCCTCGCCGGTGCACAGCTCCTCCAGCAGCACCTCGGGGCAGAACCGGGTGGCCAGCTCGATGGCGGCGGTCAGTGCCTCGGGGGTGCGTACGCCCACCGTGATGCCGTTGCCCTGCTCGCCCCGGGCCGGCTTCACCACCAGCTGGCCCACCTCGGCGAGGAACTCCACGTCGGCGGAATCGCCGGTGGCGGTGCGCCCGCGCGGCACCGACAGACCGGCCTCGGCCAGGATCCGGCGGGTGATCCGCTTGTCGTCGCAGCGGCTCATCGCCACGGCCGAGGTCAGCTCGGACAGCGACTCCCGGGTGAGGATCGTCCGGCCGCCGCTGGTCAGCCGCAGCTCACCCCACTTGGGGTCGGTCACCTCCACCCGGATGCCCCGCCGCATCGCCTCGTCGGCGACGATCCTGGCGTACGGGTTGAGCCCGTCGTATCCGGCCGGCGTGGCCGGCAGGAACAGCCGCTCGTTGATCGGGTTCTTCCGCTTCACACAGAGCATCGCGGTGCGGTAGAAGCCGAGTCGCTCGTAGAGTCGGATCGCTCCCGCGTTCTCGGCGAGCACGGACAGGTCGACGTACGCCCGGCCCCGGGCGACCAGGCGGGCGACCAACTCGGTGATCAGCGCCTGGCCGGTGCCCGGCGGAGCCTGGTTGAAGTCGACCGTCAGGCACCAGAGGCTGGCGCCGTTGTCCGGGTCGTCGAAGACCGCCACGTGGTCGATGCCGGTGATGGTGCCGACGATCTCGCCGGTCGTCGCCTCCGCCACCAGGTGCAGGAAACAATCGGTGGCGGCGTTGTCGACCAGCACTTCGACCGGCGCGGTGACCATGCCGTTGGCCGCGTAGATCCGGTTGACCGCCTCCGCGTCGGCGGCATCGCGCAGCCGGCGGATGCGTACCCCGGGCAGTGCCGGCCGGCCGTTGGCCGGCGCCGGTGTGTCGACGCTGCCGGCCTCCTCGTCGGGGTCGGGCCGGAAACCGCTCAGCGGCAGCCGGTAGGTCAGTGACGGGTCGATGAACAGCTCGTCGGGCAGCCGGGACACCAGCACGTGCGGGTCGCGCAGGTAGACGCAGATGTCCCGGGAACCGGCCGCTTCGGAGCGCAGCACGTCGGCGACGGCGGCCTGGTCGCGGAAGGTCTGCCCGAAAACCAGGCGTCCCCAGCCGCAGTCGAGCACGACACCTTCGTCGCCGTCCGGGCGTTCGTCGTCCGCGTCCACACCACCGCCGACGGCCATCGGATCACCGCCCGGCCCGATCCGTTCGTACCGCCGTACCATGCCTCGACCGCGTTCGGTCCGGGCCATCCCGGTGGCCAGGGTGTCGGTCAGGCTCAGTCGATTCCATGGGTCTGGAGCCACATTTCCAGGAGTCCGAGTTGCCACAGCTTGTTTCCGTTCAACGGGGTCAGTTCGGCGTTGGGGGCGTCGAGCAGGGCGTTGACGTAATCGGTGCGGAACAGGTCGCGGCGGCGGGCCTCGGGCGCGTGCAGCGCGTCGCGTACCCGGTCGAGGAGCTTGCCCTCCAGGTGGGTGAGGCCCGGCACCGGGAAGTAGCCCTTCGGCCGGTCGATCACCTCGTGCGGCAGCATCCGGCGGCCGATCTCCTTGAGCACACCCTTGCCGCCCTGGGCGAGCTTCATCTCGGGCGGACAGGCGGCGGCCAGTTCCACGAACTCGTGATCCAGGAACGGCACCCGGGCCTCCAGCCCATGCGCCATCGTCATGTTGTCGACCCGCTTGACCGGGTCGTCGGTCAGCATGATCTGCGTGTCGATGCGCAGACCGGCGTCGACGGCGGTCTGCGCGCCGGGCTGGGCGAGGTGCGCGGCGACGAATTCGCGGGCCGGGTCGCCGTCGGCGAGCCAGTCGGGGTTGAGCACCTGGGCCAGGCCGGTGGCGTCGCGGTCGAAGAAGGCCCGGGCGTACGTCTCGATGGCCTGCTCGCGGTCGATCTGCGCCAGCGGCGGATACCAGTGGTAGCCGCCCAGGATCTCGTCGGCGCCCTGGCCGGACTGCACCACCTTGACGTGCCGGGACACCTCCTGACTGAGCAGGTAGAACGCCACGCAGTCGTGGCTGACCATGGGCTCGCTCATGGCCGCGACGGCGGCCTCCAACGGCGGCACCAGGTCCTGGGCGGCGATCCGGATCTGGTGGTGATCGGTGCCGAAGGTCTTGGCGACCAGGTCGGAGTAGCGGAACTCGTCGCCCTCCCGACCGCCGACGGCGTCGAAGCCGATGGAGAAGGTGGCGAGCCCTCGTTGCCCCTCGCCGGTGAGCAGGGCCACCACCAGGCTGGAGTCCAGGCCGCCGGAGAGCAGTACGCCGACCGGGACGTCGGCCACCATCCGTCGACGTACGGCGGTGGTCAGCGACTCCAGCAGCGCGTCCTGCCAGTCCTGCTCCGACCAGCCGCTGTGCTCGGCCCGGCGCAGGAAGGGTGGGTTCCAGTAAAGCCGCTCGTGGGTGGTGCCGTCGGCCTCGTAGACCCGGACGGTGGCCGGAGGCAATTTGCTGACGCCGCGCAGGATGGTGCGCGGCGGCGGCACGATGCTGTGGAAGCTCAGATAGTGGGCCAAGGCCACCTGGTCGATGGTGGTGTCCACGCCGCCGCCGGCCAGCAGGGCGGGCAGGGTGCTGGCGAAGCGGACCACGCCGGGCGACTCGGCGAGGTAGAGCGGCTTGATGCCCAGCCGGTCCCGGGCCAGCACCAGGCGCCCGGTGTCCCGCTCGCTGATCGCCACCGCGAACATGCCGATCAGGTGGTCGACGAAGTCGAGCCCCCACTCGGCGTACGCCTTGACGGCGACCTCGCTGTCTCCCTTTGAGAAGAAGCGGTGACCCTTGGCCGCGAGTTCGGCCCGCAGTTCGCGGTAGTTGTAGATGCAGCCGTTGAAGACGGCCGACAGGCCGGTGGTGGAGTCGACGACGGGCTGCCCGCTGGCGGCGGAGAGATCGATGATTCCCAGCCGTCGGTGACCGAGGGCGACAGAACCGTTCGCCCACACGCCGCTGCCGTCGGGTCCGCGGTCACACATCGTGGCGGCCATCCGCTCCACCGCGACGACATCGGCGCGCGTCGCGTCTCGTCGGAACTCCCCAGCCAGTCCGCACATGGCAGCCCATGCTGCCAGAGGATGTTGCGGTTCGCCTGTTGAGACTATGACGGTCGTGTAACAGACTTGCTAGAATCCGCGCCCCACGAGTAATGACGACGGGCCGGCGGTGTGTCGGCCAGCGGTGACCCGGTGTCGAGCGCTTGCGTGAGCCGATCGGCTGTGAAAAAGACCGCACAAACGCCTACGGGGGCCGACGAGCGTCGACCCCCGCGTACGTCTCAACCGGCGGTACGGGCGACCCCCACCGGGCAGCTCAGCCCGTTCGGGCCGTGGTTGCAGTAGCCGTTCGGGTTCTTGGTCGGGGCGAGGTACTGCTGGTGATAGTCCTCGGCCAGGTAGTAGTCGCCCAGCCGCCCGATCTCGGTGGTGATCTCGGGCTTGCCGGCGCGGGCCACGATCGGCGCGAACGCCTCCCGGGACGCCTGCGCGGTGGCGAGCTGCTCGTCGGTGGTGGCGTAGATCGTCGAGCGGTACTGGGTGCCCACGTCGTTGCCCTGGCGCATGCCCTGGGTCGGGTCGTGGTTCTCCCAGAAGACCTTGAGCAGATCCTCGTAGCTGATCTTCGTCGGGTCGTACACCACCTGGACCACCTCGGCGTGCCCGGTCTCGCCGGAGCAGACCTCCTCGTAGGTCGGGTTCGGGGTGTAGCCACCCGAGTAGCCGACCGAGGTGGTGAAGACGCCGGGCAGGGTCCAGAACAGCCGCTCGGCACCCCAGAAGCACCCCATACCGAAGACCGCGACCTGCGAGCCCTCAGGGAAAGGACCAGTCAGGGGGGTCCCGAGCACCTCGTGCCGGTCGGCGACCGGCATCGAGATCGCGCGGCCGGGCAGAGCCCGGTCAGGGGAGACCATCTCGGCCTTCATGCGGCGGAGGAACACGGTGGAACTCCTTTCGTACCCTTCCCCGCGTGCAACACCGGCGGACTCCGTTTCCTTACCCACCCGGCCGCCGGTCAGGCCCCGTTCCGCCGCCAACGTGTCCGCGCGTACTCCTCGACCCAACTCCGACTGCTCCGCCAGCCTCAGCCGAGATCATCAGGCCGGATCGGCGGAGAGGGCGGTGCGGATGCGGTCGGCGTACGAGGTGGCGTCGGGGTCATCGGCGTAGCGGGTGCGGGGCCAGAAGAAGCCGCGCAGGCCGTCGCCCTTGGTTCGAGGCACCACGTGGGTGTGCAGGTGCGGCACGGACTGGGACACTCTGTTGTTCATCGCCACGAACGTGCCGCCCGCGCCCAGCCCGGCCTCGACCGCGACAGCCAGCCGCCGGACCAGCCCGAAGTAACCGGCGATGGACTCCGGCGGCAGGTCGGCAAGGGTGACCAGGTGGGTGTGGGGCACCACCAGCACATGCCCCTTGAACACCGGCCGGGTGTCCAGGAACGCCACCCCGTCCGGCTCGTCGACCACTCGGAACGCCGGCGCCTCACCCGCCACGATCCCACAGAACACGCACCCCGCCACCGGCTCACCCTATGACCGTCCCGCAGTGATCGGCCGCTGGCCTCCGCAGCCAGTTGATCGACTCCGTTTCGTCCGTACGGCGGTGTCCGATCGGCCGGGACACCGCCATCACGGCGAAACGGCGATCGGCGAAGCCGCTGGTGGACGCACGGACTAACCTCTGCGTAATGAACCACGGCTTCGATACGCTCGCCATCCACGCCGGCCAGGACCCCGAGGCCCGGACCGGCGCGGTCATCCCACCGATCTACCAGACCAGCACGTACGCCCAGGACGCCGTCGGGGCGCCCCGTCAGGGCTACGAGTACAGCCGGTCGGGCAACCCGACCCGCGACGCGCTCCAGGAATGCCTGGCCGCACTGGAGGGCGGGGCCGTCGGGCTCGCCTTCGCCAGCGGCCTGGCCGCTGAGGACACGCTGCTGCGTACCGTCTGCGGCCCCGGTGACCACGTGGTCATCCCCGACGACGCGTACGGCGGCACGTACCGGCTCTTCGCCAGGGTGGCGCAGCGGTGGGGGCTGTCGTTCACCCCGGCGAAGGTCTCCGATCCGGACGCCGTGCGGGCCGCGATCCGTCCCGGCACCACCAAGGTCGTCTGGCTGGAGACGCCGACCAACCCGCTGCTCGGCATCGCCGACATCGCCACCCTCGCCGCCGTCGCGCACGACGCCGGCGCGCTGCTGGTGGTCGACAACACCTTCGCCTCGCCGTACCTGCAACAGCCGATCGCCCTCGGCGCGGACGTGGTGGTGCACTCCACCACCAAGTACATCGGCGGACACTCCGACGTGGTCGGCGGGGCGCTGGTGGCGGCCGACGCCGCGCTCGGCGAGGAACTGCGTTACCACCAGAACGCGATGGGCGCGGTCAACGGCCCGTTCGACGCCTGGCTCACCCTGCGCGGGATCAAGACCCTCGGCGTACGGATGGACCGGCACTGCGACAACGCCGAGCGGATCGCCGCGTACCTGGAGGGGCACGCCAAGGTCAGCGAGGTGCTCTACCCGGGGCTGCCCACGCACGCCGGCCACGAGGTGGCGGCCAAGCAGATGCGCCGGTTCGGCGGAATGATCTCGTTCCGGGCGGCCGGCGGCGAGGAACATGCCGTGGACATCTGCAACCGGGCCAAGCTTTTCGTGCTCGCCGAGTCGCTCGGCGGGGTGGAATCCCTGATCGAGCACCCGGGCCGGATGACACACGCAAGCGCTGCCGGCTCGCCGCTTGAAGTTCCCGGCGATCTCGTGCGACTGTCTGTCGGCATCGAAACGGTCGAGGACCTGCTCGCCGATCTGGAGCAGGCGCTGAGCTGACCGCTGGCTGGGGAGGGTGGCCGTGCAGGACATCATGCCGACCTGGGTCGGGGCGACGGCCAAACAGATCGCCCGGGGCGTACGCCGGGGAGATGTCTCGGCCACCCAGGTGCTGGCCGACCACCTCGATCACGTAGCCAAGGCCGACGCCGACCTCGCCGCGTTCCGCGCCGTACGCGGCGGGGAGGCGGTGACCGAGGCGGAGAAGGTCGACGAGCAGGAGGATCTGGCCAACCTGCCGCTGGCCGGCGTTCCGGTGGCGGTCAAGGAGAACACTCCGGTGGCCGGCATGCCCACCTGGAACGGCTCGGCCGCGGTGCGTACCCCGGTGGCGGAGGCCGACCACGAGGTGGTCCGGCGGCTGCGCGGAGCCGGCGCGGTGATCCTCGGCGTCACCCGGATGCCCGAGCTGGGCCTGTGGGCGGTGACCGACGACGACACCTCCGTCACCCGTAACCCGTGGGACCTGGGGCGGACCCCCGGTGGCTCCTCCGGCGGCGCGGCGGCCGCGGTGGCGGCCGGGCTGGTGCCGATCGCGCACGGCAACGACGGGCTCGGCTCGATCCGTATCCCGGCGGCCTGCTGCGGCCTGGTCGGCCTCAAGCCCGGCCGTGGCGTGGTGCCCTGCCAGCTCGGTGCCGAGGACTGGTTCGGGCTGACCGAACACGGAATGCTCAGCACCACGGTCGCCGACGCGGCGGTCGGTTTCCAGGTGCTCGCCGGCCGCGCCCAGGAGAAGCTCGTTCCGCCGCAGCGGCTGCGGGTCGGCGTGTCGTTGCGTTCCCCGGTGCGTGGGGTCTCGCCGGACGCGCCCAACCGGGAGGCGGTCGCCGCAGCCGGCCGGCTGCTCGCCGGAGCCGGGCACGACACCGTGCCGGCCGACCCGGTCTATCCGACCGCCCTGGGGTTGCAGGGCATCGCCACCTGGTTCGCCGCCGCTGCGGCGGACGTGCGGGCGGCCGGGATCGACCGAGGCAGTTTGCAAGCGCGTACCCGCCGGCACGTCACCTTCGGCAACTGGGCATGGCGGCGCGGGTACGTCCGGGAGGCCGACCGGCTCGCCTGGCGCGAGCGCTCGGTCGGCTTTTTCGCCGACCACTCGGTGGACCTGCTGCTCACCCCGGCACTGGCCAGCGTGCCGCCGCCGGCCACCAGTTGGTCGTCCCGGTCCTGGCGGGCCAACATGCTGGCCAACATCCGGTACGCCCCGTACGCGGCGCCCTGGAACATCGCCGGCCTGCCCGCCCTGGTGGTCCCGGTGGGCCGCCGCCCGGACGGGCTGCCGTTGGCCGTGCAACTGGTCGGCCCGCCCGGCTCGGAGCTGCTGCTGCTCGGCGTCGCCGGCCAGTTCGAGATGGCGGCCCCGTGGCCGCGGCACGCCCCCGGTTACCCGCGGGTCGGAACGGGATCGCCCGCCGGCACATCATGATCTGCGGCAGCTCCGCCGGCCGGGACGGTCGGAGCGGGTGGCACGATCGGAACATGACGGAACTGGTCAGCCTCGACGAGGTGCGGGCGGCGCGGAAACTGCTCGACGGTGTCACCCGCACCACCCCGCTGGAGCCCTCCCGTCCGCTCACCGCCGCGCTCGGCGGGCCGGTCTGGCTGAAGTGCGAGAACCTTCAGCGGGCGGGCTCGTACAAGGTGCGCGGTGCCTATGTGCGCATCTCGCGGTTGTCGGAGCGGGAACGGGCCCGGGGGGTGGTCGCGGCGAGCGCCGGCAACCACGCCCAGGGGGTGGCGCTGGCCGCCGGGCTGGTCGGCACCCGGGCCACCGTCTTCATGCCGGTGAACGCGACGCTGCCGAAGGTGGCGGCCACCAAGCGGTACGGCGCCCAGGTCGAACTGGTCGGGGCCACGGTCGACGAGTCACTGGTCGCGGCGGAGACGTTCGCCGAGCGCACCGGGGCGGTGCTGATCCACCCGTTCGACCATCCCGACGTGATCGCCGGGCAGGGCACGGTGGCGCTGGAGATCCTGGAGCAGTGTCCCGAGGTGCGGACGATCGTCACGGGTGTCGGCGGTGGCGGGCTGGCCTCCGGAATGGCGGTGGTGGCCAAGGCGCTGCGCCCGGACATCCGGGTGATCGGCGTACAGGCGGCGGACGCGGCGGCCTTCCCGCCTTCGCTGCTGGCCGGTGAGCCGGTGCGGCTGCCCACCCTGACCACCATCGCCGACGGCATCGCCGTCGGCCGTCCGGGCGAGATCACCTTCGCCCACGTCCGCAAGCTCGTCGACGAGATCGTCACCGTCTCCGAGGAGGACATCTCGCGGGCGTTGCTCATGCTGCTGGAGCGGGGCAAGCAGGTGGTGGAGCCGGCCGGCGCGGTGGGTGTGGCGGCGCTGCTGGCCGGCGCGGTGGAGGTGACGACGCCGGTGGTGGCGGTGCTCTCCGGCGGCAACATCGACCCGCTGTTGATGCTCCGGGTGATCGAGCACGGCCTGGCGGCAGCGGGCCGTTACCTGCGGATCACCGTCCGCTGCTCCGACCAGCCGGGTCAGCTCGCCTCCCTGCTACGCGAGATCGCCGAACAACGGGCCAACGTGGTGGACGTGGAGCACCAGCGGGCCAACCCGCACCTGCGTCTCGGCGAGGTGGAGGTGGCGCTGTCGGTGGAGACCCGCGGGGGCGAGCACTCGGACAGGCTGATCGATGCCCTGCGGGCCAGCGGATACCAGGTGATGATCGCGCCAGAGGCGTGACACCGGAGGGCGTCACGCCTCTGCGTGCCGTGGTCGGCCGGTGCCCGGCCGGTGGATCAGCCGGAGAACGGCTCGAAGCTGACCACCGTCACCTTGATGTCCGCGCCGCTGGGCGCGGTGTACGTGCAGGTCTGCCCGGCCTTGCCGCCCAGGATCGCCTGGCCGAGTGCGGACTCGGGGCTGTAGACCGTGAGGTCGGTGGTCGCGGCGATTTCACGGGAACCGAGCAGGAACGTCTCTGTGTCGTCGGCGTCGTCGTCGAAGTAGATCGTCACGACCATCCCGGGCGCCACGGCGTCGACGGTCGGTGCCTCGCCGACCTGGGCGGTGCGGAGCAGCTCCTTGAGATAGAGGATGCGCCCCTCGGCCTTGCCCTGCTCTTCGCGGGCGGCGTGGTAGCCGCCGTTCTCGCGCAGGTCGCCTTCCTCTCGCCGGGCGTTGATCTCGGCGGCGATGATCGGCCGGTTGGCGATCAACTCGTCGAGCTCGGCCTTCAGGCGGTCGTACGCGTCCTGCGACAGCCAGGTGGCGGGCGCCTTATTGCCATTGGACACAGGCGGTCCTCCTCGATTGTGCGTGCTGGCTGACAGGTGAACCTCCAAGCTACCAGTGCGCTACGACCGGAAGTCCCGGTGATCACGTCCCGCCGATGAAACGGCCGCGGCCGTGTCCCGGTCCGGAGCTGTGTGTCGGTGCGGGGCTGTCCCGGTTCGGCGTTGTGTACTGGTTCGGAGCTGTGTGCCGGTGCGGGGCGTCAGGCGGGTGGCCGGCAGCGGACCACCTCGCCGATGAAGGGACGGGCGGTGGTGGCGAGGCGGTGGCGGAGGACGACCTGGCTCTGCCCCTCGGCGGCGGTCACCGGCACCTCCTCGCGGGCCACCTCGCCGCCGGCGTGGTCCCGGGCCCGCAGTAGGCACACCGCGGACCCGCCGTCCGGCAGGTGCACCCGGAAGTCGACTACCACCTGCGTGTCCGTGATGTCGGAGTAGCTGATCACCTGCGCGTCGTACATCGGGTCGCCGTACTGCTTGTAGAGCCGGACCGAGATCACGGTGAGCGCCGCGACCGCAGCGACCACCAGCAGCGCGGCCAGCACCGGCCGACGGCGGCGGGGCGCCCGACGGCGGCCGTACCGGCCGGGCGGGAACACCGGCGTGTCTGGTGGAAGTGTGGTGTGCGTCTCGGTCACCGGCGGGTATCTCCCTGGCGTTGTTGTCGGAGGCATCGGCAAGAATGGCGGGGAACCGTCTCTCCTGCCCGACTCGGCGTCAAATACAGCTGGCGTCACATACAACTGGTGTCAAATATGACAGCCGGCCCGGGCCGGTACCGCGACGGGGGAGGATTTCGGCAGGTCAACGACGGGCCGGGCGAGGGCCCGCCGGTGGGCAGAGACGAGGAGCCCCAACCTTGGCAGAACAACTTCGACTCATGGCCGTCCACGCGCACCCCGACGACGAGTCGAGCAAGGGAGCCGCGACCACGGCGAAGTACGTCGCCGAAGGGGTGGACGTGCTGGTCGTCACGTGTACTGGCGGCGAGCGCGGCAGCGTGCTCAATCCCAAGCTCGACCGGCCCGAGGTGTGGGCCAACATCGCCGAGATCCGGCGGGCGGAAATGGACGCGGCGCGAGCCATTCTCGGCATCGAGCAGGCGTGGCTGGGCTTCGTGGACTCCGGGCTGCCCGAGGGTGATCCGCTGCCCCCGCTGCCGGAGGGCTGCTTCGCCCTTCAGGACGTCGAGGTGGCCGCCGGTCCGCTGGTGCGTCTGATGCGCGAGTTCCGTCCGCATGTCGTCACCACGTACGACGAGGAGGGCGGCTACCCGCACCCGGACCACATCATGTGCCACAAGGTGAGCGTGGCGGCCTTCGAGGCCGCCGGCGACGCGCAGCGCTACCCGGAGTTGGGCGAGCCGTGGCAGCCGCTGAAGCTCTACTACGACGTCGGTTTCTCCAAGGGCAAGATCTTGGCGCTGCACGAGGCGATGCTGGCCGCCGGCGTGGAATCCCCGTACGCGGAGTGGCTGACCCGCTGGGAGGACCGGCCGGACAAGGGCCCCCGGATCACCACCCGGGTCGAGTGCGCTGAATACTTCCCGGTCCGCGACGACGCGCTGCGAGCCCACGCGACTCAGGTCGACCCGGACGGCTTCTGGTTCCAGGTGCCGATGGAGTTGCAGCAGCATGCCTGGCCGACAGAAGATTTCCAGCTGGCCCGGTCGCTGGTCGACAGCCCCCTGCCCGAGTCCGACCTGTTTGCCGGCGTACGGGAGACGGCCCATGCCCGCTGAACCGGCGGCGGGCTACCCTTGTCGCACGCCGCCGTTCGGAGGAAGCCCATGCTGACCGTTGCTGAGGTGCTCGCCCAGAACAACTTCGGGGACACCCGCACGGGTGGCCTGGCCGGGCCGATGGGGCTCTTCCTCATCCTGATGCTGGGCACCGCCACCGTGCTGTTGATCCGCAACATGAATGCCCGGCTGCGCCGGCTGCCCGATCGGTTCCCCGCCGAGGCGGCCGCCAGCGGGCCGGACACAGTGGCCCGGACGGCCGATGATCCGACAGGTGGGACCATCACGGCGGATTCATCAGCAGAACCCGCCAGTGGGCGTCAGCAGCGCCGCGACGCCTGATCGGGGCATGATTCACGTCGAACCGGATGGTCGCCCCCTGTTGCGACCATCCGGTTTGGCTTAGCCTTCCGCCGGGGGACCAAAAGTCCCCAAGCTGTGCGCGGGAGGGGGCGCCGATGACCATGGCAATCATGTCCGCCCGTCGCCTGTCCTGTTCCCGGCCGGCGGGAGGGGGTCGGTGACCTCCGACCGGGCCGGTCCTACCCTCGACCGGTCCCCGGGCCGGGGCACCCCGCCCAGGCTGCATCTGCTCACGGCTGCGGTCGTGGGCACCGCGCTGGTCGCCGCCGTGGTGGGCCTGAGCCTGCCGGTGCAGCTGCCGGCCGACGATCCGCTCGGCGGGCTGTCCCGGTTCGGCATCGCGGTCGCCGTCTTCGCCCTGTCGCAGCTGGCCCGGCTGCGCTTCCAGGCAGCGGCCGGAGTGGTCAACATCACCTGGGCCGAGGCCGCGCTGATCGTCTGCCTGTACCTCGTACCACCCGGTTGGCTTCCGGCGGCGGCGCTGATCGGCGTCGCATCGGCCTGGGCGGTGCTGTCGCTGCTGGACGACGGCCGGACGACCTTGGACGTGCTGCGGATCGCCGGCACGCAGACCGCCGCCGTCGCCCTCGCGGTGTCGGTCACCACCGCCCTGGGCCAGCCGTTGCTGGCCTCCCCGACGCCGGCGCTCGTGTTCGCGGTCGCCGCCGGCGCCGTCTCCCACCTGCTCGCCAGCGTCTGGTTGGGCGGGGTCATGCTGGCGCTGCGGCACGGGATGCCGCTCGGGCGTCCGTTGCTCGCCGCGCTGCGCGGCAAGCTGTTGATGTTCGTCGGCAATGTGGTGGCCGGCATCTCGGTGGTCGCCCTGATCGAGATCGACCCTCGGTGGCTGCTACTGCTACCCGCCCCGTTGTGGTTGCTGCAACAGACCTACCGGCAGCGGCTGCGCGACGACCGCGACAGGCGTACCTGGCGGTCGTACGCCGAGGCCACCGCCGCACTCAACCAACTGGACGAGCATGGGGTGGCCACCGCGGCTGCCACCGGTGGGCTGGCGCTGTTCGAGGCGGAGACGGTCGACGTCGAGGTGGTCCGCGGCGACGGGCGGTGGCGTCGTTACCGGGGTGACCCGAGCGGCCGGATCACCGACCGGGAGATCGCGCCGCCGGTGAACGGCGTACCCGACCCCGAGGAGATGGTCCGCGACCTGTCGGTGGGCGAGAGCCAGGTCGGACGGCTGCGGGTCCGCTTCCCCGGTATGGCCCCGCTCGGCGATCGGGAGCGGGACGTCTTCGCCGCCTTCGCCGACGCCCTCGCCGCCGCCCTGCACGACGCGGCGACCCACCGGGAACTCCGCCTGGTCGCCGCGCGATCGTCCTACGAGGCGGTGCACGACCCGGTCACCGGACTGGCCAACCGGGCGGCCATGCTCAGCCGGGGCGACCAGGCGCTCCGGCAACTGGCCCATGATCACCCCGTCGCGTTGCTGCTGCTGGACGTCGATCAGTTCAAAGAGGTGAACGACACTCTCGGGCACGCGGCCGGCGACCAACTGCTCCGACTGACCGCCAACCGGCTCGAGGCGCTGACCCGCTCCGGTGACCTGCTGGCCCGACTCGGCGGTGACGAGTTCGCCCTGCTGCTGACCTCGGTCCCGGTGGTCGCGGACCGTGCCGCCCCGATGGCGTACGCGCTGCGTCAGGCCCGGGACATCGCCGAGCGGCTGGCCGCGCCGGCAGAGGTGGCCGGGGTACGAATGTCGGTCGAGGTCTCCGTCGGCGTGGTGGTGGCCGCGGCCGGTACCGCCGATCTGACCGAGCTGCTGCGCCGGGCCGACATCGCCATGTACCAGGCGAAGGCGGGCGGCGCCAGCGTGGCCGCGTACGACAGCGCCCGGGACGCGGCCAGCACCGACCAGTTGGCCCTGCTCGCTGAGCTGCGCGAGGCGTTGCAGGCCGACGACCAGCTGGTGCTGGTGTTGCAGCCGGCCGTCGACCTGGCCACCGGAGCGCCGACCGGCGTGGAGGCGTTGATTCGCTGGCGGCATCCACGCCGGGGCCTGCTCGGGCCCTCCGACTTCATCCGGCCGGTGGAGAACAGTGATCAGCTGAGCACCTTCACCCGGTACGTGTTGGACAAGGCGCTGGCGGTCGCGGCCGATTGGGGCCGGGAGGGCCTCGACGTGCCGATCTCGGTCAACCTCTCCGCCCGCAGCCTGCTCGACCACCGGCTGCCGGGTGAGATCGCCGACGCGCTGCGCCGGCACCAGGTGCCCGCCGATCGGCTGGTCCTGGAGATCACCGAGACGGTGATGATGAGCGAGCTGGAGGTCATCGACCAGGTGCTCACCGCACTGCGGTCGATGGGCGTGCAACTGGCGGTGGACGACTTCGGCACCGGCTTCTCCTCGCTGGCCTTCCTCACCAGGATCGAGGTGGACGAGCTCAAGGTCGACCGCTCGTTCGTCCTCCAGATGGCGGACTCCCGCGAGGCGGCAGCGATCGTACGCTACACCGTTGGCATGGCCAACGAACTCGGGCTGCGGGTGGTGGCCGAGGGCGTGGAGACCGCCGCGCAACGGTCCGCCCTGGTCGAGCTGGGCTGCACCGCCGCACAGGGTTACCACTTCTTCAAGCCGATGCCGGCCGACAAGATCGGCGCCGTGCTCGGCTCCCTGGCCCGCCAGGCCCCCACCAACGTCCTCCCACTGCGCGCCGACGACGCCTCCTAGTCCTAAGGCCGCCTGGCCAGGCGTACGCCGCCTGGCGCCCGGCGTACGAGCGGCGGCCGATCGACGGGCTGGATATGGTCGTCGGGTGAACCGACTCGCGGACGCCACCAGCCCCTATCTGCTTCAGCACGCCGACAACCCGGTGGACTGGTGGCCCTGGTGCGAGGAGGCGTTCGCCGAGGCGAAACGGCGGGACGTGCCGGTGCTCATCTCGGTCGGCTACTCCGCCTGCCACTGGTGTCACGTGATGGCGCACGAGTCGTTCGAGGACGAAACCGTCGGCAGGCTGCTGAACGAGGGCTTCGTGTCGATCAAGGTGGACCGTGAGGAGCGGCCCGACGTCGACGCGGTCTACATGACCGCCACCCAGGCCATGACCGGCCAGGGCGGCTGGCCGATGACGGTCTTCGCCACTCCGGACGGCACCCCGTTCTTCTGCGGGACGTACTTCCCTCGCCCCAATTTCCTCCGTCTGCTCGAGTCGGTCGGCACTGCATGGCGGGAGCAGCGCGACGCCGTGCTGCGCCAGGGCGCCGCGGTGGTCGAGGCGATCGGCGGCGCCCAGGCCGTCGGCGGCCCGACCACCCCGCTCACCGCCGACCTGCTCGACGCCGCCGCCAACCAGCTGGCCAGCGAGTACGACGAGGTCAACGGCGGGTTCGGCGGGGCACCGAAGTTCCCGCCGCACATGAACCTGCTTTTCCTGCTGCGCCACCACCAGCGCACCGGCTCGCCGCGGAGCCTGGAGGTCGTCCGGCACACCTGCGAGGCGATGGCCCGGGGCGGCATCCACGACCAGCTCGCCGGCGGTTTCGCCCGGTACGCGGTGGACGCGCACTGGACCGTGCCGCATTTCGAGAAGATGCTCTACGACAACGCCCTGCTGCTGCGGGTCTACACCCAGCTGTGGCGGCTCACCGGGGACGCGCTGGCGCTGCGAGTGGCCCGGGACATCGCCCGGTTCCTCGCCGACGAGCTGCACCGGCCCGGCCAGGGCTTTGCCTCCGCGCTCGACGCCGACACCGAGGGCGTCGAGGGGCTCACGTACGCCTGGACCCCGGCCCAACTGGTCGAGGTGCTCGGCGAGGAGGACGGCCGCTGGGCGGCCGACCTGTTCGGCGTCACCGAGGCCGGGACCTTTGAGAAGGGCATGAGCGTGCTGCGGCTGGCCCGCGACGTCGACGACGCCGACCCGGAGATACGCGGACGCTGGCAGGGCGTGGTCCGCCGGCTGCTGGCCGCCCGGGACACCCGTCCGCAGCCGGCCCGTGACGACAAGGTGGTGGCCGCCTGGAACGGGCTGGCCGTCACCGCGCTCGCCGAGTTCGTCCGGCTCGTCGAGACCTCCGGCCGCAGCGGCGACGAAGGGGAGGCCAACCTGCTGGAGGGGGTGGTCATCGTCGCCGACGGTGCGATGCGGGACACCGCCGAGTACCTGGCGCGGGTGCACGTGGTGGACGGACGGCTGCGCCGCGCCTCCCGGGATGGCCGGGTCGGCGAGCCGGCCGGGGTGCTGGAGGACTACGGCTGCGTGGCAGAGGCGTTCTGCGCCATGCACCAGGTCACCGGCGAGGGGCGGTGGCTGGAGCTGGCCGGGCAACTGCTCGACGCCGCCCTGGCGCACTTTGCCGCGCCCGGCGGCGCGTTCTACGACACCGCAGACGACGCGGAGCAGCTGGTGACCCGGCCGGCCGATCCGACCGACAACGCCACTCCCTCCGGCCGGTCCTCGATCATCGCCGCCCTGGTGACGTACACGGCGTTGACCGGGGAGAACCGCTACCGGGAGGTCGCCGAGGCGGCGTTGGAGACCGTCGCGCCGATCGTCGGGCGGCACGCCCGGTTCACCGGGTACGCGGCGACCGTGGGGGAGGCGCTGCTCTCCGGGCCGTACGAGATCGCGGTGGTTACCGGGAGCCCGGCGGATGATCCGCTGGTCGCGGCGGCGTACCGGCACGCCCCGCCCGGGGCGGTGATCGTCGCCGGCCACCCCGATCAGCCCGGTGTACCGCTGCTGGCCGGGCGGCCCCTGCTCGACGACCGGCCCGCTGCGTACGTCTGTCGGGGTTTCGTCTGTCAGCGGCCGGTCACCGGCGTCGAGGACCTGGTGGCGCAGCTAACCTAGATCCGGTGTCCGCCGATCGGCTCCCGGACCGGCCCGGATAGGCTGGCGCCGCTATGGATTCCCGTACCGGTCTGCCTGTTGTCGGCATGGTGGGCGGCGGCCAACTGGCCCGGATGACCCACCAGGCCGCGATCTCCCTCGGCCAGTCGCTGCGCGTGCTCGCGCTCACGCCGGACGACGGGGCGGCCCTGGTCGCCGCCGACGTCCAGTACGGCGACCACACAGATCTCGCTGCCCTGCGTACCTTCGCCAAGGGCTGCGATGTCGTCACCTTCGATCACGAGCACGTTCCGACCGAGCACATCCGCGCCCTGGCCGGCGAGGGAGTGAAGTTGTTCCCGCCGGCCGACGCGCTGGTGCACGCCCAGGACAAGCAGGTGATGCGGGAGCGGCTCGGTGCGCTGGGCGCGCCGAACCCTGCCTGGCGACCGGTCGGATCACCGGCCGACCTGGTGGCCTTCGGTGACGAGGTGGGCTGGCCGGTGATGCTCAAGGCGGCGCGCGGCGGGTACGACGGCCGGGGCGTCTGGCCGGTCACCGACGCGGTGGCCGCCGCCGACCTCGCGGAGACCCTGCTCGCCGGCGGCACGGCGCTCATCGTCGAGGAACGGGTGGCGCTGCGCCGGGAACTGGCCGTGCAGGTGGCCCGTTCGCCGTTCGGGCAGGTCGCCGCTTATCCGGTGGTGGAGACGGTGCAGCGGGACGGCATCTGCGTGGAGGTGCTGGCCCCCGCTCCCGGGCTGCCGGAGGAGTTGGCGGTGGCCGCGCAGCAGCTCGCCATCGACCTGGCCACCGCACTTGGCGTGGTGGGTCTGCTGGCGGTGGAGTTGTTCGAGGTGGCCGATCCGGCGGTGCCGGGCAGCAGCCGGATCGTGGTCAACGAGTTGGCGATGCGCCCGCACAACTCCGGGCACTGGACCATCGAGGGCGCCCGTACCTCGCAGTTCGAGCAGCACCTGCGGGCGGTGCTGGACTACCCGATGGGTGACACCTCGCTGACTGCGCCGGTGGTGGTGATGGCGAACGTGCTCGGCGGTGAACCCGGCGGGATGTCGATCGACGAGCGGCTGCACCACCTCTTCGCCGCCGAACCCACCGCCCGGGTGCACCTGTACGGCAAGCAGGTGCGCCCCGGCCGCAAGATCGGGCATGTCACGGTTCTCGGCGACGACCTGGACGAGGTACGCGCCCGGGCCGCCCGCGCTGCCCGCTGGCTCCGCGATGGCACCGGTGAGTGAGCCTCGCGGGCCTGGTCGGCGAACGGCGACGGCCCATGGGTGACCGGGCGGACCGGGCAGCGGCGAACGGCGACGGCCCATGGGGTGACCGGGCGGACCGGGCAGCGGCGAACGAGGAGGAAAACGGCGTGAGCACCGTTGGCGTCATCATGGGTAGCGACTCGGACTGGCCGACGATGAAGGCCGCTGTCGAGGTGCTCACCGAGTTCGAGGTGCCGTACGAGGTTGAGGTGGTCTCGGCGCACCGCACCCCGGTCAAGATGATCGACTATGGCCGGGCCGCCGCCGGACGGGGCCTCAAGGTGATCATTGCCGGCGCGGGTGGTGCGGCCGCCCTGCCCGGCATGGTCGCCTCGGTCACCCCACTGCCGGTGATCGGTGTTCCGGTGCCGCTGAAGCACCTCGACGGCATGGACTCGCTGCTCTCCATCGTGCAGATGCCGGCTGGCGTGCCGGTGGCCACCGTGTCGATCGGCAACGCCCGCAACGCCGGGCTGCTCGCCGTCCGCATCCTCGGTGCGTCGGACCCGGCCCTGCTCGACCGGATGTCCGCCTATCAGGCCGACCTGGAGCAACTGGTCGCCGAAAAAGACGCCGCCCTCCGCGCCTCCTTGATCTAGGTGAGCTAGGCACCCGCGCAACTCCCGCTCGGCATAGCACTCTCCAGCGCCAGAAACCTCGCCGATC
>NZ_BOPC01000050.1 GCF_016863555.1 Micromonospora qiuiae | reverse complement strand
GGAAGACCGGCAATAGGTGGTGGCGAGGTGAGTCCAGGTGTGGTGATCGCTGTGCCTGGGGACGTGCCCGGCACGGAGTGCGGCATGTCGGGGTGTTCGGGTGCCTGGGGCGGGCGCGGGTTGCGGTATGTCGGCGTATCCGGCCCTTCGGGTGGCGCGGGTTGCGGCATGTTGGGGTTTCCGGGCCGGTCGAGACCGCGAATTGCGGTGTCCTGTGGCAGGGCCGCGAGTTGCGTGTCCTGTGGCAGGGCCGCGAGTTGCGTGTCCTGTGCGACGGCGCCGGTTGCGGGCGTGGCCTCATCGCCCGGCCGCCTGGCGTGCCAGGATCCGCTCTCGCCGCCCCCGCCCCCCTTGCCGGTTAAGAAGGGGCCCTTTCTATACACCAGGCGTTAAAAGGGGGCCCTTCCTTACCGCTCCTTACCGCTCCTTACGGGGTGGGCGGGGTGACGGCGATGATCAGGTGGGCCGGCTGGTCGCTGGCGTTGCGGTAGAGGTGGGCCAGGCGCGAGTCGAAGGTGACCGCCTCGTCGGTCGCGAGAACGTACGACTCGCCGCCGATCTCGGCGACGATCTCGCCGCTGACCACGATGGCGCACTCGGTCGACGGGTGGGCCCAGGGTTCGGCCGAGCTGGCGTCGCCGGGCGCGAGCCGGGCCTGGAGCACCTCCAGGTCACCTCGGCCGGGGGTGAGTCGCTCGTAGGTTATCTGGCCCGGGGGAGCGGTGAGCAGACTGCGCGCGCCGGCCCGGCTGACGTGCACCGCCGGCGCCTCCGGTTCGGTGAAGAGTGCGGCGATCGAGGTGTCGAAGACCTGGGCGAGTTTGCGCAGAGTGGACAGGCTCGGGTCGGTGGCGCCGTTTTCGATCTGACTGAGCAGAGCGGGTGACACGTCGGCGGCTGTGGCGAGCTGTCGCAGCGTGAGGGTGTGCTGCTGACGCAGGTCGCGGAGCCGGTCACCGAGCATGTAAACCTCGATCCGATAACAGTGTAGCTAAAAATGTTTGACCAAGCTACACGGGGTGTTTAGGGTGGTCAAACAAGAGGCCGGCAGTGTTCGGTATTGCTGGACATGCCGCGTCGAGGCACGAACCGGACGAACGCGGAGTCCGGCTATATCCAACCCTGCGAAGGCTTCCTTGAAAACCCGAGATTCCGTCACCGGCCACGTGGACCCGGCCGGTGGTGGTGTCCCAGGCCATCGATGCCTCGCGGATCCGTCCGGCGGACCCGCGCCATAGAAGGTAGGAACAGCAATGTCGGTGTCCCCCCGCCGGCTCCGCGCCGGAGCGTTCGCTCTGGCGACGCTGGCCATCATCTCCACCACCGCCTGCACCGCGGGTGGCAGCGGTGGGAATGCGAACGGTGGTGGCGCCACCACCCTCACCGTGAACACCTCGTTCGTGCTCAAGACCCTCGATCCCGGCCGCGTCTACGAGGCGACCGGCCTGACCGCGGTGCACGCCCTCTACGACACCCTGCTCACCTTCGAAGGATCGGACGTCAGCAAGCCCGTCCCCGCGCTGGCCGAGTCGTACGAGGCTTCCGCGGACGCGAAGACGTTCACGTTCAAGCTGCGCTCGGGGGTCACCTTCTCCGACGGCAGCCCGCTCACCGCCGACGACGTGGTCTTCTCGCTCAACCGGCTGAAGAACATCAAGGGCAGCCCGGCGGTCACCGTCAGCGAGTTGAGCGTCAGCAAGACCGACGACAACACCGTCGTGGTCACCTCCGAAACGGCCAACCCGAACGTCCCGGTGGTGCTGTCGATGCCCTCCACCGCCGTGATCAACGCCAACGTGGCCAGGGAGAACGGCGCGAAGGACGGCGAGGACGCCGCGCAGGGCGACACCGCCCAGCAGTACCTGGACACCAACTCCATCGGCAGCGGCCCGTACGTGTTGAAGTCGTACGAGCCGGAGTCGCAGGTGGTGCTGGAGGCCAACCCCAACTACTGGGGTGAGGCGCCGCAGTTCGAGCGGGTGGTGCTGCGCAACATGGACGTGCAGACCCAGAAGCTGACCATGCAGCGCGCCGAGGCCGCCGAGATCTCGCTCGACATCTCCGGCAAGCTGCTCGAGGGCCTGCCGGAGACCCTGCAGACCTCCGGCGTGCAGGACACCGTCTACTTCCTCTTCCTCAACGCCGACCCGGCCGTGTCGCCGGTGACCTCGAACCCGAAGTTCAACCAGGCGCTGCGCGCCGCCATCGACTACCAGGGCGTTGCCGCGCTGTACGGCCAGGGCGCCGCGCCCGGCGCCGGGCTGGTCGCGCCCGCCTTCCCCGGCACGCTGCCCGAGGGCGAGGCATCCACCCGCGACGTCAACAAGGCCAAGGCGCTGCTCGCCGAGGCGAACCTGACCAACCCCACCGTGAAGTTCAACTACCCGGCCATCACCTACAAGGGCGTGGATCTGGGCACGGTGGCCACCAAGGTGCAGGGTGACGTCGCCGAGGCCGGCATCACGCTGGAGTTGAACCCGCAGCCGCTGACCACCTTCCTGGACGAGATGCG
The DNA here is from genome assembly GCF_016863555.1 of Micromonospora qiuiae. Taxonomy (GTDB): domain Bacteria; phylum Actinomycetota; class Actinomycetes; order Mycobacteriales; family Micromonosporaceae; genus Micromonospora; species Micromonospora qiuiae. Next base: position 63,601 of record NZ_BOPC01000050.1, on the reverse strand, counting down.
CGGCGGGAAGGTCGCCCTCGGCTTCACCCCGCAGAGCCTGAACTACCCGGTCGCCGACTCGCTGATCAACAACATGGCGCCCGGACAGGCCACCGCGCTGCGCTCGGGCTGGACGGTGGAGCGGGCCGACCCGGCGATCGTGGCCGCCGGCGAGAAGGTCGTCGAGACCCTCGACCTGGCCGCCCGGGCCACCGCGATGCAGGAGTGGCAGCGACTGATGAACCAGTCCTCGCCGTACGTCGTGCTGGCCAGCAACTCCTCCACGGTGGTGGCGACCGCCGACCTGACCGGCGCGGACTACACCGCCGCGGGCTGGCAGGTGGACGTCGCCGCGGTCGGCCGGAAGTAGTCGGCCGCACATGACGACGGTCCACAACGGCGAGCCGGGCGCGGTCAGCACGACCGCGTCCCGGCTTCGGCCGCGCCGGGCCCACCCGCTGCTGGTCTTTTTGGCCAAGCGGCTGGCGATCACCGCAGGGCTGCTGCTGGGCGTCACCGTGGTGACGTTCGGGCTGGTCAACGTCGTTCCCGGTGACCCGGTCACGGCCAACCTCTCCGACCAGGCGCTCAACGACCCGGCCACGGTGGCCGCCTTCCGCGAGAAGTGGGGCCTGGACCAGCCGCTCTGGGCGCAGTACCTGCACTACCTGGGCAACCTGCTCCACGGTGACCTGGGCATCTCCCAGCAGACCGGCCGGTCGGTCCTGGACGACCTGGTGCGGTACGTCCCGGCCACCATGGAACTGGCCATCCCCACCATGGTGCTGGCGCTGCTGATCGGCACCGGCATCGGCATGCTCGCGGCGGTGCGCAACGGCCGGTTCACCGACCAACTGGTCCGGGTGGGCTCCCTGCTCGGCCTCTCCACCCCGCCGTTCTGGCTCTCGCTCGTCGTGCTCTACGTCTTCTTCTACCAGCTCGGCCTGGCCCCCAGCGGCGGGCGGCTCTCCACCGGGTTCAGCCCGCCGCCCACCGTCACCGGCATGTACACCGTCGACGCGGCGCTGGCCGGGCAGTGGGACGTCGCCTGGGACGCGGCCCAGCACCTGGCCCTGCCGGTGCTGGTGCTGACCTCGCTGACCGTGGCGCTGCTGGTCCGCTTCGTCCGCTCCGCCATGCTGGAGGTGCTCCAGCAGGACTACATCCGTGCCGCGTACGCCAAGGGTCTGCCGACCCGTGTGGTGCTGCGCCGGCACCTGCTGCGCGCTGGGCTGGTCCCGGTGGTCACCGTCTCCGGCCTGGCCTTCGCCTCGCTGCTGTCCGGAACGGTGCTGGTGGAGAGCATCTTCGGCTGGCCCGGCCTCGGCCAGTACGCCTACCGCAGCGCCACCGCCCTGGACCTGCCGTCGATCCTCGGCGTCAGCCTCTTCGTGGCCCTGGTCTACACGCTGGTCAACCTGACCGTCGACCTGCTGTACGGGCTCATCGACCCGAGGATCCGGCTGTCATGACGATGATCGCACCCGACCCGGTGGCTCCCGATCCGAAAGTGGAGCGGGCGCTGACCCGACGCCGTTGGCTCGGCCGGCTGCGCGGCGGCTCGGCCGGCCAGCCGATCTGGCGTCAGCCGATCGCCGTGGCGGCCCTGGTCATCCTCGGCGGATGGCTGCTGCTGGCGATCTTCGCGCCGCTCATCGCCCCCTACGACCCGCTCGCCCAGAGCCCCGAGGCGTACGCTCCGCCGTCGGCGACGCACTGGTTCGGCACCGACTCACTCGGCCGGGACATCCTCAGCCGGGTGATCCACGGCGCCCGGCTCTCCATTCCGCTGGCTCTGGCCATCGTCTCGCTGGCCCTGCTCGTCGGCGGTCTGCTCGGGCTGGTCGCCGGCTACCTGGGCCGGTTCGTCGACGAGGCGCTGATGCGCCTGACCGACCTGGTTTTCGCCTTCCCCCAGATCATCCTGGCGATGGCGGTGACCGCCGCGTTCGGCCCGAACACCCGCAACGCCGTGCTCGCCCTGGTCATCGTCTCCTGGCCGGTGTACGCGCGGGTCATCCGCAGCGCGGTGCTGAGCATGCGCGGCGACGACTACCTCAGCGCGGCCCGACTGCTCGGCGTCGGGCCGATCCGCGCCCTGCGCCGCGACGTGCTGCCCAACAGCATCGGCCCGGCGATCGTGCTGGCCACCCTGGAGCTCGGCAACGCGGTGCTGTTGCTCGCCGCGCTCTCCTTCCTCGGCCTGGGCCCCCGCCCGCCGGCCGCCGAGTGGGGCTCGATGGTGGCGCTCGGCTCCCAGGACCTGTCGATGTGGTGGGTCAGCGTCTTCCCCGGCCTGGCCATCCTCACCGTCGTGATGGCGTTCAACGTGCTCGGCGACGCGCTGCGCGACCGTCTCGACCCCCGCTACGCGAAGGGACGCTGATGGCTCCGCTGCTCGACGTCGACTCCCTCGCCGTCACCCTGCCCGGCCCGCGCGGGCCGCTGCCGATCCTGCACGACGTGTCGCTCACCGTCGACGAGGGCGAGCTGGTCGGCATCGCGGGGGAGAGCGGCTGCGGCAAGAGCCTCACCGCGCAGACCCTGCTCGGCCTGCTTCCGCCCGGCGCGGCGGTCACCGGGTCGGCCCGGTTCGCCGGCACCGACCTGCTCGGCCTGGACCACCGTGGCTGGCAGCGGGTCCGCGGCGCGGGCATCGCCATGGTCTTCCAGGATCCCACCGCCGCCCTGCACCCGATGCTCACCATCGGCCGCCAGCTCACCGAACACATGCGGGTGCACCTGCGGATGGACCGGCGGGCCGCAAACCGCCGGGCGGTGGAACTGCTCGACCAGGTCCGCATCCCCGACCCGGAACGCGCGATGCGTTCCTATCCGCACCAGTTCTCCGGCGGAATGCGGCAACGGGCGGCCATCGCCATCGCCCTGGCCGCCCGTCCCCGACTGCTGATCGCCGACGAACCCACCACCGCCCTCGACGTCACCGTGCAGGCCGGCATCCTCGCCCTGCTCGACCGGCTGCGCGCCGAGACCGGCCTGGCGGTCGCGTTCATCACTCACGACCTCGGTGTGCTCAGCGCGTTGACCACCCGTGGCTACATCTTCTACGCCGGACGGGTGGTGGAGACCGGCCCGACCGGGGCGCTGCTCACCGCACCCACCCACCCGTACACCGCCGCGCTGCTCGGTGCCCGACCGCACGGCACTCAGGCCGTCGGCACGCTGAGGCCCATTCCCGGCGGCCCACCGGCGCCCGGGGAAGCGCCGCCGGGCTGCCCGTTCCAACCCCGCTGCGGGTACGCGCAGCCGTCCTGCAGCACCGCGCCGCCGCCGCTGGCACCGGCCGGTGCCGACCGCTCGGTGGCCTGCGGGGTCCGCCCGCACCTGGAGGTGGCAGCCCCATGACGGACCTGCTGCGGATCAGTGACGTGGAGGTCGAGTACCGCACCCGGGGACGCGGGCGGGTACGTGCCGTGGCCGGAGTCAGCCTGGACGTGGCGCCCGGACAGATCGTCGGCCTGGTCGGCGAGTCGGGCTGCGGCAAGTCGTCGCTGGCCCGGGTCGCGGTCGGGCTCACCGCGCCGAGCGCCGGTGAGGTCCGCTACGCCGGCCGCCCGGTCACCCCGCTGGGCTGGCGCCGTCGACCGGGCGCGGAGATCGGCCTCCAGATGGTCTTCCAGAATCCGTACGCCTCGCTGAACCCCCGGCGCACCATCGGCGCGCAACTGCTCGACGGCGTGGCGGAGACGGTGACCGGAGCGGCCCGCCGGGACCGGGTGGGTGAGCTGCTCGACCGGGTCGGCATGCCGGCCGCCGCCGCCGATCGTTACCCGCACCAGTTCTCCGGCGGACAGCGGCAGCGGCTGGCCATCGCCCGGGCGCTCGCCCCGCAACCCAGAATGATCATCGCCGACGAGCCGGTCACCGCCCTGGACGCCTCGTCCCAGGCCCAGGTGGTCAACCTGCTGGTCGGGCTGGTCCGGGACCTCGACATGGGCATGCTGTTCATCTCCCACGACCTCGCCCTGGTGCACGAGATCGCCGACGTCACCGCCGTGATGTACCTGGGCCGCATCGTCGAGACCGCGCCCACCCGCGAGCTGTGGCGCGACCCGCGCCACCCGTACACCCGGGCGCTCATCGACGCGGTACCGCAGATCGGCCCCACCCCACGGCTGCCCGCCACCCTGGCCGGGGAGGTGCCCGACCCGGCCAACGCCCCCACCGGCTGCCGGTTCCGGCCGCGCTGCCCGCACGCCTTCGCCCCCTGCGGCGACCAACCGCCCACCCTCCAGCTCGGCGGGCGCAGCGCCGCCTGCTGGCTCAACGACCCCACGGCGGCCCCGGCCGCCGTGCCCGCGCACTGAGGACGTCGACATGCACACCGCCACCGAACAGGTTCTGGTCAACCTCGCCCTCTACGACGGCGTCGACGACCGCCTCCAGCCCGACCGCGGCGTGTGGATCGACGCCGACGGGATGATCCGCGCTGTCGGCCCGGTCGACGACGTGCTCGCCGAGGCCGGCGACATCCGGGTGGTCGACCTCGGCGGCGACGTGGTCATGCCCGGCCTGACCAACATGCACGTGCACCTCTCCCTCGGCCTGCCCGGCCACCTCGGCGACGCGGTGCAGCGGTCCAACCTGGCCGAACTGGTGCTGTTGATGGCCGACTCCGCCCGGCGCACCCTGCACGCCGGCGTCACCACCGCCCGGCTGGTCGGCGAGAGCCGCTACGCCGACTTCGCGCTGCGCAAGGGCATCGAGGGCGGCGCTGTGGACGGGCCGCGGATCTTCACCGCTGGGCACGCGCTGTGCTGCACCGGGGGCCACGGCTGGGAAGCCGACGCCCTGGAAGCCGACGGTGCGGACGAATTCCGACGGCTCACCCGGGCGCAGATCCGCGCCGGCGCCGACCTGATCAAGGTGTGCGTCTCCGGCGGCATCGCCGGCCAGTACGAGGCGATCGACACCCCGCAGTTGCTCGACGACGAGATGGCCGCCGTCATCCGGGTCGCCCACGACTGGGGGCGCAAGGTCACCGCGCACGCCGGCCCGGCCGACACCGTACGCCGGGCGGTGGAACTCGGCCTCGACTGCGTCGAGCACGGCTACGAACTGACCGACGAGGTGACCCGGCTGATGGCCGAGAAGGACGTCTGGTACGTCCCGACCATCGTGGTCAGCCGCTGCGAACAGTTCTTCCGCGATTCCGGAGTGCCGGGCTGGCTGATGGACCGGGCGCTCGCCGCCGGACCCCGGCACTGGGAGAGCCTCCAGCACGCCATCCGCAACGGTGTGCCGATCGCGTTGGGCAGCGACATGCCACCGCACGCCGGCTACGACGAGACCACCGCCACCGTGCGGGAACTGGAGTTCATGGTCGACGCCGGGCTGCCCGTGGCAGACGCCCTGAAGGCGGCCACCATCCGGCCCGCCGAGTGGCTCGGCCAGGCCGACCGGCTCGGCAGCATTGAGGCCGGCAAGCACGCCGACCTGCTGGTGCTGCGCGACGACCCGACCCGGTCGGTCTCCGCGCTGCGCAGCCTGCACCTGGTCATGAAGGGCGGCGTCGTCTACCGCGACGACCATTCGCGCACCCGGGCACCGCGATGACCAGGATCACCGAGGTCGCCGACGACTACCTCGCCGCGCTGGCCGAACTCGACCCGCAGGCCGCCGAGGCGGCGGGGCGTACCCCCGCATCGCAGCTGACGGACCTGTCACCGGAGGGCTTCGACGCCCGCGCCGAGCTGGCCCGGGGCACCGCGACCGCCGTCGCCATGGCCACCGCGCACACTGCGGGCGAACGTGCGCTCGCCGGTGCCCTGGCCGACCGGCTGGCCAGCGAGGTCGCGCTGCACGACGCCGGCTTCACCACCCGCCTGCTGGCCCCGCTGGCCACCCCGGTGCACCTGGCCCGGCAGGTCTTCGACAACCTGCCCCGGCGGACCCCCGACGACTGGGAGCGCGTCGCGGCCCACCTGCACCAGCTTCCCGCCACCCTCGACCAGTACGCCGCCACGCTGCGCCGCTCCGCGCAGCGCGGGCAGCTGGTCGCCCGCCGGCAGGTGCTGGTCGTCGCCGCGCAGTGCGCGAGCTGGGCCGACACGGACTTCTATGGTCGGCTCGTCGCCGGCTACCCGAACGGGCCGCTCGCCGACCGGCTGGCGCAGGGCGCCCGGCTGGCCACCGCCGCCACCGCGAACTTCGCCGCTTTCCTGCGTACCGAACTGGCTCCCGCCGCGTCCGAGGTGGACGGCGTCGGCCGTGAGCTGTACGAGATCACCTCCCGCGCCTTCCTCGGCGCCACCGTCGACCTCGACGAGCTGTACGTCTACGGCTGGGCCGAGCTGGCCCGCACCGCCGACGAGCTGCGCGTCACGGCGGCCGACTGCGGGCACCCGGACGTGCCGACGGCGCGGACGGCGCTGGACGCGGACCCGGCCGGCCGGGTGCCGGTCGGCCCGGCGCTGGAGGAGTGGCTGCGCCGACGGGCCGCCCTGCTGACCGACGCGCTCGACGGAACCCACTTCGACATCCCGGCAGCCACCCGCCACGTCGAGTGCCGGATCAGTCCCGCCGTGTCCGGCGTCATGTACTACACCCCGCCCGATGCCGCGCTGACCCGGCCGGGTGGGATCTGGTGGTCGGTGCCGCCGGGCGAGTCGACCGTCCCCGTCTGGCGTCACGTCGGGACGCTGTGTCACGAGGGACTGCCCGGACACCACCTGCAACACGCCATCACCCTCACCCTCGCCGACCTGCACCCGTGGCAGCGCACCCTCTGCCACGTGCACGGGTACGCCGAGGGCTGGGCGCACTACGCCGAGCGGCTCGCTGACGAACTCGGCCTCTACGCCGGCCCCGCCGAACGGCTCGGCATGCTCGACGGCCAGATGTGGCGGGCCGCCCGCGTCGTCATCGACCTCGGCCTGCACCTCGACCTGCCGATCCCGGCCGGCAACGGGTTCACCGACGCTGCCCGCTGGACGCCCGCGGTCGCCGTGGACCTGCTCACCCGCGTCGCCGGCCTGGACGCGGCGACCGCCCGCTTCGAGGTCGACCGCTATCTGGGCTGGCCGGCTCAGGCCCTGGCCTTCAAGGTCGGGGCACGGCTGTGGCAGCAGACCCGCCGCGACGCCGAACGGCGCGCCGGCGCCGGGTTCGACCGCAAACGGTTCCACCACACCGCGCTGGCGCTCGGGCCGATGGGCCTGGAGCCGCTGCGCGCCCGCCTCGCCGAGACGTTGCGGTCCGGCACCCCCGCCCTCGACCGGAAGTGACCCCAATGAGCATCGACGAACTCACCAGCACCATCGAAGACATGTACCGATCGCTGGGTGACCGGCCCGCCTTCGACGCCCACCTGCACCCCGAGCTGACGATCTGGGAGTCCGACGCCGACGAGCTGCTCTGCGGTCTGGCCGCGCTGGACGACCTGCGCGACCGGCGGGCCGCGGGCGCGACGGGCCCGCCTCCGGTCGCGGTGGCGCCGGAGCAGTTGCGCGCCGACGCCTGGGGCGACACCGGCCTGGTCCGGTACGTGCTGCGCGCCCGCCACGGCGACGACCGCCCGGATGTCTGCTTCCGGGTCACCGACGTGCTGCGCCGCACGGAGAGCGGCTGGCGGATCATTCACCACCACGCGGAGGCCGTGCGATGAGCGAGCGTAGCGACGAGCAGCCCACCACCGACGTCTACGACCTGCGGGTGGTGGTGGAGCGCATCGAGGGCCGTTCGGTGTGCGGCATGAAGGTGGGGGACCACTTCGACCTGACCGAATCCTGCCGGCTGAGCATCCCGGAGGGCCAGCACTTCTGCGTGTACGCGCTGGCCGCCTGTCTGCCTCTGCTGCCGGCCAAGCAGCGGGCCCTGGCCGAGGGTGACTGGATGGCGCGGGACAGCCACGTCGCCTGCCCGGACCCGGACGAGCGGGTGATCATGCGGATCGAGCGTACTGGCCGTCGGCAGATCCCCACCGAGGAGTTGACGTGAACGGAGAACGGCTGGTCGGCATCGGCCTGCAATCAGACAAGTCCGCCGACGAGTACGCCGAGTTGGCCGAGCTTGCCGAGCGGCACGGCTTCGATGTGCTGTCGGTCTTCGGCGACCTGATGTACCAGCCGCCGATCTTCCCGCTGCTGGTGGCCGCCCGGCACACCCGCCGCATCCGGCTCGGCGCGGCCTGCCTCAACCCGTTCACCCTGCACCCGGTCGAGGTCGCCGGTCAGGTCGCCGCCCTCGACCTGGCCTCGCACGGCCGGGCGTACCTCGGGCTGGCCCGGGGCACCTGGCTACAACAGGTCGGGGTGCCGCAGGCGCGGCCGTTGCGACGTATCGCCGAGACGGTGCAGGTCGTGCGGCGGCTGCTCGCCGGTGACGGCGAGGGCTTCCAGGGCCGGGAGTTCAGCATCGAGCCCGGCACCACCCTGCGGTACACCCCGGTACGTCCGGACGTTCCGGTGCTGGTCGGCACCTGGGGGCAGCAGACGGCGCGGGTGGCGGCCGCGTTCGCCAGCGAGGTCAAGGTCGGCGGGTCGGCGAATCCGGCCATGGCCAAGACGATGCGCGCCTGGCTGGACGAGGCGGGCGGGCACGAGACCGGTGTGGTGCTGGGCGCGGTCACCGTCGTCGACACCGACGGCGAGTTGGCCCGCCGGATGGCCCGGACCGAGGTGGCCATGTACCTCGCGGTGGTCGCCGCTCTCGACCCCACCGTCGAGGTCGATCCGGAACTGCTGGCCCGGATCCAGGACCACGTCGCCCGCCGCGAGGACGACGCGGCCGGCGCGCTGATCGGCGACGACCTGCTCGACCTGTTCGCCTTCTCCGGCACGCCCGAACAGGTCGCCGCGCAGGCCGCCGCCGTGTTTGACGCGGGGGCCAGCCGTGTGGAGTTCGGCACCCCACACGGCCTCACCCCGTACCAGGGGATCGATCTGCTCGGCCGGCGGGTGCTGCCGCTGCTGCGGTAGTGACCGTACGACGAGCAGAGATCCACCCGGGGGGAGCGTCCTAGGTGTCGGGGCGCTTCCCCCGGGCCTCTACTGTGGACGGTCATCGGCGCCTGTCCCGGCTTGGGACGTGACAGGATGGGGCGTGCCCGAGGAACGCCAGGCGCCGATCGCCTTCGAGACCACCACTGTCGTCGCGGCGTCGCCGGAGCGGGTGCATCGCCACCTGAGCGACCCGTACAGCTACATCGGGCTGTCACCGTTGGTCGTCGCGGTGCGGGACGTGCGGCCCGGCCACGACGCGCAGGGGCGGGAGATCGTCGACTACCTCGCCGTCGAACGGTTCCGACTGTTCGGTCCGTTGCGCTGGGACAACCCGATGCGCGTACGCCTGACCTCGCACCGGCCCGACCGAGTGGTCAGCGACGTACGCAGCCCGGGGTGGGTGCGCCTGCGGGCGGTGGTGGAGTTGACCGCCGTGGCCGACGGCACCCGGGTGCGGGAGCAGGTCAGCGCCTTCGCGCCCGCGCCGCTGCGGCGGTTCGTGGCGGCGCAGGCACGTCAGGTCGCGGCGTACCGGGCGGCCGAGCTCGCCCGCCGGATGGCCGTTCCCTGACGGCGCGCCGGCGCCCGTTGACCGTGGTACCGGCCGACCGGTACACCGGCAGGACGGCGCACGGGGTGAGGGCCGAAGGCCACGCCTTTCGTCAGTTCCGATCGAAGTTCGTGTGGGACATGCGTAACCATCGACGTGTTACGGCGGAAGGGTTAGGCTCCGAGTCCGTACAGTCTTCGATGCGAGGAGTGTCATGTCCCGTCGAACCGGCCGGCCCTCCCATTTGCTGACCTCGCCGGCCCGGCCGGGGCGTCCTCCGGCGCGGATGGTCGCGGTGGGCATCGTGGCGGCGCTGATCGTGGGCCTCCTTGGCGGTCTGGTCGGCTACGCCGTCGGGCGACCGAGCGCGACCGAGTCCAGCATCGCGAAGCTGCAAGAGGCGGATCTCAGGCGCGACGCGCAGCAGATCGTCGAACTCACCGACATGGCACGCCGGACGGGGCAGCAACTCGGGCCGATCCTCCTTGCCGTCCGGCAGGAGCCGGCAGCCGGGCGCGCGCCCGAGGCGGCCCAGGTCGGTCAGTGGCAAGAGGTCATGCGCCGGTTGACGGCGCAGTTCGCCGACCCACCGTCGGGCATGACGGCGACCAACGTCGCCCGCGGCGGGCTGCGCAGCGCGGTGGAACAGGCCGCCGTCGCCGTCGACACGGTCGCCCTGGCCGTGGCCGCTCCCGCCGACCGGCGACCGGAACTGCTGACGCTGGCGGCGAGGCAGGCGGCGCTGGCTGTGACCACGTGGTCGGTGGCCGCGACGCAACTCGACCAGATCAACATTGATGCCGGAAACGGCCACCAGCATGTGCACCTCGACAGCGACGGCGCGGAGGGCGCTTTGGGCCCGGACGGGGCGGCGGAAGGCACCGGCGGCTGACACGCCATGGCCGGCTGGTGGCGTGGCCGGTGGCTGGCTGCCGGGATGTGGCCTGGGCCGTGCCCTGTCGAGCTGATGGCGTTAACGGTTCGCAGTGACCGGCATCGCGACGGATGCCTTGACCGCGGCGGCCGGCCCGTCTGCTCCGCCAAGACAGGAACCGCGGTCACTCCTCACACCAGCCGGAGACTGAGGGCCAGACAAAACCTTGGTCAGGTCGGCGGTGAAGGCGGGGGCTCCGGTCACCCGACAGCGAGGTCGGCTTTCAGTCGGAGCCGACACACCCGAAACCTGCCACCATGCTCGGCGGAAATGGCGTCCAGCTCCCGCCGCTTGCGTGATAGCGCAAACGGATCAGCTCGACAGGGCGCGAAGGCAGTAGTAGTGGTTCGACCATGAATCAGAGCATGGTTTCCCACGGGGGCGTCCTCCAGCGCCCGCAGGGAGAGCATGGGCAGGTACCTGGCACCGGGACGGTGATGGCCCGGTGCCAGGTACGCCCGCCGGGAAGTCAGCTTGCTGTGCAGGTCGGTGTGGGGATGCCGGGTGCCCCGGAGGAGGATCCGAGGAAGCCGAACGTGGTGCTGGCGCCCGGTGCGAGCGAGCCGTTGTAGCTGACGTTGCGGGCGGTGACCGTCGACCCCTGGGTGGTGACCGTCGCGTTCCACGCCTGGGTGATCGCCTGGCCACTGGGCAGGGTCCAGGTCACCGTCCAGTTGCTGATCGCCCGCGTCCCCGCGGTGACCCGCACCTCACCCTGGAAGCCGCCGGTCCACTGGTTGGTCACCGTGTACGTGGCGGTGCAGGCGGCGCTGGCCGGCGGCGGCGTGGTCGGTCCGGGCGGCGGGGTCGTCGGTCCGGGTGGCGGGGTGGTGGGCGGGGGAGTGGTGGGACCGCCCCAGCCCGCAGTTGAATCCAGCCAGGCCGCGCGGCGCAGCATCCAGTCCCGCATGTACTGGACCTGCCCCTGCCACGTCGACGCGGTCGGGGTGATGAAGGGCCCGATCATCCGGGTGGTCAGGTTGGGCCAACGCTGGAAGTTGCGTTGCGCGGCGTTGGTCAACGGGGTGCTGAGGGCGTTGATCCGGGACTGCAACGACGCGTCGGAGAGTGCACCACGGCGCAGCGTCTGCCAACGCAGCCGGACCTGGTTGACGAAGGCCGGGTCCCGCAAGAGCTGGTTGTACCAGTCGTTCGCCATCGGTTGGCGTACCTGCTGGTACTGCCAGCCTGAGGTCTGATCGTTGGCGAAGTAGCCACCGACGCCGAAGCTGAGATCGTAGTCCCACAGGGGACCGGCGAAGATCTTGGTGTCGCGGTCCTTGTAGAAGTACGCGCTGCGGAGGTAGGAGTCCATCTCCCGGCTCAGCTCGTTGATGATGAGCTGGTCGATGAAGGAATCCACGTCGATGTACGCTCGGTAGCCGGTTGCCGGGTCGGCGAAGTTCGGTGCCCGTAGCACGTTGTGGAACTCCTGGATGTGGTTGCGCAGCCAGTCCCGCTGCTCGGGCATCAACGGCGACGGGTCGGCGACCTCCAGGTAGTTCCAGCAACTCGCCGCCGGTCCGGTGCACGGCAGGGTCGGCTCCTCGGCGGCCATCCACTCGAACTTGAAGATGTAGCCACCGGTGATCCTCGGCAGCGTCCGGTCGTCGGAACGGAGCTTCTTGAGGTCGAGGCGGTTCTTGGAGTTCTTGATCGTCTCCACGATCATGTAGACGCCCATGTAGTCGTCGGCACCGACCGGGCCGGCATCGGTGTTGAGATAGAACTCCGCGAACGCGTACCGGGGCGCCGGCAGACCCATCTGCCGCCCGAGGTCGTAGACGAAGGCATCCCGGATCAACGCCTTGTCGCTGAACGGCCCGCGCAGAACCCAGTCGGAGTCGGCGGGCATGCCGAGCACCGGGTAGTCGGCGTCGTCGTCCTCGTTGTCCCAGAACTCGAGCCGGTACGGCGTCTTGGCGAACATGGCCGACGACTGCCCGCGCAGCCGGAACCCGGCCCGGGTGGCCACGGTGGGGGCGGCGGCCAGCGAGGTGGTCCCGCCACTCGGCTCGAAAATCATGGTGGCGGCGTCGAAGTACTGCCGGTCCGGTCGGCCGGCGCCGTACGAGTCGATCAGGATCACCGGCAGGTCGTGGGCGGCGGCGGTGTTGCGGGCGACGTACATGGCCGTGCCGGGTGCCCCGGACGCGGTCTGCCCCACGAAGGCCTGTGCCCGCAGCTGGGTGGTCCGGGTCAACCGCAGCGGGGAACCGGAGTAGAGCGGGGACTGCGCGGTGGGCAGCCGCCCGTCGGTGGTGTAGCGGATCTGGGCGCCGCTGACGGTGGTGCTCAGCGACACCGACACCTCACCGGAGAAGGTGCCGCTGGGCACGGAGAAGCGGATATCGCCGACCAGATCGTCGGCGGCGCCGGCCGCTGCGACGGCGCCGGCCGCCGAGGTGGTCGTGGTGGAGCCGGCGGCGGTGGCGGCACCGGAGTCGGCGAGCGGTTCGGCGCCGGCTGGTGACGGGGACGGGACGAGCAGCCCGGCGACCAGTACGGCGGCGGCCAGGACTCCTGCGGCGCGGAAGGCCGCCGTCGTGGTGCCGGTGCTGCGGACGGTCAGACGCACGATGCCTCCTGTTCGGAGCGAAGGGTGGTGGTCAATGCCGGGCCCGCCGACGACGGGGTGCGGTGGAAATGGCGGCGCAGGGTCCGACGCCACGGCGTGTCCGGCAGTTCCGGGCGGAGCGCGGCCAGGCCGGTGGCGTACTTGGAGATGCGGACGGGCCGGATCCCTCGCTGCCACAACATCCGGTCGGCCGGCGAGGCGGTGGAGCTGGTCTTGGTCTCGACCACGGCGAGGCCGGGCAGCCGCAGGGTGCTGTCGCCGGCCTGCCAGGTCAGCTCGGTGTCGATGGTGACCCGGCTGGCGGTGGCCGGCAGCAGCAGGGTCGCCCGACGGTAGCTGGTGACCAGCACCGGATCGAAGGCGTCGCCGACGGCCTGGTGGATCGCCTCACGCCGCAGCGCCGCGTCGACGAAGTCGCGGCCGGGGCGCACGGTGGCGCGGTCGCTCAGGTGGTACGGCAGCCGGTGCTTGGTGATGCTGTCCCGTGCCCCGTTGATCTTGACTTCCAGCCAGCATTGCGCGGAGTCGAGGTAACTGCGGGTGCGGATCTTGAAGCGTCGCCGTCGCCGGTACGCCGCGCAGTGGTAGCTGACCAGATGTGGGGTGTCGAAGTACACCGACTCGTAGCGGAACACCCGCTCGTCGTCGATCTCCAGCACCAGGGCGGACGGGACGAGCTGGTGCAACAGGTCGGGAAGTTGGTCGAGCGGTACGACGTACTTGCGGTCGACCCTGGTCTGAAGCGCGGCCCGGTCGATGAGTTCGGCCAACCCGACGGGGGCCATCTTCGCCAGGGACGCGGCGATCGGCGGCAGGCTCATCGGTGTGCTCCCGCCGGTGCCGGCCGGCTGGCCGCGGCCCTGGCGGCGCCGGGACGCACCGAGTACCGGACGTCGACCAGTGTGGTCTCGTTGACCAGGTCGAGTCGCTGCACGGTGGCGACGTGCACCCGGGCGCCGAGCAACTGTTCCAACTGGGCGACGAGCGCCACGTGATCGGTGACGGCGGAGTCGAGCACCATGATCTGGTGCCGGTAGTGGCGCAGCAGCCGGGGATGGTCACCCAGGAACATCACCACCACGATGAGTAACATCAGGCCGGCGCTGAGCCAGATCGAGGTGGTGCTCAGCGCGCCGAGGATGCCCAGGGCCAGGGCCGAGAAATAGTACGCGACCTCGTGCTGGTCGAGCTCGGTCGAGCGCAGCCGGATGATGGAGAGTACGCCGAACAGCGCCAACCCCAGCCCGAGCCCCGCGCCGACGTTGCTGGCGCTCAGCGCGCTCGCCACCGACAGGACACCGACGTTGACGCCGAGGTAGGCGACGACGAGATCGCGGCGGCGGTGTCGCGGGAAGTAGAGCCCGAAGACGAGTAACGCCACCGCGCAGATGTCGATCCCGAACAGGACGAGCTGGGACATCTTGCTTCTCCTCCTGAGTCACTGCCGCACCGGCCCGGCACCTGTCTCGTGCTGCCCCGGCACGGGACGCCCGTGCTGCCCGGGACACGGACTGGGGACGGGCGACCGAACGCCACCGGAATTTTCGGTAAACTTGCGGGAACTATTTCGCGAATAGTACGACTTCTCATCGAGAAACGTCAATGGTCGGCGCTGCCCGCCCTGGTGGTTGCCGGCGCTCGCCCCGGCGAATGGCCCGTCGGCCCACCGGTCGGCGCCAGCGGGTTGAGCCAGGGGCCCCATGGCGGCGAACGGGCCGATCCCGCGTCGCCGACCCTGCGAAACGGTATTGACATTTTTCGCTGCTCAGGCCGAAACTTGCCCCGATGAGCATCGATAATTATCGATGCTGCCCGGAGAGGAGCTTCAGTGATCATGAGATGGGGTCGTACACAGATCCGATCGGTGATCGTGGTGCTGGCGGTGACGGCACTTGCGCTCGCCGCGACGACCTGGGTGGCGGCGAGAAGCAGCCTGGCGCGGGCGGCCGCTGGCCTCGCGGCCGTCGCGCCCGCCGAGGACGAGGGGACCGATTGTCCGGTCCCCGGTGCGACATCGCCGCCGGCCAACTCCCGCCTACCGGATCCCTTCCGGAAATTGAACGGTACGCGCATCTCGGTTAAGTCCGACTGGCGGTGTCACCGCGCGGAGATCAAGCACCTCGCGCAGCGCTACGTCTACGGCGACAAACCGGCGAAGCCGCAGAGTGTCACGGGAACGGTCTCGAACACGAACATCACGGTGAACGTGACGCACAACGGTCGCAGCGCCAGCTTCTCCGCCAGCGTGCAACTGCCCAGCGGGGGGACCGGGCCATACCCGGCCGTGGTGGTCCTGGGTGGATTCGGAGCCGACACCGCCACCATCCGGTCCGCCGGCGCCGCGGTGATCAGCTACGACCCGCTCGCGGTGGGACGGGAAGGCACGCCCCGCAACAACAAACAGGGCGCCTTCTACAGCGTCTACGGTTCCTCCAGCAGCACCGGTCTGCTGGTCGCCTGGGCGTGGGGAGTGAGCCGGATCATCGACGTCATCGAGCAGTCGGGCGGCAACATCCTCCGGGCGGACGCTACCGGCGTCACCGGGTGCTCCCGCTACGGCAAGGGCGCCTTCGTCACGGGCGCCTTCGACCAGCGCATCGCGTTGACCATGCCGATCGAATCGGGCAGCGCCGGCTCGCCGATCTTCCGCGGCATCCCGGGTGAGTCCGGCGCCCAGCCGCTGAGCAGCGCGTACGGCGAACAGCCGTGGCTGGGCGACGCCTTCGGCTCCTACACCGGCAACCCGGCGAACCTGCCCGTGGACACCCACCAGACGGTGGCCATGATCGCGCCGCGCGGATTGTTCATCATGGACAATCCGCACATCGACTGGCTGGCGGCCCGGTCGTCCAGCGTCGCGGCCCTGGCCGGCGCGGAGGTCTACAAGGCGCTCGGCGCGGGCGACAACATCAGCTACTGGTCCGACGTCCAGGACGGTACGCACTGCGCGTCCCGGTCGGAGTGGCGCACCCCGTTGCAGCAGAGCATCCAGAAGTTCCTGCTCAAGACGGGCAGCGCGGCCGGGGCCTTCCGGATCTCCAGCCGCAAGGCGGGCAACCTGGCCGAGTGGCGGGACTGGCAGACGCCCACCCTCGCCGGCGGCCCGACCACCCCGCCCACCACCGTGCCGCCGACCACCCTGCCCACGACGACGCCGCCCACTACCGCGCCGCCGACGGTCCCGCCCACGACGATTCCGCCCACTACGCCACCGGCCGGTGGCGGCTGCTCGGCTTCGGTGTCGGTCAACCAGTGGACCGGTGGGTTCGTCGCCACAGTGCGGGTCACCGCAGGCGCCGCGCCGGTCAACGGCTGGACCGTCGCCGTGACGCTGCCCTCCGGTGCCAGCGTCACCAACGTGTGGAACGCCAACCGCAATGGCAGCAGCGGCGCGGTCACCTTCACCAACGTCAGCTACAACGGGGCCATCGCCGCCGGCCAGTCGACCGAGTTCGGCTTCCAGGGCACCGGCACCGGCACGGGTCTGAACCCCACCTGCACCGCCAGGTAGCTGCCGGCGCGACGAGTTCGCCAGCCCCGGGTGCGAGCACGACCAAAGCCCCAGGGGTCGTCGGGCGCAAACCACGACCAGCCCATCGGGAGCGGCCTGAAACTTCCGGGAAAACTTCCGGAAGCCATTGACGTCTGTGAAAACTCGCGAGCGGTGGCTGCACCGCGACGATCACGCCCGGCCAGGTCTGGGGTGACCGCTGTCGGCCGTGCGGGCCCACCCCGCACTGCCGACGGCTTTTCGCTGGCCTCACCGCCGGTCGGGCACCCGACCGGCGGTGGTCATTCCTGGATCGCCGTCGGACGGTAGTCGAACCAGTCGAAGGCGGCGCTGCCCTCGGTGACGTAGAGGCCGAAGACCCGGCCGGTGAAGCCGGCGGCGACCTCGGTGGACAGGTATCGACCGTCGAGTTCGGCCAGGACGACCGGCCCGTCCTCGGTCGCCACCTCGAAGCTGACCATGTCGCAGGTGGTCGGGCGTACACCGAAGGGCGTCCCGGGTGCGGCCACCTGCTCGGCCGCCGTCACCGTCGGCGGCAGCAGGTCGCCGGTCCGGGTGGCGATGGTCAGGGTGACCGGACCCGGCGGCACCCTCCGCTCGCCGAACACCTGGCGGAACGGCCCGACCCGGCCGACGACCCGCACGGTGCCGCCGGAGATCTCCAGGTCGTAGTGGTGTGCCTCGTCGATGCGCAGGGTCAGCCCGGCCCGGCCGGTACCGGCGTCGACGCGGACGCTGGCCCGGCAGTCGTGATGAAGTTGCCGGCGGGCGACCAGGGTGGCGCCGGCCCGGTCCAGGGTCTTTCCGTCGGCGTGCAGGGTGAGCCAGCCCGGCCGGTCGGTCAGCGACCAGCTCCGCGGCGACCGGCCCCGCAGCGACAACCACTGCGGCGCCAACTCGGTGCTGTCGAAGTCGTCGCGGTGCCCGCCGGGGTCTCCGGTGGCGGCGAGCGCGGGCGGGCTGCCGGCGGGCGCGGTCATCACCTCCTCGACCGGGTCGACCACCGGCCAGCCGTCCACCCACCGCACCGGCACCAGGAAGGTCTCCCGGCCGAGCACGTGGTACGGCGGCCACTGTCCCTTGGCGCGGATGCCGAGCAGGACCATCCACCAGCTGCCGTCGGCGGCCTGGACCAGGTCCGCGTGGCCGGTCGCCTGGATCGGTCGATCCGTGCTGCGGTGGGTGAGGAACGGGTTGGCCGGGCCGGGCTCGAACGGGCCACGGATACTGCGGGACCGGGCGATGGAGACCGCGTGGCCGGTGTGCGTACCGCCCTCGGAGACCAGCAGGTACCACCACTCGCCGATCCGGTACAGGTGTGGGGCCTCCGGGTACTGCCCGCCGGTGCCGGACCACATCGGCACCGGGCCCTCCAGAACCTTGCCGGCCAGCGGATCGATCCGGTACGACTGGACTCCGGAAACGGTCAGCCAGCAGTCGCCGTTGTCGTCCCAGGACAGCGAGGGATCGACGTGCGGCAGGTCGAAGTAGACCGGATCCGACCACGGCCCGGCCGGGTCGGTGGCGGTGACGAGCAGGTGCCGACCGATGCTGACATTGGTGGTGACCATCCAGAACCGACCGTCGTGGTGCCGGATGGTCGGCGCGAAGATGCCGGCCGAGGCGGGTGTGTCCGCCGGCAGGTCGAGTTGGCTCGGGCGGTCGAGCACGTTGCCGATCTGCCGCCAGTTGGCCAGGTCCCGGCTGTGGAAGATGGGCACGCCGGGGAAGTACTCGAAGCTGGAGCAGACGAGATAGTACTCCTCACCCACCCGGCAGACGCTCGGATCGGGGTGGAAACCCGGGACGACGGGATTGCGGAAGGTGACGGCGGGGTTCGTCATGCGGATCGATGCTAATCGACGTGGCCATGCCGGACCCGCCCCCCGACGGCCGGGGCTCATCGGCCCCAGAGCCGCCAGGTCTGGTTGAGCGGGCTGCCCTGGCCCGCCGGGTTGCAGGTCCACTGATGGATCGGGGCGCGGGGCGCGGTGGAAATGGTGCTGACGTCGACGCACTTGTTGCTGTGCCGGGCCACGAGCTGGTAGTCGTGCGAGTCGTTGCCCGGGTAGGTCACCTTGCGCAGCGTGAACTGCTGGTTGAGGCCGTCGTGGCAGCTCCACTGGTGCACCGCCGCGCCGTCGGCGGTGGAGACGCCGTTGACGTCCAGGCACTTGCCGGTCTGCTGGTTGACCACCGTGAAGGTGTTCGCCACGCCGCTCACCGGCCGGAAGTTCCACAACTGCTGGTCGCCGCCCTCGCAGTAGAACTGCTGCTGGACGTTGCCGTCACCGGTGTTGCGGCCGGTGTTGTCCAGGCACTGCTGGGAGTGCTGGGCCACCGCCACCGACTGGAAGCCGCCCTCGGAGGGCGGCAGCAGGGTCAGAGTGTAGGTGTCGGTCTGGTTGGCGTAGGGCAGCGAGACCGTGGCGTTGTTGCCACTCACGTTGACCACGCTGTTGGAGATGGTGATCGGGCCCTGCACCGCGCCGCCGCCGTTGTGCGGGACCCGTTGTACGAGCACACGGACCTGGTTGTTCTGCACGATGCCGCTGGTGGTGTCCAGTCGTTGCAGGTTGACGGTGAGGTTGCCGGTGGTGCGGCCCGCGCCGATGAGGATCTTCGCCGATCCGGACGTCTTGGTCGCGAACGCGTCGTACGACGGGCTGGGCGTGACCGAGACGATCTGCCCGGTCTGCGAGGCGTAGAAGCGGTAGACCCACCATTCCCCCTTGGGCTGGTGCTGCCCGGCCGAGTTGCGCACCAGCAGGTTGCCGAGGTCGTTGTGCAGGTTGCCGGCGCTGGCCCAGTTCGCCCGTAGGCCGTCGGCGCGGGCGCGTTCCAGGCGTGCGATGTACCAGGCGCCGTCGCCGGGGTTCTGCTCGTCGGGCGCGGCGTACTCGTTGATCTGGTACGGGCGGGGGTGCGGGATGCCGCGCGGGTCGAGGGTGGCGTTGGCGGCGGCGACGTTGGCCACCGGGTCGCCGGGCAGGGAGTGCCAGCTGATGATGTCCGGCACGGTGTTGGTCGAGCGGACGAAGTCCAGGTACTGGTTCCAGAAGGTGTGGTTGGTCGACGGTACGCAGGCGCAGCTCGGCCCGACGATGAGCTGGTTGGGGAACTCGGCCCGGATGCGCTGGTAGGTGCGGCGCCACAGCTCGAAGTACTGGGAGATCGGGCGGTTCCAGAACAGGGTGATGTTGGGTTCGTTCCAGATGTCCCACTGCACGGTCAGCCCGGCCGCGCGTACGTCGCTGATCAGGCGGTTGAGGAAGTTGTCGTAGTCGGTCCAGTTGCCGTTGTCGCCGGGGAAGCGGGAGATCGCGGCGCCGTCCGCGCCCCACAGATCATGTGGCAGCAGGATGAACTCGCCGCCGAGCGCCGCGGTGCGCCGCGCCTGGGCGAGGGTGGAGTTCCACCGGCGCTCGTAGGTTCCGCCGACCCAGCCGCTGCCGGGCAGTTGCGCGCCGCCGGCGCGCATGTACCGGAACTTCACGTCACGGTAAAAGTGATCGGCCGGGCCGGAGGCGTTCTCGGTCATGCCGTAGATCCAGCCGGCCGCGCGGTACGTCGGCGCGCCGCTGGTCACCGAGAAGTTGACGGTGATCGACTCATCGGCGGCGCGGGCCGGCGTGGGAAGAGCGACGAGGGCGGTGGCCGCGAGCGCGAAGACCGCGAGCCGGGCGATGGGACGACGAACGGGTCCTGGTCTGCGGGGGAGCGTCACTGGGGACTCCTTTGCGACGAAGGCGGCTCTCGGTGATCAGGGGGGCTGCGTCGAACCGATTCGCACGGAGCGTAAAAGTTGACAGTTGTGAATGTCAACGCCGCGTTGGCTCGATGACGTGGAGATTCGGGCGCTCTCCGGTGTGGAGCATCGACTCCCTTGACCGTGTCGCCGAGGTGGGCCTATCGTCGGCCGAACCGATTCGGCGAATCGGTTCGAATACGAAGCGAGGCCTCACATGACACGTTCCAGCCTGCGGGTGCGCGCGGTGAGCGCCGCCCTGTTGGCCCTCGCCATCGCCGGCACCGCCAGCGCCTGTTCCTCGAAGGAGACGACGACCGAGGGCGGCGGGACCTACACCATCTGGGACCCGTACCCGCAGTTCACCGACGACTCCGACTGGGTCAGGCTGCTCAAGGAGTGCGGGACCTCGGCCGGGGTGTCGGTCGAGCGGACCGGCTACGACACCACCGACCTGACCAACAAGGCGCTGCTCGCCGCCCAGCAGGGCAACTCACCGGACGTGCTGGTCATCGACAACCCGGTGATCTCCACGCTGGCCGAGGCCGGCGCCCTCACCACCACCGACGAGACGGACCTCGACGTGTCGGCGATGGAACCGCACCTCCTCGGTGCCGGGCAGCGCGACGGCAGGACGTACGGCGTGCCGATCGGCGCGAACACCCTCGCCCTCTACTACAACAAGGACCTGCTGGCCGAGGCGGGCGTGGACATCTCCACCGTGACGGACTGGTCGTCGCTGACCGCGGCGCTGGTCAAGGTCAAGGCCGCCGGCAAGAAGGGCATCACCTTCTCCGCGATCGGCACCGAGGAGGGCAGCTTCCAGTTCCTGCCCTGGTTCTGGGGCGCCGGTGCACAACTCACCGCGCTGGACTCGCCGCAGGCGGTGTCGGCCCTGACCCTGTGGACCGACTGGCTGACCGCCGGCCACGCGCCAAACTCCGTCATCAACAACACCCAGACCACCAGCTGGCAGGAGTTCGCCAGCGGCGACTACGCCTTCGGCGAGAACGGCACCTGGCAACTGGCCAACGCGGCGAAGCTGAGCTTCGAGTACGGCATCATCCCCATCCCGGCCCGCGCAGGCGGCACCGCACCGGCGCCCACCGGCGGCGAGTTCATCTCCATTCCGGTGCAGGGCGACACCGGCCGGTACGCCGCCTCCCGGCAACTGGTCGCCTGCCTGACCAGTGGCGACAACCTGCTCACCACGGACACCACCCTGTCCTACATCGCCCCGGTGGCCGCCGTGCAGGAGCAACAGGTCGCGGCGAACGCCGAGTTGGGGGTCTGGGTCGACGCGGTCAAGGCGGCCAAGGGGCGCACCGGCGACGACCTGGGGACCCGGTACCCGAGGATCTCGGAGCCGCTGTGGACGGCGGTGCAGTCCGCGCTCAGCGGCGCCCGGACGCCACCGGAGGCGCTGTCAGCCGCGCAACGTGCGGCCGACAGCGCGACGAACTGACCGGCCCCGGCCGACATGGGCAGCCACCTCGCCCGGACCTCGCGATCCGTGGCGGTACGCGAGCGCGATGCGGCGGCCCGGGCCACCCCGCCGGCACCTCCACCGCGCCGACGCACCGGCGGTGCTGGCTGGGCGGCGTGGGCCTTCCTGGCCCCGGTCGCCGGCTACCTGCTCGCCTTCTACGCCTATCCGTTGTATCGCAACGTCGAGCTGAGCCTGCGGGAATACACCGTCCGCTCGTTCGTCCAGGGCGGTGCGCCCTTCGCCGGGCTGGACAACTACCGTCAGGTGCTGGCTGCGCCGACGTTCGTCCCGGCGTTGTGGCACACCGCGGTCTTCACCGTCGCGTCCCTGCTCTGCCAGTTCGCCATCGGCCTTGCCCTGGCGCTCTTCTTCCACCGGCACTTCCCGCTCTCCCGTACGCTGCGCGCGCTGTTCCTCGTACCGTGGCTGCTGCCGTTGATCGTGTCGGCATCCACCTGGTCGTGGCTGCTCAACAGCGAGGCCGGCCTGGTCAACGCGGCGCTCGCGGCCGTCGGGGTGGAGCCGGTGAACTGGCTGACGTCACCCCGGTGGTCGCTGCTCTCGGTGATCATCGCCAACGTCTGGATCGGCATCCCCTTCAACCTGGTCGTGCTCTACAGCGGACTGCAGGCGATTCCGCGTCCCCTTTACGAGGCGGCGGCACTGGACGGGGCGAGCGGGTGGCAGCGCTTCCGGTGGATCACGTGGCCGTTGCTGCGCCCGGTCTCGGCGATCACGCTGCTGCTCGGGCTGATCTACACGCTCAAGGTCTTCGACCTGATCTGGATCATGACCAGGGGCGGTCCCACCGACTCGTCGACGACGCTGGCCACCTGGTCGTACCGGCTGGGCTTCGGCAACCTGCTGCCCGAGTTCGGGCCCGGTGCGGCCGTCGGCAACCTGCTGATCCTCCTGGCAGTCGGCGCCGGAGCGGTCTACATCGGCTTCGAGCGGAGGCAGCGGCTGCGATGAAGCGGACGAGGCGCGGCTGGTGGCGAAGCGGGCTCGGGGTGCTGCTGACCGGGCTGATGCTGTTCCCCGTCTACTGGATGATCAATGTCTCGTTCACCCGGGACCAGGACATGCGCAGAAACCCGCCGCACCTCTTCCCGGTCGACGGCACGCTCGACGGCTACCGGGCGGTGCTCAGCCAGCAGCTGCCGTACGTCGGCACCAGTCTGCTCGTCGGGCTCGGCACCGTGCTGCTCACCCTGGCCCTCGCCGCTCCCGCCGGCTACGCCCTGGCCAAGCTCCGGCCACCCGGCGGCGGCGCGGTCCGGTTCCTCCTGCTGATCGCGCAGATGATCCCCGGGATCATCATGGCGATGGGTTTCTACGCCATCTACCTGGACCTCGGCGTGCTCAACACCGTGCCCGGGCTGATCCTGGCCGACTCGACGATCGCGGTGCCGTTCGCCGTGCTGATCTTCACGGCGTTCATGTCGGGGATACCGGACGACCTGATCCAGGCCGCGCACGTCGACGGCGCCAACCGGCTGCGCACGTTCTGGTCGGTGGTGCTGCCGGTCAGCCGCAACGCGATCGTGACCGTGTCGCTCTTCGCGTTCCTCTGGGCCTGGTCGGACTTCATTTTCGCCTCCACCCTGGACGGCGGCGGCACCCACCGGCCGATCACGCTCGGCATCTACCAGTACATCGGCAACAACAACCAGCAGTGGAACGCGATCATGGCCACCGCCGTGGTGGCCGCCATCCCCACCACCGTGCTGCTGGTCCTCGCCCAACGCTACGTCGCCGTCGGGGTCACCGCCGGTGCCGTGAAGGACTGAGCCGACCCGCACCAACCGCACCAGGAAAGGCGGCCACCGCCCATGACCGTCGTCCACACCGGCCCGGCGTTCTCCATCCAGGACATCCCGTTCAGCCACCGCGGAGCCTGGTTCAGCATCTCCCCGGTGGTGGCCGCGCACACGCACGCCCCCGACCTGCACCTGGTCTCCCACCAGACCGGGATGCATCCGGTGCTCCGACTCACCCCGGCCGCCGACGCCGTGGTGACGGCCACCGCCGCGCTGGTGACCTGGCGTCATCACACCGGTTCGATCGAGCTCACCTACGACGGCCCGGACACCGTACGGCTGCGCGGGCGCGGTCTCGGCCTGCGGATCGCCGCCGCTCGGGCCACCCTCACCCCGTTCAGCGGCACCTACCTCCACGACGACCCGGTCACCGGCACGTACGTCTTCACCTCCTACGAGACCGGCCGCCGCTACCGGATCACGCCGCTCACCGGCGACCTGCGAGCAATCGGCGCGCAGGCGCTCGGAACCGCCGAGCGGGCCGTGCTCCTGCCCGCCGACCAGCCGTGGGAGATCGCCGTCGAGGAGTACCAGACCGCGCGCCGCCCTTACCCGGCCGACCGGGACTTCGACCAGCTCGTCGGGTTGATGGCGGCCGATTTCGCGGGCTTCGTCGACGCACTGGCACCCTGGCGGAGTCCGGAGACCCCGGGCACGGAACTCGCCGCGTACGTGCTGTGGTCGGCGACGGTCGCGCCGGCCGGCTTCCTCACCCGACCGGCGGTGCTGATGTCCAAGCACTGGATGAACAAGGTGTGGAGCTGGGACCACTGCTTCAACGCCCTGGCTCTCGCCGACGCCGACGCGGAGCTGGCCTGGCACCAGTTCCATCTGCCGTTCGACCATCAGGATCCCACCGGTGCGTTGCCGGACTCCGTCGCCCACTCGGAGATCCTCTACAACTACGTCAAACCGCCCGTGCACGGCTGGGCGCTGCGCCAGTTGCGGCGGCGACTGTCCCGCCCACTGTCGGCCGACGCGTTGTCCGACGTCTACCAGCGGCTCGCGCGCTGGACCGGTTTCTGGCTCGACCACCGTCGGGTGCCCGGCCACCACTTGCCGTACTACCAGCACGGCAACGACAGCGGCTGGGACAACGCCACCACCTTCGACGGCGACCGGGTCATCGAGACGCCGGATCTCGCCGCCCTGCTGATCCTGCAACTGCACCAGCTCGCCGACCTGGCCGCGGAGCTGCATCGACCCGAGGTGGCGACGCAGTGGCGCCGCACCGCCACGGACATCCGCGCCGAACTGCTGGGCAAGCTCTGGGACGGGCAGCGGTTCGTCGCCCGCAGCGCGCGCGACGGTCAGGCGCGGCCGAGTACCAGCCTGCTCGACCTCATGCCCATCGTCCTCGGTGCCGACCTGCCTACCGACGTCAGCGCCGCGCTCGCCGGCGGGCTCAAGCGCCACCTGACCGCGCACGGGCTCGCCACCGAGCCGGTCGACTCGCCGCACTACGTGGCCGACGGCTACTGGCGCGGGCCGATCTGGGCGCCGGCCACCATCCTGATCGAGGACGGCCTTCGCCGGGCCGGGCACGCCGGGCTCGCCGACGAGGTCAGCCAGCGGTTCCGCGCGCTGTGTGAGAAGTCCGGCTTCGCGGAGAACTTCGACGCCGAGACGGGCGCGGGCCTGCGCGATCGCGCCTACACCTGGACCGCCAGCAGTTACCTGCTCCTGGCCGCCGCCCACGAACGCCGCCGCCACCCCTGACCATCCCCCCGCCCGAGTTGATCAAAAAGTTTGCGTCACGTGCACGGGCCTGTCGCGACGCAAACTTTTTGGTCAACGCAGAGGGGACGGGGCGGGGGCGGCGCTGGAGCGCAGCGAGATCGGAGGGTGGTAGAGGCGGTGGCGGGGGGCGGCGGTGGGGGCGGCGATCCGCTCCAGCAGCAGCGCCACCGCTTCGGCGCCCATGTCGAGGGTGGGCACGTCGGCCGCGGTCAGCGGCGGACGGAAGTCCTCCGCCCAGTGGGCGGCGGCGACTCCGACGACCGAGAAGTCGCGGGGCACCACCCTGCCCTCCGCCTCCAGCGCCCGCTGGATGCCGGGCAGCGCCGCCTCGTTGATCGTGGCGGCCGCGGTGACGTCCGGGTGTGTGGTCAACAGCCGGGTCATGGCGGCCTCACCAGCCGAGGCGTCGTCGCCGCAGCACAGGTCGATGCCGGTCAGGCCCCGCTCGGTCACCGCCTCGGCGAAACCGGCCAGGGCTCGGTGACCGGGACCGTAGCCGGCGGCGACCAACTCGGCCGAACGGTTCACCAGGGCGATGTGTCGGTGCCCCAGGTCGGCCAGATGATGGACGCACCGGGCGATGAGCCCCTCGTAGTCCACGTCGACCCAGCTCGTGCCCGCCGGCTCGGCGGTGCGGCCGATGGTGACGAAGGGCAGGCGGCTGCGCCGCAACCGGGTGACCCGGTCGTCCTCCAGCCGGATCTCCATCAGGATCACGCCGTCGACTCGGCGCCCGGTCACGATCCGCTCGAACGACCGGTCGTGGTCGCCGCCGGAGGGGGAGAGCAGCACGTCCAGGTCGGCGCGGGCGGCGGCCTCGACCACGCTGGCGACGAAACCGAGCTGCATGTCGGTCAGGCGCTGGCTGGCCGGGGGAATGACCAGCCCGAGGGTGCGGGTGCGTCCCTCCTTCAACGCGCGGGCGTTGGCATTCGGGCGGTAGTCCAACTCGTCGATGACAGCCTGGATCCGTTGCCGGGTCGGCTCCGACACCGCCCGCTTGCCGCTCAACACGTACGACACGGTGCTGCGGGACACGCCCGCGCGGCGGGCGATCTCCCCGATGTTCATCCCGCTCCTCGTTGTCGAATCGATTCAACCCAGGTTATGAGGGGTGCCGGGCGGGGTCAACGAGGATGCCGGGCTATGCGATCAGCATGCTGCGGGCCTGGGTGAGGCCACCGACGGTCTCCCGCAGCGCCGCGACGATCGCCACCTCCAGGTCCGGCCGCAGCCGGCTCACCGGCACCGAGACGCTCACCGCGTCGACCGCCGGGGTGGCCAGCGGCACGGCCATCGCGAAGCACATGATGCCCTCGGCGTTCTCTTCCCGGTCGACGGCGTGCCCGGCCGTGCGCACGGCCGCCAGAACGGCGTGCAGGGCGTCGCGGTCGGTGACCGTGTGCGGGGTGAGGCGGGGCAGCGGGAAGGTCAGGATCCGGTCGACGGCGTGCTCGGGGTGCTCGGCCAGCAGCGCCTTGCCGAGCGCGGTGGCGTGCGCGGGCAGCCGACGGCCGATGGCGCTGTAGAGGCGCAGCCGGTGCACCGACTCGCGTTTGGCGAGGTAGATGACCTGGTCTCCGTCGAGCCGGCCAAGGTGCACGGCCTCACCGAAGCGGCGGGACAACTCGTCCAGGACGCCGGCGAGCAGGTCGACCTGATCGTCCCCGTCCAGGTAGGCGGCGCCGATTCGCAGGGCCCGCAGGCCGAGCCGGTACCGCGTGCCGGTCTCGTCGGTCCGCACCCAGCCGCGGCTGGTCAGCGTACGCAGCAGGCCGTGCAGGCTGCTCTTCGGGATGCCCAGGGCACGGGCCAGGTCGCCCAGCGCCCAGGGCCGGGGCTGGTCGGCCAGCAGTTCGAGCAGGTCGAGGGTGCGCCCGGCCGACTTGACGGGCTGGAACTCCTCGGGTGTGGCAGACACGCGGCCACTGTAGCGAAGCCGAGACGACTCCAGTAAGGTCACGTATGTGATTAGCGTTCACAGACTTGAACAGTTGGATGTTGGTCGGGTGCTGCCCGTCGTCGTCCTCGACGATGCGCGGCAGGCCGACCCCCTCGGCGAAGCCCTGGTCAAGGGCGGCCTGCCGGCGGCCGAGGTGACCCTGCGTACCGCCGCCGGGCTGGACGCCATCGCGGCGCTCGCCGGTCGCGGCGACCTGACCGTCGGCGCCGGCACGGTGCTCACCGCCGAGCAGGCCGAGCGGGCCGTGGCGGCCGGCGCCCGGTTCGTGGTGACTCCGGGCTTCGCGCCGAACGTGGTACGCGTCTGCCAGGAGGCCGGCGTGCCGGTGGTGCCCGGCGCGGCCACCGCGACCGAGATCCAGATGGCCCTCGACGCCGGCCTGAACGTCGTCAAGTTCTTCCCTGCCCAGCAACTCGGCGGGCCCGCGATGATCAAGGCACTGGCGGCGCCCTTCCGCGAGGTCCGGTTCATCCCCACCGGCGGCATCACGCCGGCCGTGATCACCGATTACCTGGCCCTGCCCGCCGTGCTGGCGATCGGCGCGAGCTGGATGGTGGCCCCCGAGTTGATCGCCGGCGAACAGTGGGACGAGATCACCGCCCGGACCCGGGCGGCCGTTGTCGCGGCAGGAGGCCCGGCATGAGTGTCATCAACCCCCGATCGAAGGACGACTGCCGCTACGACCTGGTCTCACTCGGCGAGGTCATGCTGCGGCTGGACCCGGGCGAGGGACGGGTCCGCACCACCCGCCAGTTCCAGGTGTGGGAGGGCGGCGGGGAATACAACGTCGCCCGCGGCCTGCGCCGCTGCTTCGGCCTGCGGACCGCGATCGTCACCGCGTTCGCGCAGAACGAGGTCGGTCGGCTGCTGGAGGATCTGATCCTCCAGGGCGGCGTGGACACCAGCTTCATCACCTGGATGCCGTACGACGGGATCGGCCGCAGCGTACGCAACGGGCTGAACTTCACCGAGCGTGGCTTCGGCGTACGCGGCGCCATCGGCACCTCCGACCGGGGGCACTCGGCGGCCAGCCAGCTCCGGCCGGACGCCGTCGACTGGGATCACCTCTTCGGCACCCTCGGCGTGCGGTGGCTGCACACCGGCGGCATCTACGCGGCGCTGTCCGAGACGGCCGCGGAGACCGCCGAGGCCGCCATGACCGCCGCCCGCCGGCACGGCACGATCGTCTCGTACGACCTGAACTACCGGCCCAGCCTCTGGAACGCCGTGGGCGGCCAGGACCGGGCGCAGGAGGTGAACCGGCGGCTCGCCGGCCTGGTCGACGTCATGATCGGCAACGAGGAGGACTTCACCGCCTGCCTGGGCTTCCAGGTGCCGGACACCGACATCCACAGTAGTGGGGCGTTGGACGCCGGCAACTTCAAGGCGATGATCGAGACGGCGGTCCAGGCGTACCCCAACTTCAAGGTCGTGGGGACCACCATGCGCGGCGTACGCAGCGCGACGGTGAACGACTGGGGTGCCGTGGCCTGGGCCGGCGGCACCTTCGCCGAGGCGACCCACCGGCCGGGCCTGGAGATCCTCGACCGGGTCGGCGGCGGCGACAGCTTCGCCTCCGGGCTGATCTACGGGCTGCTGGAACGCGACGGTGACCTGGCGCTGGCGGTGGAGTACGGCGCCGCACACGGCGCGCTGGCGATGACCACGCCGGGCGACACGTCGATGGCCAGCCTGGCCGAGGTGGAGGCGCTGATGCGCGGAGCCGGCGCCCGGGTGCAACGCTGAGGACGCCACCGATGAGATCGTCCTCGACGATCTCATCGGTGCACTCGCCTTCGACCACGATCGCGAGGACCCGGCCGGCCGTCTCTCTCAGTGAGCGTCCGCTGACCTCCGCAGCCAGTTGATCGACTCCGTTCCGTCGGTATGGCGGTGTCCGAGCGCCGGGGCTGGACACCGCCATTACGGCGAAACGGCGATGATCACGTGGGATGCCGGTCCGATCAGACCGTGGTGTCGTTCCTGGACCGATCGACCGGCAACTCCACCCAGTAGCGTCGGATCCGGCCGAGTTCGGTGTCGCGGACGTCCTCAAGCGCACCGCCGTGGCGTTCGATGACCCGCGCGGAGGCCAGGTTGTGGTCCTTGCAGGTGATCAGGCAGCGGCTCATGCCACGGCGATGCGCTCGGTGCAGGGCTTTGCCCAGCGCCCAGGCCGCCCGCCCTCGGCCCCGCGTCGACGGGCGCATTCCGTTGCCTGCGGCGGGATCGAATAATGCGTGTCGGCTGTCCCCCCGCTGTGCGAGGGTGACGACCATGAGTAGCCGGATCATCCGCGACACGTTCCAGGATCCGCTGGTCGAGGGCGAGGTGGCGTACGCCGTTCTCACCCCGGGCGGCTGGGCGGGGGACGAGCCGCGGCCACTCATCCTGGTGCTGCATGGTGCCAATTCGTCCCGAGAGTTCCTTGCCATGTTGCAACCGGTGGTCGACCAGCTGTGGGCCGACGGATCGCTGCCCGAGTCGGTGATCGCCTGCGCCTCCACGCCGACAGCCGGCGGCTTCTACATCGACCGGCCCGGCAACGCCTGGGAAAGCCTGATAGCGGAGGGTTTCCCGCAGGCACTGGCGAAGCGGTACGCCGTCGACCTGAACCGCGTCTCGCTGCTGGGCGCCTCGATGGGTGGCTATGGCGCTCTCAAGATCGCCTTTGCGGAGCCGGCTCGTTGGCTCTCCGTCGCGGCTGTGGCACCAGCCCTGCTTCCCGCGTCGGCGCCCACCCAACTGCGTCCCCGAAACACCCTCGACGTGCTCGCCCAACTGGGTAGCGAGATGTCCGGCGAGGGCGCCGGGTTCGCCGCCAACAGCGTCCTGCATCGGCTGCGGGGCAATGCCGAGGCGATCCGAGGCAGCCGGTTGCCCATCTTTCTGCGCTGCGGAGGCCGGGACGTGTTCGCCCTGCACGACGGCACCGAGCAACTTCACCGAGCACTCTGGGATCTGGACGTCGGCCACGAATACCACCTCGTCCACGACGGTGACCATCTGGGACCCGAGGCGCTCGCCGCTCAGCGCGCCGCGTTGGCGTTCATCGCCGCGGCTCAGCGCGCCGCCGTCGGGCAGGACCGCAGCGAGGCCGACCGCCAGCGCGAATCGTCCTGGCGGGACTGGGCCGCCGGTGGACGCCAGGGCGCACCGCCGGAGCTGGATCCGAGCGCGCCCAGCGCGTCGGTGGCGCTGCGGGTCATGCTCGAACCACAGTTGACCGAGGCGACCCGACGCGATCCCACCACCAGCCGCCGCTACGGCATCCTGCCCGAAACCGACAGCTGACCGTCGGCGGACGCAACTCGTCGCGCAACGGCCCGACGAGACGACCGAACGCTTCGCCGTCACCGGTCCGCGCCGCCGCCAGCAGTTCCGCGTACGGCTGTTCGTGCCCATGCTCGCGGTCCAGACTCACCTGCGTCACGCTACGCCGGCCAGGGCCGGCCCCGCCTGGTGTTAGCGGTGGGGCGTGCTCGTTGCCAGCCAGCGGAGACCTTGGGATGCTTCGTCCATGTCTGCTCAAGGGACGACCATCGCCGAAGACGTGTTCCACCAACCGATGCGGGCCCAGTTCGAGGTGTTCCTCGACGAGCACCGCGCCGCGCTCAACAGCTGCCTGGACGGGTTGACCGAGGAGCAGGCCCGCCGGTCGCTGGTGCCGTCCCGCACCACCCTGCTGGGCCTGGTCAAGCACGCGACCGTCGTGGAGAAGGTCTGGTTCGACGAGGCCGTCACCTGCCGGTCACGGGACGAGATCGGCATCCCCGCCACCCCGGACGAGTCCTTCATCCTCGACGACGCCGACACCATTGCCGACGTCCAGCGGGCCCACCGGCAGGCCTGCGAGGAGTCCCGGCGGGCGACGGCGTCGCTCGACCTCGACGACCTGGTGCACGGCAACCGGCGCGGCCCGCTTCCACTGCGCTGGGTCTACCTGCACGTGCTGCGCGAGCTGGCCCAGCACTGCGGGCACGCCGACATCCTCCGCGAGCAGATCCTCGCCGACTGACGCGACCGGGCTGCCGCGCCGCGCGGTGATGCTCGGCTGCCGACACCGTAGGGGAGCCCGGGCGTTCGATCCGTCCGTGCTCAGTGTGAGAGGAGCGCGTACGGATGGCGGAGTCGGACCTGGTCGCGGCCGCGACAATGCTCGGGCAGGCCAGCCGAGTGGTGATCTTCACGGGTGCGGGCATGTCCGCCGAGAGCGGCGTGCCGACCTTCCGCGACGCCCTCACCGGGCTCTGGCAGCGTTACGACCCGCAGGCTCTCGCCACACCGGAGGCGTTCCACGCCGACCCCGCGCTCGTCTGGAGCTGGTACGAGTGGCGACGCAGGACGGTACGAC
The DNA here is from genome assembly GCF_016863555.1 of Micromonospora qiuiae. Taxonomy (GTDB): domain Bacteria; phylum Actinomycetota; class Actinomycetes; order Mycobacteriales; family Micromonosporaceae; genus Micromonospora; species Micromonospora qiuiae. Next base: position 31,972 of record NZ_BOPC01000050.1, on the reverse strand, counting down.
GAGCCGAGCCGCACGACGGGCACCGGGCGGTGGCGGCGATCGAAGCCCGTGCCCCACACGCCGTGCTGATCACGCAGAACGTCGACGACCTGCACGAACGGGCCGGCTCGGTCGCCCCGCTGCACCTGCACGGCAGCCTCTTCGCACCGCGCTGCTCCGCCTGCGCCCACCCGACACCCGTGGTCGACGACACAACGCCCGAGCCAGCCGAGGGGCGTCGGATACCGCCACCGGCCTGCCTGCGATGCGCGGCACCCGTCCGCCCCGGTGTGGTGTGGTTCGGCGAGGCGTTGCCGCCCGAGACGCTGGAAGCCGCCGTCGAGGCCGCCGCCAACTGCGACCTGCTGCTGACCGTGGGCACCTCCGGCCTGGTCTATCCGGCCGCCGAGATCCCCCAGGTCGCCGCGCGATGCGGCGCCACGGTGATCCAGATCAATCCGCTGCCGACGCCGCTGGACGCGGTGGCCCGGGTCAACCTGCACGGCCCGGCCGCCGACCTGCTTCCGGCCCTGGTGCGCGCCGCCTGGGACTAGGGACGTTCGACCCGGGTGGGGTTGCCGCGTACCAGCTGGTCGTGAAGGCGCCAGCGAGCCGTGCCGGCCTCGCGGCTCGTCGCCTCGTCACCTTGCGCGATGCGCTGCCGCAACAGTTGCAGGGCGATACGGCGGTTGAGGCTGAACTGTCGCTCGGTGTCGACCACGACGACCGTCCCCGACGGGCGGTGGGTGGCGCGCACCGCCGTGCTGGCCTTGTTGCGGTGCTGGCCACCCGGACCGCCGGTGCGGCGGGCCACGATCTCGACGTCCGACTCCCGGAACGGGGTGATGGCGGTCTCCAGCCGGCACGGTCGGGCGGTGACGTACCAGTTCTTCCGGCCAGCGCCGGTCCGGTACGGGCTCGGTGCCTGCCAGCACAGCGTGCCGGTCCACGTGGCGGCGAACGCCTCGGCGCCGGCACCGTGGATCTCGACCACGGCCGACCGGAAGGTGCCGGGCCGGTCACCAGGGACGGTGTCCACCCGGTGGGTGGTCAACCGTCGCCGGGTGGCGTCGGTCTCCAGGCGGCGCAGCAGCCGGGCCACCGCCCAGGCGCATTCCTCCGGTCCACGGCCGGCGGACAGCAGCAGCTGGGCGCTCACCGCCGCCCCCGTTTGCGGCGTTCCCGTCCCACCCCGACGTCGGCCGTCTTGTACGTGACCAGTGGGATCGTGGTCGCCACCGGGGTCGCCAGCCGGTGCTCGACCAGGTCGGCGATCACCTGCTCGATGCGCTTGTAAGCGCTCGGCGCCTCCTCGAAGAGCAGTTGGCGGTCACCGCAGACCACCAGCGACCCCACCGGCGTACGGCGCAACTCCTCGACGGTGTGCTTGACCCGGCCCCGGCGCAGGGCGTCGGCCCGGGACATCTTGCGGCCGGCGCCGTGCGCCACCGAGTGGTTGGCCTCCGGCCCGGCATGCGCCGCCACCAGGTACGACGGCGTGCCTCGGGTGCCGGCGATCAGCACGTCCCGGCCGTCGCCCGGCGCCGCTCCCTTGCGGTGCAGGTAGCTCCCGTCGCGCACCTCGACCAGGTTGTGGCACTGGTCGACGATCGGCTCGGTCGGCTCGGCACCGAGGGCGTGGGCGACCCGGGCGGCGAGCAGCCGTCGGTTGAGTGCTCCCCAGCGCACGGCCTCGTCGTGCCTTGCCAGGTACGCGTCGGGGTCGGGGGCGGGGCCCGCGCCGTACCGCTCGGTGTGTTCTCGCAGGATCCGCTCGCCGAGCCCTCGGGAGCCGGTGTGGACGACGAGCACGAGGTCGCCGGCGGCCAGCCCGAGCCGGCTCGCGTGCGCCGGGTCGAGGACGGTGCCGACGCGCGCCAACTCGACGAAGTGGTTGCCCCGGCCGACCGTGCCGAGGCCCTCGGTGTGGCCGGCGGGAACGTCACCGGTCAGCACGGCCCAGGCCGGATCGTCGGCATCCTGGTCCGGGTCCAGCGGGCGGTCGAGGTCGGGGAAACGCGCGGCCAACCTTTCCGGTACGGGCCGCTTGAGCTTGATCGGGAAGACCGCGATGCCGCAGCCGATGTCCGAGCCGACCAGGAACGGGTACAGCACGGTCGACGCCATCGCGGCGCCGATCGGGGCAGCCTTGCCGGGATGCAGGTCGGGCATGGCGGCGACGTGGATCATGCCGTCGAGGGCGGCGACCTGGTGGCACTGGTCGACGGCGTCGGATTCGATCCAGCTGGTGGGGGAGGCGAAGACGGTGATCGTGGCCGGGACGGACGCAGGCGGACGGGACTGCCGCAGGCTTGGCTGAGACAAGGACAGGCTCTCCTGGAGAAGATGATCACGGACGGCGGGCGCGATGGCACGGGTGGGCGCCGCAGGGAGCCTCGGCGCGCCAGGGTGCGGTCCGTCAGAACGTCATGGCGCACACCATGCCGGAGCCGTACCGCACCGGCAACCGACTTTTCCGCCGATCGGCCCGTCGGCCGGGGACTGTCCGGCCCGATCGCTATCCTCACGCCTCGTGACGTCGCAGCTGAACCAGATGCCCGCTGACCTGGTGGAGTTGTTCGCGGACGAGGAGTCCCGCACGCGGACGCTGACCGTGCCGCTGCCGCCCGGGCGGACGGTACGCGGCGACGAGGGCGACGGTGAACGACCGGTGTTGTGGGTGAGCAACGGCCCGGCGCCGGCCGGGCTGTGGCCGCGACTGCACGCGGCACACGTCGCCTCCGGGCTCTGGCCGTTGCTGCTGGACAGCCTCCCCGGTGACCCGTCCCGCCCATGGGACGACGGCGAGCTCTGGCCGGACGGCCTGTCCTCGCCCGCGCAGCATGATCCCAGGCAACTGCTCGCCGACTGGTGGGCGTCCTACGCCGGGAGCGATGACGGGGAGGGCGTACGCGCCTCGGCGCAGCGGGCCACCGACCCGTACGGCCGGGACTGGCCGGGCCTTGCGCCGGCCGGCCGACAGCGGATAGCGCCGCGGCAGCACGCCGACCACTGGGCTGAGCAGTTGGTGCAGGCACAGCCGACCATGCGCCTTGGCCTGGTCGCGGCAAGCCGGGGCAGCGACGCCCTGACCACCGCCGGCTGGCAGGGTGCCCTCAACTACACCAACGACACGGGCAAGCTTGCTGCGGTGTTGCGTAGCTGGGAGGACCGGTTCGGGGTGCGGGTGATCGGCGTCGGCTTCGCCGAGCTGTACCTCAGCGTCGCCGCGCCGCCGAAAGACCTCGCCGAGGCGTTGCCGATCGCCGCCGAACACTTCGCCTTCTGCCCGGACAACATCTGGCAGGGGCAGCATCCGCACACGCTCGGCGCCTACGCTGACCGCCTCGTCGACGCCCCGACCTGGGCGTTCTGGTGGGACTGAGCGACCTGCTCAGGCAGCGGGATGCTGCTTCCGACCGATGCCCGCTGCTCCGGGTCCGCCGGGTCCTGCGCCGGGTAGGACCCGTGGCCCGCCCGGCCAGCGTCATTCGCTGCGGGATTCCTGCTCTCCGAGCCAGCCGCTGAACGTCCCGTGCAGCCCTCTCAGGCTTCCTGCGATCTTCACAAGTCGGACTTACCTGCCGCGACGATGGGCTTCGGATAGTCACGGCAAACATGCTGATTGGGCCTGATTCGGCTACAGAACGTGCCTGCGCGAGGGCTGGTTCTCCCCGTTTTCATAAAAGCCAGGTGAAGACTGTTGACTTTATACAATCTCCAATCCAACCTAGGCGGGACATGAAGCTCGGGTGGCCCAGGCAACACCCTGTTGGGCTACGCATAGGCAAGGAGGACATGTGCGGCGCATGATGAAAGTGCAGGTGGGAGCCCTGCTACTCGCCGTCGGCCTCGCCGCGACGGGATGCAGCGGAGGTGCCACGAAGGCCGGCTCCGGCAACGGCTCGGACGAGCAGATCACCATCGGCTTCGCCCTACCGGTGCTCGCCAACCCGTTCTGGCGCAAGGAAGCGGACTTCGCGAAGTACGTCGGTGAGCAACTGGGCAACGTCAAGGTTGTCATCGTCGACGCCGAGTCGGACGAGGGCAAGCAGGTCCAGCAGGTTGAGTCATTGATCTCGCAGGGCGTCGACGGCATCATCGCTTCGCCCGTGACGCAGGCGGTCGGGCCGGCTCTGCTGCGGGCGGCCGAGCAGGCCGACATCCCGATGGTGTTCGCCGAGCGCAACCCGGGCCTGAAACCGGAGGACTACAAGGGCGAGGCGTACGTCGGTTACGTCGGTGCCAACGGCCGGCAGGGCGCGACCGACGCGGCGGAGCAGCTCTACAAGACCGGTGCGCGCCGGGTCGTGGCCATGGCCGGCAAGAAGGGCAGCTCGGTTGCGGACGAGCGCGTCGGCGGTCTGATGGAGTTCGCTGAGAACCACCCCGACTTCGAGGTGCTGCAGGTCCAGTACGACGCGGAACTGCAGGCCGAAGGCCTGAAGATCGCCGAGAACTACCTCTCCGCCTACCCGGGCCCCGGTTTCGACGCGGTCTGGTGCTACAACGACGAGGGTGCCCTCGGGACCGCCCAGGCCATCAAGCAGGCGAGCCTGCAGGACAAGGTGAAGATCACCGGGTTCGACGGTACCGCCGAAGCCACCGCCGCCATCATCAACGGCGAGATGCTTGCGACCGCTGGCGGCCAGTTCATCGACGGTGGGCTCGCCCTGATCATGCTCTACGACGCGATCCACGGGAAGAAGCCGAAGAACGCGTACGTCGAAATGCCGCTGCTGCTCATCGAGCCGTCCAACGCCGCTGCATACAAGGAGCAGTTCGTGGACAGCCTGCCGCAGTACGACGTCAAGCAGCTGTCGCAGGTGTTCAACGAGTCCGCGAGCACGGACGACTACAAGATCGAGCTGAAGTAGCTCGCTGCTCCGGCCGCCCCGCCCGGCCCGGCACCGGTCGGGCGGGGCGGCCGGAGCCCCTCCCACGCGCCGCCGTCTTGTTACTCATCGGACCGAAAGGGGAAGCGGAATGTCCGACCAGCCCTTGCTGCAGATCCGGCATCTTGTGAAGAAGTACCCGGGTACGGTCGCGGTCAACATTCAGCCGGGGCACGGCGTCAGCTTCGCCGCCGGATCGATCCACGCGCTGGTGGGTGAGAACGGCGCCGGCAAGTCCACGTTGATCGGGACCCTGGGCGGAGTGGTCTCCCCCGACGAGCGCGGCATCTCGCTCGACGGTGTCGCCTTTTCCCCGAAGTCGGCACCGGAGGCCCGCGACCTCGGCATCGAGACCGTCCGTCAGGACAGCGGTCTCGTACCGACCCTCACCGTCGCGGAGAACCTCTTCCTCGGCCGCGAATCGGCGTTCAAGAAGGCCGGTTTTCTCTTCCCTGCCAAGCGGCGGGCGCTCGCGGCCCAGGCGCTTGACGCGCTGGAACTGCACGACGTCCGCCCGAACCAGCTGGCCGGCTCCCTCGACCTGGAGCGGCAGAAGTTCGTCGAACTGGCCCGAGCGCTCTTCTTCAATCCCCGGGTGCTGATCGTTGACGAGATGACCGCGAGCCTGTCGCGACGCGGCGTGCAGCGCCTCTTCAAGGTGCTCCGCGAACAGGCCGCTCGCGGTGTACTCATCATCTACATCTCTCACTACCTCGAAGAGGTCTTCGAACTCTGCGACCGGATCACCGTGCTGAAGGACGGCACGGTCGTGACGACCGTCCCCTCCGGCGACGTCGACGAGGACCAGCTCTCGACGCTGATGGTGGGCCGGTCCACGCGGGAGAGCATGTTCCACGAGGAGCTGCGCCCCGAGGAATCCTCCGATGTGGTCCTTCGAGTCGACGGTGCCGGGATCTCCGGAGCCTTCGAAGACGTGTCGTTCGACCTGCGCTCCGGTGAGATCCTCGGCGTCGCCGGGCTGGTCGGCTGCGGCAGCGAGGAACTCGGGCTCGCGGTTTTCGGCGCTCGCCAGCTGGACGCCGGCTCAATGCAGCTCGACGGCGTGCCGTACGCGCCGAAGAACCCGCGGCAGGCGATCGCCCGCGGCGTCGCCCACGTCCCCTCCGACCGGGACACACACGGGGTCGTGCTGCGGATGCCGATCGCGGAGAACGTCGTACTGGCAGCCCTGCGGTGGCTGTCCCGCCTCGGATTCCGGGCCCCGGGCCAGGACCGGCACCGTTCCCGGGACCTCATCCGGGAACTCGGCATCTCCTGCCGCGGCCCCCGCGACCTGCCGCTGAACCTCAGCGGCGGCAACCGGCAGCGGGTGGTCATCGCCAAGTGGATGGTCCGGGACAACCGGGTCCTCGTGCTGCACAACCCGACCCGCGGGGTTGACGTCGGCGCGAAGGCCGAGCTCTACCGCGTCATCCGCTCCTTGAGTCAGGCGGGTCAGGCCATCCTGCTGATCTCAGACGACCTACAGGAGCTTCTGGGTCTCAGTGACCGGCTCATCGCCCTCCGACGCGGCCGAATCTCGACCGAGTTCCCGAAGGACAGCAGTCCGACGGAGGAACTCGTCGTGTCGCACATGATCTAGGAGATATCACAATGACGCAGAACAGATCGATGGTTGCCGACGAAGGCGAGGCCCTGGCAGTCCTGCCGCAGAGCGGACTGGCCCGCCTCGTCGGGACGGTCAGCGGCGGGCGCTGGCAGCAGAACGTGCTGCCCTTCGCAGCCCTCATCCTGCTGGTGATCACCTTCAGCATCGCGGCGCCGGACCGCTTCCCTACCGTCAAGAACCTGAACTTCATCCTGATCCAGTCGGCGGTCGTCGCGATCGTTGCACTGGGAGTCACCTTCGTGGTGATCTCCGGGAGCATCGACCTCTCCGTCGGCTCCGTGGTCGCGCTGTCGGGAATCTGTGCGGCGCTGGTGGCGGTAGAGCATGGCGCTGTCGCGGGAGTGATCGTCGGACTCGGCACCGGAGCCCTCGCCGGACTCTTCAACGGCATCTGCTTCGCGTACCTGAAGGTCCCCTCCTTCATCGTGACGCTTGGCACCCTCTCCATCGCCCGCGGACTGACGATCCTCGTCTCCAAGTCCCAGCCGGTCCTCGTCCCCGAGGGCATCGCGCAGCTCGGTGTCACCCCCGGCATCTACATCGTGGCGGCCATCGCCCTGGTCGCCGGCGCGATCCTGCTTCGCTACACCAGCTTCGGCCGCTACACCACGGCCATCGGTGGCCAGGAGACCGTCGCCTCCCACTCCGGCGTTCCGGTCCGCCGCGTCAAGATCCTGCTCTTTCTCCTCTCCGGGGTGGCGGCCGGACTCGGCGGCCTCGTCCTCGCCGGTCGGGTCGGCGCCGCCACCCCGACCGCGGCGATGGGGATGGAGTTGACGGCGATCGCTGCGGTGGTCCTCGGTGGCACGCCCCTCACCGGCGGCATCGGCGGCGTCATCAACACCGTCGTCGGCGCCCTCATCATCACGATCCTGCTCAACGGTCTGGTGATCCTCGGGGTCAGCTCGGAACTGCAGATGGTCTGCCAGGGCCTCGTGCTGATCACTGCGGTGCTCATCTCCTTGGACCGTCGCAAGATCGGCATCATCAAATAGCTGATCGTCAACCCCGACGCGATCCGCTCGAAAGACGTCAACCCGAGAAGAAAGGCCACCCCGTGCTGATGCAATCCCCCGCACCTGTTCCCGGCTTCCAGGCTGAACCTGGGTCCGGCCAGCTGACGGGCGGACGGCAGGAGCCGGTCGTGGTGATCGCCGTCGACAAGTTCAAGGGATCCTTGTCGGCCGACGAGGTCGCCGAGGCGCTGTCCCGGGGACTGACCGAAGGGGCGACACCGGTCGAAATCGCCTCCCACCCGGTCTCCGACGGGGGCGAGGGCATGGTCCCGCTGCTCACCCGCTTCGGGTACGTGCAGCGGACGGTCACCGTCTCGGACCCGCTCGGGCGGCGCGTACCGGCGCAGTTCGCGGTCTGCGGCCGATCCGCCGTCGTCGAACTGGCTGAGGCCAGCGGGCTGTGGCGGCTCGCCGAGGACGAGCGGGACCCGCGGGTGACCTGCAGCGGTGGCACAGGCGAACTCCTCTCGGCCGCCGTTGCGGCCGGCGCCCGGGACGTGCTGGTGGCGGTCGGTGGCAGCGCCACCAGCGACGGCGGGGCCGGTCTCCTGCGGGCGCTCGGCGTGTCGGCCTACGACGCACAGGGGCGGCCGCTGCCCCCGGGCGCGGCTGCCCTCGCTGAATTGCATGAACTCGACCTGGCCGGGCTCGACGCCCGGCTGGCCGACGTGACCGTCACGGTGGCTTGCGATGTGGACAATCCCCTCCTGGGGCCGGAGGGGGCGGTGCACACCTTTGCCGCACAGAAAGGTGCCCGCCCACAGGACCTCGACGACCTCGAATCGGCGCTGCAGCGATGGGCAGATGTCGTGGAAGACAAGGTGGGGGGTGTCTCTCGGAACGTTCCCGGTACGGGCGCCGCCGGTGGGGCCGCCTTCGCTCTCGCCGCCGTCCTCAACGGGCAGCTCACCTCCGGCATCGAGGTCTTCCTTCAGGTGACCGGTTTCCGGCAGCTCGCGCGACGGGCCCGGCTCGTCATCACCGGAGAAGGGTCGCTGGATCTGCAGAGCCTGCGGGGCAAGGCGCCGATCGGGGTGGCGCGGGCCGCCACCGAAGCGGGCGTACCGGTCATTGCCGTGGTGGGACGCAGCGACGTGAGCGCCGAACAGGCGCAGGAAGCCGGGTTCGCCCAGGTCTACAGCCTGCTGGAACGAGCCGGTGATCCGGAAACTTCTATGCGGGAAGCCGCCCGGCTGCTGGTTGAGGTCGGGCGCGAGATCGCCACGGAGCTGTCGCCATGACCTGATGAGCCAAGACCAGAACGTCGCCGCCGGCATTCGCCGCGGCCCGGCGAGCTACACCCCCGATCGTGTTCGGGAGCCGACATCGGGCTCCATTTCAACGGAGGAACTGAGATGAACTCGGGTAAGACTATTCGGATCGCTGCCATTCCTGGCGATGGGGTAGGACAGGAGGTGGTCGCAGCGGGCCGGATGGTGCTGGACGCCCTTGCGGAGGACTCCAACGGCGCCTTCGCCTTCGAGTGGACCGAGTTTCCGTGGGGTAGCGACTACTACGCCCAGCACGGGCGGATGATGGCCGAGGGCGGCTTGGAGCAACTGCGGGACTTCGACGCCATCTACTTCGGCGCGGTGGGCTGGCCGACCATCCCGGACCACATCAGCCTCTGGGGGCTGAGGCTGGCGATCTGCCAGGGCTTCGACCAGTGGGCCAACATCCGACCGGTGAAGTTCCTGCCCGGGGTGACGAGCCCGATGCGCAAGGCCGACGACACCGAACTGGACTGGGTGGTGGTCCGCGAAAACAGCGAAGGCGAATACGCCGGTATGGGGGGACGGAACCTCGGCGGCCGGCCACCCGGCGGTGAGGTCGCCGTCCAGTCCGCGATCTTCACCGAGGTCGGCTGCGAGCGCATCATGCGTTTCGCCTTCGACCTCGCCCGTACCCGGACGCGTAAGCACGTCACCAGCGTCACCAAGAGCAACGCCCAGCAGTACGGCATGGTCCTCTGGGACGACGTCTTCAACAGGGTCGCCAAGGACTATCCGGACGTCGAGGTCGACAGCTGCCTGGTGGACGCCATGGCAGCCCGGTTCATCCTGCAGCCGGAATCGCTCGACGTGGTGGTGGCCTCCAACCTCCACGCCGACATCCTCTCTGACCTGGGTAGCGCGATGGCCGGCAGCCTGGGGCTGGCGGCGAGCGCCAACCTGAACCCGGAGCGGCGTACGCCCAGCATGTTCGAGCCGGTACACGGCAGCGCGCCGGACATCGCCGGTCAGGGAATTGCCAACCCGATCGGGGCCGTGGGGAGCGCGGCGCTGATGATGGAGCACCTCGGCTTCCCCGCTGCGGCGGAGCGGTTGAACAAGGCGATCGAGGGGACGACGGCCGCCGGTGTCCTGCCCCGTGACCTGGGTGGCAACGCGACCACGGAGGAAGTCACCAGCGCGATCATCGACAATCTGCAGGCATGACGACCTACGCCCGCGAAGTCCCCTCCGAATACGACCTTCGAGGAGGGCAGGTGAACCGCCAGCCCCGGAGTGTGCGCCGGCCGCAAACGGCGCAGGAGGTGGCGCTTGTCGAACTGCGGGAGTTGATCCTCACCGGGGGTGTCCGCCCCGGTGAACAACTCATCCAGGACGCCATCGCCAACCAGTTGGCGATCAGCCGGGTGCCGGTGCGTGAGGCGTTGAAGATCCTGGAGGGCGAAGGGCTGGTGACCTATTCGCCGCACCACGGGTACATCGTCACCAAGCTGACCCGCGAGGAGATCCTCGAGGTCTACCGGATCCGGGACCTGCTGGAGGACGAGGCGGCGGCCAAGGCGGTCGGACGGCTGACCGAGGACGACTTCGCGGCCATGGCACAGGCCAACGAGCAGCTTTCGGAGGCGTACGCCAGCGGCAATCTGACCGACATTCTCTGGGCCAACCGGGAGTTCCATTACATCCTGTTCCGTCGCGGCGGCACTGAGCGGCTGTCGAAACTCATCAGGATCGTCTGGGATTCCATCGAGCCGTACCGTTCGCGGTACTTCGCGGACACGGAGCACCACGCGCGGCAGACTGCCGAGCACCTGGCGATCATGGAGGCGGCCCGGGCCGGGGACGTCGAGCAGGTGCTCGCCCTGTCACGGGCGCACCGGCACCAGGCCCTGGCCGCGATCCAGGAACTGCTGGCCGATGAGAGCGGCTAGGGGTTCCAGGCGATGTCGGTAGCAGAATCGGCCGCCGCGGGCACCGGCCCCGCGGCGGCGCTGGCCCGCCAATGCCTCGACCGGATCGAGGAACTGAACCCGCACCTCAATGCGGTCGTGGCGGTTGATTGGGAGGGGGCGCTGGCGGCTGCGGCCCGCTGCGACGAGATCGCGGCGGCGGGCGGCAGCGCCGGTCTGCTGCACGGCGTACCGATCGTGGTCAAGGACAACATCGACGTGCGGGGGCTACCCACCACCAACGGCTTCGCCGGGGCCAACGCCACCCCGCGTGAGCAGGACGCCGAGGTGGTGGCCCGCGCCCGGGCGGAAGGCGCCATCATCCTCGGCAAGGCGGCCATGGACGAGTTCGCGCTGGGGATGACCGGCAACAACTCACGCTTCCCGCGCTGCCGCAACGCCTGGGATGCGGACCGGATCCCAGGCGGCTCGAGCGGAGGATCGGCCGTCGCCGTCGCCGCCGGGCTGGCCCGGGCGGCCCTCGGCACCGACACCGGAGGGTCGGTGCGGGTACCGGCCGCCCTCAACGGCATCGTCGGTCTGCGGCCGACGATCGGCGGGCTCGACCTGCGGGGCGTCACCCCGCTCAGCCCCACCTTCGACACCGTCGGGCCGCTGGCCCGCGACGTGGTCGGCGTACGGCAGTTCTACCTGGCCACCAGCAACGGGCATCCGCGAAGCACGGGCCGCTGGCTGGCGGAGCTGCCGTCCGGCACCGGAACGGCGGGGGACCTCTTCGCGGGTCTGGTCGTCGGCCGGCCGGCGCAGTTCTTCTTCGAGGTCGCCGACCCCGAGGTGGCGGCTGCGGTAACCGCCGCCGTCGACGTGCTGGCCCGGCACGGCGCCACCATCGTCGAAGTCGACCTGCCCGAGGCCGCGGCAGCCCAGGAGCAGATGTCGACGATGATGCTCGCCGAGGCTTTCGGCCTGCTGCAGGAGACGATCCACGCCGACTCCGGGTCCTTCACCCCGACGGTGCTGCAGCGGCTCCTGCTCGGACAGACGGTCAGCGGCCCGCAGTACGCCGCCGCCCGTGCCTGGGCCAAGGCCTGGCGCGGGCGGCTCCGGCAGGCGTTCCGCGTCGTGGACGCCCTCGTGGTGCCGACCACCCCGACCATCGCCCCGCAACTCGTGCAGGACACCGACGCGTTGGCCCGCACGATGGGGGTCACCCGGTTCACCTTCCCATGGTCACTCGCCGGTGTGCCGGCGCTCTCCCTGCCCTGCGGCTTCGACCAGGGCATGCCGATCGGGCTGCAGCTCGTCGGCGCGTGGCGCTCCGAGCTGCAGCTACTTGAGGTCGGCCGCCGCTACCAGCGGGTGACGCGCTGGCACGAAACTCCGTTCCCAGATCACCGTTACTAGCGCAAAGGGCATTCCCATGCAGAACAAGTCAGTCCTCATCACCGGTGCGGGTATCGGGATCGGCGCCGCCTGCGCCGAGGCTTTCGCCAAGGCCGGCTACCGGGTCGTCCTGACCGACGTACTGGTGCAGGAGGGACATGCAACCACCGAGGCGCTGCGCCAGGCCGGTTACGACGCGGAGTTCGCCGAACTTGACGTCATCGACTCCGAACAGGCGGCGGCCGTGGTGCGGCGCACGCAGCGCGACGGATTCTCCGCGGTGGTGGCCAACGCGGGCATCGCCAAGCGGCAGCCGTTCGAAACGATGAGTGATGCGGAGTGGAACCGCACCATCGAGGTGAACCTCAACGGCTCCATGCGGGTCTTCCGCGCCGCAGTGCCCGCCATGGTGGCCCGCGGCGGCGGGTCGCTGATCTCGCTCTCGTCGATCAGCGGGGTGGCGTACGGCTGGGGCGAGCACGTGCACTACTCGTCCTCCAAGGCTGCGGTCATCGGGCTGGCCCGCGCGCTCGCCGTGGAGTTCGGCCCCAAGAACATCCGCTCCAACGCCATCGCCCCCGGTTTCATCCGCACCGCCCAATCGCTGGACCCGAAGCACTCCCTCGGCGAGGAGGGGCTGCGTAAGGCCGTGGATGCCGTACCGCTGGGGCGCGTCGGCGAGCCGGCCGAGGTCGCCGATGTCGCCGTCTTCCTGGCCTCGGATGCCGCCCGCTACGTCACCGGCCAGGTCATCGTCGTCGACGGCGGGCTCCTGGTTCGGCAAGGCTAACCGCGCCCCGACGCTGCCGCGAAACAACTTCGACTCGATGGGGATCTCATGACGAAAAAAAAGATTCAAGTCTCGTTCGGCGTCGACCTCGACGCGGTGGCCGGGTGGCTCGGCTCCTACCAGGGGCAGGACTCTCCGGGAGACATCTCCCGCGGTGTCTTCGCCGGCGAGGTCGGGACTCCGCGGCTTCTGGAGCTGTTCCGGCGGTACGACATCACCTGCACCTGGTTCGTGCCCGGTCACTCTATCGAGAGCTTCCCGAAACAAGTGGAAGAGATCGTCGCCGCTGGCCACGAGATCGGGCTGCACGGCTACTCGCACGAGAATCCCCGGTCGATGTCGTTGGAGCAGGAGCGGGCCGTACTCGAGAAAAGCCTGGAGTTGGCCGAGGGGATCACCGGCCAACGGCCGACCGGATACGTGGCCCCGTGGTGGGAGTTTTCCCGCAACACCGCGCAACTGCTTCTCGACGCCGGCATTCAGTACGACCACAGCCTCATGCACCGAGACTTCGTCCCGTACTACGTACGGACCGGCGACGTGTGGTCCCCAATCGACTACTCGAAGCCGGCCGAGACCTGGATGCAGCCGCTGCAGCGGGGTGAGGAGACGGACCTGGTCGAGATCCCGGCCAACTGGTATCTCGACGACCTGCCGCCGATGATGTTCATGAAGAACGTCCCGAACAGCCACGGCTTCGTCAACCCCCGCGACATCGAACTGCTCTGGCGTGACCAGTTCGACTGGGTCTACCGGGAGATGGACTACGCCGCCTTCACCATCTCCATCCACCCAGACGTGAGTGGCCGGCCTCAGGTGCTGCTAATGCTGGAACGGCTGATCGAGCACATCAACAGGCACGAGGGGGTGGAGTGGAAGACCTTCCACGACATCGCACAGGACTTCGTCCGGCGCCAACCGCGCGGTGCGGGACAACACTTGGAAGAGTGCGACATATCGGCGATCGACAAATTGGGGGGCCTCCGATAGCTGCACTGCCCTGCCTTCATGCCCATCCCTCGTGGCAGGGTGGACACTGTCGAGCTGAGGGCGTGAACGGATCGCGGCCTTTGGCTGCGGCGACGACGAGCGGCCCTCGTGTGATGGCGTCAACGGTTCAGCTCGACAGGGACAGCAGAACGGCATCCAGGGCTGGGCTTGCCGGAACCGATCGTGCTGGCAGCAGCCCCCTCACGGCGCAGATCTGAGCATCGCCCGGTGAACCCATGGGCCTTGCGGGCCTATCCGCCGACCATGGGCGGCGGCCCAGGTTAGTCGCGTAAAGGGTACGGGACGAAGGTGCTGCGGTTTTCGTCGAGGTCGAGTTGGCGGCTGATGGGTGGGGCGGCCCGCTGGGGACAGGTCATCCGGTCGCAGGTCTTGCAGCCGGGGCCGATGGGGGTGGCGGCCTCGGCGGCGTGCAGGTCCATGCCGGTGGAGTAGACCAAGCGGCCGGCGTGCCGGGTCTCGCAGCCCAGCCCGATCGCGTACACCTTGCCGGGTTGTCCGTAGCCGCCGTGGTGTCGGGTGATGGTGCGGGCGATCCAGAGGTAGCGCTGCCCGTCGGGCATGGCGGCGACCTGGGTGACCACCCGGCCGGGGGAGCTGAACGCCTCGTAGACGTTCCACAGTGGGCAGGTGCCGCCGGTGCGGGAGAACGGGAAGCCGGTGGCGGACTGCCGTTTCGACATGTTGCCGGCCCGGTCGACCCGCACGAACGAAAACGGCACCCCGCGCGCCCGGGGGCGTTGCAGGGTGCTGAGCCGGTGGCAGACCGTCTCCCAGCCCATCGCGTAGTGCTGGGTGAGCAGGTCGATGTCGTACCGGCGCTGCTCGGCGGCGGCCAGGAACTGCTCGTACGGCAGGATCAGCGCCGCCGCGAAGTAGTTGGCCAGGCCGACCCGGGTGAGTATCTGGATCTGCACGTCGTCGAACTGCTCCGACTCCACGATCTCGTCGATCACGTCGGCGAACTCCAGCAGCGCGATCTGGGCGGCCATTCGCATGGCCTCCTGCCCGGAGCGCAGTGACGCGGACAGGTGCAGGGTGCGCGTCTGTGGACGGTACCGGTGCAGCTCGTCGCCGAGGGCGGCGGCGTCCTCGCGGCGTACGCGGACGCCGTGCTGCTGCGCCAGCCGGTCGCGCAGCAGCCCGCGGACCTCGCCGCGGCGCAGCCCCATCCGGGCGGCCAACCGCTCCGCCTCCTCGTCCAGCTCCGGCACGTAGTTCTGCCGCCGGTAGAAGAACTCGGTGACCTGGTCGTGCGGGCTGCGGCCGAGCCGTTCGCGGTCGCCGACCAGCTCGGCGAGCTGCTCGTCGACCTGCTGGTAGCGGCGGTGCAGCTCGATGACGGCGGCGGCGACCTCGGGCAGCCGGGTGGCCAGCTCGGTCAGCTCGGCGAGACCGGCCCGGCCGGGTAGCGCCTCCCGCAGGCCGGTGACCAGCCGCGGGGTGTCGTGCGCGGCGAAGACCGCCGGGTCGACGCCGAACAGCTCGGTGATGCGCAACAGCACCGGGACCGTCAGGGGTCGGGTGTCGTGCTCGATCTGGTTCAGGTAGCTGGGGGAGATGTTGAGGTGCCGGGCCAGCTCCGTCTGGCTGAGCGCCCGTTCCTCGCGCATCCGGCGTAGCCGGGCCCCGGCGAAGGTCTTGGCCACCGCCCACACCTCCCTGGTCGCCACCAACGGATTCCGGCCACATTAACACTGCTGCGAATGAAGGCTTTCGCAACTTCGCAAAATCGCCGGTCGACTTTTCAATAATTGGCCTTTTCCGTATCTCGACCTGCCCCGACCAGCCGTGTGACCGTGGGAAACACATCGGCGACCCGGCGTCGGCGGGTGTGCCGAGCAGGACGTGAAGGGAATGAGAATCGATGGTTACCGCAGTCGAGCAGGTGCAGCACGAATGGGACACCAACCCTCGGTGGCGGGGTGTGCGGCGTAGCTACCGCGCCGAGGACGTGGTGCGGCTGCGAGGGGCGATCCAGGAGGAACACACCCTGGCCCGGCACGGGGCCAACCGGCTGTGGCGGCTGCTGAACAGCGAGGACTACGTCCACGCCCTCGGCGCGCTGACCGGTAACCAGGCGGTGCAGATGGTCCGGGCCGGGCTCAAGGCCATCTACCTGTCCGGCTGGCAGGTGGCCGCCGACGCCAACCTGGCCGGGCACACCTACCCGGACCAGAGCCTCTACCCGGCCAACTCGGTGCCCGCGGTGGTGCGCCGGATCAACAACGCCCTGCTGCGCGCCGCCCAGATCACCACCGCCGAGGGGGACACCTCCGGCATCGACTGGCTGGCGCCGATCGTTGCCGACGCCGAGGCCGGCTTCGGTGGCGTCCTCAACGCGTACGAGCTGATGAACGCGATGATCGCGGCCGGCGCGGCCGGGGTGCACTGGGAGGACCAGCTCGCTTCGGAGAAGAAGTGTGGCCACCTTGGCGGGAAGGTGCTCATCTCCACCGGTCAGCACATCCGCACCCTGGAGGCGGCGCGGCTGGCCGCCGACGTCGCCGGGGTGCCGAGCGTGGTGATCGCCCGCACCGACGCCCAGGCCGCCACCCTGCTCACCACCGACGTGGACGAGCGGGACCGGCCGTTCGTCACCGGCGAGCGCACCGCCGAGGGCTTCTACCGGGTGCGCAACGGCATCGAGCCGTGCATCGCCCGGGGCCTGTCGTACGCCCCGCACGCCGACCTGCTCTGGATGGAGACCAGCACCCCGGACCTGGAGGTGGCCCGCCGCTTCGCCGAGGCGATCAAGGCCGACTACCCGGACCAGCTGCTCGCCTACAACTGCTCGCCGTCGTTCAACTGGCGCAAGCACCTCGACGACGCGACCATCGCCAAGTTCCAGCGCGAGCTCGGCCACATGGGCTACAAGTTCCAGTTCATCACCCTGGCCGGCTTCCACGCCCTGAACTACTCGATGTTCGACCTGGCCCGCGGCTACGCCAGCGACGGCATGTCGGCGTACGTGTCGCTGCAGGAGCGGGAGTTCGCCGCCGAGCCGGCCGGCTACACCGCCGTCAAGCACCAGCGGGAGGTGGGCACCGGCTACTTCGACCTGATCAGCACCGTGTTGAACCCCGCCGCCGAGACCACCGCGCTGCGCGGATCGACCGAAGAGGAGCAGTTCGCGTGAGGTACGAGATCATCGGCCCGATGGCCGAACGGTTCGACGAGGTGCTCACCCCGGAGGCGCTGGAGTTCCTGGTCACCCTGGACAGCGAGTTCGCCGCCCGGCGGGTGGCCCTGCTGGACACCCGCCGCGCTCGCCGCGATCGGTACGCCACCGGCCAGTTTCCCGACTTCCTGCCGGAGACCGCCGGCATCCGCGCCGACCCGACCTGGCAGGTGGCCCCGCCGGCACCCGGGCTGAAGGACCGGCGGGTCGAGATCACCGGGCCGCCGGACCGGAAGATGACCATCAACGCGCTGAACTCCGGCGCCAAGGTGTGGCTCGCCGACTTCGAGGACGCCACCGCTCCCACCTGGCACAACGTCATCCGTGGGCAACTCAACCTGATCGACGCCCTGGACCGCCGCATCGACTTCACCGATCCGCGCGGCAAGCGCTACGCACTGGGCGAGGATCTGGCCACGATCGTGGTCCGGCCGCGCGGCTGGCACCTGGTGGAGAAGGGCATCGTGGTCGACGGACGGCCGATCTCGGCCAGCCTGGTCGACTTCGGGCTCTACCTGTTCCACTGCGCCCGCCGGCAGCTCGCCGCCGGCGCCGGCCCGTACTTCTACCTGCCTAAGCTGGAGGGCCACCGCGAGGCGCGGCTGTGGAACGACATCTTCGTCTTCGCCCAGCACTACCTTCGCCTGCCGCAGGGCACCATCCGGGCGACCACGCTGATCGAGACGATCACCGCCGCCTTCGAGATGGAGGAGATCCTCTACGAGCTGCGGGAGCACTCGGCGGGACTGAACGCCGGCCGGTGGGACTACATCTTCAGCATCATCAAGAACTTCGGGCAGTGGCCGGACTTCGTCCTGCCGGACCGTGCCGAGGTCACCATGACCGTGCCGTTCATGCGCGCGTACACCGAGCTGCTGGTGCGGACCTGCCACCGGCGCGGCGCGCACGCGATCGGCGGGATGGCCGCCTTCGTGCCCAGCCGCGACCCGCAGGTCAACGAGACGGCCCTCGCCCGGGTGCGGGCGGACAAGCAGCGGGAGGCCGGCGACGGGTTCGACGGCTCCTGGGTCGCCCACCCCGGCCTGGTCGACACCTGCCGCGAGGTGTTCGACGCGGTGTTGGGCGAGCGCCCCCACCAGATCGACCGGCGGCGCGACGACGTGACGGTGGCCGCCGCCGACCTGCTGTCGGTGGACAAGACACCGGGCCAGGTCACCGAGGCGGGACTGCGCTCCAACATCGCGGTGGCGCTGCGCTACATCGACGCCTGGCTCGGCGGCGCCGGCGCGGTGGCGCTGTGGAACCTGATGGAGGACGCGGCGACCGCCGAGATCGCCCGCTGTCAGGTCTGGCAGTGGCTGCACCACGCCACGCCGCTGGCCGGCGGCGGCTGCGTGCGTGAGGAACTGGTCCGGTCGATGCTGACCGAGGAGTTGGCAACGCTGACCGAGGGGCGCGAGGGCGCCGAGCGGGAACGCGCCGAGCAGGCCGCGCGGATCGTCGAAGAGACCGCGCTGGGCGAGGACCTGCCGTCCTTCTTCACCACCCCTGCGTACGCCCGGCACCTGGGCCCGCGTCGCAAGGACGCCGGAGCGGCCCGCTGAGGTAACCGGGGCGGGGCTCGTCGCCCCGCCCCGAGGCGGGGCGTGGGCCAGCCCGGGCCGTGCGTCACGGAGGCAGTAACTCTGCCTGGTAACGGAGGCGTCACGCTTTGACATGCAAGCAGAGGCTTGCCTATCGTCTCGGTGTGGGCGACGTGTACAAGGCGCTGGCGGATCCGACCCGGCGCGCCATCCTCGACGAGTTGCAGGACCGCAGCGGCCAGACGCTGTTCGAGTTGCGCGTCCGGCTGACCGGCAAGGGGTTCACCTCGACGCGGCAGGCGATCTCCCAGCACCTCGCCGTCCTCTCCGAGGCCGGCCTGGTGGTGGTGCGGCGCGAGGGGAGATACATGTTCATCGACCTCGACACGTCCCCGCTCCGACAGATCTACGAGCGGTGGAGGGTTGGCACATGCGAATCGGACACATGAGCATCTTCGTCGACGACCAGGACAAGGCGTTGGCGTTCTACACGGGCGTGCTCGGCTTCGTGAAGAAGACCGAGGTCCCGCTCGGGGAGCACAGTTGGTTGACCGTGGTCTCCCCGGAGGACCCGGACGGCGTGGAACTGGTCCTCGAACCCGACCAGCACCCGGCGGCGGCAGCCTTCAAGAAGGCCCTGGTGGCGGACGGGATCCCGTTCACCATGTTCGGTGTGCCGGACGTGCCCGCCGAGTGCGAGCGACTGAAAGGGCTCGGGGTGACCTTCACCCAGGAGCCGTTGAACATGGGCAACGTGACGACCGCGGTCTTCGACGACACCTGCGGCAACCTCATCCAGATCGCGGCGATGCACACCTGAGGCGCCGCCGTCGGCGCCCAGCGCGTGGCCGGGTTTCCTCGCCCGGCGGGCAGGCGCCGGAGCGCTTGTGCGCCCCCGTGTCGCCCGCCGGGCCAGAGTGTATGGATCAGCAGTTGACCATCTCGGGGGACTGGTTGAGCAGTTGGCTGCGGACGGAGACGAAGCGGCGGTAGGTGTCGGAGTCGACAGCGGACGGACGGAACGCCGCGACCCGGTGGCAGTTCTGGAAGGCCAGTTTGACGTCGAAGTGCCGCTCCAGGCTGGACCGGATCGCGTCACTGGCCAGCGCCCGCAGCAACTGGCCCCGCTCCACCTCGCCGGGCGGTGGGATCTCGTTGTCCGCGAACTCCGCGTCGGATGCCGTCAGCTCCGCCGCCACTCGGGCGACGGTCTGCCAGGCGTACGGCAGGGACTCGCGTACGCAGGCCACGAACTCCTCGTCGGTGACCGGCCCCGACTCGGCGGCGCGCAGCAGGTCGGGTGAGACGGTGAGCGACATGCTTTCCTCCACTCGCTAACGACAATCATTGTCATTTGTATTGCGGATTGAGCACATCACGTCACCCGCAGCGATGTCAATGCCCCTGGCGGCGTGCCGCGGCGCCGGGGACGCGACGCTCGACGGTCAGCCGCGTTCGCGCAGCCCGTCGGCCGAGGCCGCCCGTCAGTCGAGCGCGCGCAGCCGGTCGGCGAGGACGTGTGGTCGCTGATCTCCACGAAGTCGAACCCGACCTGCTCGGCCCGGACCCGGTTAGACCGGCCAGGGCGCGGGAATGCGACGGCCGCGTGGCGGATGGATACGGCCGCCACCGCCCAACCCACGGGGAGGTCGACATGGGTAACCGGGAGAAGCTGCACCAGATGCGGCAGCAGGCCCACAAGGCGGGCATCGAGGGCAACTCCAAGATGACCGAGGAACAACTGCGCGAGGCGCTGCGCAAGGTCGGCAAGGGCGAGCAGCCGCAGATGGCCAAGCATCAGGCCGGACGCTGAGCCCGGCCCGGCGCCGGCACCGAGCGGTGCCGGCGCCGGCTTGTGTCCGGTGGATGCCGAAGGAGGCAGTCGTCACCTGCGCGTACTTCGCGAGAGCGGTCTGGTGCGCGACACCATTCGCTCCGTTTTGCACTCTCTGACCCGGGTACCGCCCTGAGGATCTGGTCGTTGTTCCCCAGGGAGGTACCCGTGGAGATGGAATCGCGAAACCCCGCCAAGGCGGTCAAGGACGTGGTGGAGTCCGCTGCGGAGAAGGTGTCCGACGTGCTGACCCCGAAGGTGCCCGGTGCGCCGGGCATGCCGCCGCCCCTGGAGGAACCGACCACGCCGCACGACCCGCCGCCGCCGAAGCCGGAACAGGGCGCCCCGCAGACCCGTACGCCCACCGGCGCGCGGACCGGCACGCCGTCGAGGGCAAGGGGACAGCAGGGGGCCTTCCTCACCACCGCCCAGGGGGCGCGGCTACGCGACACGGACCACTCGCTGAAGGCGGGACCGCGCGGCCCGGTGCTGCTCCAGGACCACCACCTGCGGGAGAAGATCACCCACTTCGACCACGAGCGCATCCCCGAGCGGGTGGTGCACGCCCGGGGCGCCGGCGCGCACGGCACCTTCAGCGCGTACGGCACCGCCGAGAACGTCACCCGGGCGGGCTTCCTCAGGAAGGGTCGCGAGACCGAGGTCTTCGTCCGCTTCTCCACCGTCCTCGGCTCGCGCGGATCGGCCGACACCGTCCGCGACACCCGGGGCTTCGCGACGAAGTTCTACACCGACGAAGGTACCTTCGACCTGGTCGCCAACAACATCCCGGTCTTCTTCATCCAGGACGCCATCAAGTTCCCCGACGTCATCCACGCCGGCAAGCCGCACCCGGACCGCGAGATCCCCCAGGCGCAGAGCGCCCACGACACCTTCTGGGACTTCGTCTCCCTGCACACCGAGGCCCAGCACCACACCATGTGGAACATGTCCGACCGGGGCATCCCCCGCTCGTTCCGAACCATGGAGGGCTTCGGCGTCCACACCTTCCGCCTGGTCAACTCCGCCGGCGAGACGGTGCTGGCCAAGTTCCACTGGAAGCCGAAGCTGGGCGTGCACTCCCTGGTCTGGGAGGAGGCCCAGATGCTCAGCGGCATCGACCCGGACTTCCACCGCCGCGACCTGTACGACGCGATCGAGGCCGGGGCGTTCCCCGAGTGGGAACTCGGCATCCAGGTCTTCCCGGACACTCCCGAGGAGACCTTCGCCGGCATCGATCTGCTCGACCCGACCAAGATCGTGCCGGAGGAGTTGGCCCCGGTGCAGCCGGTGGGCAGGTTGACCCTCAACCGCACGCCGACGAACTTCTTCGCCGAGAGCGAGCAGGTCGCCTTCCACGTCGGCAACCTGCCGCCGGGCATCGACGTCACGAACGATCCGCTGTTGCAGGGCCGGCTCTTCTCGTACGTCGACACGCAGTTGACCCGCCTGGCCGGGCCGAACTTCCCGCAGATCCCGATCAACCGGCCGCACGCCCCGGTCAACGACATGCTGCGCGACGGCTTCCACCAGCAGGCGATCCACACGGGAGTAGCGCCCTACCGGCCGAACTCGCTCGACGGCGGCAACCCGTTCCCGGCCGGCGACGACGATCACCCCTTCACCGACCTGCCCGTGCGGGTGGCCGAGGCGCCCAAGGTACGCCAGAGCCCCGCCTCGTTCGACGACCACTTCAGCCAGGCCCGACTGTTCTGGCTGAGCATGTCCCCGGTCGAGCGGGAGCACATCATCCGCGCCTACACCTTCGAGTTGGGCAAGTGCTACCACCAGACGATCAGGGAGCGCCAACTCCGGTGCCTGGCCAACATCGACCCGGTGCTCTGCGCCGAGGTCGCCGCCGGCCTCGGGCTGCCCGCGCCGCAGCCGGCGATCCCGCTGCCCGACGTCACGCCCAGCCCCGCGCTGTCGCAGATCGGTCGCGAGTGGCCCGCCGACGGCCGGATGATCGGCATCGTGGTCGACTCCGACGCCGACCTGGACACCGTCCGTGAGGTGCGCCGCGCGGTCTTCGGTGCCGACATGGTGCCGCTGCTGATCGCCCCGCACGGCGGCATGATCGGCGACCTGGCCGTGCAGCGCAGCTTCGCCACCGGCCGCTCGGTCGAACTCGACGCGCTGCTGCTCGCCGCCGCCCCGCCCCCGGCGCCGGACGCGCTGCCGGCCCGCGACGCCAAGGCCGGCGCGGCACGCCCGGTCCCGGTGGACCCGCGGGTGCTGCTGCTGGTCGAGGAGTGCTGGCGGCACGCGAAGGCGATAGGCGCCTGGGGCCCCGGCGTCACCGTGCTGGAGCAAGCCGGTGTGATCGGCAGCCCCGGCGTGGTCACCGGCGGCTCCGGCGACCAGGTCCTCACCGCCGTGCAGCACCTGCTCGCCACCCACCGTGTCTGGGACCGCTTCCCCGCCTCAGTGTCCTGACAGCGTTGTGGGAAGCGGCCATCGTCGCCGGGTGACCTCGGTGCGCGGTCACCCGGCACCGCAAGCTACGCCGTCGGCCTGGCTTGGTGCAGGATCTGGGCGAGCTCGGCCGGTCGGCTGAGCATCGGCCAGTGCCACGTTGGCAGTTCCTCGTACCGCCACGAGTCGCCGGCCATGTGCCGGCACAACGGAACGGTGGCGGCCATCTGGCGTGCCTGCTCGACGGTGAAGCTCGACAGCACGCCGAGGCGCGGCAGCTTCTCCCACGCCCCGGTGAGCCGCACCGGGGCCGTGGCGGTTGCCCACGGTTGGGCCACCGACCGCTCACCGAGCAGCGCGATCACGGCCTCATCCACGTCTGCTGCTCCCGCCGCCAGTTCGGCCCACGGGGGAGGCGGCAACCGCCAGCCGTCGCCGTGTTCGGCGACCACCGCCGCGTTGCGTTCACGTTCCTGGGGTGGGCTGAACTCGTCGTTTGCCACCCCGTCGGGTAGCGGGCCGGTGTCGACGAAAACCAGCTGGCCGATGCGGTCGGCCATGTGGTCGGCGGCGGCGGTTGTCACGACCGCGCCGGCGTAGCTGTGTCCGACGAGAACCACGTCATGTAGGTCCTCGTAGCGAAGCAGGTTGATCACGTCGGTGACGTGGACGTCGAGGTCGGTGTCCGGGCGGGCGAGGTGGGCGCGCTCGCCCAGGCCGGTCAGGCTCAGCGGGTACACCTCGTGGCCGAGCCCACGCAGTGCAGCGGTGACCGGGCGCCAGGCCCATGCGCCGAGCCAGAACCCGGGAACTAGCACGAATGTCGTCATGCGCTACACGCTACGATCAATACCGGACAGATTCCGCCCGGATTAGGAGTCAGATCATTGGCCCGGCCAACCGCGCGTGTGCTGGCGCTGCTGGAGATCCTTCAAGCCGGTGGCAACTTCACCCTCGGCGACCTGGCGGGCCGGCTGGGCGTCGACGAGCGCACGGTGCGCCGCTACGCCGCGCACCTCGCCGACCTCGGCATCCCGGTCGAGGCCCGGCGCGGTCGATACGGCGGGTACCGGCTCGCACCCGGATACAAGTTGCCGCCACTCATGCTCACCGATGAGGAGGCGGTCGCCGTCCTGCTCGGTCTTGGCGCCGCCACCCGGGCAGGGCTGGCCAGCGCCGAGGGCGCGGCCGCCGAGAGCGCGACCGCGAAGATCCGCCGGGTGCTGCCGGCCGTCCTTGCCCGGCGGATCGATTCGCTGCTGGCCACCGTGGAGTTCACCGCACCGGTCCGTCTGCGTGCCTCGCCCGACATCGAGGTGCTGCTGGTTCTCGCCGAGGCGGCCCGATATCAGCAGCCGGTGGACATTGCCTACACCACCTGGCGCGGCCGGTCCGGCGAGCGCCGGATCGACCCGTACGGGCTGGTCTTCCACGCTGGCCGGTGGTACGTCACCGGGCACGACCACAACCGCGGGGCGGTACGAACGTTCCGGCTCGACCGGATCGGGGCAGCCCGCCCCGCTGCGGGGAGGTTCGACATCCCGGCCGGTTTCGACCCCGCCACGCAGGTGCTGGCCGGTCTGGCAGCCGTGCCGTACGCGCACGACATTTCCGTGGTGCTACACACCAGCCTCGCGCAGGCGCAGCGACGGATCCCGCCGTCGGTCGGCACGCTCACCGAGGTGCCCGACGGAGTGCGCCTCACAGCTCGGGTCGAACGGCTCGACGGTGCGGCACAGATGCTCGCCGGGCTCGGCTGGCCATTCACGATCGACCGACCGGACAAACTCAAGGACGAGATACACGCCCTAGCCACCCGACTGCTCACCGACGCCCGCGGATAAGCAGCGGGTGCGTTCAGCGGAGATCTTGTTGCGAAAGTGCCCCTGGGAGGGCGTTTTCGCAACAAGATCTACAAATCGGCGCACGCCGCCCGGCGCCCGGCGCGGTGCAGGCGACGGGCCTCGGTCGCCAGGCGGCTCGACCCGCCGCGTGCGGCCACCTCGGCCAGGCCGGGCAGATCGATTCGTACGCCGGTGGCGGTGGCCGTCTCGGCGGCCAGGGTGAGCAGGTCCGGCAGGCCGCGTGGGGCGGTGGCGGCGGCGAGAATCGCCGGCAGCGCGGCGGCCAGCAGCCGCCACACGGTCAGCGGCGCACCCGCCTGCGCGGCGTCGCGCAGCGGTTCGACCACCCGGGTCGCCTTCACCATCCGCCCCGCGACGAGCGTGCCCAACTGTTCACCGAGCCCCCTCGGGTCGAGCTGGCCGGCGGCGGCGAGGGCGAGCAGCGCGTCCAGGGCGGCCACCCGATCGGCGACGTGCCGGGCACCGAGGCCGTACGCCACGGCCAGGTCGAGGGCGATCCCGCCCGGGCCTGCGGTCTCGGCGAGCAGCGGCAGCACCGCCGTGCCGTCGGGGGAGTCCATGTCCGCTGTGGCGGCCACCATGGGCAGCAGGTACGCGGCGACGACGCCCCGGTGGTGGGGCAGGACCGACGGCCACAGGTGCGAACAGTAGTGGTGATCCACATCCAGCGGGGCCGGATCGGCGCTCAACAAGCCGTACCGGTCCTGATGTCCGTCGGGCGGACGCAACTCGATCAGCACTCGCTTCGCCGGCAGATGGTCGTACTCCCAGTCGTAGCCGGAGTGCCGCGGTCGCCGCTCGATCGTGCTCGCCCGCATGACCGGCTGCGGCAGCCCGCCGTCGCGCAGCCACGCGGCGAGCCGCTCGCCGGCCGGCGTGCCCAGCGCCGCCGCCTTGCCGGCCGCCGCCTCGTCGCTGCCGGTGGGCAGCCGCAGCAACGCCTGGTTCAGGTCCCATGGCCACGGGGTGTGGTCGCCGAGCGCGGCCAGCCGGTCCACCAGGACGAACGGGTCCAGGGATCCGTTCGCCGAGGTGGGCGCGGCGAGCAGGCCGGGCATCCCCGGCTCGCCGAGACGCAGGCCGATCTCGGCGAGCCGGGCGCGGAGCACCCGGTGCGGCCCCGGCACCCGGAAGTCGCTGCGGACCGGCTCCGACTCCGGGCGGGCCGGGTCGAACCGGCGCAGGGCGGCGAGCAACGCCTCCCAGCGGCCGAGCCGGCGGGGATGCCGCTCGGTGGCGGTCTGGAACACGCCGACCACCAGGCCGCAGAGGCACAGCGGATCGTCGTCGTCTCCGTCGCCCCAGGACCAGTGCCGCCGTTCGAGGATCGGGCCCAGCGTGTCGGCGACGGCGGCGCCGTCGCGGGCGGTGAGCCGGACCAGGCCGTCGAGGATCCGGTCCAGCCCGGTGCCCGCCGCCGGATTGCCGAACAGGGCGGCAACCTCCTCCGCCAACTCGTCCACATTGGCGATCGGCTCGGGGGCCGGCGCCGGTGGCGGGGACGCGGGCAGGTCGTCGCCGCGCGGCTCGGCGACCGCCGGGCCGAGAGCGTCCGGGTCGAGTCCGTGCCGGGCGGCCAGGGCGATTGCCCGGTCCCGCAGCTCGACGGCGGGATGCTTGGCGGCGACCGTGATCACCTCGGCGATCTCGGCGGCCCGGTCCGGCTGCTGGCGGGCCAGCCGGTCCAGCCAGGTCAGCTGGGTACGCACCAGAGCCTTCTCGGGCCGGGTCAGCACCTGCCCGGATGCGTCGATGATCGACTCGACCGCCAGGTCGGGCAGCTCCCGTAGTGCCTTCTGCGCCATCGTGGCGACCGGAGCGGGCGCGTCGGTGAGCAGGCGCAGGTAGTCGGTGCGGCGGGCGGTGATCTCGGCGGCGGTCGGCTGGAGCAGGCCGAGCAGGGTGGTGAAGGCGCGTAGCGCGGTGGGTCGGTCGCCGCGCAGCAGTCGACCGATCGCGCCGTCGATCAGCATCGCCCGGTCGATGCTGCTCTCGGCAGCGAGCTGGACGAGCGCCGTCAGCAACGCGTTGCGCTCCCGGTCGTCCCAGTTCCCGTTCTCCGCCTCCACCGCGAACATCATCTGGGTGCCGATGCCGTCCACCTCGAACAGCCGAGGCAGCATCATCGGCAGGAACGGGTCGGCGCGCAGCCGATCCGCCACCGGCACCGGCCGCCCCCGGTGGCGGCGGTCGGGAAACTCGACCGCGCTCAGCCACAGCTGCACCGACCGGTCGTCGGTGGGCGGCGCGGCGCCCTCGGCGTGCAACAGTGTGGCGACGAACTGCCAGCGGTCGGTCCAGGTCTCCTGGCCGAACCGGGCCGCCATCCGGTAGGCCAGGTCGACCAGCCAGTCCACCCCGCGCTCCTGCGCGACGCCGCGGACCAGTTTCGCCGCACGGGCGCCGTCCAGGCCGACCGATTCGCGGGCGAGGATCGCCGCGGCCTGGGCGGCGGTGGGCAGGCAACCGACCACGAGGACCGCCAGGGCGGTGCCGGTGCCGTCGTCCCACCAGGTCTCCCGGTCGCGCTTTTTGAACCAGCCGGTCAGCTCCGCGCCGATCTCCCGGCGGCGTTGCTCGGGCAGGCCGGTCAGCGCCGCCGCGATCACCTCGGCGTGCCCCTTCGACACCAGGTCGAACAGGTCGCCGGTGCCGCCGGCCGCCAGCTCCCGCTGCCGCCGCGCGGTGCCCAGGAAGAACTTGACGCCCGTCACGCCCGCTCCTCGACCTGGTTGCGGACCGACATCCGGGCGGCCAGGGCATGCCGGCACGGTCCCCGCTGCCCGCGGTGCTTGGCCCACCAGTGGCAGGTGCAGGTGAGGCTGCCGTCGGGAAGTTCGCGGACCCGGTACACCTGGTCGTCGCTGCGGACCGTGACCGCCGTGCCGTCGCGCTGCACCGCCCCGGCGTCGAGCAGTGCCCGCGCCCCGACCAGCCGGGGATTGTCCCGCTCGGCGCGCCCCGCCTCGTAGGGCATGACCCGATGGAAGTACGCCGCCTCGGCCACGTCGTAGCCGACCCGACCGGCGGTGCCGAGCTGTGCCAACGCGCCCCGGACCCGGCCCGTGTCGAGGCCGGCCTGGGCGGCCAACCGGTCCACGTCGATGGTCGGGTCCCAGGACAGCAGCGCGGAGACCAGGTCGGCATCGTCGACGACGTCGTCACCGGCCAGCGCGGTGAGCGCCGCACCCTCGCCGGAGAAGCCCCGGTACGGCTCGGGGGAGAGGGTGAGCGAGAGCCGCAGTGCGCCGGTGTCCAGTTCCCAGACGCTCGGCACCGGGGCCGCGCCGGCCGCCACCGTCGGCCCGTACACCCGCAGGGTCTTCGCGAAGCGCAGCATCGGGCGCAGCGCGACCAGCCGGCTCGGCCCGGCCAGGCAGACCGCCCCCGGGACCGGCCGGGAGGTCAGCCGCAGGGTCCGGCCGGCCGGCACCACCCAGAGCACCGAGCGGTCGTTGCCGCTCGGCAGCCGGCGCAGGAAGGCCGCCGCCTCGGCGGCCGGCAGCTCCGCCCGGGGCTCGAAGCGGGCGGCCAGCACTTGCACCTCGGCGAAGCCCCGCAGCCAGCGCGCCGGCAGCGGGACCTTCTTCTCCACCACCTCGCCGTCCATCGTGGACACGGTCAGGTCGTCGGGGCCGACCGACAGGTGCAGCGGGTCCAGGCCACCGACCCGGCTCAGCGCCTCCCGAAGCGGGGTGTTCACGTCGACGTTGGTGGTGCCGTGCTCGACCACGTCACCGTCGAGCCCGGCCGGCAGCGCGTCGAGCCGCGCGTACACCCCGCAGCAGCCCGAGAAGGACTCGAAGCGGAGGCGGTCACGACTGCCGGTGACCACCGGGTCGAGGCTGGCCGGACTGACCGGCCGGTGGTACCGGGTGCGGGCCACCTCCGCCACGGCCAGCAGGCCGGCCGCGGCCGCCTGCGGGGTGGTGAGGAAGCCGGTGAAGAAACGGGGGTTCGGCGCCGGCCCGCCGCTGGTCTGCAGGGCCAGCGCCCCCGCGCCGAGGGTGGAGGAGGCGAGATAGCGGTACGTCTGCACTGCGTTCACGCCGCCGGACGGTAGAGCAGCCCACTGACATCGGTGGCGCGTCGTCAGTGCACCACGACGACGGCCGGGTCGGGTTCCGTTGAGGCGAGGCGGGCCGGGCGTACCACGAGCAGCAGCACGACCAGCGCCATGACCAGGCCACCGGCGATCAGCAGGGCCATCGCCACCGCGCCGTTGCCCAGCATCCCGACCAGGGGCGCGGTCACCGCGCCGACGCCGAACTGAACCGCACCGAGCAGGGCGGAGGCCGTGCCGGCCGCCTCGCCGTGCCGGCTCAGTGCCAGGGCCGGGGCGTTCGGCATCACCAGGGCGATCGCGGTCAGCGCCAGCCACAGTGACGCGAGCAGGGCCGGCAGCCCGCCGAACCCGGTCGCGGCGACGCCGAGCAGCACCAGCGCGGCAGCCGAGCCGATGAGCAACGCGACCGTCAGGATCCGCTGCGGCGAGTAGCGGCGCAGCAGCCGTACGTTGCCCTGGGTGGCGATGATCAGGCCGATCGCGCCTGCCCCGAACGCGAACCCGAACTGCTGCTCGCTGAGCCCGTACTGCTCCTGCATCACGAACGAGGAGCCGGCGACGTAGGCGAAGATCGCCGCCATGGCCAGCGCCGCCACCAGCACCAGCCCGACGAAGGCGCGGTCGCGCAGCAGCGAGCGGTAGAGCCGGGCGGTGGGCAGCGCACCGCCGCGCTGACGACGCCCGGGTGGCAGCGTCTCCGACAGGCCGAACGTGGCGATCAGCATCAGCAGTACGCCGAAGACCACCAGCGCCGCGAAGATGCCCCGCCACTGCGTCCAGCGCAGCAGTTCGCTGCCGAGCGTCGGGGCCAGGATGGGCGCGGCGCTCATCACCAGCAGCAGGCGGGAGAGCAGTTGGGCGAAGGCCGAGCCGCTGAACAAATCGCGTACCACCGCCATGCCGATCACCGCGGCCGCCGCCGCGCCCAACCCCTGCACGATTCGCAGCGCACCGAGCGCCGCGATGTTCGGCGCGAGAGCGCAGCCCAGCGAGGCCACGATGTGCAGCGCGATGCCCGCGATCAGCGGTCTGCGGCGGCCGAGCGCGTCGGAGAGCGGGCCGATCACCAGTTGGCCGAGGGCGAGGCCGACCAGCGTGCCGGTGAGGGTCAACTGCACCGTCGACGAACTGGTGGCGAAGTCGTCGACGATCGCCGGCAGCGCCGGCAGGTACATGTCGATGGTCAGCGGACCCAGCGCGATCAGCGAGCCGAGCACGAGGACGAGCCGCAGGCGTTGCCGGCGGCTCATCAGGTCGCCGGGCATCAGCGCGCGCGGCGGGGCGGCGGTGTCGGCGGCGGTCATCGGGGCGTCGTCGCCCGAGCCGGACACGGGGCAGGTCGTGGTGCGAAGGTCATATCTGGCTCCAACCCGCAATCGGCCGGCTGATTCCCGGCCGGTGCTTTGGTGCCGCAGCTCACAGCCGTGGAGCGGGGCTCGGCGCTCGGCCCGAATGCTACTCCTTCGATGGCTGTCGAGCTGAGCCGTTTGCGCCATCGGGCCGACGGCGCGTCAGGCGGCCCGGATCAGGTCGGCGGCCCGCCAGGCCAGCGCCATCACCGGCGCGTTGAGGTAGCCCGAGACGATGATCGGCAGCACCGAGGCGTCCACCACCCGCAGACCGGTCACACCACGGACCCGCAGTTGCGGATCCACCACGAAGTCGTCGTCCGGGCCCATCGCGCAGGTGCCCACCGCGTGGTAGCCGCAGTAGCCGAGAGCCAACCCGGCCTCGACGATCTCGTCGTCGTCCTGGACCGTCGGGCCGGGTAGCGTCTCGGCGGAGATCCGCTTGGCGATCGGCCCGGTGGCGAAGAGTTCCCGGGCCCGGCGCAGGGCACCGATCGCGACCCGACGGTCGTGCGCGGCGTCGAAGTAGTTCGCCACGATCCGGGGCGCGGTGCCCGGATCGGCGGAGGTGATGGTCAGGCTGCCCACGCTCTCCGGGCGGGCCACCGTGACCTGGGCCATCAGCCCCGACTCGGGCTCCAGCTCCAGCGCGCGTCCGGGCCGCCGGGGCGCCGCCGAGAACGGCGCGATCAGCAACTGGGCGTCGGGGTGCTCGGCCTCCGGTGTGGATCGGATGTACGCGCCGAGGTCGTACACCGGCAGGGCGAGCGGCCCCCGGCGGGTGAACAGGTAACGCAGCATCTCCCTGGCCTGCCCGAGCGGGCTGCTCAGTCGCGGGTTGTAGCCGGCCCTGCCGACCAGCCGGAACTGCATCGGCGTGGTCCGGTGCTCCCGCATGCCCTGGCCGACCCGGCGCCGGTCGAGCAGCACCGGGACACCGGCTTGGCGCAGCGTGTCGGCCGGGCCGATGCCGGAGACCTGCAACAGCTGTGGCGTGGCGATCGCGCCGGCGGCGAGCACCACCTCGGCGGCGGCCCGGTAGTCGACCGTGTCCCCACCACGGCGGGTCCGTACGCCGACGGCACCTCCGTTCTCGACGAGGACACGCAGCACGACGGTGTTGACGACGACGGTCAGGTTGGGTCGGTGGCGAACCGGATGCAGGAAGGCGTCGGCGGCACTGCTGCGTCGACCGTCGCGGATGGTCGCCATCAGGTAGCCGATCCGCTCGTCCTCGCTGGCGTTCAGGTCGTCCACCCGGCGCCAGCCCAACTGCTCGCCAGCGACGATGATCTCCTCGCAGATCTCGTCGGTGCCGACGGCGGTGGAGAGTCGCAACGGACCGCCGGCGCCGCGCACCTCGGAGGCGCCGAGCGGGTTGTCCTCCAGCCGCTTGAAAATCGGCAGCATGGTGTCCCAGCCCCATCCCGGGTTGCCGAGGCGTTCCAGCTCGTCGTAGTCGAGCCGGTCGCCGCGGGCGTACACCATGCCGTTGATCGAGCTTGACCCACCGATCAGCCGGCCGCGCTGCCAGGTCTCCCGCTGCCCCGGGCGTACCTCGGTAGGGTAGTGCCAGGCGGTGCGCCGGTCGTCCATCAGCCGGCTGAATCCCTTGGGGATGCGGACCCAGGGGCTGCTGTCCCACCCGCCGGCCTCGACGAGCAGGACCCGAACGCTCGGGTCCTCGGTCAGCCGGTTGGCCAAAACGCACCCGGCCGTACCCGCACCGACCACGATGTAGTCGAACTCCGTCATCCGGACCCCCTCGGTTCCCGCCGAGTGACTCACAAACCGTAGTGCCTTGATCACCCCATGGGAAGGCCTCAGCTCGTGCAAGGAAGGGCCCCCTCTTAACGTC
Organism: Micromonospora qiuiae; assembly: GCF_016863555.1. Taxonomy (GTDB): domain Bacteria; phylum Actinomycetota; class Actinomycetes; order Mycobacteriales; family Micromonosporaceae; genus Micromonospora; species Micromonospora qiuiae. The sequence continues at coordinate 20 of NZ_BOPC01000050.1, read as the reverse complement.
TGGTGTAGAGGAAGGGCCCC
>NZ_BOPC01000049.1 GCF_016863555.1 Micromonospora qiuiae | reverse complement strand
TTTTCAACCACCGCCGGCCACCCACAATTCCGCCCCCAGCACGCCCCCACCGGCCTCAAAACCCGACCAAATCCCCCACACCACCCACCCTCTATGCAGTTGATCAAGGGAGAGGCGGACGGCAGGGGGCGATGAGGTTGGGGTCGAGCCTGGTCATGCTGTGACTGGGGTGGTGGGCGGGGCGGGTTGCGGAATGTCGGGGTGTTCGGGCCGATCGGGTGGGCGCGAGTTGCGGCATGCCGGGGTATCCCGTCCGGTAAGCAGCGCAAGATGCGGTATGTCGGGGTGTCCGGGCCCGCTGAGACGACGAGTTGCGGCATCCTGCGCGACGACGCCGGATGAGAGCGCCTCAGCTGATCGGCCGGTCGCTGCACGGCCAGCACCCGCCTCGCCCGATATATCCCGAGAAGTCACCCCCATCGCAGTGAATCTTGGACTCGGAAGACCCCTCTGGGGGCAGAAATCGTCCAAGATTGCCTGCTGAGAGTGACCCTGCCCCACAGCAAACCGGGCCCCACAGCAAGCCGATCGCCCCCAACGGCACCGGCACGCCCCACCATGGGGATCAGGCCGCCGGCCAGTCCTGGGAGGCCATACGCGGCGAGACCGCCCCCGGAGGGGCGGCCTCGAGCCAGGAGAGGAATCCGGTCACCGTGGACCGCGCCATAGCGATCTCGACCGGAGCGTGTCGGCTGGTACAGCGGAGGATGATCCAGTCGGCCGGCATGGACATCCGTTCCTGCCCCTCGGGCAGTCGCCGTCGCTCCACGGTGAGCGTCTCGCGGGACAGCACCCGTTTGGGGCGTACGGCAAAACTGAACATCCGGTACCAGCGGAGTTCGTCACCGACGAACCGGCCGAAGCCGGGCGACCAGCCACGACCGTCGAGCACGGTGGTGGTCCGGACGCTGAGGCGGATGATGCCTCCGCTACGAGTTACCACGGCCCGCCGGATGAAGAGGAACAGGATCGCGCCGAGGATTACGGCGAAGCCGATTCCGATCCCTTCGACGATCTCCATCGGGCGGGTCGACTCAGTTGCCCTGGGCGGCGGAGGTCGGAGTCGCGCTCTCGGCCAGTACCGTGACGCCCCGGTCGCTCACCGAAAGAAAACCACCGGCCACCTCGTAGGCGAGCTGTTCGCCGCCGGGCAGCTTGATGCGCACCTGGCCGGGCTCGGCGAGCTGGCCGAGCAGAGGCGCGTGGCCGGGCAGCACACCCAGCTCACCCTCGGTCGTCCGGGCGGTGACCATCTCGGCCTTGCCGGACCAGACCTTCTCCTCGACGGCCACGAGCTGAACGTTGAGCGGCTCTGCCACGCTGTCTCCTTGCTGAGGCGGCGGATTGGGGAAAGTCTAGTCGCGACCCCGGCCTGTTCATCATGCGGGTGCCGAGACCTGCGCCACGATCAGCCCTTGTTCACCAGCTTGGGATGTTCCAGGAGGAACGGATCCAGCAGATTCCGCTCCAGGGCCACGAAGAAATCGTCCACCTCGGGCTCGAAGCGCTCGCCGAGGTACTTTCCGTTCTCGAAGACGCCACCACCCGGCAGCTTGATCATCTGAATGTTGCCGGGGCGGATGTCCTTGAGCGCGAGGCCGAAGTCGACCACGCTGTGCCCCCGGCCGCTGAAGATCAGCGACTCGCCCGCCGCCCGGAGCACCCGGTCCAGCTTGACCGGGTTCGTCACCACGTCGGCGCTGAACGCCTGGCCGGCCATTGCCTTGACGAACTGCTGCTGGTGCCGCTGCCGGCCGTAGTCGCCGTCGGGGACGCCGTTCTTCGGGTACCGCTGGCGGACGTAGTCCAGCGCCTGCCAGCCGCTCAGGTGCTGCTTGCCCTTCGGGTATTTCGCCTGCGGCCCGATGTAGCCCGGGCCGTTGGGGTTGCCCTTGCGGTGCTTGCCGTTCGGCTCGCGGTGCTCGGAGCGGACCTCCTGCTCGATGTTCATCGTGACGCCGCCCATGGCGTCGACGATGTTCTTGAAGCCCGCGAAGTTGATGATCGCCCCGGCATCGAAGCGCTTGATCCCGGTGACCTCCTGCGCGGTGAGGGCGAGCAGCTCGAAGCCCCGTGCCGCGTCCGGCTTCTTTCCGGGCACCCGGCTGCCGAACGACATCGCGTCGTTCAGCTTGGAGGTGGTGCCGTTGAAGCCCGCCTTGCGGAACGGCGGGATCTCGACGTAGAGGTCGCGCGGCAGCGAGAAGAGGTACGCCCGGTCCATTTCCTCGGGCACGTGCAGGACCATGATCGCGTCGGCGAGGGGCGGGGTGTTGTCGTCCCTCGGGTCGATGCCGACCAGCAGGATGTTGAGCGGGCCCTTGATGTCGCTCTTGCGTTCGGTGGCCCCGGCAGCCTGGTCACCGAAGAGGTCCGCCTTGCCCACCGCGCCCTCGTAGCGGGCCATCAGCGCCTCGGCGCCAACCAGCGACGTGCCGCTGAGCAGCATCAGGACGACACCGAAGATGGTGCAGATCTGCGCCCAGCGTGGCACGCCCCGCCACACGGACGATTTGCCGCCACGCTTGCCGCGCTTACCACCCCTGCCGGCCTTACCCACGAGCATCTCCGTTCGTCGCGCCCAGAGGGGAATACGGGCGCGCGTGATCGAAAGGTTGAACTTCTCGCTACCTATTCGCGATGAGCGTGGCTAGACGGTATCTCGCCACTGGCTGGATCGCCGACCATGGAAACGGGGGCGCCGCCGACGGTAGATCATAAGGGCGAACGAAGGCCGCCCCGGCATCGACCGGGACGGCCTTCTTTTCGTTCGTACGAAGGACTACTCCTTCATCAGCTCGGCGGCCTTCTTCTCCAGGTCGTCGAGCCCACCGCACATGAAGAACGCCTGCTCGGGGAAGTGGTCGTACTCCCCCTCGCTGATCTTCCGGAACGCCTCGATGGTCTCCTTGATCGGGACCGTCGAGCCCGGTACGCCGGTGAACTGCTCCGCCGCGTAGGTGTTCTGCGACAGGAAGCGCTCGATCCGACGGGCCCGCTGGACCGTGATCTTGTCTTCCTCGGAGAGTTCCTCGATGCCGAGGATGGCGATGATGTCCTGCAGGTCCTTGTAGCGCTGCAGGATCCGCTTCACCTCGCTGGCGACCTGGAAGTGCTCCTGACCGACGAACTCGGGGGCCAGGATCCGGGACGAGGACGCCAGCGGGTCCACCGCCGGGTAGATGCCCTTGTCGGAGATGGACCGCTCCAGGTTGGTGGTCGCGTCCAGGTGGGCGAACGTGGTGGCCGGAGCGGGGTCGGTGTAGTCGTCCGCCGGCACGTAGATCGCCTGCATCGAGGTGATGGCCTGGCCTCGGACCGAGGTGATCCGCTCCTGCAGCTCGCCCATCTCGTCGGCCAGGGTCGGCTGGTAACCCACCGCGCTCGGCATCCGGCCCAGCAGGGTGGAGACCTCGGAACCGGCCTGGGTGAAGCGGAAGATGTTGTCGATGAAGAGCAGCACCTCCTGCTTCTGCACGTCGCGGAAGTACTCCGCCATGGTCAGCGCGGAGAGGGCGACCCGCAGCCGGGTGCCCGGCGGCTCGTCCATCTGGCCGAAGACCAGCGCGGTCTTGTCGATGACGCCGGAGTCGGTCATCTCGTGGATGAGGTCGTTGCCCTCACGGGTGCGCTCACCCACACCGGCGAAGACGGAGGTACCACCGAAGTTACGGGCGACCCGGGTGATCATCTCCTGGATGAGCACCGTCTTACCCACGCCCGCGCCGCCGAACAGGCCGATCTTGCCGCCCTTCACGTACGGGGCGAGCAGGTCGATGACCTTGATGCCGGTCTCCAGCATCTCGGTCTTCGGCTCCAGGTCCGCGAAGGCCGGGGCCTTGCGGTGGATGCCCCAGTGGTCGTCGGCCTTGATGGCCTCGCCCTCGGCGAGGTTGAGGCACTCGCCGATCGCGTTGAAGACGTGGCCCTTGACCGCGTCGCCGACCGGCACCTTGATCGGGCCGGCGGTGTCGCGCACCTCGGCACCACGGACCAGACCGTCGGTGGGCTGCATCGAGATCGCCCGGACCAGGTTGTCACCCAGGTGCTGGGCGACCTCCAGGGTCAGCGTCTTCTCGCCGGTGGAGAGGGTCACGTTCACGTGCAGGGCGTTGAACAGGTCCGGCATGGCGTCGCGCGGGAACTCGGCGTCGACGACCGGGCCGATGACCCGGACCACGCGACCCGTGGCCGTCTTGGTCTCTACTGGGGCAGTCATCACACTTCACTTCCCGACGCGGCAAGCGCGTTCGCGCCGCCGACGATCTCACTGATCTCCTGGGTGATCCCGGCCTGGCGGGCCGAGTTCATCTCACGCGTGTACTTTTCGATCATCTCTTCGGCGTTGTCCGTGGCGCTCTTCATCGCCCGCCGCCGGGCCGCCGACTCGCTCGCCGCCGATTCCAGCAACGCCGCGTAGATCCGCGTGTTGATGTACTTCGGCAGCAGCGCGTCGAGCAGCGCCTCGGGGTCCGGCTCGAAGTCGTAGTCCGGCAGCACGCCGGGTGCCGCCTCCGACCGGGGCCGTTCCTCGACCTGCAACGGCCCGATGATCCGGGTGACCGGGTTCTGGGTCATCAGAGACTTGAACTCGGTGTAGACGATGTGCAACTCGTCCACGCCGAGCACTCCGTCCTCACCGGGGTCGCCGTCGACGTCGTCCGCGCCGGCGATGAACGCCTTGATCAGCGTCTCACCCACCTCGCGGGCGTCGGCGAACGCCGGCTGCTCCGAGAAGCCCGTCCAACTGGCCTCGATCGGCCGGTTGCGGAACCGGTAGAACGACACGCCCTTGCGCCCGATGACGTAGAGCACCGGCTCCTTGCCGTCGGCCTGGAGCCGGGCGATCAGTGACTCCGCCGTCTTGATGGCGTTGGAGCTGTAACCGCCGGCCAGGCCCCGGTCGGCGGTTACCACCAGCACACCCGCCCGGCGCACCCGCTTACGCGCGGTGAGCATCGGGTGGTCGATCCGCGCGTTGGACGCCAGCGCCGTGAGCACGCCGGTGATGGCCTGGGCGTACGGCAGGGACGCCTCCACCCGGGCCTGGGCCTTGGCGATCCGGCTCGTCGCCACGAGCTCCATCGCCTTGGTGATCTTCTTCATCCCCTTCGCCGAGCGAATACGTTGACGAAGAACACGTACCTGCGCCGCCATGGCCCGGCCCTACTTCTTCTCAGCCGGGGCCCCGCCGCTGTAGCGGGTGACCGTCTCGTGCTCGGCCTCGCCCTCCAGCGGCGCTGCCGGCGCCTCGTTGATCGTGCGCTCGTCCTCACGGCCGAGGAAGCCCTGCTTGAACTCCGTCACGGCCGACTCGAGGGCAGCGATGATGTCGTCGTCCCACTTGTTGTCGGCGATCGCCTGGAGCGTGGCGTTGTGCTTGCGCCGCAGGTGCTCCAGGAACTGCGTCTCGAAGCGCCGGACCTCACCCACCGGGATGTCGTCCAGCTTGCCCTCGGTGCCGGCCCAGACCGAGACGACCTCGTCCTGCACCGGGTACGGCGAGTAGTTCGGCTGCTTGAGCAGCTCCACCAGGCGGGCACCGCGGTCCAGCTGGGCCCGGGAGGCCTTGTCCAGGTCCGAGGCGAAGGCGGCGAACGCCTCCAGCTCACGGAACTGGGCCAGGTTCAGCCGCAGCGAACCGGAGACCTTCTTCATCGGCTTCATCTGGGCGGCGCCGCCGACCCGGGAGACCGAGGTGCCGACGTTGATGGCCGGCCGGACGCCCTGGTTGAACAGGTCGGTCTCCAGGAAGATCTGGCCGTCGGTGATGGAGATGACGTTGGTCGGGATGAAGGCCGAGATGTCGTTGGCCTTCGTCTCGATGATCGGCAGACCGGTCATCGAGCCGCCGCCCATCTCGTCGGAGAGCTTCGCGCAGCGCTCCAGCAGGCGGGAGTGCAGGTAGAAAACGTCACCCGGGTACGCCTCGCGGCCCGGCGGGCGACGCAGCAGCAGCGACACGGCCCGGTACGCCTCGGCCTGCTTGCTCAGGTCGTCGAAGACGATCAGGACGTGCTTGCCGTTGTACATCCAGTGCTGCCCGATGGCCGAACCGGTGTACGGGGCGAGGTACTTGAAGCCGGCCGGGTCCGAGGCCGGGGAGGCGACGATGGTGGTGTACTCCATCGCCCCCGCCTCCTCCAGCTGGCCCTTGATGGAGGCGATGGTGGAGGCCTTCTGGCCGATGGCGACGTAGATGCAGCGGACCTGCTTCTTCGGGTCGCCGGAGGCCCAGTTCTCCCGCTGGTTGAGGATGGCGTCCAGGGCGACCGTGGTCTTGCCGGTCTTGCGGTCACCGATGATCAGCTGCCGCTGGCCCCGGCCGATCGGGGTCATCGCGTCGATGGCCTTGATGCCGGTCTGCAGCGGCTCGAAGACGGACTGCCGGGCCATCACGTTCGGCGCCTGCAGCTCCAACTCGCGGTAGCCCTCGTCGGCGATTTCGCCGAGGCCGTCGATCGGCTGGCCGAGCGCGTTGACCACGCGGCCGAGGAAGGCGTCACCGATCGGCACCGAGAGCACCCGGCCGGTGCGCTTGACCCGCTGCCCCTCCTCGATACCGGCGTAGTCGCCGAGGACGACGACACCGATCTCCCGGACGTCGAGGTTCAGCGCCACGCCGAGCGTGCCGTCCTCGAACTCCAGCAGCTCGTTGGTCATGGTCGAGGGCAGACCCTCGACGTGGGCGATGCCGTCGCCGGTGTCGGCGACGGTGCCGACCTCCTCACGGGAGACGTCGGGCGAGTAGGAGGAGACGTAGCGCTCCAGGGCGCCACGGATGTCCTCCGTCGAGATGGTCAGCTCGGCCATCCTCTGCTTCCTTAAGTATCAGGGGCCCGGGATACCTAGTACCGACCGGTCCTCGGGTCGACTTGTCATTCCGGGCGCTTCGCGGGGTGCTGGTCAGCGCTTCGCGAGCGCGTTACGGGTCTCGTTGAGCCGGCGCAGGATCGTCCCGTCGTACAGGTCCGAACCCACCCGGACGCTCACTCCGCCGAGGATCGTCGGATCAACCGTAAGCTTGACAGCGACCTGTCGATCGTATATGGCGGAAAGCCGATCGCCCAGTCGCCGTTCCTCGTCCTCGGTGAGCGGCGCCGCGACGGTGACGTACGCCACCTGCCGGTCCCGCCGCTCCGCCGCCAGCTCCACCAGCCGGGTCAGCGCGGCGGAGAACGACCGGCCGCCGAAGCCGGCCAGGGCCGCCTCCACCAGTCGCACCGTCACCGGTCGGGCCTTGCCCGTCAGGAGCATCCCGACCAGCTCGGCCCGCTGGGCCACCGGCGCGATCGGGTCGGACAGGGCGTTGGACAGCTGCGGGTCCGCGGCGACCACCTGGCCGAAGCGGAACAGCTCGTCCTCGACCTCGCCCAGCTCGCCGGCGCGGTCGGCACTGGCGAGCAGGGCCTGCACACCGAGCCGCTCGACACCGTCGAGCAGCTCCGACGGGGCCGACCAGCGGCCGGTGACCAGGGCACCGAGCAGGTCGAGCGCGTCCGCGCCCACCTTGCCGGAGAGCACCGAGTTCAGCAGCCCGCTGCGATCCGCGCCCTCGCGGGCCGGGTCGGAGAGCGCCCGGCGCAGCCGAACCTCCCGCCGCAGCAGATCCGCCACGGCGAGCAGTTCGGCGCCGGTGGCGGCAACCGCCGACGCCTCGGTGCCCCGGACGTACTCCTCCAGCCGCGCGAGGACGGCGGCGTAGGACTCCCGGCTGGCGGCCTGCATCAGCGGGCCCCCGCGCTCTCGAGATCGGTGAGGAAGCGCTCGACGGTGCCCTTGCGGCGGGCCTCGTCGGCGAGCGACTCGCCCACGATCCGGCTGGCCAGGTCGACCGCGAGGCCACCGACCTCCGCGCGCAGCTCGCGCACGATGGTCTGGCGCTCCACGGCCAGCGACTCCCGGCCGGCGGCGATGATCCGGTCCGACTCCTCACGGGCCTTGGCCAGAATCTCGGTACGGATCGACTCGGCGTCGGCGCGGGCGTCGTCCCGGATCTGGGCCGCCTCGGTACGCACCTCGGCGAGCTGGGCCCGGTACTGCTCGAGCAGCTGGTTGGCCTCGGCCTGAGCAGCCTCGGCACGCTTGAGGCCGCCCTCGATCGCGTCGACCCGCGCCTGGTACATCGTCTCCATGCGCGGGAGCACGAACTTCATCAGGACGAAGCAGAGCAGGGCGAAGGCGATCGACCCGATGACGAGCTCCTGCCAGATCGGCACGAGCGGGTGGTGGCCTTCGGCGGCGAGATTCATGTCAGACCTCCGGGTCGACTAACGGATGGTCAGCTGACGGCGAAGGCGAGCACCAGGCCGAACAGCGCGAGCGCCTCGACCAGCGCGAAGCCCAGGACCAGCCAGGTGCGGTTGTAGCCAGCGGACTCCGGCTGCCGGGCGCTCGCCTGAATGTAGGCCGCGAAGACCAGCGCGACGCCGATACCGGGGCCGATGGCGGCAAGACCGTAGCCGATGGTGTTGACGCTGCCCGAGATGGCGGCAAGATCAGTCATTGCGGGTATTCCTCCTAGTAGACGCGTGAGGTCTCACGCGTACGCGGTCTTACTGGAAGCTCTGGCCAGGCCGGGCGGCCCGCCGAAGTCTGTGTGGATCAGTGCTCGTCGGCGAGCGAGCTGCCGATGTAGTTGGCGGTCAGGGTGACGAAGACGTACGCCTGCAACAGCGCGACCAGCACCTCGAAGAAGGCCATCACAATCGCCATGAGGAAGGCGGCCAACGACGAGATCTGGACGAAGAGGTTGTCCGAGGCGAGCATCACGAAGCCACCGACGGTGAACACCAGCAGGATCAGGTGCCCGGCGAACATGTTGGCGAAGAGCCGGACCGCCAGCGTGACCGGCCGGACGACGAAGGTCTGCAGGAACTCGATCGGAATCAGCAGGAAGTGCATCGGCCACGGCACGCCCGGCAGGATCAGGCTCTGCTTGAGGTAGCGGGCCAGGCCGTGCTTGCGGGCACCGATGTAGAGGTACATCACGTAGGAGACCAGCGCGAGCACGATCGGGAAGGCGATGTGCGAGTTCGGCGAGATCTGCAGCCCGGGGACGACGCCGAAGAGGTTGGTCACCACGATGAAGCAGAACAGCACCGTGAAATAGGGCGCGAACCGAATGCCGTCCTTGCCCATCTGTTCCCGGGCGATGTTGTCGCGGACCAGGCCGTAGACCGATTCGGCCATCCACTGCCCCTTGCTCGGCACGAGCTTGGGATTCCGGTAGGTGGCCATGAAAAAGATGATCAGCAGCCCGACGGCCAGCCAGATCATGAGGGTGAACTTCGTGACCCACGGGCCGGCGACATCCGGCGGATAGAAGTCTTCGACGCTGGGGGGCCAGGGAAGGCCCGCTGCGACCAGCTGTCCGCTCACCGTGTCATCCTCCGCACTCGACAGACCCGCGCGTGCCGGCACTCAGGCACTGAGCCTCTTCATGATCAGGTAGATCGCTCCGGCTGCGCCGAGCATCATGCCCACGGCAATCCCCACGCCGGCCGGCAGTCCGAGGAATTCCCCCGCCAACCAGCCGAGGAAGCCCCACACCACGATGCCGGCGAGCAGGTAGCCAAGAACGGCTCCGGCGACGCCTTCCGACGATTGCTCGTCGGAGCTTTCGCGATGAGGGTTGTCGGCCATGACGAGGCGAACACTATCAGCCGGTTGTTTCGCAAGTGTGCGGCACCCCCCACACTGCGAGCAGCGTGCGGGCGGTGGGTGCGGGCGCGTCAAGCCACGGTCAGCCTACTCCTGTCCGGCCAGCCGGGAAGGTCGACGAAACGCCGGGGAAACACCGCCCGTACGGTCAGTGCGCAGGCGAGCGGTGCACGGTGGGCAGCGGGGTGCGCAGCGCCCAGGTCAGATGGGCTCCCGTCCAGACCACCACGGCCGCGATGATCGCGACCCCCATATCGGGTAGCCCGGGCCAGCCGGTGGCCGCTATGGCCGCCATCGCCACGCCCAGGAAGACGATCTTCGTGGCGTAGGTGACCAACCCCACCGACATGATCATTTTGGGGTGCACCGCGTCCGCCCAGGCGACCGAGAGACCGGAGATCAGGTAGCTGACGACCACCAGGCCGATCCCGGCGACCACCCCCGCCGCGCCGGTCGGACCGCGCAGCCAGGCGGCCGCCGGCAAGCCGACCACGGCCAGCGCGGCGCAGGCGAGCAGGGGCAGCCGGAGGTGGGGCAGGCGAGCGCGGATGGCGCCGGGTTCCCCGGCGCGGGGTAGCTGCACGTCCGGCCCCCAGGCGGTGCCCTTGGCGGTCTCCACACACCGAGTCTAGGAGACCCCACCCCGAACACCCACACGCGCAAGGAAGGGCCCCTTATTAACGCCTTTTGCATTGAAAGGGCCCCCTTCTAACACCTCGCTGCGTCACTCGCCGGTACGTTGCCCGGTGGCCCGCCACGCCGTCCGCTCGCTCGGCGGCACGAAGTCGCGTACCGGCTGGTCCCGCAGCGCGAAGTCGAGGATCTCCCCCACCGACTCCACCATCTCGGTCTGAACCACCCGACCGACCGCGTCGCGGGGGTCGTCCGGGTTCGCCGCGATCGCGGCGACCGCCAGCTGCGGAGTGAAGGCCACCAGAGTCTCCGTGGCGTACCGCTCGGAGCTGCCGGTCTTGCCGCCGACCGGCCGGCCGAGCTGCCTGCGCAGCGGGGTGGCCGTGCCGCCCGCGCAGGCGTGGTACATGGACTGGTCGCCGACCGGGCAGCGGGCCGCGTCGGCCCCGGCGCGGGCCACGTCGACGTCGAGCACCTGCCGGCAGTCCGGCTGCCCGGCGGTCACCCGGCGACCGTTGGCATCGGTGATCGAGGTGATCGGAGTGGGCGCGCACCAGGTGCCCTCGGCCGCCAGGGTGGCGTACGCGCCAGCCAGGTCCAGCGGGGTCGTGGCGGCCACGCCCAGGGTGAACGGCCCCCACTCGCGCGCACCGTGCCGGGCCAGTTGCGCGTCTTCCTCGGCCCGCAGCACGATGCCCAGCCGCTCGGCCATCTCCACCACCCGGTCCGCGCCGACCCGCTCGGTCAACCAGACGAAGTACGTGTTGACCGAGCGGCCGAACGCGGTCCACATGTCCTGCTCGCCGGTGGTCAACGAGTTGGCGTTCTCCGGGCACCAGTAGCCGCCGCAGCTCGTCTCGCCGCTGACCCGGTATCCGGTGACGATCCGCCGCGGTGCGTTAAAGACGGTGTTCAGCGGCATCCCGGCCTCCAGGGCGGCCAGCAGGGTGAAGAGCTTGAAGGTGGACCCGGCCTGGTACCCGACGATGCTGCCGCCCCCGGCGACGAGCTGGTTGACCGTGTTCGGGTAGTTCTTCTGGCCCGGCGGGTTCGCCGCCACGCCGTAGACCCGGTTGACCGACATGGCCAGGACCCGTCCGGTGCCCGGCTGGATGACGGCGGTCGGCATGGCGTACCGGTCGTCCACCGAGTAGACCCGCCGGACCTGCTCGGTGGCGGCCCGCTGCACGGACGGGTCGAGCGAGGAGACGATGGTGAACCCGCCCCGGCGCAGGGTGCGCTGCCGTTCGTCGACGCTGCCGCCGAACGCGGCCTGATCGTTCCACCAGCGGGTGAACCAGTCGCAGAAGAAGCCCAGGTCGTTGTGCCCCTCGGGCACCGCCGTGCAGTCGTTCGGGGTCTCGCTGGGCCGCAGGTTCAGCGGCTCGGCCCGAGTCTTCACCGCCAGGTCGGGCGCCAACTGGCCGGACTCGACCATCCGGTCCAGCACGTACCCGCGGCGGGCCAGCGCGCGGTCCGCATCGCCGTTGATCGGGTCGTCGGTGTGCGGGGAGCGGACCAGCCCGGCCAGCATCGCCGCCTGGGCCAGCGTCAACTCCGCCGGGGAGGTGGAGAAGTAGCGCTTGCTGGCGGCGGCGATGCCGTACGCACCGGCCCCGAAGTAGGCGATGTTGAGGTACCGGGTGAGGATCTGGTCCTTGCTCAGCTCCCGCTCCAGCGCCAGCGCGTAACGGATCTCCCGGAGCTTGCGGGCGGTGCTCACCTCGGTGGCCGCGGCCCGCTGCGCCTCGTTCAGTCGGGGGTCGGTGCTCAGCACGTTGCGGACGTACTGCATGGTCAGCGTGGAGGCGCCCTGCCGGGTGACGCCGTCACGCCGGTTGGCGGTGAAGGCACGCGCGATGCCGCGCAGGTCGACTCCGTTGTGTTCGTGGAAGCGGGCGTCCTCGGCGGCGATGATCGCCTGGCGCATCACCGGCGCCACCTCGCTCAGCGGCACATCCACCCGGTCCTCCTGGTAGAAGGAGGTGATCAGGGTGGTGCCGTCGTTGGCGTACAGGTTCGACCGCTGGGCGGTCGGTGGCGTACGCAACGTGCTGGGCAGCTCCGCGTACGGCGCGGCGAGCGCCGAGAAGCCGAAGCCGAACACCAGCGCGGCCGGCAGGGCCGCCGCCGCCAGCACCAGGCCGGCCAGTGCGCCGGACAGCAGGACGGTGAACATTTTCGGCAGAAAGGCCCGGGTCATCAGCTCTCCCCGCAGGAGCCGTCAGGACCCTCCCAGAATGGCGCTAATCGTCCTCTGGGCTACCGTTTCCCCCATACCTGGAGGAAATTCAGGCTTTCAGGGCAGCAGCACCGCGGCCAGCGGGTGCACGGTCTCCTCGATCTCGTCGGCCACGCGGGTGAAGCACTGGTCACCGCGCCCCCATGGGTCGTCGAGGTCGTCGGAGGGCAACGGGGTGCTGCCCTGGCGGGCGGCGTCCGCGGTGTCGACCAGCGCCACGCCACGGGCGTGGACCGCGTCCGGGGTGACCTCGGCCGGCGGCAGCCCGGCCGGATCCAGGGCGGCCAGCAGCCGGCCGAACTCGCCCAGCACGAAGGTGCGGGCGGCGGCGTCGGGACGCAGCGCCACGACGTACTCCTGCTGATCGGCGGTGGCGGTCAGGACCAGGTCGGCCGCGTCGATGTGCTCCGAGCGCAGCCGGCGCGCGGCGAAACCGGAGACGTCGCCGCCTCGGCTGACCACCTGGCGAGCCGCCGGCGGGTTCATCTCCTCGCCAGCGTGCCAGCCACCGGTGCCCGCGCTGTGGCTGTGCAGCAGTTCGTCGGCCCGGGCCGGGTCGACGTCGCGTCGGGTCAGCCGCTCCCGCACGGCGACGGTGAGCAGCCGCTCGGCCATCGGCGAGCGGCAGATGTTTCCCATGCAGACGTGCAGGACGGTGAAGGGAGGCACTACGCCACCTGACTCTCGCGCAGATCCGGCACCACGTCACGCAGTTCGGCCAGGCCGATCGCGCCCTCCCGGACCACCACCGGCTCGTCGCCGGTCAGGTCCACGATCGTGCTCGGCATCGGATCGGAGGCCGGTCCGGCCTCCAGGTACGCCCGCACCGAGTAGGCCAGTTGGTCGCGCGCCTCGTCGGCGGTGAGCGCGGGTGGCTGGCCGGTCTTGTTGGCCGAGGCGACGGCCATCGGGCCGGTCTCCCGCAACACCTCCAACGCCACCGGGTGCAGCGGCATCCGCACCGCCACCACGCCGCTGTCGTCACCGAGATCCCAGCGCAGGCTCGCCGAGTGCTTCACCAGGATGGTCAGCGCACCCGGCCAGAACGCCTCCACCAGGTCACGCGCCGCGGTCGGCAGCGTGTAGACCAGGCCGTCGAGGGTGTGCCGGGAGCCGATCAGCACCGGCGGCGGGACGTGCGCGCCCTTGGCGTCGAGCAGGGCCTTCACCGCGTACGGGGTGAAGGCGTCCGCGCCGATCCCGTAAACCGTGTCGGTCGGCAGGACGACCAGTTCGCCGTTGCGAACCGCCTCGATGGCCGCAGCGATGCCGCGGTCCCGGTCGGCGAGCGACCGGCAGTCGTAGAGCATCACGAGGAGCCAGTCTGCCATGTGTCGGCCGGCTCGGGCGCTGGACGGTCCGCGCGGCGGGACGCGGTCACGAATCGGGGCCGGCCGGCGAGGTCCTGGTGGTCGGCGATCGCCGTGTAGCGGCCGTCCGCAGCGAGCAGGCCGGGGACCACCGAGCCGTGCGTGTCGTCGTGCTCGATGCCGAGTCCACCGCCGGGGCGCAGCAGGGTCGCCGCGCGGTGGATCACCGGCCCGATGACGGCCAGGCCGTCCGCCCCGCCGAACACCGCCTCCGCCGGATCGTGCCCGGCCACCTCGGGCGGTACGGCCACCGACTGCGGAACGTAGGGCGGGTTGCACACCAGCACGTCCACCTGGTCGGCCAGTTCGGCCAGCAGGTCCGGATCGGTCGCGTCCGCCTCGACCACCTCGATCGGTCGGTCCCCCGCGGCGGCCCGCACCGCCGCGTTGCGGAGCAGCCAGGACAGTGCGGCCGCAGAACGCTCCACCGCTATCACCCGGGCGGCCGGCACCTCCTGGGCCACCGACAACGCGATCGCCCCGGAGCCGCTGCACAGATCCACCACCAACGGCTCGGCGCCCCCGCCGTTCCGGGCCCGCTCGACGGCCCAGCCGGCGAGCAGTTCGGTTTCCGGGCGCGGCACGAAGACGCCCGGCCCGACGGCGAGTTCCAGATGCCGGAAGCCGGCACTGCCGGTCAGATGCTGCAGCGGCTCCCGTGCCGATCGGCGACGCACCAGATTCCGAAAATGCTCGAGCTGCCCGTCGGTGAAGCCTTCGGCCAGGGCCAGCCGTCCCCGGGGCACCCCGAGCACGTACGCGGCCAGCATTTCGGCCTCGGCCCGCGCCGAGGTCACACCGGCTTTTGCCAGGTCACGGGCGGCGTCGGCCACTACGGGAGTGGCCCGTCGCTGTCCCGCCCCTTCGGACGGGTGTTGCGGCTCGGTGGTCACGCAATAATCATGAGGCGTCGCGGTGCACGTGCATAAGCAGGTGCAGGCGACACACCGACGGGAGGTCGCGGGTGGGCTGGCTCGACCGGGTCGATGACCAGGTTGACGCCCTGACAAAAGCGCGGGCGCTGCAGGAGGTGAGCCGCTCGGTCGAGGCGTACGCGATCCTGGAGCGGGTGCTACGGGTCACCCGGGATCCCCAGGCCCGCGCCGACGCGCTCGTACAGCGTCTCTCCGCGCTGATCAACCTCGGCCGGACGGCCGAGTACACCCGGGCGATCGAGGAGGCCGCCGCCGCCGTACGCGACCTCGCCGAGCCCTACCTGCACGGGCACCTTCACGCGTTGGCCGCGTTGGCCGCGCACCATCAGGGCGCGTTGGACCGTTGCGTCACGCATCTGGTCAAGGCCGCACGCGCGTTCAACGCGGTGGACGACCCGGACCGGGACACCGCCTGGGGCTGGCACGACCTGGCGATGGCCTACTCGTACCTGAGCTTCCACGGCTACGCGCTCGGGGCGATCGAGCGAGCCCGGCAGCTCGGCACCGCCGCCGGGATCCCGGAGGAGACGTTCGCCGCACCGGGCATCCGGCTGCGCAACGCCGTGGCGCTGGACCACACCGGCGACAGCGACGGCTGCCTGCGCGTGCTGCGGGACGTCGCGGTCGACCTCGACCGGTTCATCGCGGCCGGTCGCGCCGACCGGCTGCGCCCCAGCAGCCTGGCCGCCTACGGCTACGCCGGTGCCCGCCGGGCCGCCCTCGGCGATCGCGTCGACGACGCCGACGCGGACAGCGATCCGGCCCGACTGCTCGGGCACGGCGCGGACAGCGCCCGGGCCCGGGACATGCGCCAGCTCGGTCAGGTCTGCCTGGCCATCGCCGCCGGCCGACCGGTCGAGGCGATCGCCCGGCTGGACACCGTCCAGGTGGCCGCCGAGACGCTCGGCGCCGCCGAAGGGGCCCGGCTGCGTAGCATGGCGCTGGCCCGGGCGGGGGATCACGCGGGCGCACACCGCGCCGACCGGCTGGCCTTCCGGCTCGCCGCCCAGCGGCACGACCGGCTCCGTGACGTCTACATCGACGGCATCGCGGCCCGGATCGACCACGAGGAGATGCGGCGCGAGGCGGCGCGTTTCGAGGGCGAAGCGCTGACCGACCCGTTGACCGGGCTGCCGAACCGGCGCCGGCTGGAGCGCTACATCGCGGCGGTGGTGTCCCGGGGCGAGCGCGTGGTGATCGGCGTCTGCGACCTCGACGGGTTCAAGGCGGTGAACACCCACCACGGACACCACTCGGGGGACCTGGTCCTCCAGCGGATCGCCGGTGTGATCAACCGGGTGATGCGCCGGGGCGACTTCGTGGCCCGCTACGGCGGCGACGAGTTCGTGGTGGTGCTGCCGGGGGCGGGGATGACCGAGGCGACGGAGGTGGCCCGCCGCATCGACGCCGCCGTACGCACCGAGGACTGGGAGTCGCTCGTGCCGGGCACACCGGTCGGCGTGAGCATCGGCTTCTCCGAGGTGCGCGCCGGCGGCCCCGGCCAGCGGGACGCGCTCAGCGCCGCCTTCGAGGCCGCCGACCGCGAGATGCTGCGGGCGAAGGTCCGCCCGCGCAGCGCCTGAAGGCGGATCAGCGCCGGGCGAGTTCGGCCTCGCCGGCCAGGCGGGCGGCCCGGTCGGCCTCGCTGAGGGCGTCGAGCACGCCGTCCAGCTCCCCGTCCAGCGCCAGATCCAGGTTGTACGCCGTGTAGCCGATCCGGTGGTCGGTGATCCGGTTCTGGGGGAAGTTGTACGTGCGGATGCGCTCCGAACGATCGACCGTACGCACCTGCGCCTTGCGGGCGTCCGAGGCGGCCGCGTCGGCCTGCTCCTGAGCGGCGGCGAGCAGCCGGGCCCGGAGAATGCGCAACGCCTGCTCCCGGTTCTGCAACTGGGACTTCTCGTTCTGGCAGGAGACCACGATGCCGGTGGGCACGTGGGTGATCCGCACTGCCGAGTCGGTGGTGTTGACCGACTGGCCGCCCGGCCCTGACGAGCGGTACACGTCGATGCGCAGCTCGTGGGGGTCGATGGTGACGTCGACCTCCTCCGCCTCGGGCAGCACCAGCACACCGGCCGCGCTGGTGTGGATGCGTCCCTGCGACTCGGTGACCGGTACCCGCTGCACGCGGTGCACGCCGCCCTCCCACTTCAACCGGGACCAGACCCCGTTGCCGCCCTCCGGCACCCCCTTGGTCTTGATCGCCAGGGAGACGTCCTTGACTCCACCGAGGTCGGAGTCCTGAGCGTCGATCACCTCGGTGAGCCAGCCGCGCCGCTCCGCGTACCGGGTGTACATGCGCAACAGGTCGCCGGCGAACAGCGCCGACTCCTCACCGCCCTCGCCGGCCTTGATCTCGACGATGACGTCCTTGGCGTCGTGCGGGTCACGCGGGATCAGCAACTCGGCCAGCCGTTTCTCCAACCCGGGCAACGTCGACGCGATCGCCTCGGCCTCGGCCTCGAAGGAGGCGTCCTCGGCGGCCAACTCCCGCGCCGCGGCCAGATCCGCCCGGGCCTGCTCCAGCTCGGCGGCGGCCTTGTGCAGCGGGACCAGTTCCGCGTACCGGCGACCCACCCGGCGGGCGGTGCCCTGGTCGGCGTGAATCGTGGGATCGGCCAACCGCCTCTCCAACTCGGCGTACTCGTCGAGGAGGGCGGCCAGGCGCTCGCTGCTCATGCGGGGGATTGCTCCTAGGGATGACGGAAGACCGGGACGAAAGACGGCCGACGCCCGCGCCCGGCGGGAAACCGGACGCGGGCGTCGAACGAGGAGCTACTTGGCCTTCTTGGCCTGAACCTTGGCGTACTTCTGCTGGAACTTCGCGACCCGGCCGGCGGTGTCCAGGACGCGCTGCTTGCCGGTGTAGAACGGGTGGCAGGCGCTGCACGTCTCGACGTGGATCGAGCCGCCCTTGGCGGTGCTGCGGGTGGTGAAGGTGTTGCCGCAGGAGCAGGTGACCTCGGTGGTCACGTACTCCGGGTGGATGTTCTGCCTCATGTCGCCTCGGTCCTCTCGTCGTGGTCGCCGGGTCGCCCTGGGCTTGATGCGCTCATCGGGGCGTGAACCGGAACCGGTGGCCGACTGACCAGTGTGCCACGGGCGTCAGCCAGCCCGGAAAGCGGGCCGCACCACAGGTCCGGCATCGGCAACGTGCACCTGGCCATCTCGTATTCCCGCCGCCGCGCCGGGCATTCACCCGGTACGGTCCGCGTGCCCCGCCCGGGCGCCCGGCTACGGGCGTCCGCGAGACCACCCGGACGTACGACGACACGGAGGAGCCATGGCCCGCCTGATCGCCACCCGAGGCCTGCCCGCCAGCGGCAAGACCACATTCGCCCGGACCCTTCAGCCGTCCGTGGTCCGGGTCAACCGGGACGATCTGCGCCGGATGCTGCACGGCGAACGACTCTTCACCCAGCGGGCCGAATGGCAGGTCACCGTCGCCCAGCGGGCCCAGGTCGAGGCGTTGCTCCGGGCCGGCGCCGATGTCTGCGTGGACGACACCAACCTGCGCTCCCGTGGGCTGCGGGACTGGGCGGACCTGGCCACCCGCTACGGCGCCGAGTTCGAGGTGCACGACTTCACCGACGTACCGCTTCAGGAGTGCCTGCGCCGCGACGCCGCCCGCCCGGAGGCCGACCGGGTCGGCGAGGCGGCGATCCGGCGGTTGCACGAGCGCTACCTGGCGGGCAGGACGCTGCCGCTTCCCGTACCGCAGGCCCGCACCGGGCGGCCCGCGGCGGTGCACCCGCCGTCGGCCGAACCACCGGAGATCGTCCTGGTGGACATCGACGGCACCGTGGCGCTGAATGTGTCACGCAGCCCGTACGACATGAGCCGGGTCGGCGAGGACGCCCCGAACCCTGCCGTGATCGCGGCGATCCGGGCGATGCACGCCGCCGGCTACGGCGTGATCTTCTGCTCCGGCCGGGACGCCACGGCCCGCGCCGCCACCGAGGCGTGGCTCGCCCGGCACGTCAAGGTGCCGTACCTGGCCCTGCACCTGCGGGCGGTCGGCGACTCACGCAAGGACTCGATCGTCAAACGGGAGATATTCGAGCACGAGATCGAGGGCCGCTACCGGGTGGTCGGCGTCTTCGACGACCGGGCGCAGGTGGTGAAGATGTGGCGGGAACTCGGTCTCACCGTCTTCCAGGTCGCCGAGGGCGACTTCTGAACGGGTGAAGGGCGCAACCGGAACGGCTGCGCCCTTCGTTCCTCGGGAGAGGATCACTCCCCCGGCGTCGACTTGGCGATCTGCATCAGGAACTCGATGTTGGTCCGGGTCTGCTTGAGCTTGTCCAGCAGGAGGTCGAGCGCCGCCTGCGAGTCCAGCGAGTGCAGCACCTTGCGGAGCTTGTGCACGATGGCCAGCTCCTCCGGCGCGAGCAGGATCTCCTCCTTGCGCGTACCGGACGGGTGGATGTCGATGGCCGGGAAGGTCCGCTTGTCGGCGATCTTCCGGTCCAGCTTCAGCTCCGCGTTACCGGTGCCCTTGAACTCCTCGAAGATGACCGTGTCCGCCATCGAGCCGGTCTCCACCAGCGCGGTGGCGAGGATGGTCAGCGAGCCGCCGTTCTCGATGTTGCGGGCCGCACCGAGGAACCGCTTCGGCGGGTAAAGCGCGGTCGAGTCGATACCACCCGACATGATCCGGCCGCTGGCCGGCGCCGCCAAGTTGTACGACCGACCCAGCCGGGTCACCGAGTCGAGCAGTACGACCACGTCGTGGCCCAACTCGACCAGGCGCTTGGCCCGCTCGATCGCCAGCTCGGCGACGGTGGTGTGGTCCTGCGGCGGACGGTCGAACGTGGCCGCGATCACCTCGCCCTTGACCGATCGCTGCATGTCGGTGACCTCTTCGGGCCGCTCGTCGACCAGCACCACCATCAGGTGGCACTCCGGGTTGTTGTGCGTGATCGCGTTCGCGATCGCCTGGAGCACCATGGTCTTACCGGCCTTCGGCGGCGAGACGATCAACGCCCGCTGCCCCTTGCCGATCGGCATGACCAGGTCGATCACCCGGGTGGTGAGGATGTGCGGCTCGGTCTCCAACCGCAGCCGCTCCTGCGGGTAGAGCGGGGTGAGCTTGTAGAACTCCGGCCGCCGCTTCGCCTCGTCCGGTTCCATCCCGTTGATGGTGTCCAGCCGGACCAGCGGGTTGTACTTGTCGCGCCGCTGCTCCCCGTCGCGGGCCGCCCGCACCGCGCCGGTGATCGCGTCACCGCGCCGCAGGCCGTACTTCTTGATCTGGGACATCGACACGTACACGTCGTTCGGCCCGGCGAGATAGCCGGTGGTCCGGACGAAGGCGTAGTTGTCGAGCACGTCCACGATGCCGGCCACGGGTACGAGCACGTCGTCCTCGCCGACCTGCGGCTCGCGGCCGTTGTCGGACTCGCCGCGATCGCCACGGCCCCCCCGCCGACGGTCCCGGAAGCGGCTGCGTCGGCTGCGTCGGCCGCCGCCATCGCCATCGTCGTCGCCGTCGTTGTCCCGCTCGGTCCGCTGCCCGCGCTCGGCACCGCGCTCGGCCCGCTCGGCACCGCGCTCAGCCCGCTCGGCACCGCGCTCAGCCCGCTCAGTACCGCGCTCAGCCCGCTCGGCACCGCGCTCAGCCCGCTCAGTACCGCGCTCAGCCCGCTCCTCGCGCTCGACACGATCGCTCCGCTCCCCGCGGTCGCGGCCGGTCCGGCCCTCGGCCTGTTCGCCGGCAGCCTCCGCGACGGTCTCCTCGGCACGAGGCTCGGTCGCGGCTGCCCGGCTGCGCCGGGTCCGGGTACGCCCCTCGGTCTCGGCGCTCGCCGCCGGCTGCTCGGCGTCACGCCGTTCGGCCTGCGGCTGCTCAGCCGTGTCGCGTACCTCCGCGTGAACCTCCTCGCGGGCCGGGGCGGCGGCCGCCGCGACCTCGGCCCGTGGTCGAGGGGCCCCGGCGGCGCCGCCCTGCCGCTCGGTGATCGCGCTGATCAGCTCGCCCTTTCGCATGCGAGCCGTCCCCGAGATGCCGAGCGACGCGGCCAGGCTCTGCAGCTCCGGCAGCAGCATCGCCGACAGCCCTGTGCCGCTACGTCGGCGGCGGGCAGGGGCAGCGGTGGTGGCATTGCCAGCGACGTTGGAAACATCCGACGTCACGTCGGTGGTGTCGCTCAATGGATTCCTTCCCTCGATAGGCCGGGACTGCCCGGGATCGACAATCAGGTGGCCGGGCGGCCTCGGTGCACCCGCCTCGCATGACGCTCTGCGGGAGTCTGTGACACAGCAGCCGGTCGGTCGCCCGACCCACCAGGAAGCCGGTGAGCGGGTGTCGCCGCCTGCGGCGACCGGTGAAGACTGCGGTGCGGCGTGGGCCTAGGCAGGGATGACGGGCTTACCGCCGAAAGCTTCGGGGGTGCGCCGACCCGCAGAAGATCGCATGCTTCGCGGCTGTGCTAAGTCTAGAGCGTAATCAACTCTTCCGACCTGCGGCAACAGGGTCCCGCTCCGCGTGTCCGAGTCTACCCCGTCCGACCTGTGCGCCGGGTACGTCTACCGCCAACTGCAAAACTCGCCAATCTGTTCCCGGTTCGAAGCCTTCGGGCAGCTCAGAAAGGGCGAGCACGGTCGGGCCGGCCCCACTGACCACCGCCGCCACACCCATCTCACGCAACCCATTGACCAGGGCAGCCGTGCCCGGCATCGAGGGTGCGCGACTGTCCTGGTGCAGCCGGTCGGCGGTGGCCGGCAGCAGCAGGGCCGGCTGCGTGGTCAACGCGTGCACCAGCAGGGCCGCGCGGCCGGCGTTGAAGGCAGCGTCGCCGTGCGGCACGGCCGCCGGCAGCACCGCGCGGGCCGACGCGGTCAGCCCGTGCTCGGCGGGAACCAGCACCGCCGGACGTACGCCGTCGGCCACCGGCAGCGACACCGCCCGCGCCCCGGAAGGTTCCGTCCAGGCCACGGTGAAACCACCGAGCAGGCAGGGCGCCACATTGTCCGGGTGGCCCTCGATCCGGGCGGCGAGCCGTAGCACGGCGTCCTCGTCGAGGAGGCGTTCCCCGCCCACCACCAGGGCCCGGGCCAGCAGCACACCGGCGACGATCGCCGCCGAGGAGGAGCCGAGCCCGCGCGCCTGCGGAATGCGGTTCACGCACTCCACCGCCAACCCCGACGGCTGCCCGCCGAGTTCGTCGAAGGCCGTCCGCATCGCGCGGACCACGAGGTGTTCGTCATCGACCGGCAACTGGCCGGCACCCTCGCCGGTCACCGCCACCGTCACACCGCCGGTCGTCACCTCGGCGGACACCTCGTCGTGAAGCGCGAGGGCCAAACCCAACGCGTCGAAGCCCGGTCCCAGGTTCGCACTGGTGGCGGGAACCCGGACCCGGACCGGCCCGGTGGCGAATGTGGTCGACACGGGCCCATGCTAGGGCGCGATGCCGACGTCACCGAACGCCGCCCGGTTCCTGGGATCCGCCGGCGGTTGTTTCAGCGAGACCGCGTCGGATCGCCGACCGGTGTGACGAGCGGGAGCCGACGCGTCGCGATCCGCCAGCCGACCGCGTACACCAGCGTGACCAGGCCGCAGCCGGCCAGCACGACTCGCTCATCCACCGCGTCCACCACTCCCGCCACCGCCAGCTGGCTGACCGAGATCGCCAGGGTCGCCAGCATCATGTCGGTGGCGAACACCCGCCCCCGCAACCGGTCCGGCACCTCTTGTTGCAAGGCGAAGTTGGACATCACCCAGTTGCTGCCACCGGCGAAGTGCGCCACGAAGACCAGTACCAGCACCAGCGGGAACCAGGGCGCCACCGAGGCGCCGAGGTAGGCCAGCCCGTACGCCGACATGGAGAGTGCCAGCCCCGGCAGCAGCCACGCGCGGTTGGTCAGCACCCGACGCATCAGGATCGGGCCGACCAGGGCGCCCGCGCCGCGCACCGCGAACAGCAGGCCGGCACCCACCGGGCCGACCGCGTACACCCCGGCGAGCAGCGGAAAGACGGTCAGCACGCCGTTACCCAGGCCCACCGCCGACTTCACCGTCACCAGCGCCAGCACCCGCGGGCGATGCCCGATGTAGCCCAGTGCCTCACGGATGGCCGCCCAGGTCTGTGGCGTCGCCCCGCCCTGCTGCCGCGGGGCCTGCAACGGTCGGCGGATGCGCGCGGTGAGGCCCGCCGCGCCGACCAGAGCCACCGCGCCGACCCAGAAGCAGACGTACGGCCCGGCCGCGGCGCTGAGCACGCCACCGAGCGACGCGCCGACGATCGTCATCGTGCCCCAGGCCGACCCGGCCACCGCGTTACCGGCGGCCAGTTCTTCCGGCTCGAGCACGTTGGGCAGGGCGGCCTGCGCGGCCGGGGAGTAGAACGCCTTGGCCACCGCGACCACACCGATGCCGAGCATCGCCAACCAGGCCGTACCGGCGTCGCGCACGCCGAGCAGGAGCAGCACGCCGGCCAGCGCGGCGCCGTTCGCCAACATCATGATCTTGCGGCGGTCGAACCGGTCCGCGATGGTGCCGGTGTACGGCAGCAGCAGTGCCACGATGCCGGTGTCCACGGCGAGCACCAACGCGCCCCACACACCGCTGCCGGTCAGGTTCGGCAGCAGCACCAGCAGCGGCACCATGACGAACCAGTCAGCGCCGAACACCACCAGTTGGGCCAGGAACAGGTTGCGGAAGTGCCGGTTGCCGGTGAGGACGGAGAGGGTGGACGCCACGGGGCGGACCATACCGGGCGGCTGCCGGCGGCTTTGGTCGCAACCCGGACACACGACGTCCCGGCGGATCGAGACCCGCCGGGACGTCGCCGGCGGATCAGCCGCTGGGCGGGAACGGCGACTTGTGGCTCTTCGGCAGCCGGAGCACCTCGAACTGGTCGGTGCCGTCCACCAGCGCGCCGGAGGGTGCCGCCGGCACCGGCCGGCTCTGCGGCGCGGGGACGTCGGCCGACCCGCTGCCGACCGAGGCGCCCACCGGAATGGGCCCGGCCGGCTCAGTGTCGGCCCGGTGCGGGCCGCCGTCCGGCCCCTCGTCGACGGCGATCGCGCCGGATCGGCGTTGGCGCCGCGTCCGTAGCGACTGCTTGGTGTCCTCCACCATCGCGTACAGCGTCGGCACCAAGATCAGGGTGAGCAGGGTGGAGCTGAGCAGCCCACCGATCACCACGATCGCCAGCGGCCGGGAGATGAAACCGCCCTCGCCGGTGAGCCCGAAAGCCATCGGCATCAACGCGAAGATGGTGGCGATCGCGGTCATCAGGATCGGGCGCAGTCGGTGCCGGCCGCCCTCGACCACCGCCTGGCGCACCCCGAGCCCCTGTGCCCGGTACTGGTTCACCAGATCCAGCAGCACGATCGCGTTGGTCACCACGATGCCGACCAGCATCAGCACGCCGATCAGCGCCGGCACGCTCAGCGCGGTACCGGTGGCCAGCAGCAGGACCACCGCGCCGGTGGCCGCGAACGGGATGGAGACCAGCAGGATCAGCGCCTGGACCACGCTGCGGAACGTCGCCATCATGATCAGGAAGACGATCGCGATCGCGGCCAGCACGGCCAGGAACAGGTCGCCGAAGGTGTCCCGCTGCTCGGCGCTGACCCCGCCGAGCGTGAGCGTCGCACCCGGCACGTCGATCGCGTCGAGCCGGCTCTCCAGCTCCTTGCTGATCGCGCCGAGGTCGGAGCCGGTGACCGTGCCGGTCACCGAGACGCTGCGTTCGCCGTCGATCCGCCGGACCTGCTGCGGCCCCTCGGTCTCGGTGACCTCGGCGATGGCGTCCAGCCGCACCGGGCCGACCGGCAGCGCCTTCAGCTCCTCCACCGTCACCGGCGGCTGCGCCGACAGGCGCAGCACCACGTTCCGCTGGCCGCCGTCCAGGCTCACCTGGCCCACCGGCGTACCGCGGAACGCCTGCCCCACCAGCTCGCCGATCGCGGCCTCGCTGAGCCCGGCCCGGCTGGCGGCGACCCGGTCGATCTTCACCTCGATCCGCGGCACCCGGTCGGCCAGGGTGGTCGACACGTCCTCGACCCCCGCGATACCGGCCAGCGCCGCCTGGGCCTGCTCCGCGGCGCGGGCCAGTGCCTCCGGGTCGGCGGCCCGGACCACCACCGCCAGCTCGTTGGCGGATGCCCCGCCCTGACCGGCCGGGAAGGTGATCTCGCCGGCCGCCGCGCCGAGCTGCGCCAACCGCTCCCGCAGGATGCCGCGCATCTCGGCGGCGTCGGTGTCGCCGTCGAGCCGCAGCGCGTAGCTGGCCACGTTGTTGCCGGCACGCCCGGCCCACGGCGTGTCGCCACCGCCCGCGGTCACCTGGTACGACTGGACACCCGGGGTCTCCGCCAGCACCGCCTCGACGCGTCGGGCCGCGGCGTCGGTGCCGGCCAGCCCGGTGCCGACCGGCAGCTCCTGCCGGACGTTGAGGGTGTCCTGGCCGGAGTCGTCGAGGAAGTTGGTCTCCAGCTGACGGGCCAGACCGAAAGTGCCGACCAGCACGAGCAGGCCGGCGGCCAGGGTCGCCCAGCGGTACGCTCGCCGGCCGGTGGCGAACCGGATGACCGGCAGGTACGCCCGTTGCAGCGGATTGCGCAGCTCCCGCTGCTCGGCGGCCCGGCGGATCGCGGCACCGTCGGCCCCGGTCACCGGCTTGAGGAACCAGTACGCCAGCACCGGGACCACCGTCAGCGAGACCAGCAGCGAGGCGAGCAACGCCACGGTGACGGTGATCGCGAACGGTGCGAACAGCTGGCCGACGAAACCGCCGACCAGTGCGATCGGGGCGAAGACCGCGACCGTGGTCAGGGTGGACGCGGTGACCGCTCCGGCCACCTCGCGGACGGCGGTGAGGATCGCCTCGCGCTTGGCTCCGCCGTACGTGAGGTGGCGCTTGATGTTCTCCAGCACGACGATCGAGTCGTCCACCACCCGACCGACGGCGACGGTCAACGCGCCGAGGGTGAGCAGGTTGAGCGAGTAGTCGCCGATCCAGAGCGCGAGCAGTGCGACCACCACGGACAGCGGGATGGAGACCGCGGTGACCACCGTGGAGCGCACCGACAGCAGGAACACCAGGATGACCACCACGGCCATGATCAGACCCAGCAGGCCCTCGGTGCTCAGCGTCTTGATGGACTTCTCCACGAAGGGAGCCTGGTCGAGCACGACGGTCAGCTCGGCACCGGTGGCCTCGCGCAGCTCGGCGAGCCGGTCGGTGACCGCGTGCGAGATCTCCACGGCGTTGCCGTCCGGGTCCGCGGTGACCGCGATGCCCAGGCTCTCCGCGCCGTTGGTGCGGGTGATCGCCGTGGGCGGGGCGAGTTGTTCGGTGACGGTGGCGACGTCGCCGAGGCGGACGGGGCCCTTCTTGCCGGCCGGTGGCGCGACGACGATCCCGCGCAGCTCGTCCAGCGTGGCCAGCGGAGAACCGACCTGCACCGGCAGGGTGCGCTCGCCGTCGGCCACGGCGCCGGCCGGTACGGTCACCCCGTTGGCCCGCAAGGCGGTGCCGATGGCGGTCAGCTGCACCTTCGCCCTGGCCAGCTTGGTCGGATCCGGCATGATCACCACAAGGTCGTCCCGGACGCCGGTCAGCTCGACGCTGCGGACGCCCTCGATCGCCGCCAGCTCCGGCACCACGATGTCGCGCAGCTTGCCGGCCAGGGCGCGCTCGTCGCCACCACCGCTCGCGGCCAGTACCACGGCGGGCAGGTCGTCGGTGCTGCCCGCGAAGACCTGCGGGTCGACGCCCTCGGGCAGGCGGGTGCGGTTCAGCGCGGTCTGCATCTTGCCGACCACGTCGTCCAGGTCGGTGCCGAACTCGTACTGGGCGGTGATGGTGGTGAGGCCTTCACGGGAGGTGGAGGTGACGGTGTCGAGGGCGGGAATGCCCCGCAGACTGTTCTCGATCGGCTCGGTCACCTGCGACTCGACGACCTCCGGGGCGGCACCGGGGTACGAGGCCACGATGAAGGCGGCGGGAAACTCCAGCGACGGCAGGAGTTGCTGCTTCAGCGACGGCACGGCGTACACACCGAACGCTGTGGTCACCACCGCGATGAGGGCTACCAGCCCCCGGTTGGCGAGGCTGAATCTGGCGAGCAGCGACATCGGCGTGGCTCACTCCTGAGGGAGACGGTCCTGGGTACGAGCAGTGTGCCCGAACCGATCCGCCCGTCGGTCTCCGGGGCGGCACCGATCCGCAACGACGCCACCGGCGATTCCGCCGTCACACCCCATGATCAAGATGGGGTGGGTGGGGGTCAGGTGAGATCGAGAGAGCGGGCGGCGGCGATCGGGTCGTTGGCGATGGTGACCGGGGCGGGAGCGGTGGAGATCGCCCATTCCGGGTCCTTCAGACCGTGCCCGGTGACCGTGCAGACCACGGTGGACCCGGCCGGCACCCGGCCGGCGGCGGCCTGCTGGAACAGGCCCGCGACGCTGGCCGCGCTGCCGAGTTCGACGAAGACGCCGACCTCCCGAGCCAGCAGCCGGTAGGCGGCGAGGATCTCCCGGTCGGTGACCGCGTCGATCAGGCCGTCGGAGGCGTCCCGGGCATCGAGGGCCTTCGTCCAGCTCGCCGGGTTGCCGATCCGGATGGCGGTGGCGATGGTGGACGGCTCGGACACCACCTTCCCCGTGACGATCGGCGCGGCGCCGGCGGCCTGGAAGCCGTACATCTTCGGGGTGCGGCTGGCGTTGCCGGCGTCCCGGTCCTCGGTGTAGCCCATCCAGTAGGCGGTGATGTTGCCGGCGTTGCCCACCGGCAGGCAGTGGATGTCCGGCGCGTCGCCGAGCGCCTCGACGATCTCGAACGCCGCCGTCTTCTGGCCGTGCAACCGGTCGACGTTGACTGAGTTGACCAGGGCCACCGGGTAGTCCTGGGAGAGCTTCGCGGCCAGCGCCAGGCAGTCGTCGAAGTTGCCGTTGATCTGGAGCAGCTTGGCGCCGTGCACCAGCGCCTGGGCCAGCTTGCCCAGCGCGATCTTGCCCTGGGGCACGAGCACCGCGCAGGTCACCCCGGCCCGGGCGGCGTACGCGGCGGCGGAGGCGCTGGTGTTACCGGTGGAGGCGCAGATGATCGCCTTGTTGCCGGCCTCGACCGCCTTGGAGACCGCCATGGTCATGCCGCGGTCCTTGAAGGAGCCGGTCGGGTTCGCGCCCTCCACCTTCAGGTAGACGTCACAGCCGAGCCTGGCGGAGAGCACCGGCGCGGGCAGCAACGGGGTGTTGCCCTCGTGGAGGGTGACAATGGGCGTGGCCTCGGTGACCGGCAACCGGTCCCGATAGGCGTCGATCAAGCCCCGCCACATGTCGCTCTCCTCATCCTCGTCATGCCCGTTCGGCCACCGCCAGCCTGGCGCAGCCCTGCGGAGCGGTTCCGGGCGCACCCCCGGCCACCCACCTGCCGGGACGCCGCCGTCACAGCGTCCGTGGCCGAGCCGTCACAGCATCCGTGGCCGAGTGTTGGTCACAGGCCGCCCTCGACGCGCAGCACGCTCGCCACCGACCGGACGATCTCCAGGCCGCGCAGTTCGTCGACGGTCGCCGCGAGTGCCGCGTCCGGCGCCACGTGGGTCACGATCACCAGTACGGCGTCGCCCGTGCCGCCACCCGACGGGCCCTGCCGCACAGTGGCGATGGAGACGTCGTGCCGGGCGAACACCCCGGCCACCGCCTCCAACACACCCGGGCGGTCGGCCACGTCGAGGCTGATGTGGTAGCGGGTGAGCGCCTCCCCCATCGGCCGGACCGGCAGGGCCGCGTACGCGGACTCACTGGCCGCGCGGACCCCGGCGAGCCGGTTGCGGGCCACCGCCACCACGTCGCCGAGCACCGCGCTGGCGGTCGGCGCGCCACCCGCGCCACGCCCGTAGAACATCAACTGCCCGGCGGCCTCGGCCTCGATGAAGACCGCGTTGAACGCGTCGCCGACGCTGGCCAGCGGGTGGCTCAGCGGGATCAGCGCCGGATGCACCCGCACGCTGATCGTCTCCCGGCCGGCCGCGTCCGCGCCCCGAGCGGCGATGCAGAGCAGTTTGATCGTGCAGCCCATCGCCTTCGCGCTGGCCATGTCGGCCGCGGTGACCTCGGTGATGCCCTCCCGGTGCACGTCGGCCGCGCTGACCCGGGTGTGGAAGGCCAGCGAGGCGAGGATGGCCGCCTTGGCCGCCGCGTCGAAGCCCTCCACGTCGGCGGTCGGGTCGGCCTCGGCGTACCCCAGCTCGGTCGCCTCCTCCAGCGCCTCGGCGAAGCCGGCGCCGGTGGCGTGCATGGCGGAGAGGATGAAGTTGGTGGTGCCGTTGACGATGCCGGTGACCTGGGTCACCCGGTCCCCGTGCAGCGACTCCCGCAACGGGCGCAACAGCGGGATCGCCCCGGCCACGGACGCCTCGTAGTAGAGGTCGCCGCCGCCCTCGGCCGCCGCGTCGTGCAGTGCACCGCCGTCCTCGGCGAGCAACGCCTTGTTCGCGGTGACCACGCTCTTGCCGGCCCGCAGCGCCTCCAACAGCCAGCTACGCGCCGGCTCCAGCCCGCCGACCACCTCGACCACCACGTCGACGTCGTCGCGCTTGATCAGCCCGAGCGCGTCGGTGGTGAACAGGGCCGGGTCGACCGGCAGGTCGCCGCGGTCGCGCCCGATCCGGCGTACCGCGATGCCGGCGATCTCCAGGGGAGCACCGATCCGGGCGGCGAGGTCCGCCGACTGCTCATGCAGCAGCCGGACCACCTCGGCACCAACGGTGCCGCAACCGAGCAGGGCCAGGCGCACAGGTGACTTCATTCCACGTCCAAAGCGAGCAGGTCCTCTTCAGTCTCCCGCCGAACGATCAGCCGAGCCTGGCCGTTACGTACCGCGACCACCGGGGGTCGGGGCACGTGGTTGTAGTTGCTGGCCATGCTGCGACAGTAGGCGCCCGTGCCGGGCACCGCGACAAGATCTCCGGGCTGAACGTCGGCGGGCAGGAATTCATCCTTCACCACAATGTCCCCGGACTCACAATGCTTTCCCACCACGCGGGCGAGCACCGGTTCCGCCACGCTGGCTCGGGAGGCGAGCGTCGCGGAGTAGGAAGCGTCGTAGAGCGCGGTGCGGATGTTGTCGCTCATCCCGCCGTCGACGCTGACATAGGCACGACGACCATCGGCTGGATCGTTACCAGTGCCGATCAGTACGGACTTGACCGTGCCCACCTCGTAGAGGGTGAACACGGCCGGGCCGACGATCGCCCGGCCGGGCTCGATGGACAGGTGCGGTACGGCCAGCCGCTCCGCCGCGCACTCGGAATCCACGATCTTGCGCAGCCGCTTGGCCAGCTCCTCCGGCGTCGAGGGGTTGTCCTGGGTGGTGTACGCGATGCCGAAGCCACCACCGAGGTCAAGTTCGGGCAGCTCCACCCCGCGGGCGTCGCGGATCTGCGCCTGAAGGGTCAGCACCCGGCGGGCGGAGACCTCGAACCCGCTGGTGTCGAAGATCTGCGAGCCGATGTGCGAGTGCAGGCCACGCAGCTCCAGCACATCCTCGTCGAGGATGCGCAGCGCGGCGGTGATGGCCGCCCCGCCGGCCAGCGAGAAGCCGAACTTCTGGTCCTCGTGGGCGGTGGCGATGAACTCGTGGGTGTGCGCCTCGACCCCGACGGTGACCCGGAGAAGCACCCGGGGACGTACGCCCCTTTCGCGGGCCAGCGCGGTGAGCCGGTCGATCTCGGCGAACGAGTCGACGATGATCCGGCCGACTCCGGCGTCCAGCGCCCGGCGCAGCTCGGCGACGGACTTGTTGTTGCCGTGAAAGCCGATCCGTTCCGGCGGCATCCCGCCGGCCAGCGCCACGGCCAGCTCGCCGCCGCTGCACACGTCGAGGAACATGCCCTCCTCGGCGATCATCCGGACCACAGCGCGGCAGAGGAACGCCTTGCCCGCGTAGTAGACGTCCTCGTTCGGGAACGCCGCCCGGAAGTCCCGGCAACGCGACCGCAGGTCATCCTCGTCCAGCACGTACACCGGCGTACCGAATTCGGCGGCGATGTCGCGTACGTCCAGGCCCGCGACGACCAGCGCGCCGGCGTCGCCGCGCCGGGTGTTGCGCGGCCACAGCTGCGGTACCAGGGCATTGACGTCGACCGGGGTACGCAGCCAGGCCGGCCCCCGGCTGCCGAGGTCGCCGTGCATCGCACCGGCTTCGTGAGCACGCATGGCGGTTACATCCTCTCCGGGGCCGAGACGCCGAGCAGGCGCAGCCCGTTGGCGATCACCACCCGGGTGGCGTCGTTGAGCCAGAGCCGGGCCCGATGCAGGTCGGTGACCTCCTCGTCACCGCGGGGCAGGATCCGGCAGTTGTCGTAGAACCGGTGGTACGCCCCGGCCAGGTCCTCCAGGTAGCGGGCCACCCGGTGCGGCTCGCGCAACTCGGCGGCGGCGGCCACCACGGCGGGGAACTCGGCGAGCGCCTTGAGCAGCTCGTTCTCCTTGTCGTGGTCGAGCAGCTCGGGGCGGAACGACACGGCATCGCCCCGGGTCAGCCCGACCTCGGCGGCGTTGCGTCCGACGCTGGCCGTCCGGGCCGCGACGTACTGCACGTAATAGACCGGATTGTCACGGGTCGCCCGGGTCCACAGTTCGATGTCGATGTCGATCGGCGAGTCGCTGGAGTAGCGGGCCAGGGCGTATCGGGCGGCGTCCACCCCGATCGCGTCGACCAGGTCCTCCAGGGTGATCACGGTGCCGGCGCGCTTGCTCATCCGCATCGGCGCTCCGTCCCGGAGCAGGTTGACCAACTGACCGATGAGGATCTCCAGGGTCACCTCGGGGTCGTCGCCGAAGCAGGCCGCCATCGCCTTCATCCGGCCGACGTAGCCGTGATGATCGGCCCCGAGCATGATCACAGCCCGCTCAAAGCCGCGTTCCCGCTTGTCCAGGTAGTATGCGCAGTCCGCGGCGAAGTACGTCCACTCGCCGTTGGACTTGCGCAGCACCCGGTCCTTGTCGTCACCGAAGTCGGTGGTCCGCAGCCAGGTGGCGCCGTCGGCCTCGAAGACCCGCCCCTGCTCGCGCAGCCGGGTCAGGGCGTGCTCCAGCTCGCCCCGGTCGTGCAGGTCCTTCTCGTTGAAGTAGGTGTCAAACTCCACCCCGAAGTCGCGCAGCGAGGACTTGATCTCCTCGAACATCAGCTCGACGCCCTCCACCCGGAAGACCTCCTGCGCGGCGGCCTCGTCCAGCTCCAGCACGTCCGGCCGGCGGGCGGTGACCTGGGCGGCGATCTCGCCGATGTACGCGCCGCCGTAGCCGTCCTCCGGGGCCGCCTCGCCCCTGGCGGCGGCGAGCAGCGACCGGGCGAACCGGTCGATCTGCGAACCGGCGTCGTTGAAGTAGTACTCCGTGCCGACCTCCGCCCCGGTGGCTCGCAGCAGCCGGCTCAGCGCGTCGCCGACCGCCGCCCATCGGACTCCGCCGATGTGCACCGGACCGGTGGGGTTGGCCGAGACGAACTCCAGATTGATCTTCAGAGCGGCGAGCCGGTCGCTGCGGCCGTACTCCGTGCCGGCCTCCACGATCGTCCGGGCGAGCTGGCCGGCGGCGGCGGCGTCCAGCCGGATGTTCAGGAAGCCCGGCCCGGCGATCTCCACCGACTTGATTCCCGGCGTGCTGGCGAGCTGCGCGGCCAGCGCCGCGGCCAGCTCGCGGGGCGGGACGCCCACCTTCTTGCTCAGCTGGAGCGCCAGCGTGGCGGCGTAGTCGCCATGTTCAGGATTACGGGGTCGTTCGACCGTTGTGTGCTCGGGCAGCGCGGAGCGGTCCAGCCCTCGGTCGGCGAAGACGGCGTGAGCGGCGGCGAGGACAGCTTCGGCGAGTTCTGCGGGAGTCACCGATCCATGTTATCGGGGGTAGACTCGGTCCCCGCGGCGGCGACCCGGCATCGGGGGCCGGGCCGCCGGACTCCTCTGACCGACCGACCTGACGAGGCACGATGAGCATCAGCACCCCGGGCGGCCCGCAGCGCCGCCCGACCGTGGTCAGCACCGGCAAGAAGCCGGCGGCGGGTCGGCCGGCCGCCGGCGCCAAGGCCGGTTCCGGCAAGCCCGCGACCCCCCAGCGCTCCGGCGGCGGCAAGGGGCCGCGCAAGCCGATAACCCCGGTCAAGGTCAGCCAGGGCCGGTCCTGGGGACCGATCGCCCTCTTCGTCGCCGTTGGTGTGCTCGCCGCCTCGATCATCGGATACGGCGCCTGGGCGACCTTCAAGGGCAGCCAGTCCTGGCAGGACAAGGCGGCGCAGATCGAGGGGATCGTCAACTTCCGCAAGACGGACCCGGAGAGCATCAGCAATCAGGAGCACCGGACCGGCAAGATCGAGTACAAGCAGAGCCCGCCGGTCGGCGGTCCGCACAACGCCACCTGGCAGCGTTGCCTCGGCGACGTCTACGACGCGCCGATCGCCAACGAGCACGCGCTGCACAGCCTGGAGCACGGCGCGGTCTGGCTCACCTACCGCCCCGACCTGCCCGCCGCCGACGTGGAGAAGCTGGCCAGCGTGATCCGCAACAACGACTTCATGCTGATGAGCCCGTACGAGGGCCTCGACGCCCCGATCTCCATTCAGGCATGGGGCTACCAGCTCAAGGTCGACAAGGCCGACGACCCGCGGCTCAAGGAGTTCGCCACCGTCCTGGCGCAGAACGCCTCGGTGGAGCCGGGCGTGCCGTGCTCCTCCGGCAACTACACCACCGGCACCGGCACGGAGCCGCGCGAGCTCGAGCCGTCGATGGGTGGTTGACGTGGCCACCGCGCTTCAGGACCCCTCGGTGGAGGAGCGGACGGGCCCGGCGGAAGCCAGCCGGAGCCCTCGGCTGCTGCGCTACCTGACGCTGGCCCTGGCGGCACTGCTGCTGCTCGGTGTCGGTTGGACGGCCGCGACGCTGGTCGCCGGGCGCACCCCGGGCGAGAACTCGCCCGAGGCCGGCTTTGCCCGGGACATGGCCCGCCACCACGCCCAGGCGGTCGAGATGGCCATGATCGCGTACGCCAAGGGGCAGGACCCGGCGATCCGGCAGATCGGGTACGACATGGCGCTGACCCAGCAGGGCCAGATCGGCCAGATGCAGCGCTGGTTGCAGGAGTGGAACCTGCTCCCGACGGGTTCCCGGCCAGCGATGGAGTGGATGCCCGACGGGATCACGGTGGACAACAACGGGCTGATGCCCGGCATGGCCACCCGCGAGCAGATCACCCAACTGCACGAGGCGCAGGGCGCCGAGGTCGACCGCCTCTTCATCGAGCTGATGATCAAGCACCACATCGGCGGCGTCCACATGGCCGACGGGGTGCTCAAAGCCTCCGACCGTCCCGAGGTGGTCCGGATGGCCGAGGCGATGAAGCTGTCGCAGCAGAAGGAGATCAACGAGCTGCGCAAGCTCCAGCAGGCCGGCGGCTGAGCCGCCCGCAACCGTACGATCCAGCGCCGCCCCGCTCACCACGAGCGGGGCGGCGTCGTCGTATCAAAGGTCGGAGATAGGGGCTTCCGCTCCGTGTTGTGACCATAAGACCGATTTTCCCTCTAGGGGTTACTTGGGGGGAACTGCACTCGTTGTCCAGCACGTGGGGGTTGCACTCAGAGACGCGCAGCGCTCGGTCACCAGCTGGTGCCGGCGCCACACCATCGGCGGTGACGGGACGGTGGCAGCCGTCCGTCGCGGACAGCGGCAGGGTGAGCCGGGAACACTCAGCCGCGAACAGGAGCTGGAACTGATCGACACCCTCCGGGGTGTCCACCCCGACGCCTTCGGCCTGGACGAGGAGCTGTGGACCCGACAGAGTCTGCACGCCCTGATCCAGCAGCGTTTCGGGCTGAATCTGGATCTCGGGGTCGTCGGCGCCTATCTGCGCGCCTGGGGGCTGGGCCCGCGGGAGCCCCGGGAGCGGGCCTGCGGTCTCTGCGTCGGCTCGGTCGAACGCTGGGTACGCAGCGAGTATCCGGCGATCACCCGGGCCGCGCAG
Organism: Micromonospora qiuiae; assembly: GCF_016863555.1. Lineage (GTDB taxonomy): Bacteria > Actinomycetota > Actinomycetes > Mycobacteriales > Micromonosporaceae > Micromonospora > Micromonospora qiuiae. The sequence goes on along the minus strand of NZ_BOPC01000049.1, from coordinate 34,559 downwards.
GAGCACCTCGCCGAGGTGTACTGGATCGGCCGGGTCCGGCTCCGGGGCACCATGCCGGCGGCCGACGTGATCTCGGCCGTCTCCGCACGGGGCCGGGTACGCTTCATGGTCACCACACCGTCGGTGGACCCGCGGATGCCCCGGGACTTCGTGCTCCGGCTCAGCGGCGCCGAGCAGCGCACCGTACATCTCATCGTGGACGGCTCCTGGGCCCGCAACGAATGGCCGCGCCGGCTTCCCCGCCGCATCGTGCCGCATCCGCTGCCCAGTTGCGGGCGGGCGTTGGCCGCCTGACAGCCCGCCGATACCGATTCGGCGATCGGCTACGGGGTTTGCTAGTCTTCTCCAGTCACTGAGCCCCCGTAGCTCAGGGGATAGAGCACCGCCCTCCGGAGGCGGGGGCGCAGGTTCGAATCCTGCCGGGGGCACCAGATAGACCATATGCACACCAAGCCGGACGGCCGCTGCCGTCCGGCTTGTTCGTTTGGGCCCCGAAAGTCCCCCCAGTAGATCTTGGACGCGGAAAGCCAAGCTAGGGGCAGAAAATGTCCAAGATTGCCCGGCACACGCCTCACGCAGGTTGCACCCATGCCCCGGAGGTGCCCGCGCCGACCAGCAAAAATCCACCCTCCGCAGCCACACTCCTTCGCCGGCCCCCGCGCAAGACACCGCAACTCGCAGCCTCAACCGGCCCGGCCGTGCTCGCATATCATCGATCACCGTGATCGAGCGGATCCTGCCTCCGGCCGTGGTGGTGGTCGAGTCCTTCAGCGACCCCGACGGGGCGATGCTCTTCCCCGAGGAGGAGGCGGTCATCGCGAAGGCGGTGCAGAAGCGCCGACGCGAGTTCACCACCGTGCGGGACTGCGCCCGGCGGGCGCTGGGACAGATGGGCCTGGCGCCGGCGCCGATCCTGCCGGGCGTCCGGGGCGCCCCGGTCTGGCCGGACGGGGTGGTCGGCAGCATGACCCACTGTGACGGCTACCGCGGCGCGGCCCTCGCCCGCTCGGCGGAGATCGCCACCATCGGCGTCGACGCCGAGCCGCACGCGCCGCTGCCGGACGGCGTGCTCGGCGCGATCGCCCTGCCCGGCGAGCGGACCCGCACCGCGGCGCTCGCCGCCGACCAGCCGGCGGTCTGCTGGGACCGCCTGCTGTTCAGCGCGAAGGAGTCGGTGTACAAGGCGTGGTTTCCGCTGACCGGCCGATGGCTGGGCTTCGACGAGGCGGACATCGAGCTGGCCCCGGACGGCACGTTCGTCGCCCGGCTGCTGGTGCCCGGCCCGCTGCTCGGGGGAACCCCCGTGACCAGCTTCCAGGGCCGGTTCCTGGTCGACCGGGGCCTGCTGCTCACCGCCATCGCCGTGCCGGCCACCGCCGGCTGAGCACCGCGCGGAATACCGGCAGTCAGATGATCGACTCTGTTCCGTCGGTACGGCGGTATCCGATCGGTCAGGACACCGCCATTACGGCGAAACGGCCGCCGACGAAACGGCGATGAGGAGCTCGAACACGCGCTGGGCCGGCGCGTACTCAGTCGGCGGCGGCGCGCCGGGCGCGGGCCCGGCGGCGACCCTCGTGCATTGCCTGCACCCTCGGCACCGGAATGCTCCGGCCCTCCTCGACCAGGTCGGCCGGGAGTTGCTGCGGCGGGGGCATCAGCTCCGCCCACGGGTCCCGCTCCGCCACCAGCTCGGTGACGGTCCGGATGGTGAAGTCCGCAGGGGTCACCGATTCCAGCTCCGCCCAGGACACCGGGAAGGAGGCCGGCACCCCGGGACGCAGCCGTGGACTGTAGACCGACACGACGGTCGCGCCGCCGGATCGGGTGGGGTCGACGTAGACCTTGCCGCCCCGGTCGGCGCGGATGAACGCGGTGGTCGCCAACGCCGGATCCAGCCGCTCCGCGCGCGCCGCGAGGGCCCGGGTCGCCGCGCCCACCTCCTCGGCGTCCGCGTCGGCGGTGACCGGGACGAAGACGTGCAGTCCCTTCGCCCCGCTGGTTTTCACCGCGCCGGCCAACCCGGCGTCTGCGAGGGCCTGCCGGACCAGCAGCGCGGCACCCACCCCGGCGGCGAAACCGCCGTCGGACGGCGGGTCGAGGTCGAGCACCAGGTGGGTGGGGCGGCTCAGGTCGTCGACCGTGGCCAGGGTCGGGTGGTACTCCACTGCCCGCTGGTTGGCGAACCAGAGCAGCGTACGGCGGTCGTCGCAGAGCGCGTACGCGATCTCCCGCTGGGACGCCTCGGCCCAGATCGGCACCCGGCGCACCCAGTCGGGGGTGTAGCGGGGCAGGTTCTTCTGCATGAACGGCGGCTGGCCCGGGCGCACCCGGACCACCGACAGCGGACGGTCCCGCAGCTGCGGAACGATGCGGTCGGCCACCGCGTCGAGGTAGTCGACCAGGTCGCGCTTGACCGCGCCGGAGCCGTCGAACAGCACCTGGTCGAGGTTGGTCAGCGCCACCCCGGCCCGGGTTTCCTCCGCCTCGCTCACCCGACCACCATCCCGGCCCGGCGCCCGGCGGTCAACCGGAACGCGGCTCAGGCGAGCGAGTCTCCGGCGGCGATCGCGGCGAGCAGACGGGCGGCGTGCGCGCGGGTCGCCGCGTACAGGCCGGAGCCGTAACTGATCCGGGCCACCCCCAGGGCCGCCAACTCGGCGACCGCCGGTGCCCCGGCGCCGCCCCGGCGTCGAGCAGGCGGCCGACGAGTTCGTCCGGTCCCAGGCCGTAACCGCGCTCCAGGTCGGCGGTGACCGGCACGGTGACCGCCCGGGTGATCCGGGTCACGGCGCCGAACATCTCGTCACGTGGGAGGTTCTCCCCGTCGGTGTGACCGAGCGATTCGGCGACGGCGGCGCTGCCGGTGGCCACGGCCGGGAAACCGGCGTCGGCCACCGCCCGGGCCGACCCGGCGTCCCAGGAATTGGGCAGGACCAGCGGATCGTTCGGCCGGTGCAGGGCCCGCAGCCGGCTCGCCTGCTCGGCCAGGGAAACGGTCATGAGGTCGATTGTCGGGCGAGCGGCGGCCTGCCCTGGAGAGCCAATCGGCTGCCGGCGGCTGTGGGGCACGCCACTGATCTGACCGACCGGTCAGCTCCTGACCGATCGGTCAGGCATGCTGAGGACCATGGCCCGCCCCGCTCCGCAGACCCACGGCGAGATCCTCGCCGCCGCGGCGAAACGCTTCGCCGTCACCGGCTACCGGGGCACCTCACTACAGGACATCGCCAGCGAGGTGGGCTGCTCCAAGGCAGCAGTGCTCTACCACTTCGCCAACAAGGAGGCCATCCTCACCGAATTGATGGCACCGGCGATCGAGGTGTTGCGGGCACTCGACGAGCGGATCGCGGCCCAGCCCGAACCGGCGTCGGCCCAGCGGGTCGCCGCCGAGGGCTTCGTCGACCTTGCCGTCCGCTTCCGCGGTGAGATCGCCCTGCTTCGCGGCGAGTTCCCCGAGCTGCTGCAACAGCCCGACTTCGCACACATCCAGCAAATCTCCGAGCGGCTACTCGCCGCGCTGGCCGGGCGATCCGAGCGGGCCTCGGCCCGGATCGCCGCCTTCGTACTGCTCGCCGGCATCGCCGAGACCTGCGGCGAGTTCTCCGACGTGGCCGACGAGGAACTGCGCGACGCGTTGCTGGCGCTGCTGCGACGGGCTCTGGCGCCCGTCCACTGACCCGTCCCACCATCCACGATCGAGGGAAAGGACCTCATGGCGACCCTGCTCTACCGGCTCGGCCGGGGCTCGATGCGCCGACGGCGACTCGTCGCCGCGATCTGGCTCGTCGTACTCGTCGGGCTCGGCCTGGCCGCGGCGACCCTGCGCGGCCCGACGGCCAGCAACTTCACCATGCCCGGCACCGAGTCCCAGCGGGCGCTCGACCTGCTCGACGAGCAGTTCCCGGCGGCAGCCGGCGCCACCGGCACCATCGCGGTCAAGGCACCAGGCGCCGGCCAACTCGGCACGCCCGAGGGCCAGGCGGTGGTCCAGGCGATCACGCAGGAGGCCATGACCCTGCCCGGTGTGGTCGGCGCCGTCGACCCCTTCCAGGTCGGCGCCGTGTCGCCCGACGGCCAGTACGCACTGATCCAGGTGCAGTTCAACGGCGGCGCGGACACGGTGACCGAAGAACAGCGGGACGCCTACGAGAAGGTGGGTGCCGACGCCACGGCGCAGGGCTGGCAGGTGGCTCCCGGCGGTGAGGTGCTCAACACCGAGCCCGAGGTCGGCTCCACCGAGGCGATCGGCGTTGCCGTGGCGCTCGTCGTCCTGGTCGTCACCTTCGGCTCGCTGGTCGCGGCGGGAATGACCATGCTCAACGCGCTGATCGGGGTCGGCGTCGGCATGGCCGGGCTGTACGCGCTCAGCGACGTCGTCGAGCTGACCAGCACCGCGCCGATCCTGGCGCTGATGCTCGGCCTCGCCGTTGGCATCGACTACTCGCTCTTCATCACCTCGCGCTACCGGCAGAACCTGCTCGACGGGCTGCCGGCCGACGAGGCGGTCGGTCGCGCGGTCGGGACCGCCGGTTCGGCCGTTGTCTTCGCCGGGGCCACGGTGGTCATCGCCCTGGCCGGCCTGGCCGTGGTGAACATTCCCTTCCTCACCGTCATGGGTCTGGCCGCGGCCGGCACGGTGACCGTCGCGGTGCTGGTGGCGATCACCCTTCAGCCGGCCCTGCTGGGCTTCGCCGGTGGCCGGGTGCTGCCCCGCCGACTACGCGCGTCGGTCCCGGTCACCACCACCACCGGCGACCCGGCGGCGGCCAGCGGCGAGGGCGCAGCGGCCACGGGCGGCAAGGGCGCACCGACCACCGGCAGCGGCAGCGGGAGCAGTGGCGGCGGCAGCGCGGCACTGGATCGTGCGGCACCGGAGGCCAGGGCCCTCGCCGGCGAGGATCGCTCGGCGTTCGGTTTCCGCTGGGCCGGTCTGGTCACCCGCTTCCGGATCCCGGCGATCCTGGTCGGCGTACTCGGTCTCGGGTTGCTGGCGCTGCCCGCGCCGGACATGCGCCTCGCCCTGCCGGATGCCGGCACCGCACCGGCCGGCTCACCGGCCCGGGTCTCCAACGACCTGATCACCGAGGGCTTCGGTCCCGGCTTCACCGGTCGCCTCGCGGTGGTCGTGGCCGGCGACGACGCCCAGGCCACCGCCGCGGCGATCCCGCAGGTGACCGGCCTCGTCCAGGGCACCGAGAACGTGCTCGCGGTGGCCCCGCCGCAGCTCAGCCCGGACGGCCGGACGGCGCTGCTCGGGGTGATCCCGCAGACCGGCCCGACCGACCCGGCCACCGAGGCGATGGTGCACGACATCCGTACGGCCGTCGCCAGCGTGCCGAACGCGGACGTGCTGCTGACCGGCGTGACCGCGATCGGCATCGACATCTCGGAGAAGCTTTCCGACGCCCTGCCGGTCTACCTGACGCTGGTCGTCGGGTTGTCGATCCTGCTGCTCATGCTGGTGTTCCGGTCGCTGCTGGTGCCGGTCAAGGCCGCGCTGGGCTTCCTGCTCACCGTCGCCGCGACGTTCGGTATCACGGTGGCGGTGTTCCAGCAGGGTCACCTCGCCGACCTGGTCGGCCTCGACACCCCCGGCCCGCTGATCAGTTTCCTGCCGATCCTGCTGATCGGCATCCTGTTCGGCCTGGCCATGGACTACGAGGTCTTCCTGGTCTCCCGGATGCGGGAGGACTTCGTACACGGTGACACCGCCCAGCAGGCCACCATCAACGGGATGGGCCACGGCGCCCGGGTGGTGACCGCGGCCGCACTGATCATGACGTCGGTCTTCGGTGGCTTCGTCTTCCTCGACGACCCGGTGATCAAGTCGATGGGCTTCGCGCTCGCCATCGGCGTGGCCATCGACGCCTTCGTGGTACGGATGACCATCGTTCCGGCGGTGATGTCGCTGCTCGGCAAGGCGGCCTGGTGGCTGCCACGGTGGTTGGACCGCGCACTGCCCAACGTCGACATCGAGGGTGAAAAGCTCCGCGCCCAGCTCGACAAGATGTAAAGGAAGGGCCCCCTGTTAACGCCTAGTGCATAGCAGGGGGCCCCTATTAACCAACCCCGCCGCCGCGTGACTCAGACGCCGGCCGGATACGTCTCCATCTCGCCCGCGGCGGTGAGCGCCGGCAACGGATGCAGCGCCGTCGTCTCGTCGCACCAGATGAAGGCGTCGTACCGCTGCCCCAGCCGGGTCGGCACGTAGTTGCCCCACGACTCGAAGGACGGGTCGTACACCACCCCGATCGCCCGGTGGTCGAGGATGTCGGTGACCCAGCCCGGCTGGTCCGGTCCGCCGAAGACCAGCACCGCGCGCTCCGGCATCAACTCGTGCAACCGCTGCTCCACCGAGCCGGCACGGGCCGGCGGCACGAGCATGGCCTCGGCCGGCGCGCCCCACCTCGGCGCGGCGATCACCGTCCCGCGCCAGCTACCGAGGCCGATCAGTACGACCTCGTCGGCGCCGTGGCGTTCCCGGGCCAACTGGCCGATGTTCAGCATGCCGTCGGCGGCCATGTCGGTCGCCCGCGCGTCGCCGACATGCGTGTTGTGCGCCCAGACCACCCCCCGGGCGCCCGGCCCGTAGTGATCCAGCAACCGGTCCAGCGTGTCGGCCATGTGGGTGTCCCGGACATTCCACGAACCCGGGCCGCCAGCGACCATCGCCCGGTAGTAGCGCTCCGCGCCCGCCACCACCTCCGCGTTCTGCCAGGCCGAGAAGGCTCCCGGTCCGTCCACAGCGGCCTGTTCCCGGGTACGCGTCAACAGCCGTACCACCTCCTGCTCACAGCGCGCGGAGACGAACCGGGCCGCGTCCCCGTACTCCTCGATCCGCTTGCCGTACGGCTCGAAGCAGCGGTACGCGTCCTGCGCGGCCTCCAGCGACGCCGGATCCTCCTCGCCGAGATAATCGAAGATCGCCTGCATCGATTCCCAGAGGCTGTAGACGTCGAGGCCGTGGAAACCGACCCGGGCCGGCTCGGGCCGCTCCATGTTCCACGCGCGCAGCCAGCGACAAAAGCGGGCCACCTCGGCGTTCGCCCACATCCAGGTCGGCCACCTCTCGAAGCGCTCCAGCGCAGCTTGCGGCTCGACCGCCCCACCCGACGCCCCGGTCACCGAGCGGTGCACCCGGTCGCAGTCGGGCCAGTCGCCCTCGACCCCGACGAAGCTGAACCCGCACTCGGCGATCAACCGGCGGGTGAGCTGCTCCCGGATCCGGTAGTAGTCGTAGCTGCCGTGCGTGGCCTCCCCGATCATCACCACCCGGGCGTCCCGAACGCGCTCCAGCAAGGGGTCGAAATCGCTCGGCGCGCCGAGCCGCTGTACGAGCATGACTGCGGCTACCCGACACCTCGGCGGGCAAACGCGGGCAGCCCGGTGGTGTGCGGAGGTGGTCGTCCGGGTAGGTCGGAGGGCATGTCCGACAGCCGTTTGTCCTTGCCCGAGCACCTCTCGGGGCTGGACTATCCCGTCTCGCGGGAGGACCTCGTTCGCTGGTGCCAGGAGAACGGCGCGAGTACGGAGCAGTTGCAGGCCGTACGAGCCCTGCCCGTGGAGCAGTTCAGCTCCCCCGCCGAGCTGGCCGAGGCACTGCGCGCGACGTCCTGACCCGGGGTGCGCTAGATGTTAGGAAGGGGCCCCTTCAATACACCAGGCGTTAAAAGGGGGCCCTTCCTTACATCTGTCAGCGGGCGTGGAGCAGGCGGTACAGGGTCAGCCACTGCTCGGGCCAGACGTGCCCGACCGGCACGGCCGGGTCGAGTCGGCTGGCTCGCAGGGCCGCCGCCAGCCGGGCTCGCGGGTACCGGCGGGCCAACGACGCCGCGAGGGAACCGCCGGCGCCGCCGAAGCCCAGCTCGACCATCCGGCGGTACGACGGCAGAGCAGAGGCCGCCACCAGTGGCTGTTTCCGCCGCTCGATGCGCAGAATGCCCGCCTCGACCCGGGGCACCGGGCGGAACGCGGTGCGCGGAATCCGCCCGACCAACCGCCAGTCGAACTCCGGCCAGGTCAGTACAGTCAGCCGGGTCCACCGGCCGTAGTCACCGGCGCGGCGGCGGGCGTACTCCAACTGAGTCAACAGGGTCGCCGTACGTAGCCGGGGCGCGGCCAGGCACCAGCGCACCACGGCCGCGGTCAGCGACCACGGGATGTTGCCGATCACAGCGAACTCCTCGCGCGGCGGCGGCGCGGCGAGGAAATCGGACTGGCGGTGGGTGACCGTGGGCAGGGTCGCGCAGACTTTGGCCAGTTCCGCCCCGGCGTCGGGATCCACCTCGTACGCGACCAGCCGGCCGCAGCGCGCGGCCAGTGGCCGGGTCAGTTGCCCACGCCCGGCACCCACCTCGAGCACCAGTCCGTCGGGATCCGGGCGGGCAGCGTCGACCATCCGGGCGATTGCGGCCGGGTCGGCGAGAAAGTTCTGCGAGAGTACGCGACGGGACCGGTCGCGTTCGGTGGTGCGGGTTCGGCGGGATGCCATGGCGTCGTCCTGTCTGTCGCCGGACGGCGACGGATGCGGACAGGCAGCCGCGAGCGGGGCCTGTCCGAGGGATCAAAGACTCGGACGACCCTGGTGAGATGGCGCGAGGGCACGGCGACCTGCGATGGGCAGGCGGGTGCCGGAGGCGTACGCGGAGGCGTCAGTCGGGAATCGCGCCGGCCAGGGCCGGACGCCGGACTCGCGGGCGGGCCTGCAACAGCGGCCCGAACGCGGCCGACGCGACGGCCGCGTTGATCAGAGCGTACATAGCCATGGCCGCGACCCTACCGATTGCCGCCTCCCCCATCCACCGCTTTTCCGGTCTGCTCAGCTGGGCAGATCGACGGGGGTGGCTTGGGCGCGGGCGGCCTCGGCGGCGGCGAGCACGGCCACCACCTCACGCCCGAAGCGCACGTCGCAGCGGTGGTCCCGGGTGCCAGCGTCGTTCTCGGCCAACAGTTGGTCGATCGCCACCCCGAACGCGGTCGCCGGGCTCCCGTCCGGGATCGGGACCGGCTCGACGCCGTTCTCGCCGTACAAAACGAACTCGCCGGCCACCGCCGCCGGCGGGGCGTCCAGGGCCAGCGACACCGTGCTGACGGCCCCGCCGTCATGGGTGAGCAGCAGGTGCACCAGGCCGCCCGGCCCGTCGACGGCCACCACCCGGGCCACCCGGCCGAGCACCGGCAGCAGGATCGCCAGGGCATGCGGGCCGATGTCCCACAGCGCGCCGTACTCACGCCGCCAGGGCGACTGCGCGTACGGGCTGCCGGGCTGGCGGATCGAGACGGACCGGACCGCAGCCGCCCCCCAAACGGGCGTGACGTCGCGGCGCTCACCGACGGCAGGGGTGACCGGCGGGCCCTACGGGGCTTTACTACGGCGGTTAGTAGAGTGGGGCGGTGAACGACTTGAGCGTCGGGCGACGCCGGTGAGCGGCACCGGGTCACCGATCGACGGCGTACCGGCCGTCGCCGCCATCGTGGTGTCCCTGTTGGTCGCGGCCTGGGCGCTGGTGGCCACGCTACGGCACCGGGCACCGGACCGGGTGCAGCTGATCGGCCTGGCCGTGCTGGAACTGATCCTGCTCGGCCTGGCGGTGCTGGCCGGGGTGGCGCTCGCCGGTGGCGAACGGCCCGGTGAGCCGGGGGCGTTCTTCGGCTACCTGGTGACGCTGGTCTGCCTGCCGCCGCTGGCCGCAGTGCTGGCCCGGATGGAGCCAACCCGCTGGGGCTCGGCGATCGTCTGCGCGATCTGCCTGGTGACGCCGGTGGTCGTGGTCCGGCTCCAGCAGACCTGGGAGTTGCTCGGTGGCTGAGCTGCGCACCGCCCGGACGACGAGGACCAACGCCGGCCCCGGCCGGCTGCTGATCGCGGTGTACCTGCTCTTCGCGATCGCGGCCACCAGTCGTGCCGGTCTGCAGATCGCCACGAAGTTCGACGAGGCACCGCTGGCGTACCTGCTCTCCGCGCTCGCCGCGGTGGTCTACATCGTGGCGGCGGTGGGCCTGGCCCGGGCCGGCCACACCGGTCGCCGCGTCGCTCTCGCCTGCTGCACCGTGGAGTTGGTCGGCGTGGTCGGGATCGGCGCGTTCAGCCTCGTCCGGCCCGATCTCTTCCCCGACGAGACGGTCTGGTCCGGCTTCGGCAGCGGCTACGGCTACATCCCCCTGCTGCTCCCCATCCTCGGCCTGGCCTGGCTCGCGAAGACCCGGTAAGGAAGGGCCCCTTTTTAACGCCTGGTGTATAGGAGGGGCCCCTTCTTAACAATCAGCACCCGCCCGGCGCTCAGTCCTTCGGGCCGCCCGCCACGTAGACGACCTGGCCCGAGACGAAGGACGCTCCCTCGCTGACCAGGAACGAGATGGTGTGGGCCACATCCTCGGGCCGGCCCACCCGCCGGACCGGGATCTCCGCCTCGGCGCGCTTCTGCAACGCCTCAAAGTCGATCTTCATCCGGGCCGCGGTAGCCGCGGTCATGTCGGTGACGATGAACCCCGGCGCGACCGCGTTGACGGTCACCCCGAACGGGCCCAGCTCGATGGCGAGGGTCTTGGTGAAGCCCTGCAGGCCGGCCTTTGCCGCGGAGTAGTTCGCCTGGCCACGGTTACCCAGCGCGGAGGTGCTGGAGAGGTTGACGATCCGGCCCCACCGGCGCTCGACCATGTACGTCTGCACGGCCTGGCTGAACAGGAACGCTCCGCGCAGGTGTACGCCGAGGACGCTGTCCCAGTCGGCGTCGGTCATCTTGAACAGCAGGTTGTCCCGGAGCACACCGGCGTTGTTGACCAGCACGGCCGGTGCGCCCAGCACGGCGGCGACCCGCTCGACGGCGGCCTCCACCTGGGTCCGGTCGGCCACGTCCGCGCCGAGGCCGAGGGCCCGGCCGCCAGCGGCGGCGATGGCGTCCACGGTCTCCCTGGCCGCCGATTCGTCGATGTCGATCACGGCGACGGCCAGCCCGTCGGCGGCCAGCCGCTTGGCGGTGGCCGCGCCGATCCCCCGCGCCGCCCCGGTCACGATGGCGACCCGCTGCCCCTGCGACACGATTACCTCCCGGTAACTCAGCTCGGTCGCAGGAGCCTAACCCACCCCGGCCCCGCAAAACCGGCGCAGACCACCACAGGCCGCGCGGGACCAGTCAGGGGTGATCAGGATCGACGGAGCCTGATCCAGCGGTAGCCGTAGCCGGCCAGCTTCAACTTGTCCAGCTTGCCGATGTCGTCGTAGTTGCGGTCGGCGAGCACGTCGATGGGCAGGTCCGCCTCGGGTTGCAGCAGGCTCAGATCCACCTCGGCGTCGGCGGTACCCAGGTTGTGCAGGAAGACCATCGTGCCGCTCGGCCCGTCGGCGCGGTGCGCCAGCACGCCCGGGGGCATCGGCACGTCGATGTGGGTGGTGTTGCCGACGCCGGTCTCGGGTGCCTCCCGGAGCGTACGGATCATCCGCTCGAACCAGGCCAGCAGCGAGTTGCGGTCCCGGCGCTGGAGCGTGACGTTGACCTTCCCGTACCCGTATTCGCCATTTTCGATGACCGGACGGAGCAGCTTCTCCGGCTCCGCGGTGGAGAAGCCGGCGTTGGTCTGGCTCGACCACTGCATCGGGGTACGGATCGCCTCCCGCCCGGGCAGCGAGAGGTCCTCGCCCATCCCGATCTCCTCGCCGTAGCGCAGCACCGGCGTGCCGCGCAGCGAGAACTGCAGGGAGTACGCCAGCTCGATGCGCCTCCGGTCGTTGCCGAGCATCGGCGCGAACCGGCGGCGGATGCCCCGGTCGTAGATGCGCATGTGCTCCTCGGGGCCGAACTGCTCGTACACCTGGTTGCGCTGTTCGGCGGTGAGCCGGGAGAGGTCGATCTCGTCGTGGTTGCGCAGGAAGGTTGCCCACTGCCCGCCCTCCGGCAGGGCCGGGGTGTCGCGCAGCGCCTCGATCACCGGTTCCGGGTCCTGCCGGGCCAGGGCCAGCATCAGCCGCCCGTTGAGCATGAAGTCGAAGAGCATGTGCAGACGGTTCGCTGAGCCGCCGCTGTCACCGAAGAAAGCGGGCAGCTCGTCCGGCTCGACGTTCGCCTCGGCCAGCAGGATCGCGTCGCCCCGGCGCCACTGCACGTGCTGGCGCAGCTCGGTGAGGAACTCGAAGTCCAGCTCCGGATTCGGGTCGCCGGGCTCGGTGCGCTCGATGATGAACGGCACCGCGTCCATCCGGAAGCCGGCCACTCCGAGCTGGAGCCAGAACGACATGATTTTCTTGATCTCGGCGCGTACCTCTGGGTTCGTGGTGTTGAGATCCGGCTGGAACTTGTAGAAGCGGTGGTAGTACCACGCCTTCGCGGTCCGGTCGTAGGTCCAGGTCTCGTGCTGCTCGCCGGGGAAGACCATGCCCTGGTGGCGGTCGGCCGGCTCCTGATCGGACCAGACGTACCAGTCGCGGTACGGCGAGTCCGGCGAGGAGCGCGCGGACTGGAACCACGGATGCTGGTCCGAGGTGTGGTTGACGACCAGGTCGATGATCACCCGGATGCCCCGGTTGCTTGCCTGGTGCAGCAGTTCGGCGAAATCGCCGAGGGTGCCGAAGCGGGGGTCGACGTTGTAGAAGTCGGTCACGTCGTACCCGTCGTCGTCGTTGGGCGACGGGTGGATGGGGTGCAGCCAGAGGCAGGTCACGCCCAGCCGGGCCAGGTAATCCAGCCGGCTGATCAGGCCCGGGATGTCTCCGACGCCGTCCCCGTTGGAGTCCGAGTACGTGTCGATGTCGAGGCAGTAGACCACCGCCTCCGAGTACCACCTGTCAGACATGCTGCCGTACCTTCTCCGATCCGGTTCGGCGGCAAACCCCCCGCCGTACCCGATCGCCGCCCCCGCTAAAGGGGACCCAGGCACCCGGGGCGAAGAGTGTCAACTGTTTCGCCCAGGGTTGCCGGGGTGTGGTGTTAAGAAGGGGCCCCTGCTCTACCGGAGGCGTTAAGAAGGGGCCCTTCCTTACACCTCAACGGCGGAAGTGGAACCAGTTGACGTTGACGAAGTCGTTGGGCTGGCCGCTGCTGAAGGTGAGGTAGACCGTGCGCCGGCCGGTCACCGAGGAGACGTTGCCGGGCACCGAACGCCAGCTCTGCCAACCCCCGGTGTTGGCGATGGCGAAGCTGCCGATCGGGGTGCTGGTCGGGCTGTCCAGTCGGACCTCCACCAGGCCGCTGACACCGGCAGCTGCGCCCGAGGCGACCCGGGCCACGAAGTCACGCGGGCCGGTGGAGCCGAACTCCACATTGTCGAAGCGGACCCAGTCGCCGTTGCGCAGTGCCCCGATGTTCTGCCCGCCCTCGGAGCAGGCCTCGACGATCACGCCGTTCTGCGCGTTGAACGACTCGGCCTCGATCGTCGCGTACGCGTCCCGTACTCCGCCCGGCGGCGGGGTCGTCGGGGGCGGGGTGGTCGGCGGGGTGGTGCCGCCGCCGCGGCTGTAGACGGCCACGTAGTCGACCAGCATCGGCCGGCCGGGCACGGTCGCCCCGGTCGGCGTGGCGCTGCCGGCCACACCGTCCGGGAAGGCACCGCCCATCGCCACGTTGAGCAGCAGGAAGTAGCCGGAGTGGCTGGTCATCTGCGACCAGTACGGCTCGCCGACGCGGGTCTGGCTGACCGTGTGGTAGAGCTGCCCGTCGACGTACCAGCGCAGCTGCTGAGGGCTGACCGAGGCGTCCCACTCGAAGCGGTAGGTGTGGAACGCCGACTGGCAGGTGCTGCCCGGGCAGGATCGGGAGGCGCCGATGCCGTTGAACTCGTCGCACGGGCCGCCCGGCGCGACGCCGCAGTGCAGCACGCCCCAGACGGTGTTGAGCCCGTTGACGTTCTCCATCACGTCGAATTCCCCGACGCCCGGCCAGTTCTGGTAGTTGCCCCGGTACGGCGACCCGAGTGCCCAGAACGCCGGCCAGTAGCCGGCCGCGGCCGCGCCGGTCACGTTGGGCATCTGGATCCGGCCCTCGATGGCCAGCACGCCGCCGGCCGGCGGCTTGAAGTTGCTGCGTACCGTCTCGATGCGGGCCGAGGTCCAACGGCCGGCGCTGTCGCGAAGTGGGGTGATCCGCAGATTGCCGGCGCCGTCGTGGCTGACGTTGGCGGTGCTGTTGGTGTACGTCTGGATCTCGCCGGTGCCCCAGTTGGGCGGGCCGCCCGGGTAGCTGGTGCCAGTGTCGATGATCCAGTTGCTGGCCGACGGGAGGGTGCCGGCGGCGCCGGTGAAGTCGTCGCTCCATACCAGGCTCCAGCCGGACGGGGGCGGCGGCACGGCGGCGTCGGCGGTCGCGGTGAGCCCGGCCAGGCCGGTGGTGACGGCGGTGAGCAGGGCCACCGTGAGCGGAAGGCGACGCCGGGCGGGCAGGGCGGCGGGAGCCGCCGGGGCAGGTGCCATAGGACTTGCCTCTCTACGGGACGGGACTAGAGAGCGCTCTCTCACGAGTTGTACGTCCCACTCCCACAGTTGTCAATGTCGATGAGCCGATGCGGAGGACGAGGAGCTGCCCGCCCGGCGTTTCCCGCAGCCACCACCGGGGGTACATGCCCGGCCGACCGGGCGCGGACGGACCGCACTGGCAGAGAGCGGACGGTCGTGGCGATGGTCAGGCAGGCGACGGCCCGGCTGTCGGCCAAGTACCCGACGGTCGAGCTGCGCATCGGAGACGTCTGCCCGACGGTGGACGACGCGGTGCTGGTCGCCGCGCTGGTCCGCGCCCTGGTGGCGACCGCGCTGGACGACATCACGGCGACCTCGCCGAGGTGACCGGCCTGCTGGAGAAGCTGCGCCAGCACGGCACCGGCGCGGCGCGGCAGCGTTCCGCGTACGCCCGCACCGGCCGGATGGAGGATGTGGTGTCGGAGGTGGCGCGACAGACCCGGGGGAGGCCCCGGGGTGACAGGAGGTTGCGGTGGCGGAACGGATGATCGTGGTCGGCGGAGACGCCGCCGGGATGGCGACCGCCGCCCAGGCACGGCGGCGCCGGGATCGGCGCGACCTGGAAATCGTCGCCTTCGAGCGGGGGCACTTCACCTCGTACTCCGCCTGCGGCATCCCGTACTGGATCAGTGGCCTGGTGAGCGACCGCGAGCAGTTGGTGGCCCGCGACCCGGCGACCCACCGGAAGCAGTTCGACATCGACGTGCGGATCCGGCACGAGGTGACCGCGATCGACCTGGACCGCCGCGAGGTCCTCGCCCGCGACCTGGACGGCGGCGGCGAGGTCCGCGAGCGCTTCGACACCCTGATGTACGCGGCCGGCGCGGTGCCGATCAAGCCGGACTGGGCGCAGACCGACATGGCCGGCGTCTTCGGCGTGCAGACCCTCGACGACGGCTCGGCGCTACGGCAGTGGCTCGACGCCGAACCGCGGCCCCGACGCGCGGTGGTGGCCGGCGGCGGCTACATCGGCGTCGAGATGGCCGAGGCGCTGGTCCTGCGCGGCCTGTCGGTCACCCTCCTCGAACGCAACGAGCAGCCGATGTCGACAGTGGATCCGGACATGGCCCGGCTGGTCACCGAGGCGATGCGCGGGGTGGGCGTCGACATCCGCACCGGAGTGCGGGTCACCGGGCTGTCCGAGCGCGACGGCCGGGTGCACGGGGTGGAGACCAACAGCGGCCACATCCCGGCCGACCTGGTGGTGCTGGGCCTCGGCGTACGCCCTAACACCGCGCTCGCCGAAGCGGCCGGTCTGCCGCTCGGCCCGGCCGGCGGGATCCGGGTGGACCGCCGGATGCGGGTCACCGGGGTACCCGGGGTGTGGGCCGCCGGAGACTGCGTGGAGACGCTGCACCGGGTCAGCGGGATGCCGGTGCACGTGCCGCTCGGCACGCACGCCAACAAGCAGGGCCGGGTGGCCGGGATCAACATCGGCGGCGGGTACGCCACCTTCGCCGGGGTGATCGGCACCGCCGTGACCAAGGTCTGCGATCTGGAGGTGGGGCGTACCGGGCTGCGCGAGCGGGACGCCCTGGCCGCCGGCTTCGAGTTCGTCTCGGTGATCGCCGAGTCGACCAACCGCGCCGGCTACTACCCGGGGGCCCGACCGATGACCGTGAAACTGATCGCCGAGCGGCCCAGCGGGCGGCTGCTCGGGGCGCAGATCGTCGGCTGGTCCGAGGCAGCGAAGCGAATCGACACGCTGGCCGTGGCGCTGTGGAACGAAATGACGGTGGACGACATGACCGCGCTGGACCTCGGCTACGCCCCGCCGTATGCCCCGGTCTGGGATCCGGTGCTGGTCGCCGCCCGCAAAACCATGGCCGCCCTCGGCCGCTGACCCACCGACGGAACGCTTTTCTGTCGGTGGTGGGGCTTAGCGTGAGCGTGGTGGACGCCAGCGAGCCGGCGATCCGGGCGGCGGAGGCGGGCAGCGTGCCCGAAGTGGTCGACGTCAAGGCCCCGGCCCGGCTGCCCGAGCCGGCCGCCGTCACCGAGGTCGAGGTGGTCGGCTACGCCAGCGACGGCGTGATCGTGGAGTGCGTCGAGCGGAGCGGGCGGCTGCGCGTGCAGGTCCTCTCCACCGGCTACCACCGGGACTGGTCCGTGCAGTTCCCCAAGGGCATCCGCGAGCCCGGCGCGCGCTATCTGGTGACCGAGGTCCGGGAGTCCGGTCGGGGCAGCTTCTACCGGGCGTACGGCGACATCCGCCGGCTGCGCTGACTGGCGACGGTGCCCGCCGGACGGCCCGATCGGATCGGCGGCAAGCCGCATGCAGCGTTGGCCGACGGCCGTGGTTGCGTCGGCAGACCTGACTCGGTCACGCTGCACCGGTGACCGGCGCGCTGCGAATCCCTGACGAGCTGACCTGGTTGCGCGGCATGGCGGGCGGCCCGCAGTGGCTTGCTGAGCTGCCCGAGCGGTTGGCCGCCTGCGCCGCGCGCTGGTCGCTGCGGGTCGGGGCGCCCTTCGGGTACGCCTTCGCCTCGCTGGTGATGCCGGCCGACCTGCCGGACGGCACCCGTGCGGTGCTCAAGTTGCAGTTCCCTGACGCGGAGAGCGAGCACGAGGCGACCGCGCTGCGGCACTGGCGCGGCGAGGGCGCGGTCCGGCTGCTCGCCCACGACCCTGACCTGCGGGCGCTGCTGGCGGAGCGCTGCTGTCCCGGCACGCCGCTGCACGCGTTGCCGCTGGACGACGCACTCGACGTGGTGGTGGGGCTGCTTCCCCGACTCTGGGTGCCCGCGGATCGGCCGTACACGTCGTTGGCCGACGCGGTGGCCGGCTGGGCGACCAATCTGCCGGTCGCCTGGGAACGGACCGGCCGGCCGTACGAGCGGCGACTGGTGGACATGGCACTCGACCTGCTGACCGGCCTGGCCGGCAGCCAGGGCGAGCAGGTGCTGGTCAACCAGGACCTGCACGCCGCCAACGTGCTGCGGGCCGAGCGCGAGCCGTGGCTGGTGATCGACCCGAAGCCACTGGTCGGCGAGCTGGCTGCTCGGCGAGCGGCGAGGTTGCCGCCCTTCCTAACACCGAGTGTTAGGAAGGGCCCCCTCCTATACATCAGGCGTTAAAAAGGTGCCCTTTCTTACATCTGGCAGGTGGGGCACCAGTAGAGGTTGCGGGCGGCGATGGTGCCCCGGCTGACCGGGGTTCCGCAGACGTGGCAGGGCTGGCCGGCGCGGCGGTAGACGTACACCTCTCCCCCGTGCCGATCGACGCGGGCCGGGCGGCCCATCGCCTCGGGCAGGTGTGCGGGGCGGACGGTGTCGATCCGACCGGTGCTGACGGCGAGCGTCATCAGCTCCACCAGGTCGCCCCAGAGCGCGTCCCAGCTGGTTCGGGTCAGCTCACGGCCGGGCCGGGTAGGCGGCAGCCCGGCGCGGAACAACGCCTCGGTCACGAAGATCAGACCGGTGCCGGCCACCACCGACTGGTCCAGCAGCAGCGCCGCCAACGGCGTCGAACTGCGCAGAATCCGGGCGTACGCCCGCTCCGGATCGGCGTCAGGGCGCAGCGGGTCGGGACCCAGGCGGGCGCGCAGTGCCGCTGCCTCGGGCGGGGTGAACAGCTCACAGGCGGTCGGCCCGCGCAGGTCGAGCCAGTGCCGGTCGTTGCTCAGCCGCAGCCGGATCTGCCCCACCGGCTCCGGCGGCACCCCGACACCGTCGGTGACCTTGCCGTACAACCCGAGGTGTACGTGCAGGATCAGCTCACCGGCGTAGTGGTGCAGCAGATGTTTGCCGTACGCCTCGGTGCGCTCCAACACAGTGCCGGAGAGCAGTGCGGCGCCCTCGGCGAACCGGCCCTGCGGGCTGGCGGCGAGCACCTTGTCCCCGGCGAACAGCTCGGCGTGCCGGGCCGCCAGGCGATGAATGGTGTGTCCCTCTGGCACGGCTGCCAAGCCTAGTCCGACCGGCGATCGGGCCTGCCAGCTGCGCGTGCTTGGCAGCTGGGCTGTCGGGGCACGTGCACTTCCGGGGCCTCAGCCCGCCCCTGTTCCCCGCTCCCCCTTTGCTCTGCTTCAACGTACGCAACGGTTTTGGCCGGTAGTTGTTGCGTGGAGTGAAGCAGAGCAAAGGGAGAGGGTGAGACATACCCGGGCCGGTCACCGCCGCCGAGTTCACCCGGTCGGGAGCAGCGGGCGGTCCTGCTACTGGGTGGGCGGAAGCCGTCGCTGGCCGGTCCGGGTGTCGGCGAGCGAGCGGGTGGGTATCTGCCGGTCATTGACGCGCGTGGGTGGTGACGTTTCACGCCGGCTTGCGGCGCCCTCACGCACTACCAGGAGGTCAAGCCATGAGATTTCCTTCTCTGTCGCGCCACACGGAGCCCGCGCCCTCGACGGCCGGCGACGACACCGAACGGAGTGGGGCGGTGGCCACCGACACCCGCACCACCGATCGCGTTGACGGCCGCGACCGCACCGCCACCGATCAGACGGCCGAGCAGCCCGCTGACGAGCGGGCCGCCGCTGCCCGGGCCGCCACCGCCCGTTCCAGCATCGGCGGCGCCCGACACGCCCGCGCCGCCGCCCCCACCGGCGCACCCGACCCGGACCGGACCGTCGATCTCGACCGGTCCGCAGATCGGGCCCGCACCGTCGGCGGAAACACCACCGTCACCCCGAACCGCGTCCACCGGGACACCACCGTCTCCCCCGACCACGTCGCCGACCGAGAATCGACGGTTGATCGGGCGCCCGCGCCGGACACCCCACCGGCACCGGCGGGGCCGCGACCCCGAGCAAGCCTGCTGGCCACCCTCGGTCTGATCGGCGGGCTGGCCGGCCTCGGTCTCGTCCTCACCGGAGCACTCGCGGGGTACGGCATCGCCCTCGGCGCGGCCGGCGCGGTGCTCGCCGTACTCGGGCTGATCGCCACCCGGCGGCGGCACGTGGCCGGCAAGTCCGACGCGTTGCTGGGGATGGCCTTCGGCGTGGGTGCAGTGGTCCTCGGTGTGCTGGCGATGACCGGGCAGTACGACTGGCCGACCACCGACGGCGACGTGGTGATCCGCCTCCGCGAGTGGCTCGACTCACAGATTCTCGATCGTCTCTAGTGGGCATTGTTCGGCCCGCCGGTGGTTCACCGGCGCCCGGCCGGCGAGTTACCGGCCGAAGCCCGACCAGTTCTGGTGGTTCACCAGCCGGGCGCACTCTCCCGTCAGGGGCGGCGTTTTCGCCGCCCCTGACGTCGTCTCCGCCTCTCGACCCACGCAACGAACAGCCGACAGGTGCGGCATACACGCAACGATCAGCCGATTTCTGCAATGCTCGGCGGTGGATCCTGCGGGTCGGCGCCGCATAACGTTGAGAAACGGCGCCAGCCCCTTGGCCGACGGTGGCCGGGCGCGCGGAGACCCTGGGAGCAGGACAATGACGATGGACGCCACCCGCCAGCGCTTCCTGATGTGCCGGCCGACGTACTTCGCCGTCGACTATGCGATCAATCCGTGGATGGACCCGACCGCACCGGTCGACACCGACCTTGCCGTGCGTCAGTGGGAGCGGCTGCGCCAGGTTTACCGTGATCTGGGCCATACCGTCGAGGAGATCGCCCCGCTGCCGGGCCTGCCCGACATGGTCTTCGCCGCCAACGGCGGCACCGTGATCGACGGCAAGGCGATGGCCGTGCAGTTCCGCGACCCGCAGCGCGCCGACGAGGCGCCCGCGTACCGCGCCTGGTTCGAGGCCGCCGGCTTCGAGATGTACGACCCGAAGCACGTCAACGAGGGCGAGGGCGACATCCTGCTGGCCGGCGATCACCTGCTCGCCGGCACCGGTTTCCGCACCGCGCACGCCGCGCACGCTCAGTTGCAGGAGGTCTTCGGCTATCCCGTGATCACCATGCAGCTGGTCGACCCGCGCTTCTACCACCTGGACACCGCGCTGACCGTGCTCGACGAGCAGACCGTGGCCTACCTGCCCGAGGCGTTCAGCGCCGGCAGCCAGGCCGTGCTGCGCCGGCTGTTCCCGGACGCGGTGCACGCCAGCATGGCCGACGCCGAGGTGCTCGGCCTCAACGCGGTCAGCGACGGCCGGCACGTGGTACTGCCTGCCCAGGCCACCGGCCTGGCCGCGCAGTTGCGCGACCGCGGCTACCAGACCATCGGTGTCGACCTGTCCGAGCTGCGCAAGGCCGGCGGTGGACCGAAGTGCTGCACGTTGCGACTCCGTCAGGGAAAGGCGAGCCAGTGATCGAGGACATGCTGCGGACTCCGGCCGCGGTGCAGGATGCGGAGCGCCACACCGCCCACAACTACCACCCGCTGCCGGTGGTGATCTCCTCCGCCGAGGGCGCCTGGGTGACCGACGTCGACGGTCGGCGCTACCTCGACTGCCTGGCCGGGTACTCCGCACTGAACTTCGGCCACCGACACCCGACGCTGATCGCCGCCGCGCACGCCCAGCTCGACAAGCTCACGCTGACCAGCCGGGCCTTCATCCACGACCAGTTCGCCGACTTTTGCCGAGAACTGGCGGCGCTCTGCGGCAAGGACCTGGTGCTGCCGATGAACACCGGCGCCGAGGCCGTGGAGACCGGCATCAAGGTGGCCCGCAAGTGGGGCTACCAGGTCAAGGGCGTACCGGCCGGGCAGGCCAACATCGTGGTCGCGGAAGGCAACTTCCACGGGCGTACGACCACCATCGTCAGCTTCTCGACCGACTCCGACGCGCGGGCCGACTTCGGGCCGTACACCCCTGGTTTTCGGATCGTCCCCTACGGCGACCTGGCCGCGCTGGCCGACGCGGTCGACGAGCACACCGTCGCGGTGCTGCTGGAGCCGATCCAGGGCGAGCAGGGCGTGGTGGTGCCGCCGGAGGGTTACCTGCCGGGCGTCCGCCGGCTCTGCACCGATCGGAACGTGCTCTTCATCGCCGACGAGATCCAGTCCGGCCTGGGCCGCACCGGCGCCACCTTCGCCTGCGACCAGGACGGCGTGGTGCCGGACATGTACCTGTTGGGCAAGGCACTCGGCGGTGGCATCGTGCCGGTCTCCGCAGTGGCCGCCGACGCCGACGTGCTGGGCGTGCTCAAGCCGGGCCAGCACGGCTCCACCTTCGGCGGGAACCCGCTCGCCTGCGCGGTGGCCAACGAGGTGGTCCGGTTGCTGGCCACCGGCGAGTTCCAGCGCCGCTCGGCCGAGTTGGGCGAGCGGCTGCACGCCGGCCTGCGCGCGCTGGTCGGCAAGGGCCTGGTCGCGGTTCGTGGCCGAGGGCTCTGGGCCGGTCTGGACATCGACCCGGCGCTGATGAGCGGCCGGGAAGCCTGCGAACGGCTGATGGAGCGTGGCGTGCTGGCCAAGGACACGCACGGCTCGATCATCCGGCTCGCGCCACCGCTGGTGATCACCGCCGAGGAGATCGACCACGCGGTGGCGCAACTGGCCGCCGTGCTGGCCGGCTGAGCGATCGCAACGACAGCGGCGGGCGCCGGGGCGTGGTCCCCGCGCCCGCCTCCGTCACGCCGACTGGCTCAGCGGGGCAGGCGCATCGCCATGGTGGGCGCCTCGGACATCACCGAGTCGGGGTTGTACGGTGCGCCGGCCGGTAGGTCTCCCGGACGAGCGATCTGAACGCCGGGATAGAGCTCCACCATGTCGCCGGCGCCGAGGACCCGGGACTGCTGCGGTGGCAGGGGGATGCGGTCCGCCTCCGCCATCGAGCCGGCCGGCCGGATGCCGGAGCCGTTGGTGCTCACGTCGGTGGCCACGACGTCGGCGCCGCGCAGCTCGAACCGGAGGTGGCTGCGGCTGATCCACCGGCGGGCCTCGTCGTTGAGCCACTGGCCGAGCATGATTCCGTTGGAGCCGTCCGGCGCCCGACCGACCGTCACCGGCTGCTCCTCGGTGAGCACGAAGCGACGCCGGATCAGGCCGCCGACGCGTACCGCGAGGACCTCGCTGCGCGGCCGGGGCCCGACGTCGCGGAGCCGGGTGCCGTGCCGAGGACAGGTCGGCACGCCGCCCCGGAGTGACGGTGGTGGCTGGCCGGTCGGCGCGCGGTCCACCCGGGCCAGGTCGGCGAAGGCACCGCCTCCGCCACCACCGCCGAACAGGTTGCAGCCCGACTCCGGGCAGCGCCATTCCCGGGCGAGCAGCTTCGCCGCGGCCGGCGACGGTGGCCCGGGCACCGGCGTGTGACCGCCACCGACGTGGGCGATGAAAACCGGCCCGCCGGCACCGGGCACCGGCGCGAGCGCCCGGCCAGGCTGCTCGACCAGCCAGGGGAACCGCCCGCGCAGGCCGTCGAAACGGACCCGGCTGAGCACCGGCAAGCCGAGCAGGTCGGCGACCTCCAGCATCCGGTCACCCGGGTTGTCGAGCACCTCGACCAGGCCGTCGTCGGCCCAGCGGCGGACCACCATGCGTTCGTTGGAGGTCAGGTCGGCGTCGGAGAGCACCCCCCGGTGCACCACCGCGTAGACCGGGACGCTGTCCTCCTCCAGGCTGCGCGCCAGCGCGTCGATGACCATACCGAGACGCAGCGTGCTGGCCGGGCGCCCGCCGTCGAGGTCCTGGTACCGAATGATCTCGGCCAGGTCGATCACCGCCCGGACCAGCTGAGGGTCGGTGCAGACCCGACCCTCGATCGCGTCCAGCACCTTGCTGATCTCGAATCTCATCGGCCCTCCCCCACGATCTCGTCGATCCGCCGAGCCAACTCGATGTCGCGCCGGGTGACCCCACCGGCCGAATGCGTCACGCAGCGGAAGGTGACCGTGCGCCACCGGATGTCGATGTCGGGGTGGTGGTCCAGTTCCTCGGCCGCCACGGCGACCCGGTCGACCACCTCGATGGCGTCCGGGAAACTGGCCAGCTCCACCGTGCGGGTGATCCCGGCGGGGTCTCCCGACCAGCCCGCCAGCCCACCCAGCTCGTCTCGTACCGCCTCGGCGGTGAGCACCTCTGCCATGGCCAGACCCTACCGGTGAGCCCCGTCCACAGCGCTGGGGGCAGCGCCGACGGCCGCGAAACAGGGGCAGCTACTCAGACTTCGGCCTACCGGTCGGTGGTACGGGCTCTCCCGTCGCCGGGTGCGCCCGTACCACGACGCCGGTTCAGGTCATCCGGGTCACCGCGGAGCGCAGCCGGCGCAGGTCGCGGCGGCGCCGCTCATAGGTGGCGGCCAGGCCGATCAAAGCCAGCCCGGCGGCGCCGAGGTAGATCCACCGGGGCAGCAGGTCCCAGCTGCGCACCAGCTCGTACAGGGCGAGCAGGGCCAGGGTCCCGCCGCCCAGCACCACCGGCGCCTGCCAGCGGCGGGCGGCCCCGAGCAGCGTCACGGCGAGGGCGGCGGCCCCGAGCAGCAGTCGCCGCCACGGGTGGTGCTCGGCACCGACCAGCACGGCGGCCAGGCTGGGCAACAGCACCGCGGCCAGGCCGGGCCCGAGCGCCAGCCAACTCGTCAGACCCGGCCAACTCCGCAGCGCCACCGCGCCCAGGACGAGCGCCAGCACCGCCAGCGGCAGGGTGTACGCCTCCAGCACCGTCACCCCGCCCGCCCTCAGCAACAACCAGGTCGCGAGCAGTTCGCTGCCTCCGGCGATGGCCGCGAAGGCCCACCGCCGGCCGGTCGACTCGCCCCGGCGCAGCAGCCGCACCCCGACGGCGACGCCCCAGAGCACGCAGACCGTCGCGCCGTGCCGGGGCGCACCCAGGGTGAGCAGCAGCGCGAGCAGCGCCACCGCCTGCGCGGCCGCGTCGAGCACACGGCTCACCCGCGGCATCGTCGGCACGACCCGCACCGCACGCGCGTAGGCGGTCGCCTGCGGTCCCCCCGGCCCGGAGGACGCGGCCATCTGCGGAACGGCGTGCCAACGTTCGGGTGCCGCACCGGCGGGCGCGGCCACCTGCGGAACGGCGTGCCAACGTTCGGGTGCCACGGCGGCGAGGGCGAGGGCGAGGGCCGCCACGCCGAGCACCGCCAACCCGGCCGTGCGCAGCGGCTGCCCACCGGCCAGCGGGGCGGTGACCGCGAACGCCGTCGCCGTGGTGACCGCGAGCAGCCAACCGGCCAGGCGTACGCCGGGATGCCGCCCGGCCACCGCGGCGCTGGCCGCTGCCACCACCAGCAGACCCAGCCCGGCGAGCGTGCCCGCCCGGGTGGCCTGGAGATTGAGCAGCCCCGACCCGGTCAGCACCAGCCCCACCGGCACGGCGGCCCCGAGGAACGGACCGCGTGGCGCGGCCAACGCGACGAAGAGCAGCAGGGCCACGCCGCCGAGCAGCGCCGCCGCCGGCACCACCGGCCAGGGGGCTCCGCCGGCGACCAGCAGCACCAGCCCGGCAGCCGCCACGAACGGCAGCACCACCGCCGCCACTCGCCAGCTGGCGGAGTTAAGAGGGGGCCCTTCCTCTACCGCAGGCGTTAACAGGGGGCCCTTCCTTGCGAGGGTTAGCGCCGCCGACAGGGCCAGGACCGCCAGGGCGAGACCGACCGGCCACGCGCCCGGGACAGGCTCGGCGTCCGGCACGCCAGACCACATACCGGGCGGCGGGCCGTACGGGGTGACCAGGGCCGTCACCACCACCGGGAGAGCCGCCAGCACCGCCACCGCGGCCAGGCCCAGCCCGGCCACCGGCAACACCGCCGACGGGCGGGTCCGGAACCCGGCCAGCCCGACCAGCAACGCCGCCACCGCCGCGTAGGCCGTCACCCGCTCGCCGCCCGGCACCACCAACGGCGACAGACCGGTCAGCACCGCCACCACGGCGAGCCCGGCCGAGGCGTACCCGCTCAGGTCGGGCCAGGATCGACGCAGCGCGAGCAGCCCGACCGCCGGCAGCGCAACGGCGGCCAGCGCGGCCCGGGCCTGCCACCACGGCGGCGCCCCGGCACCGATCAGCGCGACCGCCGCTCCGACCGGCACCACGAGCACTGCCGCGAGCAGCCCGAACCCGGACACCCGCTTCTGCACCGGCCCACCGTGCCGGCCGGTGACGGCCACCCCCAGGCCGACCGCCAGGATCACGGCACAGGCCGCACCGGCACCGGCCGGGCCGGCCAGCCCGACCAGCAGCCCGTGCCCGAGCAGCACGGCACCGGCCAGCGCCGACGTCAGCGCGGTCGCCCCTCGTCCCGCCGGGCGGGCCACCGCGGCGGCCGACACCGCCGCCCCGACCACCAGGTCGATGGCGACCACCGCCGGCCACGGCGCGGCCCAGGCCACCGGCGCGGCGAGCGCGGTCACGGCCACGCCGGCCGCCGCGATCGACGGTCGGGCGGCCCGAGGCAGCAACCAGCCCACGGCGAGCAAAGCCAGGGCCACCGCGACCGGCAGCTGCCAGCCCCAGGCGAAGGCCGGCCCCGCCGTGGCCCCCCGCCACGGCGGAACCGACCGGCCCACGGCGACATTGGCCAGCACCACCGTCATCAAGGTGGTCACCGCCGCGCCGCCGCCGGCCACCAGCAGCGCACCGATCCGGGGACCGGGTCGCCATCCGGCCGGAAGCAGCCGTACGGCACCGGTCAACGCCACCACGATCAACGCCGCCACCACCAGCGACACCGACGGCCGCAGCTCCACCGCCGGGCGCAGCAGCGCACCGGCCAGGACCGGCACCAGCGCACCGGCCGCGACCGCCCGCGCCGTCCCGCCCCCCAGCAGCAGCGCCGCCGCGAACACGGTCAACGCCACCAGCAGCATCGGCACACCGGCCAGCAGAGGTACGCCGCCCGCCCGGCCGACCAGCAGCGGCACCAGCGCACAGCCCCCGGCGAGCAGCAGTGCAGCGGCGTACCCGGTAGCGGCCGTCACCTGCCCGCCGAGCAGGGCCCCCGGGCTCGTCGCGGCCCCCTCGACCGCGGCGCTCCTGCGCCGTTGCAACACGACGACCACCGACAGGTCGACCAGCGCCACCCCGACGAAGACCAGGGCCCAGCCAGCCGGCTCGGGGCGCGCCTCGGCGGCGAGCAGCGGCAACACCGGCTGCACGGCCAGCAACGCGGCGAACCATGGGACCGTCAGCCGGCTGAGCCGGGCGTACCCGGCGGCGACGAGCGCGCTGACCGTCGCCACCAGCCCGGCGTATCGGCTGCCCGGCCAACCGGTCACCCCGAACAGGTCCACCGTCCACACCGCGTACCCGTCCAGCACCACCAGCAGTAGCCCGACGGCGGCGAACGTCTCGGCGGTGCCGCGCAGCCCGCGCCAACGCGCGACCATCGGCACGGCGAGCAGCAGCGCGGTGAACGCCAACAGGATCAACGCCCGGCCGGCGATCCCGACCGATGCCCAGGCCACCGCGGTGAAGACCGTCGCCGCGGTGCCCAGCAGCAGCCCACCCAGGACGAAGAGCAGCCCCTGCACGGTGCGGGTCGAGGTCTCCGCCCCACCCGACCGGCCCGCTGCCGGCGCCGCCGGCAGCGGCACCCAACCGCCGTTCACCGGAACGGCGCGGGCACCCGGGACGCCGGCACCCGGCGGGGTGGCACCCGGAACGGCGGCACCCGGCGGGATGGCACC
Organism: Micromonospora qiuiae; assembly: GCF_016863555.1. GTDB lineage: Bacteria > Actinomycetota > Actinomycetes > Mycobacteriales > Micromonosporaceae > Micromonospora > Micromonospora qiuiae. Next base: position 7,643 of record NZ_BOPC01000049.1, on the reverse strand, counting down.
CGGAACGGCGGCACCCCGGGCAGCCATCGGGATGGCGGCAACCGGCGCCGGGGGAAACGGAGCGGCGGCCGGGACCGGGAACTCCGCCCGCACCCTGGCGGCCAGTTCGTTGCGCCGTTGCCGGGCCGCGGCCAGCCGGCCGGCCAGCCCTTCGTACGTCTGGCGGGCCCGGGTCACCTCCGCGTCGAGTACGACGATCTCCCGGTTCAGCCGGGTCACCTCGGCGGCAGCGGGGTGCGGCGGCCGGCCACAGCCGGTGCAACCGGAGGCGAGGTGCGCCGCCGCACCGCACGCCGGGCAGGGGTAGTGGTTGTCCACGGTGTCATCCTCGACAGGCGGGTACCGCCCGCACCAGAGTGCGCGTACTCAGGGGCGGGTCTGCTCGAGCCGCGCGCCGACCACCGTCGTCACCAGGCCGATCAGGTTCACGTGCGCACCCTACGCGACACTTTCTCGGTTCTCCGCGATCCACCGGTCGATCCGGCTCCACCACTCGTAGAGCCAGTCGATGCGCTCCTGCTGCCCGGCCGGGATCTCCTCCGGCGGCACCGACCAGAATCGCATCACGAGCCGCTTGTCCATCGGCAGCTCCCGCCACACGTCACCGATGGTGAGCATCCGGTCCAGGCCGGTGTGGGCCACGAAGATCACCCCGGCGTCCGGTGCGGCGTCCAACGCCGCCAGCACCCCGCCGGGCTGCGGGGCGAGCACGTGCCGCATGGCCTCCGCCCGCAGCGCCATGCGCTCGTACCCCCGGTCGCGCAGCCGGGCGATGGCCCGCAGCCGCCGCCGCGGCGTGAAGTTGCCGCCCTCCGGGAAGATCACGAAGACGTCGTCGTCGTCCAGACCGACCGCAAGGTGCCCGACCTGCTCGGTGAGCGAGGCGGGGCCGCCCTGACCGGGCGCGATGAAGCGGCTCGGCAGCCGGTTGAGCAGCACGTCGATCGCCGGGTCCCACTGAAGGGTGTCCTTGAGCACGATCCGCGGCTCGCGCCGGAACCAGTTCACCAGGGCGTGGATCAGGATGAAGGAGTCACCCGGACCGGCGTGCCGGCAGAGCACCAACTCGGGCCGGCCGGGCATCGCGGTGTCCGGATCGGTGCCGACCACCTCGAGGCTGAGCCGCAGCGTCCACCGGGCCTGCCAGAACAGCACCCGCAGGAACCAGCCCGCCAGCACGTAGTGGGCGCGCTGGAAGGCCGGTGAGCGGACCCGCCAGCCGAACCCGGAGGCGACCCAGAGCCCGAACAGGCTCAGCAGCGCCGCCGCGTCCCAGAGCAGGTAGAACAGGCCGAGCCACAACAGCCGCAGGGGCCGTAGCCTTCCCGGAACGAACGGGGACAGCAGCACCGCCAGCAACGCCCAGAGCGGCACCGTGGTCACCAACAGGACCACCAGCAGCACCACGCCCGGCGCCAGCAGCAGGCGGCGGAGCCAACGGGGAGGCAGCGGCATCAGCGTTCCAGGTTCGCCAGGTAGTGCCGGGAGGCCGCGTAGGCACGGCTGATCCGCCGGCCCACCGCCGCCATGTCCCGGTACGCCCACGGCGTGTCGTCGCGCGGTTCCAGCCCGCCGGTCGGCAGCACGTGCACCTCCACGCCCTCGGGCAGCGCAGCCATCTCCCGGGCGAACCGGTGCCGGCGGGCGATCTCGAACGCGACCTGGGCGATCTCCCACGGTCGCCGCGGCGGAGCCAGCGCCCGCTCGATCCGGCCCACCTGGAGTACGAAGATCCGGCCGGCACCGGCCGCAACCGCCTCACCGATCGGGATGGAGTTGACGATCCCGCCGTCGATGTAGTGCTGATCGCCGATGCGTGCCGGCGGCAACAACCCGGGCACCGAGGCCGACGCGAGCACCGCGGGCACCACCGGCCCGCTGACGAACCAGTGCTCCGCGGCCCGCTCGATGTTCGCCGCGCAGCAACGGAAGGGGATCTTCAGGTCGGCGAAGGTGGTCTCCGCGCCCAGCTCGCTCTCCAGCAGCTTGTGTAGCGGCCGGGGCGAGTGCAGGTGGGTACGGGCGGCGAAGCGACGCAGTTGCCGGGCCACCGAGTCGCCGTACACCTCACTCGCCTCGGGGGAGGCCCAGAGCCGCACCAGCCGGTCGGTGACCGCCTCGCAGGGATCGGCAGCGACCAGGGCCCCGTTGACCGCGCCGATCGACGTGCCGAGCACCATGTCCGGCCGGATCCCGGCGCGGAACAGGGCACGCAACATGCCCACCTCCACCGCGCCGAGGACACCTCCACCCCCGAGCACGAACGCCACCGGTCCCCGCCCCATGCCGTCAATCCTGGCACGCCCCGCTCGAGCGCGGTCATCCTGATCTGCCCGAGCGCCCGCCGTCCGTCGCGTCGCTCGCTGCGCGTACCCCAGCGATCCCCGGCACCGATCGGATCCGGGTCGACAGCGATGGCCCGCCGTGCCGTTGACAGCGAAGCAACATTCCCGCAACCTGATACCGCTCCCACCTAAGAGGCAGGTGCGATTTCTTGAAGCCAGCGCTGCAGCCTGGCCGGTTGCTGGCCACCAGATACCGGCTGATCGACCAGATCGGCGCCGGTGGCATGTCGGTGATCTGGCGAGCCCGCGACGAGGTGCTCGACCGGGTGGTCGCGCTGAAGGTGCTCGCCCCGTCACTGGCCGCCGACGCCCGGTTCCGCGACATGGTCCGCGAGGAGGCCCGGGCCGCCGCCCAACTCGTCCACCCGCACGTGACGTCGGTGCACGACTACGGCGAGACGGTGTCGCCGGACGGCTCCATCACCTCGTTCGTGGTGATGGAACTGCTCTCCGGCGAGGAGTTGGAGTTCCGGCTCACCGAGGGGCCGCTGCCCTGGCCCGAGGCGGTGGAGATCGGCGCACAGGTCGCCGACGCACTCGCCAGCGCGCACCGGCTCGGCATCGTGCACCGGGACGTCACCACCGCCAACGTGATGATGACCCAGGTCGGCGCCAAGGTGCTCGACTTCGGCATCGCCACCAGGATCGGCACCCCCGACGACGACGAGGACGGCGCCACCTTCGGCACCCCGGCGTACGTGGCGCCGGAACGGCTCGACGGGGCGCCGGCCCAGCCGGCGACCGACGTCTACTCGCTCGGCGTGCTGCTGTACGAGACGCTGACCGGCCGGGTCCCGTACCCGGCGGACACCTGGGAGGAACTCAGCGTCGCACTGGCTGAGGGCGCACCGCCCACGCTCGCCGGCGTGCCCGGCCTGCCACCGACAGTGGCCGAGGTCTGCCTGCGCTGCCTGTCCCGCGACCCGGCCGACCGCCCCACCGCCCGCCAGGTGGCCACCGTGCTCCGCGACCATCTGCTGCCGGCCGATCCGCAGGCCAGCACGATGCTCGTCCCCACCGTGGCGCTCCCCTCGGTCGAGCCGCACGGCGCCGTTCCCGCCGGCACGCCCCAGGCCGTTGCCGCCGCGTCACCGGGCGCTGCCGCCCCGACGTCGCAATCGGCCGCCAGCGGCCAGCCCCACAAGGAGGCGGCCACCGGGCCCGCCGGGCCGGATCCGGACAGCTCCGAACCCGACCAACGACGGTCCGGGCCATCGCGGCTGCTACGCCCTGCTTTCCTGGTGCCCGCGGCGGCGATCCTGGTCGCCGCAGCACTTGCCGTTCCGGCGCTGCTCCCGGAGGACGGCGGCGAGCCGCCCGCCGCGCTGCCCAGCGACGGCCCGACCGGGCAGGTCGAACCGCCCCCGCCGGAGAACACCGCCAGCGCCCAGCCACCGGTCGCGCCGTCGACCACTCCGGCTCCCCAGCCCAGCCCGACCACCGCACGGCCCCAGCCGGGCGGGACGGACACCCTGACCGAGGCCGCGAACCGGCTCGAAGCGGTGATCGGCGCCGGTCTCGCCGACGGCGGCATCCGCGAGGATGTCGGCCTCGACCTGCAAAACGAGCTGCGCAACCTGACCCGGGCGGTGGCCGGTGGAGATGGCGAGCTGGGGCCGGGAGTCGCGCGGCTGCGCGAGAAGGTGGCCACCCGGCTCGGCGAGCAGGCGCTGAGCCCCGCGTACGCCCAACAGCTCGACGCGGCCATCGCCGCGCTCGGCGCCGCGCGGACCTGACCGGCATCAGCCCGGCGTGCTGCGGGTCGCTTCCCGCACTCGGCCGTTCGGGAACCCCCCGGCGAGGAAGCGCCGGTACACCGCCTCGTAGCCGGCCGCCATCCGCTCGGTGGAGAAGGTCTGCGCGACGTGCGCCACGCACTCCGACGGGTCGAGACCGGAGGCCGCGCGCAGTGCCGCCGGCAACTCGTCCGCCTGGTCACAGATCAGCCCGGTCACTCCCGGCCGGACCAGTTCCGGCACCGCCCCCCGGCGCAGCGCCACCACCGGTGTGCCGGTGGCCATCGCCTCCAGCATCACGACGCCGAAAGGCTCCTCCCACTGAATCGGCATGATCAGGCAGCACGCCTCGACCAGTAGCCGGAGCACCGCATCCCGGTCGGCGTCGAGCACCACCGTGACATCCGGGCCCAGCATCGGCCGGATCACCTCGTCGTAATAGCCCAGTTCGGCGGGCTCGGTGCACTTGCCGGCCAGCACCAGCGGTAGGCCCGCAGCGCGGCAGGCTCGGATGGCCAGGTTCGGCCCCTTGTCGGGGCTGAACCGGGCCAGCCACAGCACCGGGCCGTGGCTGGGTTCGCTCTTGCGGGGGAACAGCTCGGTCTCCATCGCGTTGTGCACGGTGCCGACCCACGGCAGCCGGGGGTTCAGCCGACGCTGGGCGTGCGAGATGGCCACCAGGCCGACGCCCCGGTCGGTGTCGCTGAGCACCGTGCCGTACTCGCCCACCGGGTTGCCGTGCACCGTCGCCACGGTGGGCACCGCGCGTCGGCCAGCGACCAGCGGGCCGACCGTGGTGTGGTCGTGCACCAGATCGAAGTCGGCCATGCTCAGCAGATGATTCACCCGGGCCAGGTGGGCCAGTTCCGGCAACGATTCGCCGAGCCGGTCGTACTGGAGGTCGTCGAGCATGGCGAGGAACTCGGCGGCGGTGCGGTGCTCATCCCCGGCACCCATCAGGGTCACCGCGTGGCCCCGGTCGACCAGGGCGTCCACCAGGCCGGCCACCACCTGCTCCAGCCCTCCGTAGCCGGGCGGGGGCACCGACAGCCACGGTGGCACCACCATCGCGATCCGCAAACCCTGATTACCCGCGGCGTGGTTGTCGGGCACGAGTCCTCCCCCGTCGGTCGGGTGCGTCAATCCCGGCGCCCGGCGCCGAGATCCCGCCGGACCGGAGCGCTTTCCCGGCGTCGACACCGGCAAACCGGACATCGGCTACGCCGCTCAGCCGCCCACCAGCAGGTCGACCCGCACCGCGCACACCCCCTCGGCCGACCAGGCCACCCGTTCCGCCTGGTCGCGTTCCCACCAGGAGCGCACCACCCCGCTCAGGGCCACCGTGTCGTCGTGCACCTCGACCGTGATCCGCTCGGTGCCGATCCCCCTCAGCAGGGCGCGCTGCACGTCGCGGCGGATCCGGTCGACGTCGGCGGGGGCGGCGGGGACCACCTCGACCAGGTTGGTCACGCCGCGTACGCCCCGCAGTCGGCGCAGCTCCCGTTCGGCCGTACGCCGCTGCCAGCCGAACTCCACCTCGCCCCGCAGCATCACCCAGCCGTTCGAGACGGTCAGGTCGAGCCGCTCGGCCGGCACGAAGCTGTTCCACTCCAGCGCCCGGCTGGCCGCGAGGGCCACCGCGTCGTCGGTGATGTCGATCGGCCCGACCGGACGTACCTCGATGTCGTCGGCCACCACTCGCACCCCGCGTATCCGCTGAACAGCGCGGACTGCGGCCCACTTGCGCGCGGCGCTGTCCACCTGGCCGGTCAGGGTCACCACACCGCCGTGCACGGTCACCCCGATGTCATTCGAGCGCACCTGGGCGTCCCAGGCGAGTTCGTCGAGCACGTCGCGCTGGATCCGGTCATCGGTCCGGGCAGCCGCTGCCGTGGTGGTCATGGCATCCCCTCCGCCGCACGAGGTCTTCACCGAAAAGAGGCTGCCCGCCGAGTGGGTGAGGCGGGTTCACCCAGCGGGGGTGAACCCGCGGTGGGCGGCGGAGGTGGCTCTCGCGGGCCGCCCGGCAGACGGAGGAGGGCGGCGGGCGGCAGACGGAGGAGGGCGGCGGGCAGCGCGGCCAACCCCCTTGGCCGCGCCACCCGCCGCCCCGAGGGAGGAAGGTTCTTCGATTAGGACGCTTCGGCGAGCGTTACGGTTGTCGTCGCCTCGGCCCCGTTTCGCTGGAAGGTCACCTCGACCTGATCGCCGACCTTGCCGGCCTGCACGGCACCGACGAGATCGTTCGCGTCGTTGATCGCCTTGTCGCCGAATCGTGTGATTACGTCCCCGCGTTGCAGCCCGGCCCGCTCGGCGGCGCTGCCCGGGTTGGCGTTGTTGATCACGGCACCCCCGTCCGGCGCGTTGCTCACGCTTACGCCGAGCGACGGGTGGCTGATCTTCTCGCCCCGCTGGAGCTTGTCCGCGACATCCTTCGCCTTGTTGCTCGGGATGGCGAAGCCCACACCGATGTTGCCGGTGTTGCCCTGTCCCGCAGTGGCGATCGCGGTGTTGATGCCGATCACCTCGCCCCGGGTGTTGACCAGGGCGCCGCCGGAGTTGCCCGGATTGATCGGCGCGTCGGTCTGGAGCAGCCCCGAGATCGAGCTGACCGCCTGGCCGGGCAGTTGCTGCCCGCCGCCGGCCTGGATGGTGCGGTCCCGGGCGCTGAGGATGCCCGCAGTGACCGAGCCCTGCAGGCCGAGCGGGCTGCCCAGCGCGAGCACCTGATCGCCGACCTGCATCGCATCGCTGTCACCGAAGGTGGCCGGCTTGAGATCGCGTACCCCGCTGGCCTTCAACACGGCCAGGTCGGTCTTCGGGTCGGTGCCGACGACCTGCGCCTGAGCGTTGGTGCCGTCGATGAAGAACACCCGGACACTGGCGCCACCGCCCGCGCTGGCGATCACGTGGTTGTTGGTCAGCACGAATCCGTCGGCGGTGAGGACCACCCCGGAGCCTTCGCCGCTGCCGGTGCTGATCGAGACGACGCTGTCCTGCACGGAGGCGGCGATGCGGGGCAGGTCGGCGCTGTCGATGACCGGCGCGGCGGAGTAGGTGCGGGTGATCCCACCCCCGTCGCTCAACGCCAGGGCGAGCGACCCACCGGCGACGCCGCTGCCGAGCATCAGCGCGAACACCGCGACACCGGCACCGACGAACTTGGCGATCCGGGCCGGCCGTACCCCGCTGGAGGGTGCCGGTGTCCACGGTGCCGGCTGCCCCGGGTAGCCGGTCGGCGGGCCGCCCGGGTAGCCGGTGGCCGGGCCGCCCGGGTAGCCGGTGGGCGACGCGCCCGGGTAGCCGGTGCGCGGGCCGCCCGGGTAGCCCGCGTGCGGCCCGGGATACCCCGGCTGCCCGCCGGGCGAGGTCGGCTGCGGGCTGCCGGTCCAGCCGGACTGGCCGGCGTACCAGGGCGCTCCCGGGTAGGGCGGGGCGGAACCGGGCTGGCCGGCCTGGTACGGGTGCTGGCCCGCGGGCGCCCAGGCGGGCTGCCCGGGCTGCCCGGAGACCGGCGGCGCCGAGGGCGGCGGGGCTGCGGTGGGGCCGCCCGGCGTCGTCG
>NZ_BOPC01000048.1 GCF_016863555.1 Micromonospora qiuiae | reverse complement strand
GCGTCGGCAGCCTCGGCATCGATTTCGATCGCTACTGGCTTTCGGGTCGAGAGATGGAGGACCGCTTCGTCGCTGCCGGGTTTGCCCTGGTTTTTCAGGGCAGCACCCCGCCCGAGGAAGGAGAGCCCTCGTACGGCTACATGCTGGTCCGCAAGACCAACCCGGCAACCGCGTAGTCGTACTTTCGCGTGGCCATGCTGCTGCGCGAGCAGGGCAACCTCGACGAACCCTGGCCAATGGGCGAACACACCCGACGTCCGGATCTGCCGCAGAGCGCTTGTCGAATGTGAGCCGCCGCGGTTCTGCGGAGCGGATCCGGCGCGCACCAGAGGAGTTGGTCGGACCTTGTGTGAGGACGGGACGGTCATGAGTTGTCGTGTCCGCGTGGGAGGGTCGAGGGTGTGTACGAGGAACGATTGCCGGTCGGGTTGGTCGCCGTGCGGTGTGGTTTGAGCTCCCGGCAGTTGCAGCGGCGCTGCAACACCGCGTTCGGTTACGGGCCGAAGACTCTGCACCGGATCTTGCGGCTGCAGCGGGCTCTCGCGTTGGCTCGGTCCGGTCAGTCGCTCGCGACAGTGGCGGCCGAGGCGGGCTACGCCGACCAGGCCCACCTCGCACGTGAGGTGCGAGCGATGGCCGCCGTGCCGCTGAGCGCTTTACTGCGGTGACTGGGACCAGGCGAAAAGGTCCACGACGTTGCCGTCCGGATCGCGCACCTGTGCATAACGCTGCCCCCACGGTGCGTCCCAGGGCGCTTTGACCGACGAGTATCCGGCGGCGGCCAGGTCGGCGTGGCATCGGTCCACCTCGGCGGCATCAGAGCAGAGAAAAGCCCAGCCACCGGAGGGCTGTGCCGGCTGGTAACCCGGATCGAAGGACTGCAACGAGGCGTGCGTATCCCACATGAGACGGATACCGCCCACGACCGCCGTTTCGACATGCGCCTCCTGGTCGGCACCGGCCGGAAACTCCAGGCCCAGCCGTCGATAGAAGGAGAGAGACGCTGCCATGTCGGCCACAGCAAGGCCGATCGCGTTGAAGGTGGGTGCCATGACTCCGACCATAGGAGCATGTTGCCGCAGGGGTCTTGAACGAATCGGACACCGGCCAACCACACTACGTCGGCCATTCGTCCCCTGGCACGCCGGGTGGTGCATCGACGCCAGCGATCGCGGCCAGGTCCGCCGCCGGTACGCCCAGTGCGCCTGCTATCTCACCAACCAGGACAGGGTGCGGATTGTGCCACCCTGTTCGCGCTGCGTTGATCGTCGACATCGCGCGGGCGGTCCGCAGGGCGAGTTCCTTCACCGAAACGCCCCGGTTGTCCATGAGCTTGCACAGCACAGCGCCGAATGGATGCGGCTCCGGGGCACCGGCCTTCGCGAGTGCGGGCCCGATGATCGTGTCCGCGATCTTCGCCTGGAAGCGCAGCAGCCGGCTGCCCTCGAACCGGACGCGTCCGAGGAACGGCAACGTCTGCCCCGCGCGGCTTCCGAGCGTGCCCGGCACCGAAACCTCGGTAAACGCGTTCTTCTGCCGGTCGTGGTTGCTGGCGACCTCGCGGGGGTAAGCCGCCTCGACCTGCGTGACCTGCCAGTTGCTGTTCCACCACGGAAGTTCAGCCAGCAGGTCGTTGAAGAACGGCGGCAGGACCGCGAGGTCGACCGGCTTCGGCCTCTGCGTGTGCGTGATTCCGGGCCAGTACGTCAACGCCTTCTGCACGGCGGGGGTGAGCGTACGTCCAGCGACATTCATCGTCGCAATGTAGTCCGGGGACCTCGCAGCATACGGATCTGCCGCCGACCGGGCGCCACGTTGCGTGACAGACGCCCAGGTAGGGCGAACGGTCGGTCCTGCCAAGGTCAATGCACATGCGAATGCCTAACCGATCCTGGCATGATGTCGTGGGTGATCGTCCGAGGCGCGACCGTGCGGGACGCCGATGCACTGGCTGTGGTCCATGTACGCGCCTGGCAGGAGGCGTACCGTGGGCAGGTCCCCCAGGAGTATCTCGACCAGTTGGATCCGTCCCGTCGCCGGCAGGGATGGCGGCAGCGGCTCCAGCAGGATCACGCACCGGCCGGCACCCTGGTGCTGGAGCACGAGCGTGACGGCGTGATCGGGTTGATCAACGTCTCGCCGAGCCGGGACGCAGACACGGATCCGCAACTGGTGGGGGAGATTCAAGCTGTCTACCTCTTGCCGAGGTTCTGGGGTCAAGGCGCCGGCCGGCTGCTGATGAAGGCGGGCATGCGCCGGCTGGCGGAGGCCGGCTACCGAGAAATCATCCTGTGGGTGTTGGAGACGAACGGACGCGCTCGATGCTTCTATGAGGCTGGTGGATGGCGTGCCGACGGATCGAAGAAGATAGATGACTCTCGAGGTTTCCCCTTGGCCGAGGTCCGCTACCGCCACACCGCCACACCGTCGTCACCCAATCGATAATTGCGGCTTCGGTGTCCTGATCTAGTCGGGTTGGGTTAATCCGGGTTCCCCGTGCCGGTGGTGGGCGGCCCCGCACCCGGCCCGATCGGGTCCTGGCCGACAAGGCGTACAGCTCAAAGGTCAACCGTGACCACCTGGGTCGACGCGGTATCAAGGCCACCATCCCGATCAAGGCCGACCAGCGCCCTGCGGTCAGGTCGACGACGTCTCCACGTCTGGAAGTTGGATGTCTCGCAGGCAGTTCCAACCGCGCCGCTCCGTCACGCGCGCTTCTCCGCACGCCCGCGCATCGCCACTGACCAGCGGCTGCGCTCTTCGCAACGAAGCGGACTCCTGTGCAGAGCGAGGGGTGTGCCGTTTGGGATCGATGGCATCGCTGGCACTCGAGATCTCTCGAAGCGTGCGAAAGGTGAATATTCCCGACGCTGTCGGATCTCCGACTCGGCCGGCTGCGTCGGACAGGTTGTCCGTCGTAATCCATGCGCGTCCACCAACATTGCGTGGAATTCCATGAACCTAGTCGAAATGCGTTAACCGAAGCGTCACTAGTGAGGTGTTGTTACGATGCGCATAACTATCGGTGAGCTCGTCTCGTTATCGACGAGGTAACCCTCAAGTCGATGGAGACTGACAATGACACCCCCGGCGACGTACCCGATGCATCCCTGTCCCGAAGTGAGGGAGGTGCTCCGGTTGCTCCACGAACGCGGCTTCACGTTCGAAGTCAAGGCCAAGCTTTACGATGTCATCTGCCCATGCAAAGAGCACTCCCGGCAGGCGCATTTCAGGCCCAGTCGCCCGAAGGACTACGGCGAACAGTTGTTGGCGTGGGCGCAGAAGCTTCGCTGTTGGCCGGAAAAGAGGGACGGGGGATTGTCATGCGGGTCCGGATCGCCTTGCGGGTCGCGCCAGCCGATCGACGTGACGTGCAACCGCTCGCAGTGTGGCTTCGCCAAGAGGCCAACCGCATCCTGGAAGCCCTACTCGAAGCCGAAGAAGACGGTGCCGTCGCAAATCTCGCCACCGAAACAGACGCAACCGATAACTCGATCACGATCGAGGCGATCGTTTCGTCCGACGATGAAAAGACGGCAAAGGAGTTGCTCGCCTCGCTCTTGGCTCCCTTCACGTCCCCAGAGGCAGACCGAGCAGTTGGTGGCGCAGTAAAATACGAAGTAATTGACATTTGGGCATTGCCGCTGCGGTCGGGTTTATGACGTATCAACTCGGGGCCGGTTTTTCTGGACACGGACGACCCTGACGGAACCGGCCCGTCCTGGTCGCGATAAACTGCGTCGTCGCTTCGCTCATCGCCTAAGGAATGAGGCAAAATATACGGCTGCGAGCGCGCAACACACGCCGGGGCGTCGAGGCGTCAGCCGGGTGCCCGGCACTAGTTCGCCGAACTACTTTTTGAGGCTCTCGCTGATCAGACTGCTCAGCTGCTGGAACAGCAGATCTGCCCGCTGAGGACGGCGGTGCCGAGGTCGGGGCTGGCTCGGTTCTACGGCATGGCCCGGCGGCGGCAAGCCTGCGCTCAGCCGTTCTTGGCTCGGGAAGTGTCTCGGCGGCGCTTGGCGTTGGCTACGAGCCGTGGTGGCTTTCCGTGGCGCCGCCGCCATCGTCAAGACGGGTTGAGAGGGCGCTACCGTTCGGACGTGCCGGCCACCGCGGATTGAAGGTGCCCGAGACGAACTATCACAGTCGCCCGCGTTCCGATCTTGAACCGCGCCGTTGCATGGACACCTTCTGGCAGCCCGACGCGGCGTCCTCGCGTCGTCAACGCGACCATGGTGTCGGCGGGGAGCGCCGACGCGAGTGTCCCTAGCAGGCCTGGAATGCCTTTCTCCTGACGTGAACCCAGCCATGAGGTCTGTTCGCCGTACGGCATGTCGGTCAACACGAGCCTCGGCGGTGGTAACGCGGCCAAGAATGCGGCCACCTGCTGGTGGTCGAGGATGTCGGCCCGTCCGACCACATAAGGGAGGTCTCCGCCACCCTGGGCAAGCAACTCTTGCAGGCGCCGCGCAGCCTCGGCGGATTCCCCGTGGGAGGGCCGGCCGAAGCGGTGCGCCATGTCTTCCAGCTCGGCTGTCCGTTTCCGCATGCCCTCGGCGGACAGGAGAGCAAGGTTCGCTCGTGCAAGCCGGAGCGGGCCATCGGCGATGTCCGAGGCGACAAGTCCCGCGATTTTGTCCCGATGCAGCAGACCCAACACGGTGAGCAGGTACCCGCTGCCACAGCAGGGATCCCATACGGTCAGAGGCCGGGGTTGTCCCAGGGCGTGCCACGCGCGGAGGAACACCTCTGATGCGAGGCGGACGGGAAAGCCCGGATGGCCCGGTGCCGAACGCAGCACCGCCCCGCTGGCCAGGTCAGAGTAGTCATGTCGCTCCGTCACAAACCGATAGGTCATCACACCTCCGAGTAGTCACTACTGCCCGCGCCGAAAACGTCGAACTCTGCTTCGCTCTCCGACGAGGCTGCTCGCGGCGTTCTTGCGGCGGCGCCACAGCTGGTGGCCGCCGACCGAGTAGCAGCCGTGGGATTGCCGGACGCCGCGAAGCCGGCCTGGACGAGCTGCATGATCCGCCCGCAGCTACTCCCCAGGTCGCTACGCCGGTTCGACGGGCAGCCAGAGCTCGCAGGTCGCGATCCTGAGGTCGTTCGTGGGATCGAGCATCGCAACGATCTCCGGGCCTGGCCGCAGCCGCCACGGATTGAAGGGAAACCATGCGGCTGCGGCTGTGGTCCAGGCATTCTGAAGGGTCTGCGGATGCGGCCCCGCAGTCCGGAGGACCACCCAACTGCCGGCCGGGACCTCGATGATGTCGAGGTCGCCCGGGATCGGCGTGCTGGGGGACACGGCGACCCCGTGCAGGTAGGTCAGCTCGCTGCCCTCGTCGTAGTCGGCGTCGAGGTCGTCGCTGACCGCGAGCAGGCCGCTCGGCTCAGCGTTGCCGAGCGCCTTCAAGCGCAGGTGCTCCTCGGCCGGCAGTGCGGCGATGTGCTGTTGGATGTACGGGTTGATGCCTTGGTGGATCAAAGGAACGCGAGCAGCGTGCCCCACGAGCCGGAACGCGGGATGGTCGACGATGCGAGTATCCATGTGTTCGCTCCCTTCGACAGGTAGGCGGAACCTGAGCTGGGGGGTGATCTACGGTGTGCCGGTCGCGGCTGACCGTTGTTCCTCCGACCCGATTGTTCGGCGGCGCTGATGCAACACACCCGATAGAAGCTGCACGGGAAGAGTCGGGTGCGCAGGATCGATGACGCCGCATCCTGGGGCTATGGATGACACGACATTGGTCTCCCGCTTTCTTCGCGAGGGCTTCGTCAAGTTGGCGGGTGCCGTCGCGCCGCGGGTGGCCGCGGACTGCGCGCGGCTGCTGTGGCGAGAGACGGGCTGCGACCCGGACGACCCAGCGACGTGGACACAACCGGTGCACTGGGTGGCGGGCATGGCGCAGGGGCCGTTCGCCGCCGCACCCAACTCCCCGTTCCTCCATCACGCGTACGACCTGCTCGTCGGCGCGGGACGCTGGGAGCCGCGCTACTCGCTGGGCACGTTCCCGCTGCGCTTCCCGCATCAGGAGGAGCCGAACGACGCGGGCTGGCACATTGAGGGCAGCTATCTGCCGGAGGGCGAGAGTTGGTACTTCACGAATGTGCGCTCCCGTGACCGGGCGCTGCTGATGCTGTTCCTGTTCAGCGAGGTCGGTGAGGAGGACGCCCCGACCCGGATCCGGGTCGGCTCACACCTCGACGTGCCGAAGGTGCTGGCGAAGTACGGGGAGAACGGGGCGAGCGGGCTGGACCTGGCGCCCGACCTGGTGGCGGCATCCAGCCACCGGCCACTCGCCCTCGCCACCGGGTCCCCGGGCGACGTTTTTCTGTGCCATCCGTTCCTGGTGCACGCGGCGCAACCGCACCACGGGACACGGCCGCGCTTCATGGCTCAGCCGCCGCTGATGCCGGCAGCACCGTACGAATTGGAGCGCGCCGACGGCGCGTACTCACCCGTAGAGATCGCGATCCGTTGGGGTCTTGATCAGGACCCTCCCGCCCTGGACGGGGTAGGCGCCGACGACAATGCCGGGTAGGCGCGCCAGGCGTGGCGTGGGTGATGCGACAGAGGCGGGGATAAGGGTGGTTCTGCGGGTGAGTGGTCGCAACGCTCGATTCCAGCAGTGGGAGGCTCTCCTGCGTAATCGGACCAAGCGGCAGCGTAGCCGCACGTTCCTCGTGCAGGGCGTGCGTCCGATTGCCATGGCCATCGAACACGGCTGGCAGATCCAAGAGCTGCTGTATGACACGAGCGTTGCGCTGTCTGGCTGGGCACGCGAATTGCTGGAAACGGTCCGGGCCGAGAAAATCGCCGTCTCCCGTGACCTGATGCACGAGCTGGGAGGTAAGGCGGACACCGTTCCAGAGTTGCTGGCCGTGGTCGCGCTGCCGGAGGACGACCTGTGCCGTATTCCGGCCGGACCGAGCATGCTCACTGTCGTGTTCGATCGGCCGACCAGCCCCGGCAACATCGGGACTCTCGTCCGGTCCGCAGACGCCTTCGGCGCCTCCGGCGTCATCATCACCGGCCACGCCGCCGATGCGTATGACCCGAAGGCAGTCCGGGCGAGCACCGGCTCGCTGTTCGCTCTGCCCGTGGTCCGAGTGCCCACACGCCAGACCGTGCTGTCCTGGGTCGTTGACGTCCGCGCCGGCGGCATCGGCGTGAGCGTTGTGGGAACCGACGAACTGGGCACGCTGGATGTCGCCGATTACGACTTCAGGCAACCTACGCTGATCTTGATCGGCAATGAGACCACTGGTCTCAGCTCCGGCTGGCGTGAGGCCTGCGACCAGCTTGTCCGGATTCCGATGTTCGGGGCGGCCAGCTCCCTGAACGCGGCGGCCGCTGCGACCGTCGTGCTGTACGAATCGGCACGGCAGCGGGCCGCTGCTGCCCGGCGGTAGCGGACTGATGGCCGCAATGCCACCTCACCGAATTGTGGTACGGCAAGTGTTTGTCGCGAGGCAGCATCATGCGGTGTTGGCGGCGTTGGAAGCGTTGCAGGAAGGCGTAGGCGCGTAGCTGCGTCACCGCACGGGCGGCGTGGCGGTCCTTGGGATCGAGGAGATGCACGGTAACCACTGGTGGGTTGCCTTTTTCGGGCACCGGGGTGGGCGCGGTGTGCTCAGCAGGGCGCTGAGGCTGGCGGCGACGCCGTCAGGGTGACCGAATACGGCCGAGGCGGCGATCAACCGGTTCGCGCCGGCGTGCAGCAGACGGACGATCCGGAGCAGGTGGTTACCGGGTTTCGAGGCCCTGATGACGGGCAAGGACATGGCGGGATGTCCGAGCCAGGAGCCAGCCTTGAACTGCCGGTACTGGCACGGGCCAGGAAAGGAGAGCGGCGATGAGCCAGCCGGTGGACAACACGACGGCATATGGCCACGATCAGGACCGTCAACCGCCGAAGAGTCGCAG
Source organism: Micromonospora qiuiae (assembly GCF_016863555.1). GTDB lineage: Bacteria > Actinomycetota > Actinomycetes > Mycobacteriales > Micromonosporaceae > Micromonospora > Micromonospora qiuiae. Next base: position 61,923 of record NZ_BOPC01000048.1, on the reverse strand, counting down.
CGCCGCGCAGGAGGCGGCGGATCGTAACCCCGACGACTACGGCCCGGGTGCCGAGGACGGGACTGTCGTCAACCCGGCTTCCGGAGTCGAGTACGGCGAGGTCGACAACGCCCCTGATGCCCGGCCTCGTTGACCGTCGGCTCAGAGCCCGCGGAGCGGCACTCACCGTGGCCGGCACCGGCCAAACTGCTGCTCAGCGCCGCGCCCCACAACAATCGGGCGGGTTCAGCGAGCGAACGTCAACCCTGCCGTGCCTCCCTGGCGGGGATCCTTCTTGTTGATCACGAAAACCTTGCCCCGGCGGCGGGCCACGACCGAGTTCATCTTCCGCGTCAACGCCCGCAGCGAGCTTCTGACCTATCGTCCCTCCGTCCCCAGCACGTAACCGTAGGCCGGCACGCCGAGCCGAAGCAGGCCTACTATCGGGTCCGACTACCCGCATTGGAATGCATGTGCGGCGACGTCAGGTGGCGCCGAGGAGGTCCCACCGGTTGCCGGCGATGTCGAGAAAGACCGCGACTCGGCCATAGGATTCGGTGCGTGGTTCCCGGACGAAGGTGACACCAGCCTGCCCCATGCGCAGGTATGCGGCGTCGAAGTCGTCGACGCGGAGGAAGAATCCGACTCGGCCGGCTGCCTGGTTACCGACGGCAGCGCGTTGGTGTTCTCCGTCTGCGCGGGCGAGCAGAATCCCGGTCTGGGCACCCGGCGGCCGGACGACGACCCACCGCTTGGGTCGCCCGTCGTTGGTCAGCGATGGGGAGTTCTCGACGAGGTCAAAGTCGAGTACGTCGGTGAAGAACGTGATCGCAGGGTCGTACTCGTCAACGATCAGGGCGACCAAGTCGATCTGCATCGCGGCAGCGTACACGGGGTCGGATCGCCGCAGCGTTGGCTTCTTGGCGCATCCGCACGGGAACGGGTGCGAGCTGGCCGCCATGCTGGTTCGCCTGCTGGCCTGACGGAGATTTTGAGGCCGGGCCAGGCGGCACAGGTTGAAGGTCAAGCTGATGCTGGACGCGGAAATCGGCTGTTGGCGGTGCGAGCGGGCCGGGACTGTGCGCTGGCCTGTCAGCCCGGCGTCTGCCCGGATGCCGACCACCAGGCTGATGGCGAGGTGACGAGGACCCGGCACCGTGGACGCAATCGACAGAGCGCGCCCGCGATGGCGCAGGATGCGAGAAGACGAAGCCTTGATAGGCAAGTGTCGGATTACCTATGGTTGACGGGTGCAGGTGCTCTACCGAGCGCTGGCCGACATGACGCGGCGGCGGATCATGGACGAGCTCGCCCGCGCCGACGGGCTGAGCCTGTTCGAGATCCATAACCGCTTGTTCGCCGAGCATGGCACCACCTCGACCCGACAGGCGATCTCCCAGCACCTGGCCGTACTGGAACAGGCTGGCCTGGTCTGGTCCGAACGGGTCGGCCGCACCAAGATCCATCATCTCGACACCGCACCACTGCGCTCGATCATCGAGCGGTGGCCATTGAGCGAATAGGAGAACGCACGTGAGTACCCCACCGACCCCGGACGAGAAGGACGCGCAGGGCCGCAAGATCGGCCTCTGGACCGACCCGGACCCGCACGGCGGTGTGATGGTTGGCGAGTATGTCGAGGGCGAGCGGCAGGGCACCTGGCGGCACTTCTTCGCCGACGGCAGGTTGCGCGCGGAGGGTGGCTTCGACAACGGGACCGTGCACGGCGAGTGGGTGTGGTATCGCTCGTCCGGCGGAATCATGCAGCGGGGTGGATTCGACCACGGAAGCAAGCACGGCACCTGGACGAGGTGGAACGCCGCCGGTGACATGATCGACCGGGGTGACTACGACAGCGACAAGAAGGTCGGTGAGTGGACGACCTTCAACCCTGACGGCACGGTGAAACGCACGGTGACCCACCGCGCCCGCCGCTGACGGTCGGTATCGCGCGGGGCGGTGGGCCTGATCATCCCCGGGACTGGTCCAGGTACGTCTCGATCCGGTCGGCTGCCGCCGGCGGGCCACCGGCCGTCAGGATCTCGTGTCGCATCCGATCGACCCGCTCGCGCAGCGCCGTGTCGTCGTGGAACCGTTGCACGGTAGCCCGGATGGTCGCCGGCTCGACCTGCTCCGGCGTCAGTTCGTAGCCGAGCCCCAGCTCGACGACGCGGCGCGCCGACGGTGCGGCCTCGGTCGCGAAGTGCGGCACCAGGACCAGCGGTACGCCGGCTGCCAGGGATTCCAGCACGGCACCGGTCGTACCGTGGGTGACGCAGGCGTCCGCGTGCGGCAGGACCTCGTGGAACGGGATCCACGGATGGGCCTCCGCGTTCGGCGGCAATGGCTCCAGAACGGTGGGGTCGAGGAAGGTGCCGATCGCCAGCACCGTCTGCCACCGGGTGCCGGCGAACGCCTCGGCGCAGGTCCGGAAGAACTCGGGATGTTCGTTGAACTGGTTGCCGAGTGACACCAGGATCACCGGAGTGTCCGGAGTGGGGGGCTGCCAGCCGGTGCGTACCGGCCGATCGGTCAGCGTCGGCCCGACGAAGGCGAAACGGTCGTCGTCGAAGGTTTCCGAGAAGGGCTGGAAGGACCTCGGCAGGAACGTGATGTTGAGGTCCTCGATCTCGTTCCAGAATTGTCGGACCGGGGTGTGCACCCCGTAGCGGGCGAGCAGATCGACGATCACGCGGTTGACCTCCGGCACGTCCGCGGGGTGGCGCTGACCGTGGCTCTTCCACAGTTCCTCGAAGAAGGAGTAGTGCTCGTTGGCGGTGAAACCGGCGCTGAGGCGGACGGCCGGACGACGCCACCGGGTCGCCAGCAATCGGCCGGCGATGAACGGGAAGACGTCGTAGACCACGAGATCTGGGATGTCGTCGCCGAGCCCGTCTTCGGCGGCGCGCAGGATCGCCTCGTTCTCCCGGACGTACACCAGGTGCAACTGGGTTTCCGCGTCCGCCTTGGTGACGGCGTCGGGTACGTGGAAAGTGTCGAACTCGGACTTGTACGGCACCACGGTGGCGCCGGCCGCGGTCACGACGTCGGCGAAGAGCGGGGTGGTGACGTAGCTGATCCGGTGGCCACGCCGAACCAACTCGCTCACCAGGCCGAGCGAGGGGTAGATGTGTCCGTGTCCCTGGACGTTGGCGAAGAGAATGTGCCGCTGGTGCATCTGCTCACTCCCGCGATCCGACGATGAGCTTTCAATGTATATAGCTGCCGCGCCGGGCGGACCAGCCCTTGAAACTGTCCTGGACATAGACGGCAAGCTCAGAGACACGCGCCGACGACAAGGCCCCTAAGGTGGTTGTACAGGGCTTCCAGTGTGGAGTAGAGGACTCATGACACCTGCCGCGGGAACCAGATCGTCCGGCCTGATCTCACCCCTGAACGACCGATACCACCGGATCGCGCTTGCGATCTATATGGTGGTGGTGGTGGCGCACTGGGCGGAACACCTCGTGCAGGCCTACCAGATCTGGGTGCTCGGTTGGGCGCGGCCGGAGGCACGCGGCGTGCTGGGGATGCCGTTCCCCTGGCTGGTCAGCTCCGAGTGGATGCACTACGGGTACGCCATCCTGATGTTGGTCGGGCTCTTTCTGCTGCGGCCGGGCTTCACCGGCCGCGCGAAGGCGTGGTGGACGGTGGCCCTCGCCCTGCAGTTCTGGCACCACATCGAGCACGCGCTGTTGCTGATCCAGGCGAACAGCAGTTTCCGGATCGCCGGCGAGGAAGGGCCGGTCAGCATCCTGCAACTGGTGGTGCCCCGGGTGGAACTGCACCTGTTCTACAACTCGGTCGTCTTCATCCCGATGCTGCTCGCGATGTACCTGCACCTGCGTCCCAACGCGACCGAGAGGGCGGCCATGCGCTGCTCGTGCGCCGGTCGCCTGGTCAACCCGCGTCAGCCGGCCGCAGTCGCCGGGCGCTGATCGGGTTGGGATGTCCACCACCGGTCGCATCTACGCCGGCGCCGCCATCTGCCTGGCGGCGCTGGTGGCCGTGCTGATGCTGGTCGGCCGGGCCGGCACCGACGCGGAAGCGGGGCGGGCGGTCGAGGTGCTCGCGATGGAACCGGCCGATGGAGCGGTCCTGCCGGACCAGCCGACCACGGTACGCATCCGGGTCGCCGGTGAGCCCGACCCCGGTCGCTCGCACATCGTGGTCTACGACGCCGATGGGATCCGGTTGAACGTCGGGTCGGTCGTGCTCGACGCCGACGACGGTCTGCGGCAGCACATCGCCGTGACCCGGCCCGGTCAACTCGCGGTGGCCTACCACGTGGTGACCGCCAACGGGGGTACCGTCTCGGGTATCGCCCGCTTCACCGTCGGCTCTTCAGACGCTGCGGCGCCCGCCGCGCCGGCGGACACGACCGACGACGCGGCCCACACCCACGGGGTGGACCCGATGGGTGCCGCCCTGCTCGCGCTGGACGGCCTCGTGCTGCTCGTCGTGGTGGTGCTGCTCCTGCGCCGCCGGACGCGTGACGTCGCCTGACGTTCCGCCGCCGGGCATCCGCCGCCGCGTTCTGCTGTGCCCAGGCGGGCCGGCACGACTCGTGACGTCGCCCCGGTACAGATGGGACATTGCGTGAGTTCTGGCTGCTAAGGTCCTCGGGTGTCGCCGGATCGAATCCGGTGTGAGGATGCACCCGCAGGAAGGCCACGAGGGCAATGAGCAGGATCTTCGACGGGCTCCAGGACACCGACCGCGAGTTGCGGGAACACCCGAACGGCATGAGCATCCTGGTGCTCCGGCGCAGCTACGACGCCTCCCCTGAGGAGGTGTGGGACGCCATCACCGACCCGCAGCGCCTGGTGCGCTGGTTCCTGCCCATCGCCGGTGACCTCCGGGCCGGTGGGCGTTTCCAGTTGGAGGGCAACGCCGGCGGCGAGATCCGCCGGTGCGAGCGCCCCCGCCTGATCGGCCTGACCTGGGAGTCGGGCGGTGGCAGCAGCGAGGTGCAGCTACGGCTCACCCCGGACGGCGAGTCCACCGTGCTGGAGCTGGAGCACGCTCCGGTGCCGGCGGACATCGTGCCGAACGCCGGTCCCGGCGTCTGGGGGCTGGGCGCGGGCTGGGAGATGGGTCTGCTGGCCTTGAGGGACTACCTGGCCGGCGAACTGCCCGAGGGACGGGCGGTCGACTGGATCGCCGCCGCCGGACCCGAGCAGATGGCGGCGGCCACGGCGACGGCCGATCGGATCGGCGGCGTGTGGGAGAAGTTGGTCACCGGACGGCCCTGACCGGGCACTTCCCGATGCCGTGAGTACGCTGCGGGCCGCTGCGGAACGGGGCCCGGACACGGACTGGCCAGCTCGAAGCCGCCGGGGTCGCCCGATACCCGCTCGGATCACCAGGCGACCGGTAGGGCGTACAACCCGAAGATGTTGCTGTCCTCCTTGAGGGGCAGGTCTGAGACCTCCGCCGTCAGCCTTAGGCCGGGCAGCCGCCGGAACAGGCGGCTGAGTGCGACCTCCAGTTCCAACCGAGCGAGATGCTGACCTGGGCAGACGTGCCGGCCGTAGCCGAAGGCGAGGTGTGCACGGGCGTCCCGGTCCGGGTCGAACTCGTCGGCGTCTTCGAACACCGCCGGATCACGGTTCGCTGCTTGCCCCAGCGCCACCACCCCCTCGCCGGCCCTGATGGTCACCCCGCCGATCGTGACATCGGCGGTGGCGGTGCGGGCCGTCGCCGCCTCGACCACGGTGAAATACCGCAGCAGTTCCTCCACGGCGGCCGGGAACCGCTCCGGCTCGGCGCGTAGCCGGGCCAGCCGGGCCGGATGAGTGAGCAGGGCCAGCACGCTCAACGCGATCATGTTGGAGGTGGTGACGTGCCCGGCGACCAGCAGCACGAAAGCCATGCTGACCACGGCCTCGTGGTCCACACCACCGGCACCGCGCTGCCGGTACAGCAGCCGGCTGAGCAGGTCGTCGCCGGGACGGCGCTCCTTGTCTGTAACCACCACGTCGAGAAGGTCGCGGATCTCCCGGGCGCAGCGGGCGCGTTCGTCGGCCGGCGCGCTCCGGCGGAACATCAGCGTCGAACGTTGTTCGAAGAACTCGTGCTCGCCGTAGGGCACGCCGAGCACCTCACAGATCACCTGTGATGGCACCGGGTAGGCGAACGCCGACACCAGGTCGGCACCGGGTGCGGCGGCGGCCAACGCGTCGAGATGGGTGTCGACCACCCGTTCGACCATCGCCCGTAACTGCCGGACCCGGCGCACGGAGAACTCGTCGATGATCTGTCGCCGGACGATGGCATGCTCCGGCGGGTCCAGCCAGTTCATCGGTGGACGGAAGTTCGCGAACGACGCCTGCCGCTGGCTTTCCGTGGTCGGCGCGAACTTCGGGAAGCCGGGTCGACGTCGGTCCGCGCTCATCCGGGGATTGCTGAGCACGTGCCGGACGTCAGCGTGCCGGGAGACCACCCAGGCCGTGTCACCGCCGAGCATCGGCAGTCGGACGACCGGGTGCTCGGCGCGTAGTCGCGCGTACTCGGCAGGTGGGCTGAAGGGGCAGCGCCGAGGCAGCGGAAACGCGTCGATGCCCGGATCGGTCGGCCCGGACGACCCCGACGCGCCGGGGTGGTCGCCGGTCGGCGGATTCTGGTACCCACTCATGCCAGCGCCCGCAGGCAGAGCAGCAGGCTACGCGCCTCGATGTTGACCTGGTAGCTGAACGCGGTCATGGCGGTGAGCTGGCGCAGGGTCACCCAGGTGAAGTCCGGTGGGGTCGTGGCCGGGAACTCCGGGCCCACCTCCACCACCAGGTGCCGCGTCACCGCGTGGTGGAACCGTCCACCCTCCTCGGACTGGAGGACGTCGTAGTGCACCTGGACCTGGTCGGAGCAGACGAGGTCCAGGTAGGCAGGGCGGTTTGCGCCGGTGAAGTTGTTTGGAGTGCACTGCACAGTCGGGCCCAGCTCCACGATGTCCCGGTAGCCGGGTCGTAGGTCGGCGTGGGCGAGCACGTGCAGGACGCCGCCGAGACGCCGGACGACGAAGGCGACCAGACCGGTGCCGCAGGGGGCCAGGAGTGGCTGCCGCCACTGGGTCACCTCCCGGTTACTGGCCCGCACGGCACGCCCGACGATCCGGAAGAACCGGCCGGAGCGGTGCCGGATGTCGACATCGCCGCGGTGCCAGTCGCGTACCTGCCGCAGTGGCACCTGGTGAGCCACCAGGGTCCGGCCGGCCTTGTTGGCGGTCAACCAGTTGCGGACCTGGAGCAACGGCTGCCACGCCGCGTCGTCGTCAGCCAGCGAGGAGCGCGCTACGGCGGCGGCGATGCCCGAATCGGCGGGGTCGGCCGCGACCGCGTGGCCGGGCAGGCAGGACAGCACGGTACGGGCGTCCATGTTGACCAGGTTGGGTCGGTGCAGCAGGTCGTGGATCTGGCCGAGGGTGAGCCACACGTAGTCCGGGTGCGGTTCGATGTCGTCGGTCACCTCGACGAGGATGTTGCGGTTGCGCTTGCCGCGGAACCACGAGCCCTGCTCCGACTGGAGCACGTCCACCAGCACTCGTCCACGCCCGGGTTCCAGGAAGTACTCCACGTATCGGGATCGTGCTCCTCGGTGTGTCCGCAAGTAGTTGCTGGGGGTGGACTGCACGGTGGGGGAGAACTGGATGCCGTTGATGTTGCCCGGCTCCATCTTGGCTTGAAGAAGGAAGTGCAGCACGCCGTCGATCTCACGGGCCAGGATGCCGAGGATGGCCCGGTCCGGCTGGTGGATGATCGGCTGCCACCATTCGTCGACCGGCCCACCGTCGGTGCGTACGTGCAGGCCCTCGACACTGAAGAACCGGCCGCTGTCATGCACCAGATCACCGCTGTGCGGCGCGAACGACCACCCGGTCAGCTCGGCGAACGGCACCTCGGTGATCTCGAAGGGGTTGGCCCGCGCCCGCGCGTCCAGCCAGGCCTCCAGGTCGGCGACCGGACGCGGGCGGTGTCGTGCCGATCGGGCCAGCCGGGCGACGAGGTGGTCCCGGTCGGTGTGCCCCGGACGAGGTCGGGCTTCTGTGTGCGGCAGGACCATGACTACTCCAAAGGTTGACCTGGTGGGTGACGGCGACCCGACCGGCCGAAGGGTCACCCCCCGGCCAGAGGCGGAACGATGGCCACCGTGCTGTCGGCGGGGGCGGCAACCCTGGATCGGTCGGTGGCCTTGACGAGGTCGCCGTCGAGGTAGACGTTGTAGTAGGTCAGCGGCTCACCGTCGTCGTCGAGCAGCCGGCGCCGGTAGTGCGGGTAGGACTCGACGAACTCCCGGATGACGTCGCGGACGGTGCCTTCGTGGCACGCGAACGTCTTCTGCCCGCGGTGGGCCCAGCCCGCCGACAGCAGCACCGTGACCATTTGCTACCTCCCGTGGTGTTCGGCGCCGGACTCGGGTGGGTCGTCGGCGCAGCGGAAGCCGAGGGCGAAGTTGGACCAGCCGGTGGGATCTCCGTAGAGCCGCTCCGCGCACCGGACCTGGTAGCGGAAGTTCATCCAGGAGCCGCCCCGGATCGCCCGGAACCGGCCCATCACCAGGTGGATGGTGGGGTCGCAGCGGGTCTCGGGCGCGTACAGGTGGGCGGTGGTGGAGGTCCACTCGTACACGTTGCCCGTCATGTCGGCGCAGCCGTCGGGGCTGTCGCCGTGCGGTGAGAACGCGCCAACCGGTGTGGTCTGCGGCACCGGCCCCTGCGCGTTGTGGATCCTCGACCACCACTGCCGCCACTCGTCGAGCCCGCGGAGGCTGCCGCCGGTCCACTCGGCGGTGTTGGCCCGGGTCGGGTCCCAGGTGTCGCCCCAGGGCCAGAGCCGGTACGCCCGCCCGGTCGCCGCCCGTTCCCACTCCGACTCGGTCGGTAGCCGCTTGCCCGCCCACGTCGCGTATGCCTCGGCGTCGGGGTACGAGATGTGCACGACCGGGTGCTCGCCGCGGTTGCGGACGCCACTGCCGTAGCCGGCAGGACGGTGCCAACACGCGCCCTCGCGGATTTCCCAATAGTCGCTGTAGACCATGCTGCCGCCGGCCCGCTCGGCCGAGGTCACGTACCCGGTGCGGGCGACGAAGTCGGCGAACTCGGCGACGGTCACCGGGTACCGGTCGATGAGGTAGTCGCGCAGGGTCACCGGTCGCTGCGGCGTCTCGTCGGTGAACCAGTCCCGGGGGAAGGCCTGCCCCTCGGCCTCCAGCCAGTCCAACGTCCGCTCCGGCGAACCCTGGAGGAAGGTGCCACCGGGAATGCGAACCATTTTGGCGTGGGCCGGCGGGGCGGTGGGCCCGGTGGTGTGCAGGTCACCCATGCTGGTCATGGCTGCGTTCCGTTCGGCACTGGCACCGGCGTCGCCTCCAGCACACACATCACGCTCGGTGCCGGGCAGGGTGCGACGGACTCCAGCTGGAAACCCGCCGCGCGCAGCAGCTCCCGGAACTCGGCCACGGTGCGTTCCCGCCCGCCGTGGCACACCATCATGTTCAGGTCGTTCATGACCACCTGAGCGACGCTCGGGCTGGTGCTGACGGTCGGTGGCATGACGGACTCCACGAGCAGGATCCGGCTGTCCGGCCGGGTCGCTCGGTGGACGGTATGCAGCACTGCCACGCACTGGTCGTCGTCCCAGTCGTGCAGGACGCTCTTGAGCAGGTAGGCGTCCGCGCCCGACGGCACCGACCGGAAGAAGTCCCCGGCCCGGACCTCGCACCGGTCGGCCACGCCCTGCGCGGCGAGCGTGCGCGCGGCGTCGGCCACGCCGTCGGGGGTGTCGAAGACCGTCCCCCGCAGCCGCGGGTGCGCGGCGAGGACCCCGGCGAGCAGATCCCCACTGCCACCGCCGACGTCCACCACGGTTTCCAGGTCGGAGAAGTCGTACGCGGACAACAACGTCGGCACGAACGCCCGGGATCCCTCCGCCATGGCCGCGTTGAACGCCGCCTGCCGCCGGGGGTTCGCGGCGAGGTAGGCGAAACAGCTCTGCCCGTGCGCATGCTCCCAGGCCACCTCGCCGGTGCGGACGCTGTGTTCGAGCTGCCCCCAGGCGGCCCAGCTCTCCGGCCCGGAGAGCAGCAGCACCAGTTCCCGCATCGATCCGATGGCGTCCGACCGCAACAACTCGCCCTGTTCGGTGAGGACGAAGATGCCGGGCTCCGGCTCCTCCAGCACCTCCAGGAACACCAGCGCCCGCAGTAACCGTCGCAGCGACGGTGCGTGTGTGTCGGTGGCCTCGGCCAGCGCGGCGACGTCGGCCTTGCCGTCGGCGAGCAGGTCCGGTATCCGCAGCCGGGCGGCGACGTGCAGCGTCTGGGCGGTGAAGAACCCGTAGACCAGGTGTTGCATCCGGTGCCGCAGCCCGGGCTGGGGATTGCTCGTGGTCGGTGCCATGCGGTCCTCCGGTGGGGCGCGTCCGGTGGGTCAGCGGGCGGCCGCCCCGGCCGGCTGCGGCGGGGCGGCGATCAACTCGGTCAGTTCGGCCGCGATCGCCGTGATGGTCGGTTGCTGCCAGAACAGCGAGGCCGGCAGCACCTGGCGGTACGTCTTCTCCAGCCGCCGCCGCACGATGACGGTCATCACCGAGTCCATGCCCTGCTGCACGAGGGGCAGGCGCGGGTCCAGTGACTCGACGGGGAGTTTCATCTCTGCGGCGATCGCGGCGCGCACCTCGTCGATCAGGCGTTCGCGCAATTCGTCCGGGTCCATCGCGGACAGCGACCCGCCGGACGCTCCGGACTGGTCGGTCGGTACGTCCGGAGCGTCCGGCACCACCGGGTAGCGCAAGCCGGCGAGCTGCGCGACGATCGTGCCGTCGGGCGCGCTGACCAGGGCCGAGGCGGTGTCCTCGCGGGCGGCGTCGCGAATCACGTCGATCACCGCGACCATCGGCGGTGCGCCGGCCATCTCGACCCACTCGGCGCCGTCGACCAGGCGCAGTCGGGGCGGACCGGGGAAGACGACCGGTGCGATGGAGACGGCCGCGTCGACGATCGCCGCCCAGCCGCCGGCCGCCTCCGGGAAGCGGACCCGCGCCCGCAGGCCGCCTTTGGCGATGATCAGACGGTCCACCGTCCAGGGGAAGGCAGTGGCCGGCACTCCCACGGCGGTCAGGTGGGCTCCGATCAGACCGACGTCGGCGACCACACCGCCGGCCGGCGGTGTGGCCACGGCGCCGTCGACCGGGCCGGTCGCCGGCACGGCCAGGGCGGTGGCATGGGTCAGCCACGGTGCCGGGTCGCCGTTGGCCGGTCGGGAGGCGAGCCGCAGTTGGCCTTCGTCGTCGACCACCTGGATCTCCTGGCGCAGGTGGGTGGCGAGCGGGACCCGCATCGACAGCTCCCGCAACGCCACGGGAGCACCTTCGCGGTCGGCGGCGGCGAGGAACGTGGCGACGAACACCGCCGCCGGCACGAGTTCCGCGCCCTGCACCTGATGGCTGCCCGGGTACGGGCGGGTGGCGTCGGTGAGCACGGTGTGCCAGAGGCGTAGCTCGCTGCCGGCCACACTGGTCGGGGTGCCGAGCAGCGTGTGCGACCCGATGTCGTGCCCACCTGCGCTGCCCGATGGCTCGGGCTCACGCCAGTGCTGGCGGTGCTGCCAGGCGTAGTGGGGCAGGTCGACGAGCCGGCCCTGCGGGTAGCGGCGCGTCCAGTCGACCTCGACCCCGTGGCAGTACGCCCCGGCGACTGCCGCCGCCATGGTGCGGTGGCCGGGGGCGTGCCGCCGCAAGGTGGTGCCGATGTACACGTCGGCGATGTCGGCGTGGTCGGCGGTCTCCCGCAGCGAGTGGGCGACCACCGGGTGCGCGGAGATCTCAAGGAAGACGCGATGTCCGTCGGCGAGGGCGGCCTCGACCGCCTGGACCAGGCGTACCGGGCGACGGAGGTTGGCCGCCCAGTAGTCACCGTCGCATGTGGGCGTCGCGCATGGGTCGTCGAGCACCGTCGAGTACATCGGCACCACGGCCGGCGCCCGGGCCAGGTCGAGCACCGCGGCGCGCAACTCGTCGACGAGCGGGTCCATGTGCGGGCTGTGGAAGGCCACATCGGACTGCACCCGGCGAACGGCGATCCGGTCCGCCGGCCACTGCTCGATGATCTCGTCCACTGCGCCGATGTCGCCGGAGACCACCGTGGCGGCGGGGGCGGAGGCGATGGCCGCGACCAGGTTGGCCCGGCCGGCCAGCCGTTCGGCGACGTCGGCGAAGGGCAGGGTCACCATGGCCATCGCGCCCCGCCCGGCGGCGCGGCGCAGCAGGGCGGAGCGACGGCAGATCAGTCGGGCACCGTCGACCGGGCTCAGCATTCCGGCGGTGACGGCGGCGGCCACCTCGCCGACCGAGTGGCCGATGACCGCCGCCGGTCGCACCCCGTACGCCCGCCACAGGGCGGCGAGACCGAGGTGCATGGCGAAGGTCAGGATCTGGATCCGGTCGACGCCGCCCAGTTCCGTAGCGCCGAGGGCGGTGCGGAGCGAGAAGCCCGCCTCCTCGGCGACCACCGGTTCGATCTCGTCGATCGCGGCGGCGAACGCCGGTTCGTGGCTGAGCAGGTCGCGGCCCATTCCGGCCCAGTGCGAGCCGTGCCCGGAGAACACCCACACCGGGCGCGCGGAGCGGCCGCCCGGTGCGACCCCGGACACGGTGCCGGCGTCTGTCTGGTCGTCGGCGAGTTGGCGCAGCGCGGCGGTCAGGTCGCCGCGGTCGGTGCCGGTGACCACGGCGCGGTGGCTCAGGTGGGCGCGTCGGTGTGCCAGGGTGTGCCGGATGTCGGCCAGGCTCGCCCGGTCGTCGGCGGCGAGCCGGTCGGCGAGCCGGCCGGCCTGTGCCCGAAGGGCAGCGGCGGAGCGGGCGGACAGCGGCACCATGGGCTGACCTTCGTCGTCGTCCGCAGTGTCGGTCGACGGCAGGGGCGGGGCTTGTTCCAGGAGTACGTGGGCGATGGTGCCGCCGTACCCGAAGCCGGAGACGGCGGCCCGGCGAGGCCCGTCCCGACGGGGCCAGGGCAGCGGGCTGGTGACCAGTCGCAACCCCGTGCCGTCGCCATCGACCGCGGGAATCGACCGGCCGCGCAGCGGGGTGCCGGGAATCTGGCCCCGGTGCAGCGCGAGGATCGCCTTCATCAGTCCGGCGACGCCGGCCGCGCCCTCCAGGTGGCCGATGTTCGATTTGATGGACCCGATCAGGCAGGGCCGTTCCGGCGGCCGGCCGGTGCCGTAGACCGCGGAGAGCGCGCCGGCCTCGACCGGGTCGCCCAGTCGGGTGCCGGTGCCGTGTGCCTCCACGTAGTCGACGCTGTCGGGTGTGACGCCGGCGCGGGCGCAGGCGCGGCGTACGACGTGCTGCTGGGCCTCCCCGGAGGGCGCCATGATGCCGTCGGTGCGTCCGTCCTGGTTGACCGCGCTGCCGATGATCACGGCCAGCACCCGGTCGCCGTCCCGGACCGCGTCGTCGAGTCGCTTGAGCACCAGGACACCGCAGCCCTCACCTCGGCCGTAGCCGTCGGCGTCGCGGTCGAAGGACTTGCTGACCCCGTCGGGCGCGAGCGTGCCGGCGGCGTTCAGCGACACGTTCTGTCCGGGCGCGAGCACCAGGTTGACGCCGCCGGCCAGGGCGACGGTGCTCTCGCCGAGCAGCAGGCTCTGGCAGGCCAGGTGGACCGCGACCAGCGACGCCGAACAGGCGGTGTCGACGGCGACACTCGGTCCGCGCAGGTCCAGGGCGTACGAGATGCGGTTGGCCAGTGCGCAGGTGGCCGCGCCGATGCCGGTCCACGCCTCGACGGTGGGCAGGTCCTCCAGGAGCCGGTCGCCGTAGTCGGTGGTGCTGACTCCGATGAAGACGCCGGTGTCGCTGCCGGCCAGCCCGGTCGGTGGCAGGCCGGCGTGTTCCAGGGCTTCCCAGCCGACCTCCAGCAGGATCCGTTGCTGCGGATCCATCTCGGCGGCCTCGCGGGGGGTCAGGCCGAAGAACTCGGCGTCGAAGCCGGCGATGTCGTCGAGGTAGCTGCCGGCGGTGACCGTTTCCCGCAGGACCGCCTCGTACTCCGGGCCTCGCTCGCGGTACGCCCGCCAGCGCTGGGTGGGGATCTCTCCGCTGGTCTGGCCGCCCTTGAGCAGTAGTTCCCAGAGGGCGTCGGGGCTGTCGACGTCGCCGGGCAGCCGGCAGCCGACACCGACGACGGCCACCTGGAAGGGGCGGCCGGCAGGGTCATCCCGGGTCATCGTCGTACCTCCGTGGGTCGGGTGGCGGCTTCCGGCCGGTCACAGACCGTCGGGCGTGTGCAGGATGCGCAGCACGGCTGCGGTGAACTCGACGCCGGGGCCCATCGCGAGCCAGAGCATGTGGTCACCGGCCGTCAGCTCGCCGGTACGCAGCAGGTGGTGCAGGGCGAGGAGGTGGTCGCTGGCGCCGCAGTGGCCGATCATGCGGCCGAAGTCGAAGGTGGACTTCTCCATGCCGAGGCCGAGTGGTGCCATGCAGCGCTGCTCCACCACCTCACGGGAGTAGTTCATGAAGGAGACGCGGGTCAGATCGGTGGTGTCGATGCCGGCTTCGGAGAGTGCCTGCTCGGCCACGGTCGTCATGGTCTCCTGGGCCTCGCCGAGCACGGCGAGCACGGGCGTCTGCTCGGTGATGTGGTAGAAGAGCCGCGCGCCGAAGTCGAGATCCTTGCCGAGGGTCGCGCCGGGCGGGAACAGCGGCTCGCCGCCGCGGTGGACCTCCTCGGCCTCCGGCACGGTGATCGAGCAGACCGACAGCAGCTCGGCGAAGCCGCTCTCGGTGCTCAGCACCACAGCCGAGGCGGCGTCGCCGAGGATGAACCCGAGGTTGGTCCGCCAGCGGTCCAACAGCGGGGTCCCGTAGTTGTCGGCGGCCACCAGCATCGCGGCGGTGCGTTCGGGCACGGCCTTGAGGTAGCTCGCGGCCAGTTCCAGCATGGTGAACATGCCGTTGCAGCCCTGCCGGATCTCGCTCGCCCGGGGCACGCCGCCGAGCAGGTAGTGCTGGAGGTACGCGTGGGCGATCCAGCCTTCGGGGCCCTGGTGCCAGGCGGCGGCGTAGAGCAGCAGGTCGATGTCGCCACGATTCAGCTCGCTGGTTTTCAGGGCGTCCTGTGCGGCGCGGAGGGCCATCTCCGGCGCGGGTAGGTCTCCGGCGACGGCGGCGCCGCCGAGCTTGTGGGTCTCGATGTCCTCCTCGGGATACCAGCCCTGGGCGACGGCGTGTTCGACGGTCACGGTCTCAGGAAGGTAGGCCCCGATTCCACGAATGTACGTTCCGGCGGTGCGCATCGAGTTCACTCCTCGGGGCGAACGATCTTCAGGATTTTCTACTTTAACAATATATAGCGCTTGATGTTGGGGTCAATGCTCGTTGATCGCGTCGGGGCCGAGGCTCTCGTCCCCGCGGATCAGCCCGGAGAGCAGCGACACGAAGGAGATCTTGGGAGGCAGGCTGCGGTCGGGATCAACGATGGCCTGGGCTCGCAGGTGCAGCTCCTCCTTGCCGTGCGCGCCGTCATAGAAGAACCGGACCAACTCCAGCAGCGAGCCCAGGAAGTCCCGGTACCGGTCCTCGTAGTCCTTCATGACGTGCCGTTCCTTGTCCGGTGCGGTCAGCGTCTCGTGGATCGCCTTCGCGACACTGCTCGCGCCGCGCATGGCCAGGGTCACCCCGGAGGCGAGCAACGGGTCGATGAACGCGGCCGCGTCGCCGACCAGGACCCAGCCCGGGCCGGAGAACTGCTGGCAGGCGTACGACCAGTCGCGCGCGGCGCGATAGATGTCCACCCGCTTCGCGCCCGCGGTGAGCCAGGAGACCTCGGACGATTCCGCGATTTGCTTTTCCAGCAACTGCTCCGGCGGCATCCCGGAGGACACCAGCAGGTCGCTGGTCGTGACGTAGCCGATGCCGGTCAGCTCCGGGCTCAGCGGCAGGTACCAGAGCCAGCCCTGCCGGCGGCTCTCGGTCAGCAGGTCACCCTCGTGCTCACCCGGGTAGCGCAGGCCACCCTGCCAGTAGCTCCACACGGCCACGTTGCGCAGGTCGTCGTACCAGTCGACCAGCCCGAGCCGGCGGCCCAACCAGCGATGCTGGCCCGAGGCGTCCACCACCATCGTCGCCCGCGCCGGTACGGAGTCCGACTCGCCCTTGAGCTGATAGCGCACGCCTGCGATCCGGTCGCCGTCGGTCAGCACGTCCCGGACGGTCGCCCCCTCGACGACTTGCACGCCCAGTTCCCGCGCCCGGTCCAGCAGCATCGCGTCGAACTCGGCGCGCCGGACCTGCCAGGCGTACTCGTAGCGGCCACCACGGACCTCTCGGAAGCGGAACGACCACGGTTCGGTCTGGTTCTCGCCCCACAGCAGACTGCCGCCGTACTTGACCTGGAACCGCAGCTCGGCCATGCGGTCGAGCAGCCCCAACGCGGTCAGCGTCGGAATGATGCCGGTGATCAGCGACTCGCCGATGTGGTAGCGGGGAAACTTCTCGCGCTCCAGCAACAGGATCCGGTGCCCCTCGAGCGCGAGAAGCCCGGCGGTGCACGCCCCCGCGGGGCCGCCACCGACGACGATGACGTCGTACTCGGCAACGAGTTGTCTCATGGCACCTGCTCCTCCTGCTCGCGTACGTCGGACCGCCGGCGGGGCTCAGCCGGCCGGCATGAACGCGACCGGCAGCCTCGCGAGACCGCGGAACATCGTTCGAGGTTGGTAGGCCAGTTCGTTCGGGCTGGTGGCCAGGCGCAGGTCCGGCAGCGTGGCCATGGCGCCGAGAGCGGTGCGCAGCTGAAGTCGGGCCAGGTACGCCCCGAGGCAGTAGCGCATGCCCGCCCCGAAGGACATCGACGGGACGGGGTCGCGGCGGATGTCGAACTCGTCGGGCCGGTCGTACCGCCCGGGGTCCCGGTTGGCCGCGCCGGCGAGGACCACCACGATGTCGTCGCGGCGTAGCCGCCGGCCGTGCAACTCGACGTCGGCGGTCAACTGCCGGGTGTTCGACTGCACCGCCGGGTCGAAGCGTAGGCATTCCTCGACCGCCTGTGGTACGAGGCGCGGCCGTCGGCGCACCAGCTCCAACTGTTCCGGGTGGTGCAGGAGGCTGAGCAGGCCGTTGCCGAGCTGGCTGGCCACTGTCTCGTGACCGGTGAAGATGAAGGTGACCACGGTGCTGACGATCTCGTTACGGCTCATCAGCCTGCTGCGGTGGGCGGCGAGCATCAGGGCCAGCAGGTCCGCACCGTCGTCGCGCCGCTCGGCCAGCGCCCGCTCGACGTAGTCGGTGAACTCGGCGATGGCCGCGTGCCCCCGCCGCATGTCCTCGGCGGTGGCGCCCCGGTCCAGCGTCCGGCCCACCGCACGCGACCAGCAGCCGACCGCGTCGGCGTCGTCAGCCGGCAGGCCGAGCAGCCCGAGCACCGCACGCAGTGCCAGCGGATACGCCAGATCGGCCACGACATCCATCGCGCCCAGGGCCCGCGCCGGGCGCAGCAGATCGTCGACGGTGGCCTCGATCATCGGCTCCAGGCGGCGCAACGCCGATGGGGAGAAGGCCGGGCCGACCACCCCGCGTAGCCGGCCGTGGTCCGGCTCGTCCTGGAACAGGATGATGTCGCCGACGATCTGGCTGAGCAGGCCGGGCCCGACCAGGTCGGTCCAGAATCGGCGGATGCCGGTACGGGCGAACCGTTCGTCGCCGAGTACCGCGCGGACGTCGGCGAAACGCGAGACGTACCAGACCTGGTGGGCACCCCGGTGCACCGGATCGTGTCGGAGCAGCCAGTGGTACGACGGGTACGGGTCGCGCTGGACGTCGACGGCGGTCGGATCGAACGCGGTCACGGCATCGGCCAACACGAGGTTTTCCCTCCGGTGGCTGGTCACGCCCTCCGCCGGACGGGCCGGCGGGCGGCGTGAGCCGGCTCAGTTTCGACACGCTCGACGAGGCGCCGTACCGTCTCCGCCGGCGTGGGCAGCGCCCGCATCTCGTCGCGGACCTCACGCGCCGCCGCGCGCATCGATTCGTCCCCGATCAGCCGCCGCAGCAGGTCAGCGTCGACCTTGTCGGCGGTGCTCACCAGGCCGATGCCGCGTCGGCTGACCGCCTCCCGTGCGGTGTGCTGGAACTGGTCGCGGGGGTCGGGGGCGAGCAACTGCGGCAGACCTGCGTCGATCGCGGTCATCACCGTGCCGCCACCGCCGTGGTGCACCACGGCCGTGCAGGTCCGCAGCAGCGTGTGCAGTGGGGTCCAGCCGACCGCACGCATGTTCGGCGGCAGCTTGCCCAACGGGGTGATGTCGAGGTCGCCGAGCGCCAGCACGAAGTCGGCGTCCACCTCGGCGGCGGCGGCGATGATGGGCGCCACCGCGCCGATGCCGAACGCCTGGAGTTCGATGGTGCCCATCGTGATGGCCACCACCGGGCGGCGGGCCGGGGGCGCCGGCAGCCGGTCGCCGAGGACCGCCCCACCGCCGTACGGCACCCAGCGCATGAACCAGCCCTCCGGCTCGGCCTCCAGCAGCAGGCTCGGCGGGAACGACTCGATCGTCACGCTCGGCTTGGGCAGGGTGACCTGGTGCTTCTCCATCAGGTCGGTCAGGAAGGAGGCGATCGAGACGTGCATGCCCCGGGTGCGCCAGGCGCTCTGGTTGCGTTGGACGGCGGGCACTCCGGCGCGCGCGGCGGCGAGCAGCCCGACGGTCGCGCCCTGCTCGTAGACGACCAGGTCGGGCTTGAAGTCGTCGGCGAGGGCGATGGTGCGGTCCACCAGCGGCCGGTTGACCGCGGCGATCTGCACACCCCACTCCTCCAGGTCGATGGCGGGGCGGGTGGCGACCGTCTCGGCGAACCGCGGGTTGTCCTTAGCCACCTGCTCGAAGACCTTGACCGCGCTGTAGTCCGGGGCCACATCCACCACCTCCAGACCGGCGGCGGCGGCCTTCTGGGCGTGTTCGGCCAGCGCGATGACCACGTCGTGGCCGGCGGTGCGGAAACCCCAGGCGAGATGGATCAGGGGGAAGAGGTGACCGATACCGGGGGAGGAGACGAACAGGACGCGCATGTCGGTGCCCTTCGGGTCGGGTGGCGGCTGGCGTGGTTCACCAGCCGGATCTGATCGTTTCGACGACGTGGGAACGGTCCTCCCCGGTGAGCCACCAGCCCACGGGGATGTAGACCACCCGGTCGGCCACCGAGTCCAGGCCGGGCAGGTGGACTCGTGACGACGCCACGCAGCTGTGCGCGTCGTTGCGGCGGGAGATGACGCTGCTGGCGATGCCGGCCTCGTGCAGCCGGCGCATGAAGGCGGGGCGGTCGCGCACCTTCAGGGGGTACACCCAGAACGAGGGCTCCCGGTCGTCGGCGCGTTCGGTGTGTTCGACGCCGTCGAGACCGGTCAACTCCTTGTCGTAGTAGGCGGCGTTCTCACGGTGCCGGCGCAGCAGATCGTCGACGTGCTCCAGGTTGGACAGGCCGATCGCGCCACCGATCTCGTTGAGGACGAACCGGTAACCCCATTCGGTCACGTCGTACTCGCCGGTGATCCGGTCCGAGGCTCGCTCGATGCCCAGCCACCGGCGGAGCCGCAGCCGCTCGTGCAGGTCGTCGTCGGGTAGCACCACCAGTCCGCCACTGCCGGTGGTGAGGGTCTTGATCGCGCCGGTGCTGAACACGCAGATGTTGCCGTGCGTGCCGAGCGGGTTGCCCCGGTAGGTGGCCCCCCACGCCTGCGCGCAGTCCTCGATGATCAGGGGCCGGTGACCGTACCTGGCTGCGGCCTGGTCCACCACGGCGGAGAGCCGGTTGAGGTCCACGGGGTATCCGAGCCAGTGCACGACCACGATGGCCCGGGTGGCCGGTGAGATCTTGGCCGCCAGATCGTCGAGGTCGACGTTGAGCGTCGCCGGGTCGACATCGACCCAGCGCACCCGCAGCCCGTTGGCGAGGGCTGGCCAGTTGGTGCCCTCGAAGGTCAGGGGGGTGCTCAGCACCTCACCCGGATCGGCCCGATCGGCTTCACCGGGCCCGGGGCGGGCGGCGAGGCTGAGGGCCAGGTGCAGTCCGGCGGTGCCGCAGTTGACCGACACGACGCGGGGGTTGCCGATGCGTTCGCCGACTGCCGCCTCGTACTCGGCCACGGTCGGCCCGTGCTCCAGACGTCCGCTGTGCAGCACGGCGGAGACGCGTCGGCCGACGTCCGGTGACATGGCGACCTTGGACAACGGGATCATCGCGCCCCCCTCGATAGGTGCAACATGATTCTCAAGTGATTGATGAGGGGAGGTCAAGGGCGGAAGCGCGTCCAGTGACGTTATCCGTTCTTCGTGATTGCGGACCTTGCATCAGCCCACGTCACATGCTTCATAAATCTATATTGTGTATGGAGGTCGTCGGATGTCGGATCCGGCCCGGCACAGGGGAGGTACGGGTGGCGTCGCTGCATGTCCGGCTCGGCCGGACCGGCCTGCGAGTGAGCCGGGTCGCGATCGGGACCGTCAACTTCGGCGGGCGGGTCGACGAGGCGGATGCCCACCGGCTGCTGGACCATGCGTGGACCTGCGGGGTCAACCTGGTCGACACCGCGGACATCTACGGCTGGCGTGTCCACCGTGGCTGGACCGAGGAGATGATCGGCCGCTGGCTGGCCAAGGATCCGTCCCGCCGCGACTCGGTGGTGCTGGCCACCAAGGTGGGCAATCCGATGGGCGACAGCCCCAACGACCGAGGCCTGTCCGCCCGGCATGTCATCGCCGCCTGCGAGGCGTCGCTGCGTCGGTTGCAGACCGACACCATCGACCTCTACCAGATGCACCAGGTCGACCGGGAGGTCGGCTGGGACGAGATCTGGCAGGCCATGGAGCAACTGGTGCGCCAGGGCAAGGTCCGCTACGTGGGTTCCTCCAACTTCGCCGGCTGGGACCTGGTCAGCGCGCAGGAGGCCGCTCGCCGACACCGGCTGCTCGGTCTCGCCAGCGAGCAGTGCGTCTACAACCTGGTCACCCGGTACGTCGAGTTGGAGGTGCTACCGGCCGCCGCGGCCGAGGGCATCGGCGTGCTGGTCTGGTCACCGCTGCACGGCGGCCTGCTCAGTGGCGTGCTGCGCAAGCGGGCGGAGGGCACGGCGGTGAAATCCGCCCAGGGGAGGGCCGCTGAAGGGCTGGCCCGCCACCGCGCGGCGCTGGAGACGTACGAGCGCTTCTGCGCCGACCTCGGGCGGGACCCGGCCGAGGTCGGCATGGCGTGGGTGCTGCACCGGCCGGGAGTGACCGCCGCCGTGGTCGGTCCCCGTACGCCGGAGCACCTCGACGGTGCCCTGCGCGCCCTGGACCGGCCACTGGCGGCCGACGAACTGGCCCGGTTGGACGAGCTGTTCCCGCCGCCGGGGCGTGGTGGTCCGGCACCGGACGCCTGGATGTCCTGACCTGAACCCGTGCCGCCCGGTGCGGGACGCGACCACGGACGGAGTCGACCGGTGGCCCATCTGCTGTTCGTCAACGTGGCCAGCCACGGTCTGGTCCTGCCCACCCTGGCTGTGGTCACCGAGCTGGTCCGGCGTGGACACCGGGTCAGCTACGTCACCGCGGGCGGGTTCGCCGTGCCGGTCGCGGCGGCCGGCGCGACCGTGGTGCCGTACGCCTCGGAGATCATCGACGCCGACGCCGCCGAGGTCTTCGGTGCCGACGACCTCGGTGTCCGACCGCATCTGATGTATCTGCGGGAGAACATGTCGGTGCTGCGGGCCACCGCTGCCGCGCTCGACGACGACGTCCCGGACCTGGTTCTCTACGACGACTTCCCGTTCATCGCCGGGCAGCTGCTGGCCGCCCGGTGGGATCGGCCGGCCGGCCGGCTCAGCGCCGCCTTCGCCTCCAACGAGCACTACTCCTTCTCCCAGGACATGATCGAGTTGGCCGGCACGATCGACCCGTTGGACCTCCCGGCGTTCCGGGACAACCTGGCGGCACTGCTCGCCGAGCACGGTTCGCCCCGGTCGGTGGTGGCGTGCTGGCAGCACGTCGAGCAGTTCAACCTGGTGTTCGTGCCGAAGGCGTTCCAGATCGCCGGGGAGAGCTTCGACGAACGATTCGAGTTCGTGGGGCCCTGTTTCGGGCAACGACGCTTTCTCGGGCGGTGGACGCCGCCCGCCGACGACCGACCGGTCGTGCTGGTGTCGCTGGGCACCACCTTCAACGACCGGCCGGAGTTCTTCCGCGACTGTGCCCGCGCGTTCGCCGGTCAGCCCTGGCACGTGGTGATGACCCTCGGCGACCAGGTCGCTCCGGCGCAGCTCGGTGAGTTGCCACCGAATGTGGAGGCGCACCCGTGGGTGCCGCATGTGGAGGTGCTGGAGCGGGCGACCGTCTGCGTGACGCACGGTGGCATGGGCACCCTGATGGAAGCGCTGCACTGGGGGCGTCCACTGGTCGTCGTGCCGCAATCCTTCGATGTGCAGCCGATGGCCCGCCGGGTCGACCAACTCGGTCTCGGTGTGCTTCTGCCCGGGGAGAAGGCCGACGGGCAGGCGCTGCTCGCCGCTGTCGAGCGGGTGGCCGGCGACCCTGCGCTGGCGCGGCGCGTGGCGGCGATGCGGGAGCAGGTGCGGCAGGCCGGCGGCGCGGTACGCGCCGCCGACGCGACCGAGGCGTATCTGTCCCGGCACCGGTGACGCCGGCCCGCGTGGCCGAGCCGCCTGGCGGGCTCGGACGCTTGCGCCCTCGTCGGCGAACCGGATGCGTCGAGGGCTGCGCCGCCGGGAACAGGGTGCAGCGCCGGCCACCGACCGCTCGGTGGCACCCAGGGAGCCGGGGGCCGGATCAGCGGGTCATGGGCGCCGGACGGTCGTCTCCGCGACGATGTCGTCGTGCAGCTGGCCGGGCAGCGCCTGCTCGGTCAGCAAAGTGCGATACCGCTCGATCAACGGCACCTCGGCCGGCCGGGCGGCCAACCACGAGCCGACCAGCCGGGCACCCTCGACGTAGGTGGTGGAGTAGGCCCGCCACAAGGGATCGACCAGGAAGGTGACGATCTGCTCGGCCCGGTCCCGGGGCAGCAGCAGCCACCGGTGCAGGTAGGTCACGACATCGTCGGGTGGGACGCCCTGGTCGTGCAGCAGGATCGCCGCGTCCTGGCGGGCCGGCATGAGCTGGTTGACCAGTGCGACCAGCTGTTCGACCAGCTCACCTTCGACGGTGACGCCCTGGTCGGCCAGCAGGTCGCTGGTCCACCGTCCCCAACCGGGACCGATCAGGGCCGTCGCGCCATGGTCGGCGGTACCTTCGGCCACCAGGCACTGCGGCGTGTTGATCAGGGCGATCCGGTGCTCGTCCCAGCCGCGCTGCTGGACCAGTCCGGCTTCCTTGAGGCAGTGCTCGGCGTGGTGACCGGGGTACGCCTCGTGGGTCGCCATCAACGGCAGCACCGCGATCGTGCGGCCCGCCGTCTCGTTCAGGGTCACCGTGGAGCGGAACCCGCCGTGGTAGCGGTTGAACGCGTTCCACGGCCGGTCGCGGACCACCTCGATCTCCACCTGCTCGGCGGCGGGCAGCCCCAGCAGCGGCCGGGCACGCTCGCGAAGCGCGTCGGCGACGGCCCGTACCGCCGGCCCCAGCCGGTGCGGTGGCACTACGTTGCGGGCGTAGAACTCCTCCACCCGCTCCATCAGGGTGCCGCTGCCGGGCAGCAGCGCGCCGATCGCGTCGTGCACCGCCGCGTACCGCTCCGGGTCGCCGAGTCCGATCTCGACCTCGAAGTAGGTTCGCACCTCGTCGAGGAAACCGATCGGCTCACCGGCGGCCCGCCGCGCGGCGCAGTGCACGGCGCGTACCTGGGCGGTGAGGAACCGCCGGCGGTCGGCGTGCAGGTCCGCGTCGGACAGCCGGGCCAACAGCTCACCGGCCTGCCGGGCCAGCATCGCCGGGTCGTGCACCGGCTCGGCGGCGACCCGGGCGGCCAGCTCCGGGTCGCCGAACCAACAGTCGACGTAGCCGTCGACGAGCCGGCCCATCCGCAGCCCGAGCGTGAGGTAGTCGGCGACGACGTCCTCGCCGGTGCTCACCGCTCGCTCCCCAGGCGGACCTCGCCGAGGTCGGCCAGTCCACCGAGTGAGGGCAGGGCATCGGCGCCGCGCACTCGCGGCCCGCGCGGTGCCGCGCCGGTGGGGCGTCGGAACAGCAGGGGGACGACCGCCGCGTCGGCCAGCAGCCGTCGTTGCACCTGCTGCCAGCACGCCACGGCCGTTCGGGGATCGGCGGCGTCGACCGCCTGCTCGACCATCCGGTCGGCCTCCTCGTCGCGGTAACCGCTGGGCCGTGTGCCATCCACCAGCGGTTGAAGGAACACCCGCGCGTTGCCGTAGCCCCACGGCGCCGCCCACGACGTGGTGCTGACGTCCCAACGTTGGGCCGGTGCGCCTGCGGCACCGGTGAGCAGCGCCCGGTGTGCCGCCTCGTTCAGGGCCACCAGCCGCACCTCGATGCCGGCCGTAGCCAGGTCGGCGGCCCAGGCGCGGGCCAGGGCCAGTTCCTCGGCGCGGTCGGGGTGCACCGCGGTCAGGACGAGTCCGTCCGGATGGCCGGCGACGGCGAGCCGTTGGCGGGGTGAGCCGTGCGCGGGGGGTTCGGCCGGCGGGTCCGGGGGCAGGTGTGCGTCGTTGCCCGGCGGCACCACGGTGTACGCCTCGCGGATCTCCGACCACGGGTCGTCGGCGCGGGCGATCCGGGCCAGCGCGGACCGGTCGATCGCGTCGGCGATCACCCGCCGCACGGCTGCCGTGGCCACCGCCGGGTTGGCCGGGTCGCGCAGGTTGAACACCAGGAACGGGTCGGCCCGGTACCCGCTCACCTGGCCGACGGGCACCCCCCACGGCAGGTCGGCCACGTCGGCGGAGATCTGGTCGGCCAGCCGGCGCGGACCGTCGCCGGACACCCGGAACTCGACGGCGTCGAACCGCTGGTGCCGCACCGGGTCGCTCTCCGGACGCCAGGTGGGGTTCGGCTCCAACCGGATGGTGTCCCCGGGCTGCCAGGCAGCGATTCGGTACGGACCGCTGGCGACGAGGTGGGCGTGCAGTTCGGGGCTGCCCGGCAGGTACGCGTCGTACTCGGCGGGGGCCGGGGAGGCGCAGGTCAGGGCGAGCATGTCGGGAAAGTCCAACGCCGGGCGGAGGAGTTCGATGACGACCGTCTCGTCGTCGAGGGCGAACACGCCGGGCAGGTCGTGGGCGTTGGCGAAGGCGGCCAGCAGTGCCGCGGTGATCGGCTGGCCGGCGACGGCGGCGGCGTACTCGTCGCAGTACCGGTCCATGCCCCGCACCGTGCCGCGGAAATAGGGCAGGGCGGGATGGCGGGTCACCGGGTTGGCCAGTCGCTTGAAGCCGCGTACGACGTCGTGAGCGGTGATCCGCCTCGGCTGCGGGGTGTCCCACCAGACGTCCGGGCGCAGGTGTGCCACGTATGAGCGGTGGCTGGCGCCGAGCCCGGCGTTGTAGGTGGACGGCACGTCGACCGCCAGGTCGCCGACCGGGCCGAGGGCCCGCCAGTCGGTCGGGTCGGCCGCCCCTCGGTAGCTGACCAGTTGCCGTGTGGTCAGGCGCAGCAGTTGGCGCTCGGCGGGGGACCAGGCGGCGGCCGGGTCGGCCTGGTGGACGGCGGTGGTACCGAGCAACCGCAGGGTGTGCCGCTGCCGGGTACCGGGTGTGCTGGTCGCTGCGCTGCGTGCCTGGGTCACCTCAGGACATCTCCTCGGCAAGGCGGACCATCGTCCGGACGCTGTGGTCGATTTCGTCGCGCGTGTTGAACAGATGCGTGGTGATGCGTGCCGCGTAGTGCTGGTGCGGGGATCCGGGGACGTCGAACTCGGTCCAACGGGTCCAGATCCGGTGCTCGGTCTCCAGCCGTTTGACGAAGGTGATGAACTTCTTGATGTTCCAGGCGTCCTCGGGGCGACGGAACGGGTTGAACGCGATCAGCGGTGAGCGCAGCCGGGGGTCGACTCCGGGGGAATACATGGCCTTCTCGCCGAAAGCCTCGATCAGCCGGCCGCGCGCGTACTCGGCGAGATCCATGACGTACCGCTCGATGCGGTCCCGCCCGATGTCGTCCCACAGCTCGAAGGCGCGGGTCAACGCAGCACCGCGAGCCAGGTTGGCGCTGCCGGCGCTCTGCAGGTAGTCGCCCATGTTGTAGCTGGCCACCTCGTTGGTGGTACGCGGCGGCGGGCTGCCCATCATCGGGTACCAGGTCGAGATGAGCGGCCAGAAGGTGGGCAACGGCAGCGGGTTGGACTCGGGGACCACCTTGTTGCGGACGTAGATCAGGCCGGTGCCGAGGGGCCCGCACTGGAACTTCGAGCCGGAGCAGGTGATGAAGTCGGCTCCGTAGTCGCGCAGGTTGACGTCGAGCATGCCGGGGATCAGGGCGCCGTCGATGACGGTGGTCAGGCCGTGCCGGTGCGCCAGTTCGCACAGCTGCCGGACGGGGAACATGGTGCCGGTGAAAAGGGTGATCGCCGCGAACGACAGTACCTTGGTGCGCGGCGTGATCGCCGACTCGACCAGATCGATGATCTCCTCTGCCCGCACGTCGTGGCCCGACGGCGGGGTGACGGTGCGCATCACGATGCCGTGCCGGTTACGCAGCAGGTTGAAGTTGGACAGCACCGAGTAGCACTCGTGGGTGGTGGTCACCACCTCGTCACCCGCACGCAGGTCCAGTCCGTGGATGACCCGGGCGACGCCCTCGGTCGCGTTGTGGCAGATGACGATCTCGTCCTCGTCCACGCCGAACGTCCTGCCGATGAAGGCCCGGTACTCGGTGAACATGGCCGGCCGGTAGACGTCCAGGAGTCCGCCGGTCCACTGTCGGGTGACTCGGTCGACGGTGTCGAGGACCTCGTACGGCATGGCGCCGACGGTTCCGGTGTTGAGGTGCACGGTCGTCGGGTCCAGGGCGAACAGTTCCCTGATGCGGGCCCACGACGCGGTGCGCAACGGGCTCGGTGGCACCGACGCCGGGACGGTTGCCGAGCCGGGGGACTCCACGGTATGGCTCACGGTGATCCCTTCGTAGCCGACGGCGGGTCCGGAGGCCGCAGAGGCGGCGTTCCGGTCCGACGTTCAGAGCAATCATTTTCTCAAGCGAAAAGCGATCCCGCTATCGCGCAAGTTGCGCTTATTGAGATCTGGCGCTGCCATCCACTTCATTCCGGTATAGCATCCGGGCAGGCGTGTGCGGCAGTCGCGATCGGGCCCCGGAGGAGACATGGACAGGTTGCAGTCGGCGCTGGCCCTCTACCAGGAGGCGATGGGGTACACCTATGCGGCGGCGCTGCGGGCGGCCGCGACAGTGAACGTCGCCGACCACCTGGCCGACGGGCCGCGCACCGCGGCCGAGTTGGCCGCCGCCACCGGCACCGACGCCGAGGGGCTGCGCAGGGTGCTGCGACTGCTCGCCGCGCGGGACGTGGTGCAGGAGCACGAGGGCCGGTTCGCCCTCACCGACAAGGGCGCCGCGCTGCGGTCGGACTCCCCGGTGCCGGCGCGGGCCGGCATCCTCATGTTCACCGACACGATGTTCTGGACGATGAGCCACCGGGTGACCGACGCGATGGGGGTGCACCGACCGGCGTTCGACGAGATCTTCGGGCGCTCGCTGAACGACTACTTCGACAACGACGCGGAGACCGAGGCGCTCTACTACGAGGGCATGGAGACGGTCAGCGCCGCCGAGCACCTGATCCTCGCCCGCACCGGCCTCTTCCCCGATACCGGCACGGTCGCCGACGTCGGCGGCGGGCGGGGCGGCTTCCTGCTCACCGTGCTGCGCGAGCACCCCGGGCTCCAGGGAATCCTGCTGGACCGCGCCGAGGTGGTCGCCCGTCATCGGCTCGACGAGCCGGACGTGGCCGGGCGCTGGAAGGTCGTGGCCGGTGACTTCCTCGGCGAGGCACCCCACGCCGACGTGCACGTGCTCAAGCGGATCCTGCACAACTGGGACGACGAGCGGAGCGTACGGATCCTGACCAACTGCCGCCGCGCGATGCCGGCGCACGGCCGGGTGCTGGTGGTCGACGCGGTCGTCCCGGAGGGCAACGACCCCCACCAGAGCAAGGAGATGGACTTCATGATGCTTGCCGCGCGCACCGGGCAGGAGCGTACAGCCGCCGAACTCGAACCGTTGTTCACCGCCGCCGGCCTTCGCCTGGAGCGGGTGGTGACCACCCGGTCGGCCATGTCCGTAGCAGTCGGCGTGCCGGCCTGAGCGGGAAGGTCGTCGAACCGTGCCGGATCCCCGCCCACGTCCCCGCCACGGCGGCACGTTGCGCTTCTACGGCCCTGGCGGGCTTGACCACCTCGATCCCGCCGCCGCCTACTACGCCTTCTCCCACCAGGTGATCCGGCTCTTCGCCCGACAGCTGTTCAGCTATCCGACCACAGAGGACGCGCGGGCGCTGGTGCCGATCCCGGACGTCGCCGCCGAGCTGCCCACCGTCGCCAACGGAGGATTGAGCGCCGACGGCCGGCGCTACACCCTGCGGCTGCGCGACGGGGTGTACTGGGACACCAGCCCGCACCGGGCGGTCACCGCCGCCGATTTCGTCCGTGGCTTCAAGCGGATGGCGAATCCGGTCGCCGGCGCGGGGGCCCTCGCCTACTACACCAGCACCATCGTTGGGATGGCGCAGTTCGCCGAGGGCTACCGGGCTCGCTTCGCCGGCCGCACACCCACCGCCGCGGAGCTCGCGGACTACCAGAACGGTCACCACATTGCCGGCCTGCGGGCGGTCGACGACCGGACGTTGGTCATCGAGCTGCGGAGGCCCGCCAACGATCTGCTCAACCTGCTGGCGATGCCGTTCGCCTCGGCGGCGCCGCACGAGTACGACCAGCTCGTCCCGGACAGCCCGGAGTTCGTCGGTCAGGTCCGTTCCAACGGTCCGTACCGGATCACCTCCTACGTCCCGGGCAGCCACCTCACCATGGCGCACAACCCGGCCTGGCGGCCCGACGCCGACCCGATCCGCCGCCGGTACGTGGACCGAATCGACGTCCGGATGGCCCGGGTCAGCGACGAGCGGGTCCGCGACGAGATCGCCAGCGGTCGGGCGGACCTGTCCTGGGGCGCCGCCGTGGGGCGGCCACGCCGACGCACCGAGGCGGACCGCAACCTCGGCTGGGCCCTCAACCCCTACCTCGTCTTCAACCTGAACAGTCCGCGTGAGGCGGGCGCGTTGCGTCGACGGGAGGTTCGGCTGGCCATCGCGTACGCGATCGACAAGGCACGGTTGGTCCGGTTCTTCGACGACATGGGAATCGGCACGGTGACCCGTCCCGCGCACGGCGTCATCCCGCCCGGCAACGTCGGCCACCGTGACTACGACCCGTACCCGACCCCCGGCGACCGGGGTGACCGCGCGCGGTGTCGCCGACTGCTGGCCGAAGCGGGTTATCCGCACGGGCTCACCCTGACGATGATCTACCGGATCGACGCGGTGCACGGCCAGGTGGCGAAGGCGATCGCCGAGGACCTGGCCGCGGGCGGGATCGACTGCCGGTTGGTGGAGATCGACCAGACCGACGAGTACTACCGCATCCTCCAGGATCCGAAACGGGCGGCAGCGGGGGAGTGGGACATCACCCCGGCGGCCTTCATGCCCGACTGGTTCGGCAACAACGGCCGGTCCTACGTCCAGCCCATGTTCCAGAGCAACACCGCCGTCGGTACGGCGAACTACGGCGGCTACCACAATCCGTTGGTGGACGACCTGATCGACCGCGCCCTCTCCGCGCCCAACGAGGACTCGGCGGCGGCACTGTGGCACCAGGTCGACCGGCAGGTCCTCGCCGACGTGGCGATCGTGCCGATCCTGGTCTGCGAGCCGACCATCGAGCACTTGACCAGCGCGCGGGTACGTGACGCGATTCCCCTCCCGCACGTCGACCGCTGGTACGACGCGGCCAACCTGTGGCTGGACCCGCCGGACTGACTCGGCGTTATTGTCGTCGCGACTAATAGCAGGCTTGAATGATATAAGTAGCTTCTGTAGCTTGGTCCGGGCAAGATCTCGACTGCCCGAGTTCGCTGTGACGCGACGGGAGAGAGCATGACAGGCAATCCAGCGCTGGCCATTGAGACCCATGAGCTGGTGAAGGTCTACGGGGAGACGCGCGCCCTCGACGGGCTGGACCTCACCGTGCGTACCGGGACGATCCACGGTGTACTCGGCCCCAACGGCGCCGGCAAGACGACCGCCATGAAGATCCTGGCGACCCTGCTGCAGCCCACCTCCGGCAATGCCCAGGTGTTCGGTCACGACGTGGTGCGCGAGGCGTCGGCGGTGCGCCGCCGGATCGGCCTGACCGGGCAGACCATGGCGCTCGACGAGGACATGACCGGCCTTCAGAATCTGATCCTCGCCGGCCGCCTCCAGGGCCTGCGGCACCGCCCGGCTACCGCCCGCGCCGAGCAGCTGCTGGAGGCGTTCGAGCTGACTGAGGTCGGTAATCGGCTGGTCAAGACCTACTCCGGTGGCCAGAAACGGCGCATCGACGTGGCCGCGAGCATGGTGGTGACGCACGAGCTGCTCTTTCTCGACGAGCCGACCACCGGCCTCGATCCGCGCAGCCGCAGCGAGGTCTGGCAGATGATCCGGGTGCTCGTCCAGGACGGCGGCACCATCCTGCTCACCACCCAGTATCTCGACGAGGCCGACCAGATGGCTGACGACCTGACCCTGATCGACCACGGGCGGGTGGTGGCCCGCGGGACGCCCGCCGAGCTGAAGACCAGCCGCGCCGACGGCGTGCTGGAGGTGCTGTTGACGGATCCGTCCCGCCGCGCTGAGGCGGGCACGCTGCTCGCCCGCGCGATCGGCGCGGGCGTGGATGCCGATTCCGACCCGTCCCGGCTGCTGGTGAAGATTCCCGACGCCGACCAGGCCGCGCGCGCCCTGGGCGAGTTGGCCCGCGCGGGGATCAGCGTCGAGGACTTCACCCTGGGGCAGCCGTCGCTGGACACGGTGTTCCTCGCGCTCACCGGTCACTCCACGCTGGACGACACCCGAGAAGAGGAAGCGGAGGTTCGGGCATGACATCATCGAGCACCCAGGCTCGGCCGGCGGCCGAGTTTCCCGGTCGGTCGGTGCCCAGTCTGCAACGGCCACCCGCTCCGGGTGTCCTCTTCGCCTGCCGTACATTCGCCTGGCGGACGTTGATCAAGCTGAAGTACGTCCAGGACCACCTCGGTACCGCCGTGGTGTTCCCGGTGATCCTGACGCTGGTCTTCACGTATTTGCTCGGTGGCGCGATCGCCGGGACGCCGGGGAACTATCTGCAGTTCTTCCTGCCCGGCGTGATCGTTCTGTCGCTGGTGGCGTCGAGCATGATGAGTGCCTTGACGCTCAACCGCGACATCGCGACTGGCATGTTCGATCGGGTCCGCTCCACCCCCATCTGGCAGCCGGCGGTGCTCGTCGGCACGATGGGCGGCGACGTCCTGCGGTACGCGCTGACCTCGGTCGTGCCGCTGGCGTTGGGCCTGCTGCTGGGCTTCCGCCCGGACGGTGGCTTCGCCGGTGTGGTGCTGGCACTGCTCTACCTGCAACTGTTCACCTTCAGCGTGAGCTGGTTGTGGATGTTCTTCGCGGTGTTGATCCCGCAGCCCACGGCCGCGGCCGGTGTGGTCAACCTGCTCCAGTTCATCCTGCTGTTCGGCAGCAACATCCTGGCCCCCTCCCAGACCATGCCGGGCTGGCTCGAGGCGGTGGTGAAGCTCAACCCGGTCACTCATGCGGCGACCACCACCCGTGGCCTGATGCATGGTGATCTGTCTGGCGGTGATCTCACGGCGGGTCTGCTCGCCTGTGCGGCGCTCATTGTCGTGTTCGCGACGCCGACCGCCCTGCTCTACAACCGCAAGCAGCGCTGACCTCCGACGACGCCGGCCCCGGTTCCGTTGCGGGAACCGGGGCCGGCGTCGTTGAGCGGGTCAGGATCCGGCGTTGACCAGGGCGGCCCAGGTCTGGCCGCGTTCCTGGGCGATCCGCATCATCTCGGGGCTCGGCTCGAACTCCTCGGCGGCGTCCTCGGGGACGGAGACGCCGGGCAGGTCGCCGCGCAGGAACATGCTCAGGAAGTCGAGGGCCATCTCCCAGCCGACGGCCACCTCGATGAGCATCGGGTCGGAGACCGTGGCGTGCTCCAGTTCGAGCAGCGCGCCGGAGCCGTCTTCGCTGAGCCGCAGTTCCACCTCGCTGTCGGGCTTGTCGCCGTAGATCCAGCTGAGGGTGAGCAGCCGCGGCGGCTCGCAACGCAGAATGTCGCCGTGGGCGTTGCCCGGCAGGTCGAAGGTGCCGCCCTGGCGTAGGTCCCCCTTCGGCTCGATGAACCAGCGATTGATCCGGTTCGGGTCGGTGCAGGCGCTCCAGACCTCCTCGATCGGCGCGTCGTAGCGCTGCCGGATGATGACGCTGCGGGCGTCGCCGGCGGGGATCGAACGGCGGCCGATGAGCCGCTCGGTCGGCTGGCCGGAGGCCACCGGGTTGTTGAGGTCGCTCACTTCGCCGTCACCTCCTTGATCCTCTTCTCGAAGGAGGCGAGGAT
The DNA here is from genome assembly GCF_016863555.1 of Micromonospora qiuiae. Lineage (GTDB taxonomy): Bacteria > Actinomycetota > Actinomycetes > Mycobacteriales > Micromonosporaceae > Micromonospora > Micromonospora qiuiae. The sequence goes on along the minus strand of NZ_BOPC01000048.1, from coordinate 29,346 downwards.
CGTGGGCCATCCCTTGTCCATGCCGTTGCGCACCCGCTTGGCGTGCTTGGTGCCCATCCGGTCGAAGTGGGTGTGCTCGACCTCGACCCGGGTTTTCTTCTGACCGTCCGGCACGAACGTCACCGTGAACTCACTGGCGTTGTCCGGGTCGATGCGGCCGAAACCGTTGAGTCGCCAGCCGACGGCCAAGGTGTCCGGTGCGTCCACCGTGCGGATCAGGCCAAAGGTGTGTTCCTCGCCCTGCTCGTCGATCTCGTAGAGTCGGCCGCCCTTCTTGGGGTCGACGCCCAGGGGGGCACCGACCTTGGTGGTGCGGAAGTTCGCCGGCCACCACTGCGGGAAGTCCTCCAGGAACACCTTGAAGGCGGTCCTGCGGTCGGTCGCGACCGTGACACTGTGCCGGACGAACGGATCGTAGTTCGGCAGTTTCGGCTTCCGGGCGGTGGTGCTCTTGGCCGCCGTGCGCGTGGCGGACGCGGTCTTCTCCTGTGGCATGTCTCCGTCCTCACTGTCGCTGTGCGGGAGGCGGACGGTCCGCGTGACCGCGGCTCGATCACCTCTCCATAAGTCGACGCAAACGTAAGCCGCAGTTTATACGTATTCCGCCCGGTCGGCTCGATATGCGGTGGACACGCGGGGTTCAGGAGCCCCATCGCAGGTAGGCGGGTGCCGGTCGGCCGGGGATCAGGCGCAGCGTCGCGTGGTCCAGGCCCAGGGTCTCCCGCATTGCGATGTTCTCCCCTGGCCACTTGGGGTTGTCCAACTCGTCGAAGGCGATGATGCTGCCCTTGGTCAGGTGCGGACGGATCGCCTGAAGCACCGCCTTGGACGGTTCGTAGAGGTCCAGGTCGAAGTAGGCCAGCGCGATGACCGTCTGCGGGTTCTCCGCCAGGTAGCGCGGCACCGTCTCGCGTACGTCTCCCTCCACGAGCACGCTGCGCTGGGTCACGTGGCCGAAGAACTCGCTGCACTCATGGGCGTCGAGGACCTCCCGCAGGTACGCCGGGTAGCCCCCGGGAGTCGCGAACCGGCCTTCGTAGGCGGTCGGGCCGACCATGTCGACCTCGTTGACGTCCGGGAACCCGGTGAAGGTGTCGAAGCCGACGATGCGCCGCAACGGGTTGTATGGCTCGTAGAGGGCACGCAGCGCGGTGAAGGTGGCGAGGTGGCGGCCGTACCGGACACCGAACTCCATGATCACGCCGGGTACGTCCAGGACCTCGCGGTAGAGGTGGTCCATGGAGAGCAGGTCGGTCAACTGGTGCCGGCGCAGGAAGAGGGGAAGGTTGTTGACCAGTTCCTCGGTCGGGATGGGGGAGTTGGTCAAGAGCTTCGTCAGGCGCTGAGTCGTGTCCGTCTCCTCGGCCGAGTCGTGCACGAAGGCGCGCAGGTCTTGACCGTCACCGCTGCCCATGGAGGCCTCCCAGACGTAGATCACTTTATATTTTCAAGCGTAATTCAGGAGCCTCGGCTGGCACAACATGGTGAGGTTGCTTGTCACAAGAGTTGCGCAAGCTGCGACAATGTTGATCCGTGAGGCTTGTGCTAGATATGAGTAAAGTGGACTGTCGACCCATGAAAGGCGAGTGATCGACGTGCGTGTGCTGTTCGCCAGTCTCGGAACACACGGCCACACCTACCCGCTCCTGCCGTTGGCCGCCGCCGCTCGGGACGCCGGCCACGAGGTCACCTTCGCCACCGGTGAGGGCTTCGCCGAGACGTTGCGTGCCCAGGGCTTCGAGCCGGTCGCCACCGGGATGCCGGTCTTCGACGGCTTCCTGGCGGCGCTACGGATCCGTTTTGACACCGACAGCCCTGAGGGGCTGACGCCCGAGCAGCTCAGCGAGCTTCCCCAGATCGTGTTCGGGCAGGTGATGCCGCAGCGCATCTTCGACCAGCTCCAACCGGTGCTCGACCGGGTGCGACCCGACCTCGTCGTGCAGGAGATCAGCAACTACGGCGCAGGCCTGGCCGCCACCAAGGCTGGCATTCCGACCATCTGCCACGGGGTCGGCCGCGACACCCCGGACGAGCTGACACGCTCCATTGAGGACGAGGTGGGCCGGCTCGCGGCTCGACTCGGCATCGATCTGCCGCCCGGGCGCATCGACGCCTTCGGCAACCCGTTCCTCGACATCTACCCGCCGTCGTTGCAGGAGCCGGCGTTCCGCTCCCGCCCGGAGCGGTACGAGTTGCGCCCGGTGCCGTTCACCGAGCGGCCCGACGTCCCGGACTGGGTACTCGCGCGGGCCAGGTCCCGGCCCCTGGTGTACCTGACGCTGGGCACCTCCAGCGGTGGCACCGTCGAGGTGCTGCGGGCCGCGATCGACGGGCTGGCCACCCTGGATGTCGACGTCCTCGTCGCGGGCGGCCCGTCGCTCGATCTCACCCAGCTCGGCGAGGTGCCGACCAACGTGCGGCTGGAGTCGTGGGTCTCGCAGGCGGCGCTGCTTCCCCATGTCGATTTGGTGGTCCATCACGGTGGCAGCGGCACCACCATCGGCGCGTTCGACGCCGGTGTGCCGCAGCTCTCCTTTCCCTGGGCGGGTGACTCGTTCGCGAACGCCCAAGCTGTGGCCCAGGCGAAGGCCGGTGACCACCTGCTGCCCGACGGTGTCAACGCCGAGGCGGTGGCGGACGCCGCGAGGCGGCTGATCGCCGACGAGAGCTACCGGACGGCGGCGAAGGCGGTCGCTGCCGAGATCGCCGCGATGCCGGCCCCCGACGAGGTCGCCCGCCGGCTGCCCGAGTTCGCCTAGCCGCCCGTGCCGCCGGACCGACGGCGGGTCCGGCGGTCGGACGGCGACTCGCCACTGTCGGGTCGGCGGCGGGAGCGACCCCGCGCGATCTCCGTGCTCAGGGCGTCGAGGCGCTGGTTCCAGAAACTGCGATAGCGCTCCAGCCAGTGGTCCAGTTCCTGTAGCGGTGCCGGATCGACGGCGTAGAGGCGGCGGGTGCCCTGCGGACGCACCGTTGTGAAGCCGTTCTCCCGCAACACGCGAAGGTGCTGGGAGACACCGGGCTGGGAGATTCCGAACTCGCGTTGCACGATCGCGCCGACCTCGCCGGCCGACATCTCGCCATCGGCCAGCAGCTCGATGATGCGGCGGCGGACGGGTTCGCCCAGGACGTCGAACGCGTGCACGGCACGACAATATCAGACGGTGGTTATAAAGGCGGCAGGTCGGCGCTTGTCCCGGCACCGCCGAACGCCACCGTCGACGGCCGGTGGTGCCGGGAGGGGGAGGAATGTTCGGGCCACAACACGCCGCAGTGTACGAAGCGACCTATCGTAGCCGGGGCAAGAGTTGGCAGGCAGAGGCCACCGACGTGGCCGACCGGATACTGGCCGTCCGTCCGGGTGCGACTCGGCTGCTCGACGTCGGCTGCGGCACCGGAGCGCACCTGGAATCGTTCGCCGACAGGTTCGCCCACGTCGAGGGCGTGGAAATCGCACCGGCCATGCTGGACGTGGCCCGCCGCCGGCTGCCCGGGGTGGCGCTGCACGCCGGTGACATGCGTGATTTCCGGCTCGGTGTCACTTTCGACGCGGTGACCTGCCTCTTCACCGCGATCAACTTCCTCGGCACGGTGGCTGAGATGCGGGCGGCCGTCGCCACGATGGCCAGGCATCTCGCGCCCGACGGCGTGCTGGTGGTGGAGCCCTGGTGGTTCCCGGATCGGTTCATCGACGGTCACCTCGGCGGTGACCTGATGCGGGAGCCGGACCGGGTCGTGGCTCGGGTCTCGCGCTCGACGCGGCAGGGCCGGTTCACCCGGATGGAGGAGCGCTGGCTGGTGTGCGACGCCCACGGCATCCGGGAGTTCACCCAGGTCGGCCTGCTCGCGATGTTCACTCGTGACGAGTATCTTGACGCGTTCGCCGCCGCCGGATGCGACGGTTCATATGTGACCGGTTGGTTAACTGGACGAGGCCTCTTCGTGGCCACTCGTGATCCGGTGAATGAGTAACCCGGAAAACGGATGGACGCGATCGCCTCCTCGGCGTCACAACCTCGCTCTACGGATCGACGAACCGGCCAATAGTACGGTGCGTCAGCGCCGGTTCGCATGTCATCGTCGCATTCACCGTAACTGATCAGCATGACGTTGGACGTTTGCCGGCCAGACGGATTGATCCTGTTTCGTCGGCAGATACGACGAAAGACTCAGCCCGATTGTCGGCACCCGCCGATGGTGCGGATGGACGGGCGGCATCCGGCGGTTCAGGGCATGGCCCTGTCCATCCGAGGAGCGACGTGACGCACACCGACGCACGACCACACCACCTGCCGGCACTCACCGGTTATCGCTTCTTCCTCGCCCTCACCGTGGCGGCGGTGCACCTGCTCTCCACGTCGCAGCTTTTCGCCAGCGAGGCGCTGCAACTCGGGATGGGCCTGACCACACCGTTGGCGTCGGCCGCCCTGGCCACTTTCTTCACCCTCAGCGGTTTCGTGCTGACCTGGTCGGCGCCGGCCATGGACCGGGCCATCCGGTTCTGGCGTCGCCGGTTCTGGAAGATCGTGCCGCTGCACGTGCTCGCCTGGGGTGTCGCGGTGGCGTTCGTCCTGGTCGCCAGCGCGCCGTCGCCGGTCAGCGGATTCTCCACCGACCTGCGGCCCGGCCCGGCGGTGGCGAGCCTGCTGCTGGTGCAGGGTTGGGTGCCGTCGTGGGACTACCTGTCCTACCTGAACGCCCCGGCCTGGTCGATCTCGACCGAGGCCTTCTTCTACCTGTTGTTCCCGATGCTGCTGCCGCTGGTGCTGCGCATCCCGGCCGAGCGGCTGTGGCGCTGGTGTTTCGCGATCATCGGGGGGATCCTGCTGATCTCGGCACTGAGCCCGCTGCTGCCCGGCGTCGCCCAACTGGACTGGTTGCCGTTCAACCTCACCGAGTACTGGTTCGTCTACACCTTCCCTCCGGTCCGGCTGCTGAACTTCCTACTCGGCATGGTGCTGGCGCGCATCGTGCAGACCGGCCGCTGGCGGCGGGTCGCCCGGTGGAAGCTGGTGGTCTCCACGATCCTAGCGTTCCTGCTGACCCCGATGCTGCCGTTCACCTTCATCTTCAGCGCGGCGCTGTTCCTGCCCCTGTTCGCGTTGGTGGCGAACCTGGCCCACGCGGACCTGGAGGGTCGCGGTCGGGTGCTGCGCTCCCGGCCGTTGGTCGCCCTGGGCAACGCGTCGTACGCGCTGTACATCATCCACTTCCCGATCATGCTGATCATTCGGCACCTGATCGGTGCGGATCAGCGCTTCGGCGCCGGGGTGGGTTTCCTGGTCGCGGGCGCGATGTTGCTGGTGTCGATCGCCGTCGCGATCGGTCTGCACCGCTGGGTGGAGGAACCGCTCCGTCGCCGTTACGCACGGGCCCGCGTCGCCGGGGACAGGCCCAGCCTCGGCGGGCAGGTCCGCCCTGCCACCGTCGTTCCCGGACAGGGCTGACCGCACCCTGAACCCCTCCGTGACCGTACGGGCGGCGCTGCCGTGCTCCGGCTACCGGGCGACCAATCCGTCATCAGCCTGCGCCGCCCACCAGGGGTTGCGCCGGGCCCACTCGACGGTGTGGCGCAGGCCGGTCTCCAAGGGGGTCTCAGCGCGCCAGCCGAGCAGGTTGGCGGCCTTGCCGCAGTCCGGTACGCGCCGCGGGATGTCCTGGTAACGGGCCCCCAGGCCGGCACCGGTGTCCGCCGTCCGGGCCGACACCGTCACCCCGGCCACCGCGGCGGCCAGCCGGATCGCCTCGGCCACCGGCGTTTCGACGGTGCTGCCGATGTTGAAACACTCGCCGACCGCCCGCGGGTGCGCCGCCGCGAGCAGGGTCGCCTCGGCCGCCTCGTGCACCCAGGTGAAACAGCGGGTCTGCCGGCCGTCGTCGTACACCACCGGTGGATCACCGCGTAGCAGTCGGGCGATCGTGCGACTGAGCACGTACGCGGGCCGCTGCCGCGGGCCGTAGACGTTGAAGTACCGCAGCACCACCACCGGCAGTCCCTCCTGCCGGTGGTACGCGAAGGTGAGGTGCTCCGCCGCGGCCTTGCTCGTCGCGTACGACCAGCGGTCGGTCGCGGTGCTGCCGAGCACCCGGTCGTCCTCTTCCCGCCACGGCACCCGGGGGTTGCGTCCGTACACCTCGCTGGTGCTGGAGACCAGCACCCGGGCACCGGAGCGCAGGCCGGCCCGCAGAGCGTTGCGGGTGCCGTCCACGTTGACCTCGACGACGTCCAGCGGCCGGCTGAGATACCGGTCGACACCGACGACGGCGGCGAGGTGGTAGATCTCGTCCACGCCGGTGGCGGCAGCGGTCAGCGCCGTCGCGTCACGGACGTCGCCCCGTACGTGCCGGATGTCAGCGGCTGCTCCGGCCAGGTCCGGCGGCGGGTCGGCGGAATCGTAGACCACCACCTCGTCACCCCGGTCGAGCAGGCGTTGCACCACATGACTGCCGACGAAGCCGAAGCCGCCGGTCACCAAGGACCTCGGCACGATGTCACCTCCCGATACCGCGATAGGCGAAGCCGAGCCGAAGCACCTCGCGGATGCGCGTCGGCGCCAGGTGCATGCGCCCGTCGAAGAACAGGCAGGGGCGGTGCACCTGAGTGGCCAGGGTGCTGAGGTCGAGGTCGTGGAACTGGCGGTGTCCGGCGAGGAAGGCGAGACAGCCGGCCCCGACGACCGCCTCGGCCAGGCTCGCCGCCGGTGCGAGGCCGAAGCGGGCCTCGATCTGCGCCGGATCGGCGAGCGGGTCGAAGATCCGGACCCGGAAACCGGCCTCGCGCAGCGCCGCCACCACGCCCAGTACCGGGGTGTTGCGGACGTCTCCGGTGTCGCTCTTGAAAGCCGCGCCGAGCACGGCGACCGTGGTGTCCGACCGGTCCAGGCCGAGCTTGAGCAACTCGTCGGCGATCAGCGAGGCGGTGTAGCGGGGCATGTCGTCGTTGACCGCCCGGGCGGTCTCCACCGTGCGTAGCGGGACGCCTCGACTGCGGCCGTCCCGCCAGGCCATCCACGGGTCCTTGGTGAGACACGAGCCACCGACCCCTACCCCGGGCATCAACAGGTTGACCATGCTGCTGCCCTTGGGCAGGGTGTTGGCCGCGCCGGTCACGTCCAGGACGTCCACGCCGAGCGCCGAGCAGTACCGTGCCAGCTCGTTGGCGACCGCCACGTTCGCGTCGATCCACCAGTTGGTGGCCAGCTTGACCACCTCGGCCGCCTCGGCAGACGGCACCTGATGGACCTCGACGCCCAGGCTGGAGCGCCAGAAGTGCTCGGCCGCCGCGGCCGAGCGGGGACCGACCCCGCCCACCACGACCGGCAGGCTGCGCACCTGGGCCAGGGCGGCGCCCTCCGCCAGCCGTTCCGGGCAGAAGGCGAGCCAGAAGTCGCATTCGCGGACCAGCCCACCGCGTTCCAGCAACGGCGCGACGAGAGTGCGGGTGGTGCCGGGGGAGACCGTCGACTTGACGATCACCAGTTGCCCGGCACGCAGGAACCCCGAGAGCTGTTCGCAGGCCGCCACCAACTGGTCGGCGACCATCTCGCCCCGCGGGTCGGTCGGCGTGCCGACGGTCACCAGCACCACGTCGACGCCGGCCACCACGTCGTACGAACTGCTCGCGGTGAGTCGCCCGACGGCGCGGAGGTCGGCCACGGCGGCGGCGAGGCCGGGCTCGGGCAGCCGGCACCGGCCGGCCCGCAGGTCGGCCACCAAGGACTCGTCGCTGTCGATCGCCACCACCTCGGCGCCGCGCTCGGCGAGCGCGACCGCGAGGCAGGTGCCGACGTAACCGGCGCCGACGACGGCGGCCTTCAGCGCGGACACGCGTCCGGAAACGGGATCGAATGGCATGGTTGTCCGGAACCGCCTTCCTGTTCACAGCGTCGCGGGCCGGTCACCGTCGGGCGAACCCGTCAGGTCACCGCCGTCAGGCGATGGCCGGGGTGGCTGGCGCGTGACGGCTGATCGGCCGAGCCGGTCCTGACCAGCGCCCCGGTGCGACCCGGCCGATGAGCGTCTCGACCAGTCGGCACACCGGCCCGATCGCCAGCGTGGGTGGGTCGGTGGGGCGGGGAGGCTGGATCGCGATGCGGGCACGGGCCCCGCCGTCCTGGGAAATTTGCAGGTCCGCGGTGCCCACCAGATAGCTGTTCGGCTCCTCGTCCACAAGGGCCCGGGCCACCGTGCTGTGACCGCGGACCAGCACGACCCGGGTGTGGTACGTGCCGGGACGGGCCACCACCGGCACGCCGGTGCCGCCGGCGGAGGCCGCCCACGCCGTGGGCGCCTCACTGGACTCGCCCGCCGCGCGCAGGCCCAACAGGACGAGGTCGTCGGGGGTGCTGTCGGGCAGGTGCAGCGTCAGCCGGGGGCGGGCCACTTCGGTGCTCGTCCGGCGCAGCGCCTGGGCCAGGACATGGCAGGGTCGTCTGGCCAGCAGCCGTGCCAACTGGCGGAAGTGTCCGGGCGAGGTGCCGACGAGGCGGGTGAACTGGGTGGTGAACGTGCCGGCGCTGGTGTAGCCGACGTAACCGGTGATCGCGGACACCGTGAGGCCGGTGTGCAGCAGCAGTCGGCGGGCCTCCGCCATGCGCAGCGCGGCGAGGAACCGGGCCGGAGTCATCGAGGTCACGTCCCGGAAGAGCCGGTGGAAGTGGAACGGGCTGAAGGGAACCACCCGGGCCAGGTCGGCAAGCTGCAGTGGCTCCGCGAGATGACCGCGCATGTATTCGATGGCGCGTGCCGCAGCGGCAGCACGGGAATGGGCGACCGTGCTCCGCGTCACGCCTGGCGTAGTTTTCACGTGCACTCCCTGGGAGTCGATCGGGCACCGTTGTGGATTGTGCGTGGCTGTGCTTGACGTTTTCTTGATTGCTGGCTGGGGGTGGTCGGCCGGCAATTCGTGGGCCAGCCGAGCAAGTTGAGAGAAGTAACTCCGATGATCGCCGTGAAACATGGATCGGGTACCGGCACGGCGACACCGGGTCCCGGATGGGGCTGATTATTCAGCGGGGTCCAATTTGCCGAATCGGTCGGCTTTATTGCGGATGACGCGCGTCAGGAGTAACCATGCCCGTCCACTGGCGAACCATTCGTCAGAACCTTCTGACCCCGAAAACAACCGAGGCCAGCTTCGCCACTCGCGGGTTTGTTGCCCGCGACGAGGCCAGCCGCGAGTTGCTGGAGTCCGTCGGCGTTCACTTCCTCACCGGCTTCCGGTACGCGGTGGGTGAACGGGGCCCCGTCGAGGCCGCGGCGCGGCTGGAGACGGTCGAGCCCGACCTGCGGGGCTTCGCGTACGAGGGTGCTGCGATGGGCTTCGCCGTGCTGGACGGGTTGACCGGTGGCCGCCGGCTTGCCCGATTCCTCGCCGGTCCCGCCGATCGGCACGTCTACATGGTCCATGTCGGGCTGGGGTGGGCGATGGCCCGGCTGCCCCGCTGGCGGTGGCGGGCGGTCCAACCGACCGACCGCCTGCTGAGCTGGCTGGCCCTCGACGGATACGGCTTCCACCAGGCGTACTTCCACACTCAGCGATACGTGCGGGAACGCCACCGGGACCGAATCGGCTCGTGGCCGGGAGATCCTGCCGGGCGGTGGACCGGCCAGGTCATCGACCAGGGCGTCGGGCGGGCGTTGTGGTTCGTGGCGGGTGCCGACCCCGACCGGGTCGCCGACACGATCGACCAGTTCCCCGTCGAACGGCGCGAGGACCTGTACAGCGGAACCGCGCTCGCCGCCACATACGCCGGCGGCGCCCGCCGCGAACTGCTGCTCCGGCTGGCTGAACGGGGCGTGGCGTACGCACCGGCCATGGCTCAGGGCAGCGCGTTCGCCGCGCAGGCCCGTCGGCGTGCCGGCCTGATCAACGACCACACCGGCGTCGCGACCGAAGTGTTCTGCGGCACCTCCGCGGCGCAGGCCGCCGAGGTGACCGAGCACGCGTCGGACGGCCTCGACCACGACGGGACGGTCCCGGCGTACCTGGTCTGGCGGCAGCGGATCGCCCAGCAGTTCGTGACCTTGGGGAGGTGCTGACCCTTGTCGGCAATCAGAAGAATGCTCCGCAGGCAACTGGCCGGGGCGGTGGCGCTGGTGCTGCTCGTCGGCACCTATGTGGCTGTCCGGTTGCCGGAGGCGAGCGCCGACGAGCGGCGGGTGATGGCGCAGTCCTACCGGTTCACGCCCTTGTCGCTGGCCATGCCGGGTGGGCTGCCGCAGCAGTCGATCCGCCAGGTGAACGGTGCGTACCGGCACATCGCGGCGTGGATCTCCTCGGTCGGGGCGGGTATCGCCATGAACGACCTGGACGGCGACGGGCTCGCCAACGATCTCTGCATCACCGACCCGCGCATCGACCAGGTCGTGGTGTCGCCGGCACCGACGGCGGGCGCGGACCGCTACCAGCCGTTCGTGCTGGACCCGGCGCCGCTGCCCACCAACCCGCACATCGCCCCGATGGGCTGCCTGCCCGGCGACCTCAACGGAGACGGCCGCACCGACCTACTGGTCTACTACTGGGGTCGCACACCGGTGGCGTTCCTGGCGCGGGCCGACGCGACCGCCCTGTCCCGCGACGCCTATGTGGCGGTCGAGTTGCTGCCCGACCGGGTGCCGGCCGGCGACACCTACACCGGTCCGCAGTGGAACACCAATGCCGCGACGCTGGCCGACTTCGACGGTGACGGCAACCTCGACGTCTACATCGGCAACTACTTCCCCGACAGCCCGGTTCTCGATCCCGGCCAGCACGGCGGGGTGGCGATGAACCGGTCGATGTCCAATGCGCTCAACGGTGGCGAGGACCACGTGCTGAGGTTCACCGGCGGCAGCGCCGGCCCGGAGCCCAGCGTCTCGTACGCCGAGGTGCCGGACGTCTTCACCGCTGACGTGTCGCGGGGCTGGACGCTCGCGGTCGCCGCCAACGACGTCGACGGTGACCTGCTGCCGGAGTTGTACATCGCCAACGACTTCGGCCCCGACCGTTTGCTGCACAACCGGTCGGAGCCGGGCCGGATCGCCTTCGCCCTGGTGGAGAGCAGCGGGCTACCCGGGTTGACGCCCAAGTCGAAGCGGGTCGGCCACGACTCGTTCAAGGGCATGGGCGTCGACTTCGGCGACTTCAACGGCGACGGCATGTTCGACCTGTACGTCGGCAACATCACCACGTCGTTCGGCCTCCAGGAGAGCAACTTCGCCTTCGTCAACACGGCTCGCGACACCGACGAGCTTCGTGCCGCGCTGCGCGAGGGCAGGGCGCCGTGGCAGGACCGCAGCGCCGAGCTGGGCCTGGCCTGGAGCGGCTGGAGCTGGGACGTGAAGTTCGCCGACTTCACCAACCGGGGCCGGCCGGACATCGTGCAGACGGCGGGCTTCGTCAAGGGAGAGGTCAACCGCTGGGCGCAGTTGCAGGAGTTGGCCACGGCCAACGACGAGCTGCTGGCCGACCCGCGGTGGTGGCCACGGGTGGAGCAGGGCGACGACATTTCCGGCGGCCAGCACCTGGTCTTCCATGTGGCCGGCGACAACGGTCGGTACGAGGACCTGAGTTTGGAACTGGGGCTGGCCGAGCGGGTGCCCAGCCGGGGTGTCGCGGTCGGTGACGCGGATGGCGACGGCCGGCCCGACTTCGCCGTGGCCCGGCAGTGGGACGCACCCGTTTTCTACCACAACGACAGCCCGGCGACCGGGGCCAACCTGACGCTGCGGCTGCTGCACGACCAGCCGCAGGCCGCCGACCCGCTCGCCGGTGCCGGGTCACCGGTGATCGGCGCGCAGGTCCGGGTGACCACCCCGGACGGGCGCGTGCTGATCGACCGCGTCGACGGCGGTAGCGGCCACTCCGGCCGGCGCAGCAACGAAGTTTCGGTCGGCCTCGGTGAGGTGACTGGTCCGGTCACCGTGCGGCTGAGTTGGCGCGACCGTGAGGGCACCTTCCGGGAGCAGGAGCTGCGGCTCACCCCCGGGCGGCACACCCTCGCCCTCGGTACCCAGGCACGGAAGGCTTCGCGATGAGTCAGCATCGTATCCACCAGAAGGACCCGCGGATCGTCACCGCGCTGCGCAGGTTCGCCATCTCCATTACGGTCCTGAACATCTTCGGATACACCGTGCTCGGGTTCGAGCAGGCCTGGGCGTGGCCACTGCTCGCGCTGGCGGTGGGGTACAGCGTCGAGATCCTGCTGGAGACGATCGGCGCGTGGGCCGAGGAGCGCCGCGCCCGTTACCTCGGCGGCGGCGTACGCGGATTCATCGAGTTCCTCTACCCGGCGCACATCACCAGCCTCGCCGTGAACATGCTGCTGTACGTCAACGACCAGCTGCCGGTCATGCTCCTGGCGGTGATGATCGCGATCAGCGGCAAGTGGCTGTTCCGAGCGCCGGTCAACGGCCGGCTCCGGCATCACATGAACCCGTCGAACTTCGGTATCGCGGTCGCGCTGCTGCTGTTTCCGTGGATCTCCATCGCACCGCCGTACCATTTCACCGAGAACCTCACCGGCGTCGGCGACTGGATCGTTCCGGCGGCGATCGTGGTCTTCGGGACGCTGCTCAACGCCAAGCTCACCGGCCGCATGTGGCTGATCGTCGGCTGGCTCGGGGTGTTCGTCCTCCAGGCGGTGTTCCGTGGCCTGGTGCTCGACACCTCCATCGTCACCGCGCTGATCCCCATGACCGGTGTGGCGTTCGTGCTGTTCACCAACTACATGATCACCGATCCGGGGACGACGCCGTCGAAGCCGTGGTCGCAGCTCGCCTTCGGTGGAAGTGTCGCTCTGGTCTACGGCGTGCTCACCGGCGCATCCATCGTGTACGGGCTGTTCTTCGCCACCGCGATCGTCTGCCTGATCCGTGGCGGCTTCCTGTGGTCGCTGCACGCGGTGCGCCTCGCCGCCCGGCCGCAGCCCACCGATGCCGGGGCTGTGGACGGCAAGGTGCCGGCCAACGTGACACGCGAGATGGTGCGGGCATGAGTCGGATAGCCGTAGTCGGCCTGGCCTGCCGGTTTCCCGACGCCGTCGGACCCGGCCAACTCTGGGAGAACGCCCTCGCCGGGCGGCGGGCGTTCCGCCGGCTGCCCGACGAGCGGATGCGCGCCGAGGACTACTGGTCGGCGGACCCGACCGCGGCCGACCGCTACTACGCGGCCAACGCTGCGGTGATCGAGGGGTACGAGTTCGACCGGGTCGGCTTCAAGGTCAGCGGCAGCACCTACCGGTCCACCGACCTGACCCACTGGCTGGCGCTGGACATGGCCGCGCAGGCACTGGCCGACGCCGGGTTCGCCGAGGGCGACGGACTGCCCCGCGAGCGTACGGCCGTCGTCGTCGGTAACACGCTGACCGGCGAATTCACCCGGGCGGGGACGATGCGGCTGCGCTGGCCGTACGTACGGCGGGTGGTGGGTGCCGCGCTGGGCGAGCAGGGCTGGGACGACGAGCGGGTGGCAGATTTCCTCGCCGGTCTGGAGTCCTCCTACAAGTCGCCGTTTCCGGAGGTGACCGAGGACAGCCTCGCCGGTGGCCTGTCCAACACCATCGCCGGTCGCATCTGCAACTACTTCGACCTGCACGGTGGTGGCTACACGGTGGATGGTGCCTGCGCCTCCTCGCTGCTGTCCGTGCTGACCGCCTGTCGCAATCTGTCCGACCATGACGTCGACGTGGCGATCGCCGGTGGAGTGGACCTGTCGATCGACCCGTTCGAGATGGTCGGCTTCGCCCGCACCGGCGCCCTGGCCAGGGAGGAGATGTACGTTTACGACCGCCGGTCCAACGGATTCTGGCCGGGTGAGGGCTGCGGCATGGTCGTGCTGATGCGGGAGCGGGACGCGCTCGCGCAGGGCCGCCGCATCTATGCCACGGTCGCCGGCTGGGGTGTTTCCTCCGACGGACATGGCGGCATGACCCGACCCGAGGCCGACGGCTACCGGTTGGCGCTGCGCCGCGCGTACCAGCGGGCCGGCTTCGGCGTGGAAACCGTGCCGCTGTTCGAGGGGCACGGCACCGGGACAGCGGTGGGCGACGCCACCGAACTGAGGGCGCTCGGCGCGGAACGACGGTCGGCCGACCCGCAGGCCGCACCCGCGGCGATCGGCTCCATCAAGGGCATGATCGGTCACACCAAGGCGGCGGCTGGCGTGGCCGGGCTGATCAAGGCCGTACTCGCGGTGCACCATCAGGTCATCCCGCCGACCGTCGGTTGCACCGATCCGCACGCCGAACTCGTCGGTGACCGGCCGGCGCTGCGGGTGGTCCGCCGTGCTGAGCCCTGGCCGGACAACGCCCCGCAGCGGGCCGGGATCACCGCGATGGGGTTCGGTGGCATCAACACCCACCTGGTGATCGACGGGCCGGTACGTCCGCGTCGCCGGCAGCTGGACCGGCGTACCCGGCAACTCGCCCGGTCGGCGCAGGACGCCGAGCTGCTCCTGGTGGACGCCGACGGCCCGGACGCCCTGCGGAAACGGCTGGAGCAGCTACGGCCAGTGGTGGCCGGGCTCGCCTTCGCCGACCTGTCCGACCTGGCGGCGACGCTGCACCGGCAGCAACGTGGGCGGGCCTACCGCGCCGCCCTCGTGGCCCGTACCCCTCGGGAGGCCGAGCGGGCGCTCGAGGCGGCGGCTGCCGCGCTGGCACCCGGTGCCCCGGGCAGGCTGGTCGACCCGGGGCGGGGTGTCTTCGTCGGGCGGGTCACCCGTCCGGTCCGCGTTGGGTTCCTCTTTCCCGGCCAGGGGTCCGGTCAGGGCTGGGGCGGCGGCGCACTGCGCCGGAGATTCACCGAGGTGGACGACGTCTGGCGGGCCGCCGGCGACGCCCCGGGCGGTGACCGTGGCGCGAGCGCCGCGACCGCCGCCGCCCAACCCCGCATCGTCACCGGGTCGATCGGCGCGTTGCGGGTGCTCGACGCGCTCGACATCGATGCCACCGTCGCTGTCGGGCACAGCCTCGGCGAGTTGACCGCCCTGCACTGGGCGGGCTGCCTGGACGAGGGTGAGCTGCGGGATCTGGTCGCGGCGCGGGGGCAGCTCATGGCGAGCCTGGCCCGGCCCGGTGCGATGGCCGGCGTCATCGGCGACCCGACGGAGACCGCCGCCCTGCTGGACGGCACGGGCGCGGTGGTGGCCGGCTACAACGGCCCCCGACAGACGGTGGTGGCCGGCACTGACGACGCCGTCGGCGAGGTGGCTCGGCGGGCCTCGCTGGCCGGGCTGGCCTGCACCCGGCTGGATGTCTCGCACGCGTTCCACTCGCCGCTGATGGCGCCTGCGGCCGAAGCCTTCGGCGAACGGCTGCGGTCGTGCCGGTTCGGCCCGCCGTTGCGGCGGGTGGCCTCGACGGTGACCGGGATCGTGCTGCCACCGGACACCGACCTGGTCGAGCTGTTGCACCGGCAGATCCAGGCGCCGGTGCGTTTCACCGCGGCACTGGCCCGTGCCGCGGTCGAGGTCGACCTGTTCGTCGAGGTGGGGCCGGGGCAGGTGCTCACCCGGCTGGCCCGCGACCAGATGCCGGACCTTCCGGCGCTGGCGCTGGACACCGACGCCGAGTCTCTCGTCGGCCTGCTCACCGCCGTCGGCGCGGTGTACGTGCTGGGCGGTCCGGCCAGCTATCCGGCGTTGTTCGAGGACCGGTTCACCCGGCCGTTGGACCTGGAACGGCCCGGCACCTTCTTCGCCAACCCCTGCGAGTCCGCTCCCCAGGTGGCGGTGCCGGCCACCGCCGCGTCGCCCACGCCGGCCGCCGAGGTCGCGCTCCCTGCCGGCGACGGGGCTTTGGAGCTGGTCCGCCAGCTGGTGGCGCAGCGGGCGGAGTTGCCGGTGGAGGTGCTCCACGAGGACAGTCGCCTCCTCGACGATCTGCACATGAGCTCGATCACCGTGGGGCAGATCGTCAGCGAGGCGGCGCGTGCGATGGGGCTGTCGGCGGTGTCCGTGCCGACCAACTTCGCCACCGCCACCCTGCGGGAGATGGCCGAGGCGCTGCAAGCCCGGGGGCGTGAGGACACCGCCGGACGGGCCGATCTCGTCGCCGGGGTCGCGCCCTGGGTACGAACCTTCGTCGTGGACATGGTCGACGAGCCGGTGCCGGCGGGCGAGCTGGCCGGCACCGGGGGCAGGTGGGAGCTCTTCGCCAGTCCCGGCCATCCGCTCGCCGAGCCGCTGCGGTGCGCGCTGGAGGAGGCCGGGCTCGGCTCTGGCGTCCTGGTCTGCCTGCCGGACGACCCCGACGAGGCGTACCTGGAGATCGCGGTACGCGGTGCCCAGGCCGCGCTGCGGCAATCCGCCGGCGGCCGGCTGGTGCTGGTGCAGCCGGCGGCACGGGGTGGGGCGCTGGCGAAGACCGCCCGACTGGAGGGCGACCGGCTGCGGACCACGGTGGTGACGACGCCGCTCGGACCGGACACTGTGGACCAGGTGGTGGCCGAGGTGGCCGGCACCGTCGACTTCACCGAGGTGACGTATGACGCGGCGGGCATCCGCCGGGTGCCGATGCTGCGGCCGGCTCCGGTCGATTCCCGGCCGGGTCCGCTGCCCCTAGGGCCGGAGGACGTGCTACTGGTGACCGGTGGTGGCAAGGGCATCACCGCCGAGGCGGCCGCGATGCTGGCCCGGGAGAGCGGTGGCCGGCTGGCGGTGGTCGGTCGTTCCGACCCGGCCACCGACGAGGTGCTGGCCGCGAACCTGTCCCGGCTCCGTGACTCCGCCGGCGACCTACGTTACCTGCGGGTGGACGTCACCGACGCTGCCGCGGTAGCCGCCGCCGTCGCCGACCTCACCGCCGACTGGGGCCCGGTGACCGCCGTGCTGCACGGCGCCGGGCTGAACACCCCCACCGCGCTGGGCGACCTCGACGAAGCCGCGGTGCGCCAGGTGTTCGCGCCGAAGGTGGGCGGGCTGCGCGCGGTGCTCGCCGCGATCGACCCCGCGCGGCTGCGGCTGCTCGTGACGTTCGGCAGCATCATCGGGCGGGCCGGGCTGCACGGCGAGGCGCACTACGCCGCCGCCAACGAGGCGCTCGCTGAGCTGACCCGGGATGTCGCGGCCACCTACCCGGGGTGCCGCGCGGTCTGCCTGGAGTGGTCGGTGTGGTCCGGCGTCGGCATGGGGGAACGACTGTCGGTGGTCGAGGCGCTGAGTGGCCGTGGCGTCACCCCGATCGGCCCGGAGGACGGACTGCGTGTCCTGCGCGAGGTGCTCTCCGACGACACGTTGCCGCCGGTGGTGGTGGTCACCGGGCGTACCGGCGGGCTGGAGACCCTGCGGTACCACCGACCGGACCTGCCACTGCTGCGGTTCACCGAGCGACCTCTCATCCGCTACGACGGTGTGGAACTCGTCTGCGAGGTGGATCTCGCGCCCACCACCGACCCGTACCTGGCCGATCATCAGCTCGACGGTGACCTGCTCTTCCCCGCGGTGCTCGGCCTGGAGGCCATGGCCCAGGTCGCCACGGCGTTGGCCCGCCACCCGGGGGTGCCGGTCATCGAAGATGTCAGGTTCGACCGGCCGGTGGTGGTCGACCCGCAGGACGGTGTCACGATCCGGGTCGCCGCGTTGGTCCGGTCGGCACAGGTGATCGACGTCGTGATCCGCAGCGCCGCGACCGGGTTCGCGGCGGATCACTTCCGGGCCCGCATGCGGTTCGCGCCGGACGGGTCGTACCCGGAGGACACCGCCGCACCGAGGCAGACGGAGCTGCCGGCCCTGCCCCTGGAACCCGCTCACGACCTCTATGGTGACCTGCTGTTCCAGACCGGTCGGTTCCAGCGGCTGCACGGCTACCGACAGGTGGCGGCGCGGCTCGTGGAGGCGGAGGTGACCACCAGCGACGCGGGCGAATGGTTCAGCCGTTTCCTACCGGGCCGTCTCGTGCTGGGCGACCCCGGTGCCCGGGACGCGTTCATGCACGGCATCCAGGTGTGCGTGCCGGACGCGACGCTGTTGCCGGAGGGCATCGACCGGATCTGGTCCGCCGGTCCGAAGCTCTCCGCCGCCGAGACGGTGACCATGACCGCCTGGGAACGGGAGCAGCATGGCACCGGCTACGTCTACGACGCGGTGGTCCGTGACGCGACCGGCACGGTGATCGAGAGTTGGACGGGGCTTCGACTGCGCGCGGTACGCCCACACGCACCGGCTGCGGGGTGGCCGGCGGTGCTGCTCGGGCCGCTGTTGCAGCGGCATCTGGCGGAGGTGTTCACCGGGGACATCGCGGTGGCTGCCGCGCCGGGCGGTGGGCCGCGCGATGCCGACACACTGCTGTCCCGGGCGGCCGGCCGGCCAGTGGTCGTACGGCACCGACCGGACGGGCGACCCGAGGTCGACGGCATGCGTGAGGTGTCGGTGGCGTACTCCGCGCCACTGCGCCTCGCGGTGATCGGTGGCGCTCCGCTGGCCTGCGACGTCGAGCCGGTGACGGTCCGTTCGGCGGACGCCCGGCGCGGCCTGATCGGTCGGCACGGGCCGCTGGCGGCGCTGCTCGTCGCCGAGGTGGGTGACACGCCGGACCTCGCGGCGACCCGGGTGTGGTGCGCGACCGAATGCCTGCAGAAGGCGGGGCACACCGGCGGTCCGTTGACCCTGGTGTCCGGCGCCGCCCCGGACGGGTGGGTGGTGCTGGACTCCGGTGGCGTGCGGATCGCCACCCGGGTGTGCACGGTGGCGGGTGCCGCGGAGCGGGTCGTGGTGGCGGTCCTCAACGGGACGGAGGGGTGACAGTGTCGCGCTACTACGAGTACCACCACACCATCGGTTTCGAGGAGACCAACCTCGTCGGCAACGTCTACTACGTCAACTACCTGCGCTGGCAGGGCCGGTGCCGGGAGATGTTCCTGCACGAGCACGCGCCGGAGGTGCTCGACGAGCTGCGGGGCGACCTGAAACTGTTCACCCTGAAGGTCGACTGCGAGTTCTTCGCCGAGCTGGCCCCGTTCGACCGGCTGGCGGTACGCATGCGGCTGGCCGAGCTGACCCAGACGCAGATCGAGCTGGCCTTCGACTACCTGCGGATCGCCGACGATGACCTGCTGGTGGCCCGAGGGCGGCAGCGGATCGCCTGCATGCGTGGGCCGAACGGGCGTACCGAGCCGGCCCGCGTACCGGCCGGCCTGGTCCGGGCGCTGTCACCGTTCCGCAGTGCCGGCGTCGGGATGGGGTGACCGATGCGTTTCGACACGCGCCTGGTGCACGGAGGCCGTGGGGTCACGCCGGGCACCGGAGACGTGGTGCCGCCGATCCACGTCTCGACGACGTACGAGCGGCGGGCGCAGGACGACCCCCGCTACTTCTACGGGCGAGGAGAGAACCCGACCCGGGAGCAGCTGGAGGAGTGCCTGGCCGAACTGGAGGGGGCGCGGTTCGCGACCGTCCTGTCCTCTGGGCAGGCCGCCGCGGCGACCGTGCTCGCCCAGCTGCGCCCGGGGCAATGCCTGGTGAGCACCGACGACGTCTACTCCGGCACCGACGCGTTGTTCGAGCGGGCGGCCCGGCAGGGCGTCCGGGTGCGCTACGCCGACCTGACCACGCCGGAGGGGATCGACAGTGCGCTGGACGTCCCGGGTGTCGCGCTGGTCTGGGTCGAGACGCCCACCAATCCGTTGCTGAGCGTGGTGGACATCGCCGAGGTCGCCGGCCGGGCGCACGAGCGCGGTGCCCGGCTGGTGGTGGACAACACCTTCGCCAGTCCGGTGCTTCAGCGTCCACTGGACCTGGGCGCGGATGTCTCCCTCTACAGCACGACGAAATCGATCGCCGGGCACGCCGACGTGCTGGGTGGCGCTCTGGTCTACCGGGACGAGGAACTGCACGCGTCGTACCGGTCGTACCGGACGGCGGCCGGCAACGTGCCGGGCGCGCTGGACTGCTTTCTGGTCCGGCGGGGCCTGCACACCCTGTCGCTGCGGGTGGATCGGCAGGTGGCGAACGCGTGGGCGCTGGTCGAGCGGCTCCGAGCCAGCCCGGTCGTCGGGAGGATCCACTATCCGGGGCTTGCCGAGCATCCGCAGCATGCGGTGGCCAAGGCCCAGATGACCGGGCCCGGTTCGATGGTGTCCTTCGAGTATCTGGGGGGCCCGTCGGCGCGGCTGCTGGACCGTTTCGCGTTGTTCTCCTGCGGGGTCAGCCTCGGCGGTGTGCACTCCCTCGTGGAGTGTCCGGCGCTGATGACGCACCGGCCGGTGCCCGCCGAGGTCCGTGCCCGCCGGGGCATCAGTGACTCGCTCATCCGCCTCTCGGCCGGCATCGAGGACAGCCGCGACCTGGTCGAGGACCTGTCCCGGGCGCTCGCAGACGGCGGCTGACCCGGGCCGGGCCGACCGACTCCACCGCGACGAAAGGGGTTTTCGATGACCATTCCCGGTGTCGACACGACATTGCCCGTCGTCCGAGAGCTGCCGGCGCCCGGCAGTTATCTGTGCGGGCTCACCTACGACGGTGAGGTCTTCTGGCACTCGGATCAGGAGGCCGGAGAGATCTACGCGCTCGACCCGGCCACAGGGGCGGTGGTACGTACGCTGTCCTGCCGCCGGGTACGGGCGGACCTGACGGTGGGCGGCGGGGCGCTGTGCCAGGTCGGTGGACGTCCGAAGCGCATCCTGCTGATCGACCCGACCAACGGGGAGGTCCTCGCCGAGCGGGAGGTTCGGCCGCCGAGTGGCCGGCTCTGTGGTGTCGAGACCAGCGGCGTGATGATGTGGATGGGCCTGCGTGGCCCGTCGGTGGTGCAGCTGCGCGATGTCGAGACGATGACCGTGCGCCGGGAGTTCGCGGTGCCCGGTACGCCCTCCGGTCTGACCGTGGCGGGGGACGTGGTGATCTACGCCGACTTCGAGGCCGCGCTGCTGCGGGCGGTGGACGGCCGGGACGGCAGGCTGCTCGGGGAGGCGCTCGTCGATGGTCGGCCGGTCGGCCTGACCTGGGACGGCGCGTTGGTCTGGTACGCCGACTTCGCGGGCCGCCGGCTGGCGGCGGTACGGCTGCCGGACCTGCTGGCCACCGAGGCGTTCCTCGGCGAGGGGGACGGTCAGCGTGGAGCGGATCGGCCGGCGCCGGGCTCGGCGGTGTAGTCGTTGGAGGCGTACCAGTCGCCGCGTCCGGTGGGCAGCAGGTCCAGCACGTTCCAGACCGGGCTGAGCAGGTCGATACCGCGCTCGCCGCCGTCCGGGAAGCTCGCCGGGGCGGAGTAGAGATGGCGTACCCGCTCGCCCTCGGCCCGCAGCACACTGACCATCGGGCGTTGTGTGCCGTCCGGGTACTCGGCCCGGATGTCGGCGTTGAACGAGGTGCCGTGGCTGGAGACGATCCGCAGGCCGGCCCAGCCACGATCGCGCGCCCACGCCCGCAGCTTGGGCAGCGGTGCCTTCGCCACCACCGCGACAGCGGTGTGCCGCAGCAGATGCGGCAGGACGCCGTGGAAGCCGTCGACCCACATCGAGCACATCGGGCAGGCCTCGGTGGCGTCCGGGGCGAACATCAGGTGGTAGAGGAAGAGCGTCGGGTGTCCGTCGAGCAGCTCACGCAGCCGCACGTCGCGGCTCGGCTCGGCCCGGTCCAGGTCGACGGGGCCCTCGGTGAACCGATAGTCGGCCAGCAGCGGGCCGGGTGGCAGAGCACGGCGGGCGGCGGCCACCCGTTCGACCTGGTCGCGCAGCTCCTGCTCGGCATCGGCGAGTCCGCGCCGCGCCGCCGCGTACGCCTCGTCGGCACCCACCGGCCAGCTCGGTGGTGGGGTGGCTGGGTCGGCCTGGCTCATGTCGGCTCCCCTTCGGACGATCCGGTGCTTCGGGCGAAGGCTACCGGTGGGAGAGCGGGGCTGGGGCGCCGCGCCGAGGGCATGACGCTTGAAGAAGAAGTTGTCGTTGGTGCGTCTTCAGGCCGCAGCAGCCGACGTTGCCCAAGATACTTACTAATCATATAGTTGGCGGAGTCGATTTTCGCGGGCGAGGAGACAGCATGACTGTCGTGCAGTTCGACCCGGCAGGTTTCAAGGCCGAGCAACGCGACACCTGGAACGCGGTCAGCGGCGGGTGGGAGTTCTGGCGGGACCGGTACGAACGGGCCGCCGCGCCGGTGACCGCCTGGCTGCTGCGCGCGGCCGGACTACGCCCCGGCCACCGGGTGCTCGACGTCGGCTGCGGCACGGGCGAGCCGGCGATCAGCGCCGGACGCCTGGTCGCCACGACCGGCCGGGTCCTCGGCATCGACCTCGCCCCGGAGATGGTACGCCGCGCCCGGATGGCCGCCGCAGGTCTCGACCATCCGATCGACTTCGTCGAGTCCGACGTGGAGTCACTGGACCTGCCACCGCACTCGATGGACGCGGTGCTCAGCCGCTGGGGCCTGATGTTCGCCGTCGATCGGCACCGCATGTTGTCCGACCTGTGCCGCCTGCTGGCCCCCGGCGGCGTGCTGGCCGCGGCGGTCTGGGACACCCCGGCGGCCAATCCGATGACCGCGCTGGCCTTCCGCGCTCTCGGTGCCGAACTGCCCGGCCCGCCACCGCAGCGACCCGGTCCCTTCAGCATGTGCGACGCCACGCGTACCCGCGAGGAACTGGCGGCCGCCGGATTCGTCGAGATCACCATCGAGTCCGTGCCGGTCTCGATGCGGTTCGCCTCGGTCGACGAGTACCTCCAGTACGCCCGGGACGTGACACCGCCCGGGCTGCTGCGTGCGGTGCGGCAGCACCTCGGCGGTGACGGCGAACGCGCCGGGTGGAACCGACTGGCCGAGGCCGCAGCCGGGTACGCCGACGGCGAGGGCATCGTGTGCCTGCCCGGTTCGGCGCTGTGCCTGCGGGCGCGCGGCGCACCCGACGGGGCGACGCCGGGGAGGACTGGATGACGACCAGAGCCGAGAGCCCGTCCGATCGGGTCCGACCGTCGGCGCGGCACGACCGCCTGCTGAAAGTCGCCCAGGCGTACGTGGACGCCGCCGCCGCACGGGACGAACTCCCCCACCGGGATTTGTCCCGGCTGTCCCGCACCCGGGTCCGTGTCGATCCGGAGTTTTGCCGCGAGGTGGCCCGGCACTTCGACCGCGCACCTCGGCGCGCCCTCGACGCCGACCTCGTCGCCCGGTACACCCGCTTCACCGAGGAGACCCAGCGCCACTTCGCGCTGCTCGAACCGGCCGGGCTGCGGGTCGTGCCGTGGCAGGGGCCGGGGCAGCCGTACCGCGGCGCGGCCGAACTGATCGACTCCGTGGACCGCACGGGCGTGCTGTACGTCTATCTCACCAGCGACGGACACGGTCCCCACGGGCCGGCACCGGACCATCCGCTCTGTGCGCCGTCGGGCGTCACCGTCGACGGTGTCGAGCTGCTGCACAACGACATCTTCCGGGTCGTGCACGATGTGTTCGGGCACGTCCTGCACGGCGCGACGATGGGGGTGGCAGGGGAGTTCCGGGCCGCCTACGGCCACCTGGCGATGTACTCGCCACTGGTGCACCCGGTCGTCTTCACCGAGCAGGTCAGCCAGATCTGCTGGTTCTTCCACGGGCCGCACCTGGCGGACCGGACCGGGCGGTGGCCCCGCCGCGGCGCTCCCGGCTGGATTCCGCCGACGGAGCGGCCCTACCCGGAGCAGAAGCTGTTCCCCTGCCCACCGGGTTTCCTCGACCGCTTCATCGCGAGCTTCACGGAGGAGTCAGGATGACCGACACGGCTGCCCATCCCCTGGAATCGGTGCGGGACGAGTTCCCGTTCCTCGACCACGCCGAACATCGCCCGCAGCTGGCATACCTGGACAACGCGGCCACCACACAGAAGCCCCGATGTGTGCTCGACTCGCTGGTCGACCAGTACGTCACCGCCAACAGCAACATCGGCCGGGGCTTCTACGAGTTGAGCCGCCGGGCCACCGACCGGTACGAGCAGGCGCGGGCGACCGTGCGCCGCGTCCTCAACGCCGCCCATGACGAGGAGATCGTCTTCACCCGGGGCACCACGGACGCGACGAACCTGCTCGCCGAGACCTTCGCCGCGCGGATCGTCGGCCCAGGAGACGACATCGTGGTCAGCGGCATGGAACACAACTCGAACCTGCTGCCCTGGCGGCGGTTGTGCGAGCGGCAGGGCGCCACCCTGCGGGTGGTGCCGACCGCCGCCGGCCGGCCTGTCCAGCCGGACGCCCTGGCGGCCGAGCTGAGCCCCCGGACCCGCCTCGTCGCGGTCACCCACGTCTCCAACGTGCTCGGCACCGTCAACCCGGTTCGGGACCTCGTCCGCGTCGCGCACCAGCGCGGCGTGCCGGTCGTCGTCGACGGCGCGCAGGCGGTGCCACACCTGCCCGTCGACGTACGGGAGATCGGGGCCGACTTCTACTGCTTCTCCGGTCACAAGGTGTACGGCCCGATGGGCTCGGGCGTGCTCTACGGCCGTCGCGACCTGCTCGCTGACCTGCCGCCGTACCAGGTCGGTGGCGGGACGGTGAAGGGCGTCTCCCACGATGCCCCGGTGTCGTACGTGCCGGTACCGGCCCGGCTGGAGGCAGGCACCCCGGACATCCCCGCGGCGGTGGCGCTGGCCACGGCGTTGACCTGGCTGGAGGGCCTCGATCGGGAGGCGGTACGGGCGCACGACGCGCACCTGGTCCGGTACGCCGTGCAGGCGCTGGGCGACATCGAACGGGTGCGGGTCGTCGGCGATCCGGCGGCCGATCCGGCCGGCATCGTCTCGATCGCCGTGGACGGCCTGCATCCCTACGATGTCGGCGGTCACCTGGACCGGCACGGCATCGCCGTCCGCTCCGGCGTGCACTGTGCCAGCACCTTCCTCGACGACCTGGGGTTGGTCGGAACCGTACGGATCTCCTTCGCGGTCTACAGCACCGTCGCCGAGATCGACCGGGTGGTGGCCGTGCTGCGCACCGTGCGGGCAGGGGAGTGGACGACGCACTACCCCGGGGTCCGCTTCCGGTGATCACTCCGGCCCCGGCCGTCGAGCCGGGATTCGACACGCTGCCGGTCGACGACCTGGCCGACGCGGCGTTGCGGCAGGCTCGCCGTGGTGGCGCGACGTACGCCGACGTCCGGCTGCGGCGGGTCCGTGTGTTGCGCGAGCGGGTCCGCGACGGCCGTCCGGAGAGTAGCCAGGAGAGCGTGGAGACCGGTGTCGGGGTGCGGGTTTTGGTGGACGGCACCTGGGGTTTCGCCGCCGGGGTCGAGTTGTCCCCGGGCGGGGTCGACGCGCTGGCGGCCCGCGCCTGCGCTCTGGCCCGTACGGTGCGACCGTTGCGGGGCGAGCCGGTGCGTCTCACTGCCGAACCGGTGCCCGCACCGGTGGACTGGCAGTCGCCGTACGAGGTGGATCCGTTCGAGGTCCCGGCCGCCGAGCGCACCGCGTTGCTGGCCGGTTGGTGTGGGCTGCTGCGCGACGGCGGCGCGCACCTGGCCGAGGCGTACCTGCAGGTCTTCCGTGAGTCGACGGTGTACCACGACAGCGAGGGCCGGCGGATCCGGCAACGGCGCATCTGGCTGCACCCGATGGCGTTCGGCTTCCGGATCGACGCCGGCGACGGGACGTTCGAGGCGATGCGGACGCTCGGGCCGCCGGCGGCCCGAGGGTGGGAGTACCTGACCGGCACCGGCTGGGACTGGGCCGGCGAACTGGCCCGGATGCCCGACCTGCTGGACGAGAAGGCCGCCGCCCCGAGGCTCGAGCCGGGACGGTACGACCTGGTGATCGACCCGACCAACCTGTGGCTGACGATCCACGAAACGGTCGGCCACGCCACCGAACTGGATCGGATGCGCGGTCGGGAGGCGGCCTTCGCGGGCAGCTCCTTCGTCCGGCAACAGGACGTCGGTGTCCTGCGCTACGGCTCACCGCAGATGACGGTGGTGGCCGACCGGACAACCCCGCACGCGCTGGCGACCGTCGGCTACGACGACGACGGGGTGGCCGCCGGCTCCTGGCCGCTGGTCACCGAGGGCCTGCTGGTGGGGGTGCAGCACGATCGGCAGACCGCGGGTGCCGCCGGACTGGACCGCTCGACCGGCTGCGCGTACGCGGAGTCCTACCGGCACCTGCCAGTGCCCCGGATGCCGAACGTCTCGCTGTGCCCGGCACCCGACGGCCCGGACACCGACGAGCTGATCGGTCGGGTCCGCGACGGCCTCTACGTCGTCGGTGACAACAGCTTCTCCATCGACATGGCCCGGGTGAATTTCCAGTTCACCGCCCAGCGATTTCACCGGATCCGCAACGGGCGGCTGGTCGGCCAGGTACGCGACGTCGCGTACACGGGCACGACGCTCGACTTCTGGCGATCGCTGGAGGTGGTCGGTGGTCCGCAGACCTGGCTGATGTCCGGTGCCGGCCAGTGCGGCAAGGCCCAGCCGCTCCAGATCGCCGCGGCGGGGCACGGCTGCCCGTCGGCGCTGTTCCGGGCGGTGCCCGTGATGGACACGCGGACGGGGGCGACGGGATGAGCACGCCGGGGCCGCAGGAGACCATCGAGATGGCCCTCGCCGCCGCTCGGGGCGACGCCACCGTGGTGATCGTGGAGTCCGGCGTCGACCGTTACCTGCGGTGGGCCGACAGCGCGCTGGTGGCGGCCGGCGACGCGGACGAGTATCGGGTGTCGGTGGTGTCGGTCGTCGGCGGCCGGGTGGGCGCGGTGTCGGTGTCCGGCCGGGTGGGTCGGGCCGAGATCGTCGACGCGGTGGATGGCGCGGAGGCCGTGGCCCGGCAGGCACCGCCGGCACCGGACGCCCGGCCATTGCCGGAGCCGGGTGCGGCGTCGCCGCACTGGGACGACCCGGTCCGGCCGCTCGCGTCGGGCGTGCTCGCCGGCCTGGTCGAGCAGCTCTCGACCGGGTTCGCGCGGGCCGATCGCCACGGCCAGGTGCTGCACGGGTACGCCGAACACCGGGCCCGGACGACGTTTCTCGGGACCTCCACCGGTGCCCGGCTGCGGCATGACGGATCCGCCGGGCACCTGGAGTTCACCGCGCGTGACGGGCGCGGTGCTCCGGTGTGGACCAGCGCCGTCACCGACGACTTCACTGACGTGTCGGTGGCCGGGCTTCAGGACGATCTCGACCGGCGACTGCGTTGGGAGCGGCGGCGGGTCGACCTGCCACCCGGCCGGTACGAGTGCCTCGTGCCGCCGAGCGCGGTCGCCGATCTGATGAACTACGCGTACACCACGGCGGGTGCCGGGGCGGCGGCGCAGGGCCGGACGGCCTACAGCCGTGCCGGCGGCCGTACCCGGATCGGGGAGACGATCGCCGGGGTTCCGTTGACCCTCCGCAGCGATCCGCGGGCCGAGGGGTTGCGTTGTGCGCCTTTCCTGGTGGCGGCGGCGTCGAGCGGTGCCCGGTCGGTCTTCGACAACGGCCTGCCGCTGGGCCCGACCCGCTGGTGGGAGCAGGGGCGGTTGCGCTCGCTGGTGCACACCCGGCACAGCGCCGAGGAACTGGGCATGCCGCTGACCCCGCTGGTGGAGAATTTGATCCTCGAAGGGCCGCCGGGCGGCGGTGCCGAGGCGGACCTGATTGCCCGCACCCGCCGTGGCCTGCTGCTGACCAGCCTGTGGTACATCCGGGAAGTGGACCTGGCGACGATGGCCCTGACCGGGGTGACCCGGGACGGTGTCTACCTGGTCGAGGACGGCGAGGTCGTCGGTGCGGTGCACAACTTCCGCTTCAACGACAGCCCGCTGGCGATGGTCAGGCGGGCCACGGAGGTTGGGCGCACCGTGCCGACCCGGGCGCGGGACTGGGGCGACGCGGTGGCGCACGTGGCCATGCCGATGCTGCGGGTGCCGGACTTTCCGCTGACCGCCACGACGGGTGCGGTCTGACGGTCGCCGGTCGAGCTTCGCGGTAGAGAAACCGATAGCACTCCGCTGGACTGGTGTGTGGAACAGTCTCAGCCCTACCTCGTACTTTGGCTTCAACCATACGTGAATTGGGACATTATTTCGCTAATGATCAATCGAGGCCGATTGACGAGCACTTTAAAAATCGATAGCGTCCCGAGTTGTGGTCCTCCGGTCGAGAGGCGTCACAGAGGCGTCACCGCATCCGGGGCATACAGGGAGGTGGAGCCGTGACTGACACGGCGAGAGAGACCTACGAGTCACTCAACATCGAGCCGAAGCCGCTGCGGCCGCACATCCTGGCGGCGGCGACGGTCGTCTTCGGCGACGACTACTACGGTGGTCGCCGAGAGACGATCAACATGTCGGGTTTCGTGCAGATGAACAAGTGGCCGATGCAGGGGTTCAAGCACACCGTCGACGAGGACGGCAAGGCGAGCTTCAACCTGGAGCTCATCAGCGCCCCCGAGGTCGGCATCAAGGGGTTCAGCTACACGCTCAACGACCGGATCCAGATCCTGTCGAACCCCTACCTGCCGAACACCGGTCACATCAAGCAGATCGTGCCCGGCAAGAACTTCCCCGCGGAGTTCCACATCCGTCGGTTCGGCATCCTGGAGACCAGCACCATGCGGCTGGTCCACCGGGGCGTCATCGACGTCAAGGGGATCGTTGACGGCGTGCCGCCGTACAAGACCCCGCTCACAACGGGGCTCCTCGGTCGCCCCTACGGTGACCAGGGCGAGGTCATGCTGGCGCACAACGTGGTCGGGGGCACCAACCTGCCGGCCGCGTGGTACCCGTCGAACGACGAGAACGAGGCCGTCGGCGACACGCCGAGCGCCTTCTTCGCGTCGAGCATCGGCCCGTGCGTCTCGATGCTGGTCGACCCGTCGATCATCATTCAGGCGTCGACCGAGGCGAAGATCAAGGTCGAGGTCAACGGCCGTACCGAGGAGATCGAACTCGCTGGCGACTACCCCTTGGCCGCCGGCACCGAGATCCTCCTCTTCGGCCCGGAGAAGCACGACCAGGGTTCCGGCGTGTTGGCCCAGCTTGCGCGGGTGGCGCTGGTGGGCAACAGCCCGGCTCTGGGTGGCAAGGTCATGCTGCGGGCCAGCTTCTTCACCGTCTCGGGCGGCCAGCTCGGTGAGGGTACGGAGGACAGCCTGAGCACCCTGCGCTACCCGGGTGAGCTGCACTTCGACGCTCACTTCGAGCTGCTCACTCCGTCGGCGACGCTGTACGCGACGGCTCCGGTGCACCTGGCCGGACGGCTCAAGGACCTCGAGCCGACCGGCACGGTACTGACGGCCGACCACGCGGACGCCGCTCTGCGCACCTCCGGCGGCGACGTCCGGGCGCGCCTGACCGGCGTGCAGATGAAGCTGGCCGACGCACTCGTGGGCTCCGAGGCCTACGTCAGCGCGTGACGGTTGGTTCAGTCCGGTAGCAGACGTCGCCCCGGGTGCCCTTCGTCACCCGGGGCGACGTCACTCTTCAAGGGTGGCGGTT
>NZ_BOPC01000047.1 GCF_016863555.1 Micromonospora qiuiae | reverse complement strand
CCCGCCACACCAGGCGGGTCGCCGCCGCGCTGCGCCCGTACGACCAGGGTAGTGCGATCTGGCCAGCACGACATACGCGCAGCTCAGGCGGCGTGGCGCAGAGCGAGGTCAGCTCGGCTGCTTCTCGCGCAGCTCCTTGATCTTGGCCTTCTTGCCCCGCAGCTCACGCAGGTAGTAGAGCTTGGCGCGGCGGACGTCACCGCGGGTCACGACCTCGATCCGGTCGATCACCGGGCTGTTGACCGGGTAGGTCCGCTCGACGCCAACGCCGAAGCTGAGCTTGCGGACGGTGAAGGTCTCGCGCAGTCCAGCACCCTGACGGCGGATGACGACGCCCTGGAAGATCTGGACCCGGGACCGGTTGCCTTCGACGACCCGGGCGTGCACCTTGACGGTGTCACCGGCGCGGAAGGCGGACAGGTCGGTGCGCTTGGACTGGGCGTCAAGGGCGTCCAGGATGTTCATCGCTGCGTCCTCGTGAGGCTCACGGCGCACCGTCAGTCGGCGCGCGGATGGGTGATACTGATCCCCGAGTGGTGGCCGGCGACGAACCGACCCCGGTCAGGGATCCTCGCAGCCGTCCACGGCGTGCACGACTGCGGCAACCCCTCTACTCTGCCACATCCGTCCCAGGCACCTGCAATCCGGCCCGCTCCAACGCCGTCACGTCCCGTTTGTCCAAGCCCTGCGGGTCGAGCGCGGCCAGCATGTCGGGACGGCGATGACCGGTACGGGTCAGCGCCTGGTCCCGGCGCCAGCGGGCGATCCGGCCATGATCGCCGGAGCGGAGCACCTCGGGCACGTCCAGCCCGCGCCAGGTCGCCGGCTTGGTGTACATCGGCGCTTCCAGCAGCCCGTGCGCGTGCGACTCCTCCTCCAGCGAGCCGGCGTTGCCGAGCACACCGGGCAGCAGGCGGGTCACCCCCTCCAGGATCACCAGCACCGCCACCTCGCCGCCGAAGAGCACGTAGTCGCCGAGGCTGACCTCGGTCACCGGCATCCGGGTGCCCGCGTGATCGAGCACCCGTTGATCGATGCCCTCGTACCGGCCACAGGCGAAGAGCAGGTGCGGCTCGGCGGCCAGTTCGTACGCCAGCGCCTGGGTGAACGGCACGCCGGCCGGCGACGGCACCAGCAGCCGGGGCGGGGTCAACTCCGGCGGGGCCAGGGCGTCCAACGCCTCGCCCCACGGCTCGGGCCGCATCACCATGCCGGGCCCACCGCCGTACGGGGTGTCGTCGACGGTGCGGTGCACGTCATGGGTCCAACTACGCAGATCGTGGACGTTCAACCGCAGGGTGCCGCTGGTCCGAGCCTTGCCGATCAGCGACAGCTCCAGCGGGGCGAAGTACTCCGGGAAGATCGACACGATGTCGACGCGCATCAGGGGTTGCTCCGCGGATCTAGAGGTCGAGCAGGCCGCCGGGCGGGTCGACCACCACCCGGCCACCGGCGAGATCGACCTCGGGAACGATCGCCTTGACGAACGGGATCAGCGCGGTACGCCCCTCGGGGCGACGCAGCACCAGCAGGTCGGAGGCGGGAGCGTGGTCGATCCGGGCCACCTCGCCGAGGCGTTCGCCGTCCGGGGTGACCACCGCCAGCCCGATCAGCTGGTGGTCGTGGAACTCCTCCGGATCCTCCGGCGGAGTCACGTCAGCGCTGTTCACCGCGACCAGGGTGCCGCGCAGCGCCTCCGCGACGTCGCGGTCCAGCACCCCCTCGAAGGCGACCAGCATCCGCCCCTGGTGCCAGCGGGCGGCCTCCACGGTCAACTCGTCGGGCACCTGGAACGGCACGCCGGGACCGGCGGCCGGGGGTGGTGCGCCGCGTCCGGCGTTCGCCCCCGACATGGTGCGCAACACCATGCCGGGGGCGAACCGCGCCTCGGGCTCGTCGGTACGCACCTCCACGGTGACTTCACCGCGGATGCCGTGCGGCTTGCCGATCCGGCCGACGATGAGCAGCATCAGTACGAGTCGACGATGTCGACGCGTACGCCGCGCCCACCGATGGAGCCGATCACCTGGCGCAACGCCTTGGCGGTCCGGCCGGACCGCCCGATCACGGTGCCCAGGTCCTCGGGGTGCACCCGGACCTCCAGCCGCTTGCCCCGCCGCGAGTCGACCATCCGGACGCGTACGTCGTCGGGGTGATCGACGATGCCCTTGACCAGGTGCTCCAGCGCCGGCCGCAGTTCCATGTCAGGCCTGCTCGCCGGAGTCCGCGGCCGGCTCCTCGGCCTTCGGCGCCTCGGCCTCGACCTTGGCGGCCTTCTTCGCCGGCTTGGCCGGGGTGTCGGCCACGCCCGCGGCGGCCTTCGCCTCGGCCTCGTAGGCGGCCGTGCGGTCGGCCCGCTCGGGTGCCACCTTCAGCGGCGGCGGAGCCGGCAGGCCCTTGAACTTCTGCCAGTCACCGGTCAGCTCCAGCAGCCGCTGCACCGCCTCGCTCGGCTGGGCGCCGACGGACAGCCAGTACTGGACCCGCTCCGACTTGACCTCGATCACCGAAGGATCTTCCTTCGGCTGGTAGATCCCGACGAACTCGATCGCCCGGCCGTCGCGCTTGGTGCGCGAGTCGGCGACGACGATACGGTACTGCGGGTTGCGGATCTTGCCCATCCGCAGGAGCCGGATCTTTACGGCCACAGTTGTTTCGCTCCTGTTGCGATCTCACCAGCCCGACAGGGGCGGTGTGCACGGGTGAGCGCCAACCGGCACAGTGGGGTTGGGCCGGAGACCACTCGGGTGGACTGGCGACGTGCCCGGGTTAGAGGGCGCCGGGCACACGCCGGATACCAGCGAGCCATTCTGCCAGATCCACCCGAGATCTCTCACACCGGACCGGCGGCGGTTCATCCGATGTCCTCAGTTGCAGGCGTGGAAGAGCTCGTGATGACCGGAAGGTGAGCGCGGACACAACCGGCTTCAGCGTACGGGCGGGCGGTCCCAGCCCTCCGGCAGCCGCTCGGGCGTGGTCCACTCCGCTGGTGGGACGAACTCGCACCAGGTGCCGTCGAACGGGAACTCGCCGGCCTCCACGAGGGCGATCACCCGCTTTCCCTCGGACCACACGGCGGCCTCGTCGGTCACCCAGTAGTGCTCCGGAAAGGCCAGCCGCTCGACGAACTCCTCCTCGTCCTTCCACTCCCAGCTGCGGTCCGGTCGCACCCACACGTCGAGGTCCTGATCCACCATGTCGACCCCGGCCAGCTCGCCGTCGTCCCACCGGACGCCGGGTTCCTCCAGGTTGACGTACCAGCCGGCGAAGTGCCCCCGCGCGTCCCGGAACCACCAGACGGAATGAGGCGCGTCGGCGGGCAGGAACTTCAGCAACGGGGGGCCGTGCCACCGGCCCTCGGCGAGGCGGTAGGTCGACGTGATCCATTCGCTGAATGGAACGGCACGCATGCCCAACCCGGCCTCGGTCACCTCACTGGCCACCGGTGACCCCTCGGCCACCCAGAGCAGCAGGCCGCGCTCGTCGTCGCTGACCACCCGGGCCGATCGGACCCAACCGATGCGTCCCTGCCGCACGTTGCGGTGCACGATCAACCGCCCCGGCTCGAATCTCACGCACCGACCCTACCGGTCCGCGAACACCGCGCGGCCTCGCGGCATCTCGCCGCCGCAGGTGTTAAGAAGGGGCCCTTTCTCTACCGGAGGCGTTAAGAAGGGGCCCTTCCTTGCATCTCAGTAGGCGCGGGCGAGGATGGCGGTGAGGTCAGGCTCGTCCTCGGTGTCGGGAACCGAGCCGTCGGCGCGCAGCAGGCAGCGGACGCTGACGCCCTGGCCGTTGGCCTTCGCCTCGCCCTCGACGCCGACTGCCGACCACGGCACCCGGGCCCAGCCGGTGGCCGCCGCCTCGATCGCCTCGTCCAGGGTCGCCACGTCGACCGTACGCGACTGGCGGAAGGCGAGCGCCTGGTCGTGCAGGGCCCGCTGGTCGGCGTCCAGGGCGGCGAGCACCGCGCCCACCACGTCGGCCACCGGCGTGGGGGCCTTCGAGCCGTCGGTACGCCGGACCACGACCGCGTTGCCGGTGGCCAGGTCGCGGGGGCCGACCTCGACGCGTACCGGGTAGCCGCGCAGCTCGGCGTCGACGGCCCGGCGGCCGAACGGGGTGTCGGTGCGGTCGTCGAGCGCGACCCGGACCCCGGCGTCCCGCAGCGCGTCGCGCAGCTTGGCCGCCGCCTCGGTGACGCCCTCGCCGTCCTTGACCACCATGACGTACGCCTGCACCGGCGCCAGCTTCGGCGGCACCCGCAGCCCGTTGTCGTCGCCGTGGCACATGATCAGGCCGCCGAGCATCCGGGTCGAGGTGCCCCAGGAGGTGGTCCAGGCATGCTCCCGGCCGCCCTCGGCGGAGGAATAGCTGATGTCGAACGCCTTGGCGAAGTTCTGCCCCAGCTCGTGGCTGGTGCCGAGCTGGAGCGCCTTGCCGTCACCCATCATGCCTTCGCAGGTGTAGGTGGCGGTCGCCCCGGCGAAACGCTCCCGGGCGGTCTTGAGCCCGACCACCACCGGGATGCCGAGCACGCCCACCATCAGGTCCTCGTACGCCTCGTGCAGAATCTTGCGGGCGTAGGCACGGGCGTCTTCGCGGGTGGCGTGCGCGGTGTGTCCCTCCTGCCAGAGGAACTCGCTGGTGCGCAGGAACACCCGCGGGCGCAGCTCCCAGCGGACCACGTTGGCCCACTGGTTGAGCAGCAGCGGCAGGTCGCGGTACGAGTCGATCCACTTGGCCATGAACTCGCCGATGACCGTCTCGCTGGTGGGGCGCACCACGACCGGCTCGGCCAACTGCTTGCCGCCGCCGTGGGTGACCACCGCCAGCTCCGGCGAGAAGCCCTCGACGTGCTCGGCCTCACGCTTGAGGTAGCTCTCCGGAATGAACAGCGGGAAGTACGCGTTCTCCGCGCCGGCCGCCTTGATCCGGTCGTCCATCTCGGCCTGCATCCGCTCCCAGATGGCATAGCCGGCCGGTCGGATCACCATGGTCCCCCGCACCGGCCCGTTGTCGGCCAGCTTCGCCTTGGCGATCAGATCCTGGTACCAGCGGGGAAAGTCCTCCGCCCGGGGAGTGAGCACGCGCGCCATGACCGCACATCCTATGCCCACTCCCCTCCCCCGCCCCTGCCCACCCCGCCCACCCCGCCCGCCGCCCCACCGCGCCGATCTTGCAGTTCTGGTCGCCGAAAAGACACTTGTGGGGTGATTTGCGGCGACGAAAAGTGCAAGATCGCGGGGCGGTCACGGGGTGGGCGGGGCGGTCAGGGGGTGGGCCGGGGCGGCGCGGGCGGGTGGGGCAGCACTAGCATCCGCTGCCATGTATTCCGATGACCCGGGCTCGGGGTCGGATCTGGCCGAGCTGGTCGTCCGCTGGGTGCGCTGGGTGGCCGCCCACCGGCAGCCGAACAACCCGATCGAGGACCGCACCGGTCGGCACGCGGGGCGCCACCAGCCCGACGACGTCTGGTTCCTGGCCGGCACATTGGGCGGCGCGGTGACCCGGCAGTGCGTGGCGCCGGCCGGGCGGCCGCTGTTCTTCCCGGCCTTCTGCTGGTGGGAGGCGGGTCGCACCGCGGAGCCGGCCGAGCCGTGGGCGAAGGCCACCGGATTCGCTCAGCTCGACGGCGCGCAGCTGCCGCTGCACTCGGTGGGTTCACCCGCCTCGTTCCCGGTCCGGGGCTTCTTCAACAACGTCGTCACCGCCTGGCCGTGGCCGATGCAGGTCTCCTGCTGGGGCCTGTGGTGCCTGGTGCCACCACCATCGCCCGGAGCGCATCAACTCAGCTTCGGCGGCACCGACGATCAGCAACTCTGGGTCGAAGCGCAGTACCAGCTCGACGTACGCCAGGTCAGCGGATGACCCGTCCGCGCAGGACGATGCGGGCCGGCTCGCGGACCAGCCGCAGGTCCCGGCGGGGGTCGTCGGGATAGATGGCCAGGTCGGCCAGGCCGCCCTCGACCAGGCCGGGGAGGCCCAGCCACTCTCGGGCGCGCCAGGAGGCGGCGGCGAGCACGTCCATCCGGGACATGCCGGCCTGCTCGTGCAGCAGGAGCATCTCCTCGGCGGCGAGGCCGTGGTCGATGCCGCCGCCGGCGTCCGTTCCGACGTAGATGGGCACTCCGGCCTCGTACGCGGCCCGCACCACCTCGGGGAAGCGGTCGCGCAGGGCGAGCATGTGGTCGGCGTACCCGGGGAACTTGGCTCGGGCCTGATCGGCGATATGACCGAAGGTACGGATGTTGATCATCGTGGGGATCAACGCGGTGCCCTGCCGGGCCATCAGGTCGATCAGGTCCAGGCTCAGCCCGGTGCCGTGCTCGACCGAGTCCACCCCGGCCCGCACCATGATCTCCACAGCCGACTCGCTGAAGGTGTGCACGGCGGCGCGTACCCCGGCGGCGTGCGCGGCGGCGACGGCAGCGCTCATCGTGTCGGCGTCCCAGGCCGGCGCCAGGTCACCGACGCCCCGGTCGATCCAGTCCCCGACCAACTTCACCCAGCCGTTGCCGGCGGCGGCCTGCTCCGCCACGGTCGCCGCCACCTCGGCCGCGCCGACCTCCACACCGATGTTGCGCAGGTACCGCTTCGGCGGGGCGACGTGCCGCCCGGCGCGGAGCAGGCGCGGCAGGTCGGCTTCGTCGTCCAGTTCGGGGTACGGGAAGGGCGAGCCGGCGTCCCGGATCGCGAGTACGCCCGCGTCCCGGTCGGTACGGGCCAACGCGCGCGCCTGGTCCAGCGAGGTGATCGGGGCACCGCCCCGGGCGATGCCGATGTGGCAGTGCGCGTCGACCAGGCCGGGCAGGACGAACCCGCCGTCCGCGACCGTCTCGGCGCCGGGTACCGGTTCGAAGGTGACCCGGTCGCCGACCAACCACAGATCCCGGACCTCGTCGTCCGGCAGAAGCACACCGCGCACATGCAGAGCCATGCGCACAGTCCTACCCGATCACTGCCCGTCGCGCGCGAGAAGCCCGGCCCGCCGTGCGGTCAGCGCCGGCAGGTCGACCGACACCTTCCAGGGCCGCTCGGTGACGAAGAGATCCTCGGTGTGGGTGGCCACCTCGTACTCGCCGGAGGGGCTGAGCGCGTACTCGGTCAGGGTCATCTTCTCGTGCAGCGGGTCGACCACCCAGTAGGTGCGTACGCCGGCATGGGCGTAGACCTTGGCCTTGTCGTACAGGTCGCGGAAGGTCGACGTGGGCGAGATGACCTCGACGGCCAGCAGCGCGTCCTCGACCGGAACCGGCGAGCGGTCAGCGTGCTCACGCCGGATGGCCACCACGTCGGGCCGCGGCTCGTTACGCCGGTCCACCCGCATTGACAGGTCGATACTGACCAGATATTCCGCCGGGCAGTTGACGCGGAGGGCGAGCAGGATCTCGACACAAAGATCTTGGTGCAGTGCGGTGGGGGACGGCACGATCAACCTTCCGTTGATCAGTTCGTACGGAAGGTCCTCCGGCAGGTCGCCGAGGTCGTCGACCGTCCACTCCGACCGCTCGGGCAGGATGGGCGCCACGGTCATGACTCCTCCTTCCAGGGGCAGCATCACCCTAAGCGCCGACGACACCACCCGCCGTCACCGACACGCTCAGCGGGGCTTGTCGCCCTTGCCGAGCTTGTTGAAGTCGATCTTCGGAAGCTTGAAGCCCGGCGGGAGGCCCTGACCGGCCGCCAGGTCCTCCGGGCTCAGCCCCGGTGGCAGCTGCGGCATGCCGCCCGGGAAGCCACCGGGCAGCCCGCCCTGCGCCGCCCGGGTGCCGGCGCCGCTGCGCGGCCGGCCGCCCTTCGTGCCCTTGCGCTTGTTCTTCGGGCTCTTGGTGGCCTTGCGTCGGCCGCCGCCCGGAAGGCCCATCATGCCGCCCATCTGCTTCATCATCTTCTGCGCGTCGGTGAAGCGGTTGAGCAGCTGGTTGACGTCCATCACGGTGACGCCGGAGCCGTTGGCGATGCGGGCCCGCCGGGAACCGTTGATGATCTTCGGGTTGGTGCGTTCGGCCGGGGTCATCGACCGGATGATCGCGGTGATCCGGTCGAAGTGCTTGTCGTCCAGCTCGGCGAGCTGGTCCTTGACCTGCCCCATGCCCGGCATCATGGCCAGCACGTTGGCGATCGGCCCCATCCGGCGTACCGCGATGAGCTGATCGAGGAAGTCCTCCAGGGTGAACTGCTCGCCGCCCATCAGCTTGGCGGTCATCTTCTCCTTCTGATCGGTGTCGAAGGCCGCCTCGGCCTGCTCGATCAGAGTGAGGACGTCGCCCATGCCGAGGATCCGGCTGGCCATCCGGTCGGGGTGGAAGACGTCGAAGTCCTCCAGCTTCTCGCCGGTGGAGGCGAACAGGATCGGCTGCCCGGTCACCTGCCGGACCGACAGCGCCGCACCGCCCCGGGCGTCGCCGTCGAGCTTGGAGAGCACCACGCCGGTGATGCCGACGCCGTCGCGGAACGCCTCGGCGGTGCGTACCGCGTCCTGCCCGACCATCGCGTCGATGACGAAGATGACCTCGTCCGGGTCGACCGCGTCGCGGATGTCGGCGGCCTGCTGCATCATCTCGGTGTCGACACCGAGCCGGCCGGCGGTGTCGACGATGACGACGTCCCGAGCTGTCCGGCGGGCGTGCTCGATCGAGGACTTCGCCACCTGCACCGGATCGCCGACGCCGTTGCCGGGCTCCGGGGCGTACACCTCGACGCCGGCGCGGCCACCGAGCACCTGGAGCTGCCCGACGGCATTGGGACGTTGGAGGTCGGCGGCGACCAGCATCGGCTGGTGCCCCTGGGCCTTGAGCCAGCGGGCCAGCTTGCCGGCGAGGGTGGTCTTGCCGGAGCCCTGGAGGCCGGCAAGCATGATCACGGTCGGCGGCTGCTTGGCGAACTGGAGCCGGCGCCACTCGCCGCCGAGAACGGCGACCAGCTCCTCGTTGACGATCTTGATGATCTGCTGGGCCGGGTTGAGCGCCTGGGAGACCTCCGCGCCGCGGGCGCGTTCCTTGACGTTGGTGATGAAGCCCTTGACGACCGGCAGCGCGACGTCGGCCTCCAGCAGCGCGAGGCGGATCTCGCGCGCCGTGGCGTCGATGTCGGCGTCGGTGAGGCGCCCCTTGCCGCGGAGCTTTGTGAAGATCCCGGAGAGGCGGTCACTCAAGGTGTCAAACACACGAACATCCCGTTTGTCAGTGTCCCGGCGAGCACGAACGCGGCCGGACAGAGGTGTCCAGCCATCGCTAGCGTAGCCCGCCGCACCCAGCCGCGCTCCGCGCCAGCCGCCCGAAAAACTCGGGCACCTGCAGCACCACCTGCCGTACGGTCAGGCCCCGGTCACGGAGACCGTCGAGGATTTCCGCGCGGTGCGCGGGTCCGGGCCTGGAGGGTGCGCGCGGGCCGGCTGTTAAAAGGGGGCCCTTCCTCTACCGCAGGCGTTAAAAGGGTGCCCTTCCTTACACTGGTTCCTACAGGGCGTCCAGGCCGCGCTCGCCGGTGCGGACCCGGACGACCTGTTCGACTCCGGTCACCCAGACCTTGCCGTCACCGATCTTGCCGGTTCGGGCGGCACCGACGATGGCGCTGACGATCTTCTCGACGTCCATCTCGTCGGTGAGCACCTCCACCCGGATCTTGGGCAGGAACTCGACGGTGTACTCGGCGCCCCGGTAGACCTCGGTGTGGCCCTTCTGCCGCCCGTACCCCTGGACCTCGCTCACGGTCAGCCCGGCCACGCCGAGCGTGTGCAGGGCCTCCTTGACGGCGTCCAACTGGTGCGGCTTGATGACGGCGGTCACCAGCTTCATGTCCAACCCCTCCATTCGCGAAACGTTAGCCGGCGACCTTCTCGCCCACCGGTTCGGTGGGCTCCGACTTCGGCGCCGCCGTGGCAGCGATGCCCGCTGCGGCGAACGCGCCGCCGCCACCGGTGGAGCTGAACTCGTACGCGCTCTCCGCGTGCTCGGCGTTGTCGATGCCCTCGACCTCGGCGTCGGTGCTGGTCCGGAAGCCGATCGTCTTCTCGATCGCGAAGCCGATGACGTACGCGACCACGAACGAGTAGACCAGCACCGCGACCACGCCGACCGCCTGAAGGCCGAGCAGCTCGATGCCGCCGCCGTAGAACAGGCCGTCGTTGCCCGCGCCGGCCAGCACCTCGACGGCCAGGAAGCCGATGAGCAGCGAGCCGATGATGCCGCCGACCATGTGCACGGCCACCACGTCGAGCGAGTCGTCGTACTTGAACGTGTACTTCAGGCCGACCGCGAGCGCGCAGACCGCACCGGTGATCGCACCGAGGGCGATCGCGCCCAGTGGCTCCAGGAAGGCGCAGGCCGGGGTGATGCCGACCAGGCCGGCGATGGCGCCGGAGGCCGCACCGAGGGTGGTCGGCCTGCCGTCGCGGAGCCGCTCGACCACGATCCAGCCGAGCACGGCGGCGGCTGCGGCGACCTGCGTGTTGATCAGCGAGACGGCGGCGGCGCCGTCGGCCGCACCCGCCGAGCCGGCGTTGAAGCCGAACCAGCCGAACCACAGCAGCGCCGCGCCGAGCAGCATCATCGGCAGGTTGTGCGGCTTGAACTTGTCCTTCGGCCAGCCCACCCGGCGGCCGAGCACGAGCGCCAGGGCGAGCGCGGCGGCACCGGCGTTGATGTGCACCGCGGTGCCGCCGGCGAAGTCGAGCACACCCAGCTCGCCGATCCAGCCGCCGCCCCAGACCCAGTGCGCGACCGGGAAGTAGACCAGGGTGGCCCACAGGCCGGCGAAGAGCAGCCACGGCCCGAACCTGGCCCGGTCGGCGATCGCGCCGCTGATCAGCGCGACGGTGATCACGGCGAACATCAGCTGGAAGCCGGCGAACAGCAGGTCGGGGAGACCGCCCTCGGTGCCGCTTTCCAGCATGCCGCGCAGACCCAGGGCCGCCAGATCACCGGTGACCCCGCCGAGGTCCCCGCTGAAGGCGATGCTGTAGCCGTAGAACACCCACAGCAGGCTGACCAGACCGATCGCCCCGAAACTCATCATCATCATGTTGAGCACGGACTTCGATCGCGTCATGCCGCCGTAGAACAGCGCCAGGCCGGGCGTCATGAGCAACACCAGCGCGGCAGAAGTCAAAATCCAGGCGGTGGCACCAGAATCCAGCTCCGGCACGCTGCCTCCTCTCGGGTTGTCTTCCCTCCCTCCCGGCCTCGCGCGGCATCGCCCGTACGCCGGTTGCGCGAAGCCTGCTCGGCGGCTGTTTCACCCAGGGTCCCCGGTCGGTTTCCAGACCGTGATGGGTTGTTTCGGACGTGTGAAAAAAGTGGTTCAGCGCAGG
Source organism: Micromonospora qiuiae (assembly GCF_016863555.1). Lineage (GTDB taxonomy): Bacteria > Actinomycetota > Actinomycetes > Mycobacteriales > Micromonosporaceae > Micromonospora > Micromonospora qiuiae. The sequence goes on along the minus strand of NZ_BOPC01000047.1, from coordinate 46,447 downwards.
GCGTCCTCGAGGACCTGCCGTTCGTAGTCGAGCAGCCGAAGGTCGCGCATCGGCCGGCGCAGGTGCCCCTTGTGCACGATTCGGACGAAGGCCGGTTCCCCGGCGGCGGCCATCCGCCGGATGCCCTCCACGTGGTCCACGATCCGTTTCCGGATGGTCCGGATCAGCCGGTGCCGGTCGCGCGGAATCAGCCCGTACGCGTCGGCGAAGAGACGCAGCCGACGCGGGCGGTCCGGACGCTTCCAACCCAGAGTGATCGAGTCCCGGTCGGAGAAGATCGGCACCCAGGTCCAGGCCGCGTACGCCACGTCGTAGATCCGCGCCCCGGGTGAGGCCAGGTCGAAGTCGATCAGCCCGAGGGTGCCGTCCGGCCGCCAGATGACGTTGTGCGGTGCGGCGTCGTGGTGACAGATGACCTCGGTGTCCGGCGGCGGCGGCCCGAACGAGCGCCACACCGCCTGGGGTGGTGGGGCGAAGCCGTACTGGGCGTCGTGGAACATCCGCAGCATGGTGGCGACGGTGACCAGCGCCTCGTCGGTCACCCAGTGCGGGGCCAGCGGGTATTCCCCGCACTCACCCTCGAGGTACGACAGCACCTCGCGGTTGCGCTCGTCCATGCCGAGCGCGCGGGGAGCGCCGGTGAACCCGACGTACTCCAGGTGGCGGAGCAGGGCGTGCACCGACGGGGTCCAGGGTCCGGCGTTGCGCCGGACCGTGTCGCCCACCCGGACGACGGTGCTGACGTTCCCGCCGTGCAGGGGGATCTCCTGCGAAGTCACGTACGGTCTCCCGAGGCGCTGCGACGGGTGGCTCGGGTCGCGCCAGCCCGCGTACGCGCGGTCTTCTCTGGTCACGCGAGGTTACGCGGTCGGTCCGGGGGCTTCGGTACCCAGTAGCGCGTCGACGAACTGCGCGGCGTCGAACGGCGCCAGGTCGTCCGGCCCCTCGCCGAGGCCGACCAGCTTGACCGGGATGCCGAGCTTGCGCTGCACGGCGATCACGATGCCGCCCTTGGCGGTGCCGTCGAGTTTGGTGAGCACCACCCCGGTGACGTTGACCACCTCGGTGAAGACGCGGGCCTGCTCCAGGCCGTTCTGGCCGGTGGTGGCGTCGAGCACCAGCAGTGTCTCGTCGATCGGGCCGTGCTTCTCCACCACCCGCTTGACCTTGCCCAGCTCGTCCATCAGGCCGACCTTGTTCTGCAGCCGGCCGGCGGTGTCGACGAGCACCGTGTCCACGCCGGTGTCGATGCCGCGCCGGACCGCGTCGAACGCGACACTGGCCGGGTCGGCGCCCTCCGGGCCACGGACGGTCTCCGCGCCGACCCGCCCGGCCCAGGTCTCCAACTGATCGGCGGCGGCGGCCCGGAACGTGTCGGCTGCGCCGAGCAGCACGCTGCGACCGTCGGCGATGAGCACCCGGGCGATCTTGCCGCAGGTGGTGGTCTTGCCGGCGCCGTTGATTCCGACCACCAGCAGCACCGCCGGCACGCCCTCCTTGGGCGCGGTGCGCAGCGAGCGGTCCAGCCCCGGGTCGAGCGCGTTGACCAGCTCGGCGGCGAGCAGGGCGCGCAGCTCCGCGGCCGACCGGGTGCCCAGCACCCTGGTCCGCTCCCGCAGCCGGTCGACGATCTCGCGGGTAGCGTCGATCCCCACGTCCGCGGTGATCAGGTTGTCCTCGATCTCCTCCCAGACGTCCTCGTCGAGCCGGTCGCGGCTGAGCAGGCCGAGCAGCCCCTGACCGAAGACGTTCTGCGAGCGCGCCAGCCGGGACCGCAGCCGCACCAGTCGGCCGGCGGTGGGCTCGGGCACCTCGACGGTCGGTGCGGGTGCCTCGATGACCGGCGGCGGCTCCACCAGGACGCCGGTGGACAGATCGGCCTCCGGTGCCTGCACCGGCGGCCCGGCGAGCTCCTCCTCCGCCCGGGTGTCCACCTCGGTACGCGGCAGCCGTGGCTCCGGCCGCCGGCGCAACCGCGGCACGACCAGCCCGATGCCGCCGAGGATCAGCACGCCGAGCAGGGCGAGAGCGATGAGGAGGTATTCCGTCATGCCGAAATCCTGTCAGATGCCGGCGATCCCGTCTCAGCCACCGCTCCCGCCACGCCAGCCGGCAGTAGTTTCGACCACAGCCAGCGGTGGTGCGACCCGGCGGCTGGGTAGTACAGGATGAAGCTCTTTCGTCTGGAGGTTCGACATGCCCGCGCAGCTGCTCATCGGCCCCCTGCTGCGCCGGGTCGTCGGCACCCGGGCCACCGTGTGGGTCGAGACCACGGCACCCGCGGTGGTCACCGTCCGCACGGCCGGCGGCGCCACCGGCACGGCACCCACCTTCTGCGCGTACGACCACCACTACGCGCTCGTGGTGGTGACGGGACTCACCCCCGAAAGCGCCACGACCTACCAGGTGCTGATCGACGACGAGGTGACCTGGCCGCTGCCCGACGGCCGCTTCCCGCCCAGCGTGATCCGGACCCGCGCCGCCGACGACCGGGACCAGCCGGTGCGGCTGCTCTTCGGGTCCTGCCGGGAGACCACCCAGCACGCCACCACCCGCAGGTTGCCCCCGGACGCGCTCGACGCGTACGCCCGGCGGATCCTGGCCGACCCCGACCCGGCCGGCCTGCCGGACCTGCTGGTGATGCTCGGGGACCAGGTCTACGCCGACGAGACCTCGCCCACCGTGAAACGGCTGCTGCGCCGGCGCCGGCGGCGGCCCGCTGGCGCGCCCAGCGACCAGGTGGTCAGTTTCGACGAGTACACCAAGCTCTACCTGGAATCCTGGGGCGACCCGGAGATCCGGTGGCTGCTCTCCACCGTGCCGAGCGTCATGATCTTCGACGATCACGAGATCATCGACGACTGGAACACCTCGGCCTCCTGGCGAACCGAGATGCGCGCACAGCCGTGGTGGGCCGAGCGGATCGCCAGCGGGCTGGCCTCCTACTGGGTGTACCAGCACCTGGGCAACCTCGACCCGGACGAGATCGCCGCCGACCCGGTCTTCGTCAAGGTACGCGCGGCCGAGGACGCCACCGAGGTGCTGCGCGAGTTCGGCGCGCGGGTCGACACCGAGAGCGGCCCGGCGCACGGCACCGAAGTGAGCAGGTCATCGGCGGATGTGGACTCGTCGCGACCCCCTGAGCGCGCGGACAGCTACCAGTGGAGCTACTCGCTCGACCTCGGCCGCACCCGGCTGGTGATGCTGGACACCCGGTGCAGCCGGGTGTTGCAGCCGGGCCGGCGGGCGATGCTGCCGGCCGGTGAGTGGTCCTGGTTCGTCGACCGCGCTCACGGCGACTACGACCATCTGGTGATCGGCTCGTCGCTGCCCTGGCTGCTGCCGCCCGGCATCCATCACGTGGAGGCGTGGAACGAGCAGCTGGCCGACTCGCCCCGATCGTGGGTGGTCGCGTTGGCGGAGTGGCTGCGCCGCGGGCTCGACCTGGAGCACTGGGGCGCCTTCCGCCGCTCCTTCGACGGGCTCGGCGCACTGTTCGCCCGCATCGGCAGCGGCGCACCGGGTACGCCCGGCGACCGTAAGGGCGCCGGTCCGGCGTACCCCCCACCGGCGTCGATCAACGTGCTCTCCGGGGACGTGCACCACTCGTACGTGGCCCGGGTCCGGTTCGCCGACCCCGGCGTACGCACGCCGGTGCATCAACTCACCTGCTCGCCGTTCCACAACCAGGTGCCGGCCGGGCTGCGCCCGCTGATGCGACTCGGCTGGGCACGCGGGCCGGCCGGGGCGGCCCGGGCACTCGCCCGCGCCGTCGGGGTGCCCCGACCCGCAGTGAAGTGGCGCAAGTTGGCCGGCCCGTACTTCGGCAACGCGGTGGCCACGCTCACCCACGCCGGCCGCGACGCCGAGGTGGTCATGGAGGGCACCACCAGCGACGGCCACCTACGCAAAGTGGCCCACCACCACCTCACCCCCTGATCAGGTGTAAGGAAGGGCCCCTTTTTAACGCCTCGCGTAGTAAAAGGGCCCCTTGTTAACACGCGCCATCCGTTCGCGGAGCGGGACGGCCCGGCGTCGGCGACCAGCGCGGCGCTGCGACCGGCCCGGCGTCGGCGACCGGCCCGGCATCGCGACCGGCCCGGCATCGTGATCGGCGCGGCATCGCGACCGGCCCGGCATCGCGACCGGCCCGGCGTCGCGACCGGCCCGGCGTCGCGACCGGCCCGGCATCGGCAACGGGCTCGGCATCGACCGGCCAGACGCCGACCGGCCGGCGGGTCGGCAGCCCTGCTTCGTACCCTCGTCGGGTGGACGAACAGCTGCCGGAGAGCCTGCGCGAGGTCGAGCACGAGCTGACCGCGCTGCTGCGTCGCGGCCGGGCCATCTCCTGGGAGATCGCCAGCGAGGTGCATCCCAACCTGGAACCGAACGCGTACGGGCTGCTGCTCTGGCTGCGTCGCTCCGGCTCGATCCGGCTCACCGACCTTGCCGCTCGGCTCGGCGTGGGCAAGGGCACACTCAGCCGGCAGATCCAGAGCCTGGAAGGCCTTGGGCTGGTCCGGCGAGACCCGGATCCGAGTGACCGGCGGGCCGCTCAGCTCAGCCTGACCGAGGAGGGCCAGCGTCGGTTCGACGCTGCCCGGGCGTCCCGACTCCGCCAGATCCGGCGAGCCCTCGAGAGCTGGCCGCGCCAGGACGTCGAGGACTTCGCCCGCCTGATGCGCCGGTTCAACGACGCTTGGGGGTGACCCGACGAAGTGGCGGCATCCACGCCAGGTTGATCATGCCCTTTCGGCGGACCGGTGCCGGATGACCAGCGGGCGGCCCGCCGGACGGGCTTAACTCGAAGCGGAACAAGACCACCGCCACACCAGGTTGTTGCTTGAGGCAACCAAGCTTTACGGTTGCCTGCGGCAACACTTTCACTCCGCTTGGAGGCACCCCCGCATGACTCAGGCGAGCCGCCCCGCCCGAGCGATCCCCGTCGCGATGACCCACCGGCAGATCCTGGAGGCTCTCTCCGGCCTGCTGCTGGGCATGTTCGTCGCCATCCTCTCCGGCACGGTCGTGGCGAACGCGCTGCCGAGGATCATCACCGAGTTGCACGGCACCCAGTCCGCGTACACCTGGGTGGTCACCTCGACGCTGCTGGCGACCACCGCGACCACCCCGCTCTGGGGCAAGCTCGCCGACCTCACCAGCAAGAAGGTGCTGGTCCAGGTCGCCCTCGTGATCTTCGTGCTCGGGTCCGTGCTGGCCGGGCTCTCGCAGTCCACCGGGCAACTGATCGCCTGCCGGGTGCTCCAGGGCATCGGCGCCGGCGGCCTCACCGCGCTGGCTCAGGTGATCATGGCGACGATGATCGCGCCCCGCGAGCGCGGACGGTACAGCGGCTATCTCGGGGCGGTCATGGCCGTCGGCACCATCGGCGGTCCGCTGATCGGCGGCGTCCTCGTCGACACCCCCTGGCTGGGCTGGCGCTGGTGCTTCTACGTCGGAGTGCCGTTCGCGCTGCTCACCCTGGTCGTGCTCCAGAAGACCCTCGACCTGCCGGTGGTCAAGCGCAAGGTGCAGATCGACTGGTGGGGCGCCACACTGATCACCGCCGCCGTGTCCCTGCTGCTGATCTGGGTTTCGCTCGCCGGCAGCCGGTACGGCTGGCTCTCCTGGCAGAGCGCGGTCATGGTGCCTGGCGCGCTGCTGCTCGGTGCCGCCGCCGTCCGGGTGGAGACCCGGGCCAGCGAACCACTGATCCCGCCGCGGCTGTTCCGCAACCGCACCATCACCCTCTCGGTGCTGGCCAGCATCGCGGTGGGCGTGGGCATGTTCGGCGCCTCGATCTTCCTCAGCCAGTACTTCCAGATCAGCCGTGGCGTCACCCCCACCATGTCCGGCCTGATGACCCTGCCGATGATCCTCGGCCTGCTGGTCGCCTCCACCACCGTCGGCCGGATCATCACCAACACCGGCCGCTGGAAGCGCTACCTGGTCGCCGGCTCGGCCCTGCTCACCGTCGGTTTCGCGCTGATGGGCACCCTGCGGGCGGACACGCCGTACTGGCGGGTCGGCGTCTTCATGGCGCTGATCGGTGTCGGCGTCGGGATGACCATGCAGAACCTGGTGCTCGCCGTGCAAAACACCGTGGGCGCGCACGAACTCGGCGCGGCCAGCTCCGTGGTGGCCTTCTTCCGCAGCCTCGGCGGCGCCATCGGGGTCAGCGTGCTGGGCGCCCTGCTCGCACACAACGTGAGGCGTTATCTCGCCGACGGGCTGGCCGCGCTCGGCATACCGGCGCCGTCCGGCAGCGGCGACACCCTGCCGGACGTGCACACGCTGCCCGCGCCCATCCGGGCCGTGGTGGAGTCGGCGTACGGCCACGGGGCCGGGGACATCTTCCTGGCCGCCACCCCGTTCGGGCTGATCGCCCTGATCGCCGTCCTGTTCATCAAGGAGGTACCGCTGCTGCGGCACACCGGCGGCCCGCTCGCCGACGAGGTCGAGCAGGAATCGACGGTGGCGGCGGGCGGAGCGACCGCCGTGATCCGTACCGAGAACCGGGACTGACCGACGGCAACTCCGACCGGGTCAGTCGCCACCTGCCTGATCCGCACCGATCCCTGGCGGCGTGCCCTGAGGACGGAAAACGTGTCGCCGGTTGTCGGGGGCACGGGCCAGGATGGCGGGCATGATCTGGAGAGCGCCGGAAATCACCCGAACCCCCGAGCCGTACGTCGGTGACGAGCGCACCATGCTGGAGGGCTGGCTCGACTACCACCGGCAGACCCTGTTGCTCAAGTGCGCCGGCCTGACCGCCGAGCAACTCAAGACCGCGAGTGTCGAGCCGTCCGGGCTGACCCTGCTCGGTCTGGTTCGGCACATGGCCGAGGTGGAGGCCTGGTGGTTCCGGGAGAACTTCCTCGGTGAACGGGTCGACTACCCCTACTTCACCGAGGACGATCCCGACGCGGACTTCGACATCAGCGCGGCCGACGCCGAGGCGGACTTCGCCACCTTCCAGCACCAGGTGGAGCTGGCCCGTGCCGCAGTCGCCGGTCGGTCCCTCGACGAGACGTTCACCTCGGTCGGCCGGAAGGGACGGACGTGCAACCTGCGCTGGATCTACGTTCACATGATCGAGGAGTACGCGCGCCACAACGGGCACGCCGACCTGATCCGGGAACGCATCGACGGGGTGGTCGGCTCGTGACGGCTACGGCCGGACGTCCTCAGTAGGCCAGGGCCGCGCGCAGGTAACGCAGGTCGGCCGGGCCGTTCCAGCGGTACGCGGACAGCCCCGCCACCCGGGCGCCGCTGACGGCCCGATCCTCGTCGTCGATGAAGAGCACCCGGTCCGGCGGAGTCTCCAGCGCCACGCAGGCGGCCTGGAAGTACTCGCGGGCCGGCTTGTGCACCCCGATGGCCGAGGAGTTGACCACCACGTCCAGTTCGTCGGTGAGTTCCAGCGCGGCCAGGTCGGCGTCGAGCAGGTCGGTGGCGTTGGTGCCCAGCCCGACCCGGATGCCGGCGGCCCGCGCCTCGCGGATGAACGCCAGCACCTCCGGGACGACCTCGCCGCGATAGCGCTGCCACTCCTGCACGGCGGCGCGGGCCCTGCTCGGGTCGCCCACCGAGGGAGTCAACGCGTCGGCGACACTCGACACCCACTCGGCATGGCTGACCCGGCCGGTGAGCACCGGCTGGAGCAGCCCCCAGGACATGGCGATCTCACCGAGCACGCCGGTGGAAAGGCCGTACTCCCGTTCCACTTTCGCGGCGACCGCCGGGTCCCACCGGCGCAGTACGCCGTCGAAGTCCACCAGGAGCGCCGTCGCGCGTTCCCGAGCCACTACCCGTTCTCCTCGCCGCGGCCTGGCCGCTCGTCGTCCCCCTCGGCCCGGTTGAGCCGCTGGCTGATCACCTGGGTCACCCCGCCGCGCATGGTCACGCCGTACAGCGCGTCGGCGATTTCCATGGTCCGCTTCTGGTGCGTGATGACGATGAGCTGGCTTTTCTCCCGCAGCTGCGCGAGCAGCGTGATCAGCCGGCCCAGGTTCACGTCGTCGAGGGCGGCCTCGACCTCGTCCATGATGTAGAACGGACTGGGCCGGGCGCGGAAGATCGCCACCAGCATCGCCACCGCGGTCAGCGACCGTTCACCGCCGGAGAGCAGCGACAACCGCTTGATCTTCTTGCCGGGCGGCCGGGCCTCGACCTCGACGCCGGTGGTCAGCAGGTCGTCCGGTTCGGTGAGCACCAGCCGGCCTTCCCCACCGGGGAAGAGGACGGTGAAGACCTGCTCGAACTCCCGGGCGGTGTCGGCGAAGGCGCTGGCGAAGACCTCCAGGATCCGCTCGTCGACATCCTTGACCACGGTCAGCAGGTCCCGCCGGGTCGCCTTGAGGTCCTCCAGCTGCTCGGAGAGGAATTTGTACCGTTCCTCCAGCGCGGCGAACTCCTCCAGGGCCAACGGGTTGACCTTGCCGAGCAGGGCCAGCTCCCGTTCGGCCTTGGCGGCCCGCTTCTCCTGTACCGGCCGTTCGTAGCGGACCGGCTCGGGCACCGGAAGGCCGTCGCGCTCGGCGGCGGCCACCTCGGCCTCGGTGGGCGGCACCGGTTGGCTCGGCCCGTACTCCGCGATGAGGGTCTCCACGGTCAGCCCGAAGTCCTCGGCGGCCTTCGCCTCCAGTTGCTCGATGCGCAGCCGCTGCTCGGCGCGGGCGACCTCGTCGCGGTGCACCTGGCTGGTCAGTCGTTCCAGTTCCGCACCGAGCCGCTTGGCGGCGGCCCGCACCTCCTGCAGTTCCGCCTCGCGGGTGGCCCGCTCGCGGGCCACCGCGTCCCGATGTTCCTCCGCCCGGGCGATGCTGGTGGCCAGCCGGGTCAGCGCCTCCCGCGCACCACCGGCGACGGCCCGGGCGATGCCCGCGCCACGGGTCCGCGCGGCCCGCCGGGCCGCGGCCCGCTCCCGCGCCGCGCGTTCGGCGGTGGCCTGCCGGTGCAGCGAGTCGGCCCGCCCGGCGATGGAGGCCACCCGCTCCTCCGCGGTACGCACCGCGAGCCGGACCTCCATCTCGTTCTGCCGGGCCTGCGGCACCATCGCGGCGAGTTGGTCGCGTTCGTCGGTCGAGGGCTCGGCGTCGATCGGGGTCGCCTCGGCCAGCCGCAGCCGCTCCTCCAGCTCGGCCAGCGCGGTCAGGTCCCGTTCCCGGGCGGCCTCGGCACGCGCCCGGGACTCGCCCAGTCGGTCGGTTTCCGCCTTTGCCGACCGGGCGGCGGCACCCAGCTCGGCCAGCCGGCGGGCGGCGGCGTTGCGGTGGCTCTCCGCCTCCCGTTTGGCGGCGGCGGCGTGCTGTACGCGCTCCTTGGCCTCGGCCACGGCCGCTCGGGCGTCGACCAGTTGTTCGCGCAGCTCGGCGCTGGTCCGCTCGGCGGTGAGCCGGTTGGTGCGGGCCTCCTCGACAGCCGCCTGCACCTCGATGTGGCTGGGTGCCTTGGCCGACCCGCCCGCCGCCGCGTACGCGCCGATGATGTCTCCATCGCGGGTGACCGCCCGCAGCTCGGGGTTGCCGGCGACCACCTCGGCGGCGGCGGCGAGGTCCTCGACCAGCACCACGTCACGCAGCGCACGGTGTACCGCCGGGCGCAGCTGCGCGTCGCAGTCGACCAGGTCGGGAGCCCACTGGGCGCGGTCGGGCAGCTTGGGGCGCAGCGCGTCGGCGGAGCCGGCCATCCCCGGACCGGTGGGGCCGCCGACCAGCAGCTCGGCGCGGCCGGCGTCGGAGATCTTCAGCAGCCGCATCGCCTCCACAGCCTCGTCCACCCCGGTGACCGCGACCGCGTCAGCCAGCCCGCCGAGCGCTGCGGCGAGCGCCGCCTCGTGACCGGGGGCGACCGTGAGCAGGCTGGCGAGGCTCCCCAGCAGGCCGGGCACCTGATCGGCGCGGCCCAGCAGCGCACCGGCACCGTCCTTACGGCGCAGGCCGAGCGCGAGCGCCTCCTCGCGGGCCTTCCAGGTGGCCGCGTCCTTCTCCGCGGCCCGCTCGGCGTCGGACAGCGAACGGACCGTCGCCTGCGCCTGCTCCTGGGCGGCGACCGCCTCGGCGTGCCGGGCGTCCAGGTCGGCGTTGTCCCGGTCGGCCTCGGTGGACTGCTCGGCGACCGCGTCCAGCTCGGCCTGGGCCCGCTCGGCCCGGGCCAGCGCGTCGGCGTGCGCGGCGGCGAGCCGCTCGATCTCCTCACCGGCGCTGGTGGTCCTCGCCTGGGCGGAGTTGACCTGACCGGTCAGCCGGGCCAGCCCTTCCCGCCGGTCGGCGATCGCCTTCGCGGCGGCGACCAGTTCCCGTTCGGCCGCGGCGAGCTGCCGCTCCAGTTCCTGGCGGTGCTCCACCGCCTCGGCGAGGCGGATCTGGTCGTCGGTGAGCGCCGCGCGCAGCTCCTCCTCCTGCTCGCGGACCCGTTCGGCCTCGGCCTCCAACTGCTCCGGGTCCCGGCCCGGGCGCTCGTCGTCCGGCGTGGCGCTCAGGTGCCGCAGCCGCTCCATCGCGAGTTGCTCGATCGAGCGGAACCGCTCCTGCAGGGCGGAGAGCTTGTACCAGGTGTCCTGTGCGGCGGCCAACAGCGGCGCGTCGGAGGCCAGCGCCTCCTCCAGCTCGCCGAGGCGGGACTGCACCTCGGCGTGCTCGGCCTCCGCCTGTTCGCGGCGCTGCCGCAACGCGGTCTCGTCGGCGATCTCCCGGTCCAGCGTGGCACGCAGGGTGGCCAGGTCGTCGGCGAGCAGCCGCAGTCGTGCGTCGCGCAGGCTGGCCTGGATCACGGCGGCCCGCCGGGCCACCTCGGCCTGCCGGCCGAGCGGCTTGAGCTGGCGGCGCAGCTCGGCGGTGAGGTCGGTCAGGCGATTGAGGTTCACCTGCATCGCGTCGAGCTTGCGCAGCGCCTTTTCCTTGCGCTTGCGGTGCTTGAGGACGCCGGCCGCCTCCTCGATGAACGCCCGCCGGTCCTCCGGCTTGGCGTGCAGCATGCCGTCGAGCCGGCCCTGCCCGACGATGATGTGCATCTCCCGGCCGATGCCGGAGTCGGAGAGCAGTTCCTGGATGTCGAGCAGGCGGCAGCCGTCACCGTTGATCTCGTACTCGCTTTCGCCGGAGCGGAACATCCGGCGGGTGATGGAGACCTCGGTGTACTCGATCGGCAGGGCGCCATCGGTGTTGTCGATGGTGAGGGTCACCTCGGCGCGGCCCAGCGGGGCCCGGCCGGCGGTGCCGGCGAAGATGACGTCTTCCATCTTGCCGCCCCGCAGCGCCTTTGCGCCCTGCTCGCCGAGCACCCAGGCGATGGCGTCGACGACGTTGGACTTGCCGGAGCCGTTCGGGCCCACCACGCAGGTGATCCCCGGCTCCAGCTTGAGCGTCGTCGCGGAGGCGAAGGACTTGAAGCCCTTCACCGTCAGGCTCTTGAGATGCACCTTCTCGATCCTCGTCCGGTGGCCGCCGTACCGTCGCCCGGCTGCGCGGACCCTGGTGAACCCGCAGACTAACCCGGAACCGGACCGGTCGCGCCACGCGACCCACCTGCAGCTCACCGCGCGCCGTCCGGTCCGGTTCGCGCGCCGATCGGCCAGACCGAGGGGGTACGCACAGAATCGCGCGCCGGCACATTGTGTCGGCGCGCTCTGGGTGCGGTGGTGCTATTCGGTTGTGGCGGCCAGGTGGGTCAGGTCAAGGCTGGCTCGGTCAGACGGAGCAGATCGTCCGCCTCCGCCGCAGCCGCCGCGAGCCGATCGTTCTCAGCGCGCAGCCGTGTGACCTCGAACTGCAGTGATTGAACCCTGGCACGCAGTCGGGTGACCTCGTCGAGCAGGCGCCGATCGGGCGCCGCACCTACGTGGCCGAAGAGGGCCTTCGCCATGTTGACTCCTTGAATTGCGCTGCCGGAGAGGCCGGCCAACGCGCGCCCATGTGTACGCGACTACCATTCCCACGAAAATCTGGGCATGGCTGGGCGCGACTGGCGACTTCTCCATATTGGGCCGGCAGCCCCTGCTTCGTCAAGTTCACGCAGGCCGTAGATCATCCCGGCGTCGACCCCGACCCGTCGCCGGGGGCCACCACCAAGGCGCGGACACGCTCTGTCCGGACACCCTGACTCTACGCTCGCGAATCGCCGGAACACCTCACCCGGATGGGCAGGGTCCTCTTAACTCTTCCTTAGCCGCATTGCTGCAGGTCAGCCCGGAACGTAGCGTCACCCCGGCCCATACCCGACCCCGTGGAGGCGACAGGCGTGCACGGCTGGAACGATCCGATCGACCCGACGAACGGCCCTCGACGGCCGGAACCGGTCGATGACCCGGCCTGGTTGACCGACCGACCGGCACCACGATCGGCGTACCTGTTCGGCGACGAGCCGGACCGCCCCTCCGACGGGTGGTACCGCGACCAGCCGACCGAGCAGTGGCAGGCCACCACCTCGGAGGCCTCCTGGCGGACGGGCGCGGGCCGGCATCGCGACGATCGGGATGACCACTACGGCGTACCGACTCCCGGCTGGCACGGTGAGACGGGCAGCGAGCATCAGGATCCGGCCGCGATCGACCGGCAGGTTGCCGACCCGGCCCGCAGCGGTCGCCGCCGCCGGCGCTCGCGCCCCCTGGTGATGGGTGGTGCCGCAGCAGTGGCCACCCTCGTGGTGAGCGTCGGCGTCGCCGCTCTCGCCCTGCCCGGCAACGACACCCCCACCAGTACCAGCGCCGGCGAGCTGCCCGTCGCCACCGCGCCGGCGCTGCCCGACGAGGAGCCGGCGATTCCCCTCGACACGATCGAGAGCCCGAGCCCCAGCCCGAGCGTCTTCCCCAGCACTGCCGCGCCCTCCCCGGCGCCGAGCCGGACGGCCAGGACCAGGACGCTGCCCACGCCCGCTCAGTCGCGCAGCACGGCGGCTTCCCGGCAGGGCGCCGAGCGCCAGGGCAGCCTGAACCGGGAAACCACCGCCTCGGCCACGCCGTCGGGTGGCACGACCTCCGAGGCGGCCGAGATCCTCAAACTGGTCAACGCGGAACGGGCCAGGGCGGGTTGCGATGCCTTGAGCATCGACGAGCAGTTGATGACCGTGGCTCAGCGGCACAGCCAGGACCAGGCGGACCACCGGAACATGTCGCACACCGGCAGTGACGGCAGCGATCCCGGCGAGCGGATCGACCGGGTCGGGTACAGGTGGCGTACGTACGGCGAGAACGTGGCCTGGAACCAGCAATCGCCGGCCGCGGTGATGGACGCGTGGATGAACAGCGTCGGGCACCGGGCCAACATCCTGAACTGCAACTTCACCGAGATCGGCGTCGGCGTGGCGAGTAGCAACGGCCCCTACTGGACGCAGGTTTTCGCCACCCCACGCTAGCCCGGCCCTCCGCGTCGTTGACCGCGAGTCCTTGTCGGGTCTGCGCTCGTTTGACCCATTGGGGTACGCCGGGCACACCGGGGTACGGCTCGGGCGGCGCGGACGCCGCCCCGCGACCTGCGGAGCTGGGCCATGCGGAACGGGCTGGACGAGCGGCCCGCGCGCGGGGCGCGCCGGGCACTGCCGGCCTGCCTTGCGCTCGCGGTGCTCGCCACGATGGCGTCCTGCGGGCCCGAACCCCGCCCCGCCCGGCACGCCGTGGCCGGGCGCCTCGGCTCGCCATTGGCAGTGGCAGTGGCAGCTGACCGGCGTGCTGGACCCGACGGTCGAAGCGGACGTGTTCGTGCTCGATCCGGTGGCCACCACCGCGGCGCAGACCACCGAGCTGCGTTCCCGGGGCCGTCGGTTGATCTGCCAGGTGTACGTCGGATCGGTGCACCCCGACGACCCGGACGCCGGCCGCTATCCGGGGCCGGTACGCGGCACCACATCGTCCCGGACCAGTCGCACCTGGCTGGACGTACGCCGCTGGGAAACGCTGCGGCCGGTGCTGGCCGACCGGTTCCGACTCTGTCGCGGCAAGGGGTTCGGCGCGGTGCTGCTCGCCGACGCCGACGGCTACGACCACGGCAGTGGCTTCCCGCTGACGTTCGACGACCAACTGGAGTTCAACCGACGGGTCGCCGCCCTGGCCCGCTCGCTCTCCCTCTCCCCCGGTCTGTTGGGTGCCCTGGCGCAGGTCGCCGCGTTGGCGCCGAACTTCGACTTCGCGGTCAACGAGGAGTGCGTACGGCTCAAGCGGTGCGCCAAGTTGCTGCCCTTCGCCGACGCCAACAAGCCGGTGTTCCACGTCGAGTACACGGGCAGCACCACGGACTTCTGCGTCACCAGCGTCGGGTACGGCTTCGCCTCCATCCGCAAAAACCGCACCCTCGACGCGTGGCGGCAACCCTGCCCACCCCCGCCATAACCCCCCGACACTCCCCGCCGAGGCGGGGAGGGGTCAGCCGCGCGCGGTGGCTCGGGGGCGCGGCTGGCAGCGTGGGCAGCTGTACGAGGACCGGTTCATGAACGCCTCGCGGCGGATCGGTGCGGCACAGCGGCGGCAGGGCTGCCCTTCGCGACCATAGACGTTCAGGGACCGGTCGAAGTAGCCGCTCTCGCCGTTGACGTTGACGTAGAGAGCATCGAAGCTGGTGCCACCCGCGGTGATCGCCTCGCCGAGCACGTCCCGAACATGGCCGAGCAGTCGCCGAGCAGCCGGGCCGGTCAGCGCGTCGGTCGGCCGGGCCCCGTGCAGCCCCGCCCGCCACAGCGCCTCGTCCGCGTAGATGTTGCCCACCCCGGAGATCAGCGTCTGGTCGAGCAACGCGCGCTTGACCTCGGTACGACGCCGGCGCAGCGCAACGCCGAACTGCGCGTCGGAGAACTCCGGGTCCAGCGGGTCCCGGGCAATGTGCGCGATCTCCGAGGGCAGGGTCGCGCCGCCCTCGCTCACCGACAGCCCGCCGAACGTACGCTGGTCGACGAAGCGCAGCTCCGGCCCTTCGTCGGCGAAGCGGAAGCGCACCCGCAGGTGCGTCTCGTCGGGCGCGGCCGCCGGTTGCAGGAGCAGCTGTCCGGACATCCCGAGGTGCCCGATCACCGCGTCCCCGCTGTCCAGCGGCAGCCACAGGTACTTGCCACGCCGGCGTACGTCGAGCACGGTCCGGCCGGCCAGAACGTCGGCGAAGTGGGCGCCACCGAGAAGGTGCCGACGCACCGCCCGGGGATGGCGCACCTCGACCCAGTCGATCCGCCGGCCGGTGACCCAGCGGGCCAACCCCTGCCGAACGGTCTCCACCTCGGGCAGCTCAGGCACGGTGCGCCTGCGCTTCGGCCGGCTCGCCGGTCGGGCCGGGTTGCGCGATTTCGATCGCGGTCGGCTCGGCGGTTCGGCCAGGCTGGGCGGTCGCAATCGCAGGCCGCCCGTCCGTCGTTTCGGGCTGCTCGGTCGTGGTCGGAGGCGACGCGGCCGTCGCCTCGGGCGGCGCGGTCGTTGTCGCGGGCGGCGCGGTCGTCGCCTCCGCCTGGTCGGTCAGCGTGCGCCACGCGGACTCCGCCGCCCGCTGCTCGGCTTCCTTCTTGCTGCGCCCCTCGGCGCCGCCGTACCGGTTGCCGGCGACCACCACCCAGGCGGTGAAGGTTTTCAGATGGTCCGGACCGGTGCCCTCGATCCGGTACTCCGGGACACCGAGACCGAGCGCGGCCGTCAACTCCTGCAGGCTGGTCTTCCAATCCAGCGCGGCACCACGACCGGCCGACTCGGCCATCAGCGGATCGAACAGCCGGTGGATGACGTTGGCGGCGGTGTCCAGCCCGTACTGGAGATAGATCGCGCCGAGCAACGCCTCCAGGGTGTCGGCGAGGATGCTCGCCTTGTCCCGCCCCCCGGTGGTCTCCTCGCCCTTGCCCAGCAGCAGGTAGGGGCCGAGCCCCTCCGGGCCCAGGCCACGGGCCACGTCGGCGAGGGCACGCATGTTGACCACGCTGGCCCGCAACTTGGCCAACTGTCCCTCGGGCAGGTCGGGATGGTTGTGGAACAGCGCCGTGGTGATCACCACGCCGAGCACCGAGTCGCCGAGGAACTCCAGCCGCTCGTTGGTGGGCAGGCCGCCGTTCTCGTACGCGTACGAGCGGTGGGTCAGCGCCCGCTCCAGCAGTTCCGGATCCATTGACACGCCGAAGGCGGCCTCGAGGTGGCCGATGGAGGGCTGCCGCCGCTTGTCGTTGCTCATGATGTGCGTACCTCTATGTCGGTGGTGCAGAGGGTGCGGTTCTCGGCGAGCAGCGCGGCCACCCGCTCGACGGCATCCTGCCGCCAGAGTCGGGCGGCGAGCGCGATGCCGGAGGCGATGTCGTCGGTTCGGGCCGCTCCGTGGCACACCACCACGGTTCCGGCCACGCCGAGCAGGGTGGCGGCCCGGGGTGCGGCCCCGCCGGGCGGCGGTCCGCCGGCCATCGCGTAAGCGCTCTCGACGGCCTTGAGCAGCACGTTACCGGTAAAGCCGTCGGTGACCACCACGTCGGCGCGGGCGCCGAGGCAGATGTCGTACCCCTCGACCAGTCCGACGTAGCGGGCGTCGCCGGGCAGCTCCGCGGCGCTGAGCACCGGGTCGGTCAGCCGGCGGACCCGGTCGCCCTTGCCGGGCTCGGTACCGACGGAAAGCAGCCCCACCCGGGGCGCGGCGAGGCCGTGCGCGACCGCGGCGTAGGCGGCACCGAGCACAGCGTGCCGGGCGAGGGTCGCCGCGCTCGGCTCGAGCGTGCCACCGACATCGAGGAGTACGACCGCTCCGGCGACGGCGGGTAGCGCGGCGACGAGTGCGGGGCGGCGGACCTCGGGCCAACGGCCGAGACCAAGGGCGGCGGCGGTGACGGTGGCGCCGGTGGAGCCGGCGGAGACCAACGCGTCGGCCTGCCCGGATCGGACGGCGGCGACGGCGGCTCGGATGGTGGTGTCGGCCCGGGCCGCAGTGAGATCGTCGGCCATGTCGACGGCGGCCTCTGCCGGACGCACGGTGACCCGGGCGCGTTCGGCCGGGTCGAGGGCGTCGAACAGCGCGCCGGCCGCTTCCGTCGGGCCGACGAGCAGGAGGTGCAGGTCGGGGTCGGCACGCACCGCCTGTAGAGCGCCGCCCACCACGACGGCGGGAGCCTCGTCCCCGCCGAGGAGGTCAACGGCGATCCGTGCGGTGCCCGGCTGCTTCGCGACGCCGGCCGGGAAGGGCCGGCCGGCGTCGGCGGGAGCAGCGGGCGATCGCCGGGGTGTGTGCGTCGCTCGACCCGTGGTCGGAGACGTCACTCGGCGTCCAGGTCAGACCTCGAGGACCTGGCGGCCGTTGTAGGTGCCGCAGACGGAGCAGGCGGTGTGCGGCAGCTTCGGGGACTTGCACTGCGGGCAGGCCACGGTCGCGACCGCCGCGGCCTTCCAGTTCGCCCGGCGCGACCGGGTGTTGCTGCGCGACATCTTGCGCTTGGGGACGGCCACGGTTCTTACTCCTCTTTACGGGTCAGTTGCGACAGGCCCGCCCAACGCGGGTCGATCTGCTGGTGGCTGTGGTCGGCCGGCAGATCGTCCCGGTGCACCCCGCATTCGGGGCACAGGCCAGGGCAGTCCTGCCGGCAGAGCGGGTTGGTCGGCAGCGCCAGCACCACCGCGTCCCGCACCGCCGGTTCCAGGTCGATCAGGTCTCCCTGCATCCGACCGACCTCATCGGGCTCGGTGGTGACGTCCGTGGTGCTGTTCTCGTACGCGTACAGCTCCTGGATCCTCACCGTCACCGAGTCGTTGATCTCGCGCAGGCAGCGACCGCACTCGCCGCGGACCGGACCGCTGACAGTCCCCGAGACGAGCACGCCCTCGGACACCGACTCCATCCGCAGATCGAGGTCGAGGCCCGCGCCCTCCGGCACGCCGATCAACTCCACGCCGAGGTCCGACGGAGCCGGAACCACCCGTTTGACGGCACGCCACACACCAGGCCGGCGCGGAAGTTCCCTCGTGTCGAGGACCAGCGGTGACCTGGGATCGGGTGCGGTGAGTGAGTGTTTGGGCATAGTCAGACTCCGGCCGGTAGAGGGGCCGACAAATGAGGTTACCTGGGTGAGCAGGCCAGCGTCGAACCGGGGGCCTGCCCGTTGCGCCTGCTGGCCTGTTCAGAACGGCAGTGGGCGTTCCGCCTCGTCGCCACCGAAAGTACCGATTTCTCGCAACGCGTGCATCTTGTCCCGCCCGCGCTCGATGGAGGCCAGCGCCCGGGTGAGGAACTGCTCGAAGTTGGCCAGTGCGGTGTCGACGTAGTCATCGACCTCCTCGCGTAGGCGCTGCGCCTCGGCCCGCGCCTCGGCGATGATCCGGGCACCCTCGTGCTCGGCGGAGACGGTGATCTCGTTCACCGACACCAGGCGTGCGTGTTCCGCCTCACCCTCGCTGATGATCCGGTCGGCCTCCCGCTTGCCGGCTTCCATGATCTTGTCCCGCTCCTCTAGCAGGACGGCGGCCCGACGCAGGTCGGCGGGGAGTTCGGCGCGCAGTTCGTCGAGGGCCGCGATCATTTCGCCCCGATCGACCATGCAGTTGTTGCGCGACATCGGGACGGAGCGCGCCTGCTCCACCATGGCGATCAGTTCGTCGATGCGGTCGAGCGGGTCCACTGGTACCTCACTCCTGTCGTTCGTCGGGCCGACCTACATCATGCGGGCTGCGGCCGGGTTCCCGCTTCACCCAATGATGTCGTCCCCACCCCACCCCGGCCCCACCCCTCCCCCCGGCGCGTCGCCCTCACCCCACGCCGCCCGCCCCACCGCGCCCCGGCGAGCCCCGCCCCGCCCTGCCCCACCCTGCCCTGCCCCACCCTGCCCTGCCCCACCCTGCCCTGCCCCACCCTGCCCTGCCCCACCCTGCCCCACCCTGCCCTGCCCCACCCTGCCCCACCCTGCCCTGCCCTGCCCTGCCCTGCCCTGCCCTGCCGATCTTGCACTTTTCGTCGTCAAAAACGTGGATGAGAAGGGCAAAAGGGCGACCGAAAGTGCAAGATCGCGGGATGGTTGCGGGTGGCTGCGGGGCGGGCGGGGTCGGGCGGGCGGGGTCAGGCGGGCGGGGTCAGGCGGGCCTTCAGGGCGTCGCGGACGACGTCGGGGACGTGGGGGGTGACGTCGCCGCCCCACTTGGCCACATCCTTGACGAGGCTGGAGGAGAGGAAGGAATAGAGCGGATTGGTCGGCATGAACAGCGTCTCGACCCCGGCGAGGCCGATGTTCATCTGGGCCATCTGCAACTCGTAGTCGAAGTCGCTGACCGCCCGGATGCCCTTGATCAGCACGGTCGCCTGCTGGGCCCGGCAGAAATCCACCAGCAGGCCGCGGAACGATTCCAGCCGGACGTTGTCGTAGGAGGCGGTCACCTCGCGGAGCATGTCGATGCGCTCCTCGATGCTGAACAGGCCGGTCTTCGATTGATTGATCAATACGCCGACGATCACCTCGTCGAACAGCCGGCTGGCCCGGCCGATGATATCGAGGTGACCGTTGGTGACCGGGTCGAACGAGCCGGGGCACACCGCACGTCTCATGAGCGGCGACCGTACCAAAGGGTGGTCTCGCCATACCGGCGACTGCGCTGGCCAGTGATGCTTTCCACCCATCTGACGGGTGCACCGCGACTGGAGCGCTCCACCACCACCAGCGCCTCGGGCGCCAGCCAGCCGCCGTCGACAAGTGCGGCGAGCATGGCGGCCACCGCGTCGTCCGACACCGTGTACGGCGGATCGGCGAAGACCACGTGGTACGGATCGCCGTCGGGGCCGGCCGCCAGGATCGTGGCGACCTTTCCGGTGACCAGCCGAGCGGCCGGCGCCGCCCGCAGGGCTGCCAGGTTCTCCCGGATCACCCGGGCGGCACGCGGGTCGGATTCCACCAGCAGCACATGTGCTGCCCCTCGGGACAGCGCCTCGAGGCCGACCGCGCCCGACCCGGCATACAGGTCGGCGAAGCGCGCGCCGTCCAGGTCGATCTCCGACTCGAGGGAACTGAAGAGCGCCTCGCGCACCCGGTCGGAGGTCGGTCGGGTGGCGGCCCCCGGGGGTGCGGTGATCCGCCGGCCCCCGAGGCTGCCCGCGACGATCCGGGTCACCGGGCACCCCCGCTCATACCTCGCCCCGTCTTCTTCAGCTCCGCGTGCCGGAGTGGGTTGCCCGCTCGCTGCCGCTCGCTCATGCCCCGACGCTACGCGATGCCCAGCGGGCTGCCGCACAACCGGCGCACGACCACCCCGCAACCATGCGACGACTTTCCGTATACCGAAGATCACGGATTGGCAACATCATTCTTAGGTTTTGCTGAAGACTATGGCGCAACGCCATGGATCGATAATCTCTGCCGGGTGTCGGATGCGGTGTGCGGTTCTTCCCCCGCTCCGACCTAATCTCCGGTTTCCCCTTACAGGAGTAGACGTGAACCGTCTGAACTTCCGGCGTGTCGCGGCGGCTGCCGCTGGTGCGCTGATCGGCCTGGCTGGCGTCGCCGTCGTCGCCTCCCCGGCCAGCGCCCACCACCCGATCATCACGGGTGAGTACTGCAAGCTCGAGAACGGCAACAAGAAGGTCACCTGGACCGTCTCGAACAGCGAGCGAGACCTGACCGGCAAGATCACCCACGTCTCGACGCCAGCGCGCACCGCGATCACCAACATCATCCGCCACGCCGTGCTACCCAAGGCTGGCGAGGGATCGCTGGTCGGCGAGCAGATCGTGCCGAAAAACGTCCCCGACGAGAAGATCACTCTCGCCGTGACGGCCGAGTGGATCAGGCACCGGAAGACGCACACGAGGACCGCGAACGAAAAGGCGACGGACACCGGCGACTGCAAGGAGACGCCGGCGCCGACCACCTCGCCAGAGCCCGAGCCGAGCACCTCGCCAGAGCCCGAGCCGAGCACCTCGCCAGAGCCGGAGCCGAGCACCTCGCCGGAGCCGGAGCCGAGCCCGACGGAGGAGCCGACCACCGAGCCGACTCCGGCACCGGAGCCGACCGACGAGCCGACCACCGAGCCGGTGGTACCGGAGCCGGGCGAGCCGACCTTCGAGCTCATCGAGACCTGCGACGAGCTGATTTTCCAGATCGACAACCCGGCCGACGGCGTTGCCTTCTCGATCACGCTGACCTCGGAGAAGGGCGTGGTCAAGACGCTGGAGGCCGTTCCGGGCAAGACCACCTCGGTCTCCTTCGAGGCGTACGAGGGCCTGGCCGTCACCCCGAGCTTCGAGGGCGAGAAGGGTGACCCGATCGCCTGGGAGCGGCCGGAGGACTGCGAGACCGGTGGGGGCGGCGGCGGCCTGCCGGTCACCGGTGCGGCGACCGGCGGCATCATCGCCGGTGCGGTCGTGCTGCTGGCCGCGGGTGCGGCCCTGTTCGTGGTGACCCGCCGTCGTCGACTGCGCTTCACCGCCTGATCTGACCTGAACGGGTCCTGAAACCGAGGGCGCGTCGACCACCCGGTCGGCGCGCCCTCGGCGCATTTGTCCACGAGGACTTTCACTTCGATACACGGGCCGACACCTTCGATACACGGGCCGACAACTTCGATACAGGGGCCGGGCAAATTCGATGCACGGGCCGACAACGCGGCGCGGCCGCCCCACCCGAGTGACGCAAACCGGACAGAGGCACAGACGGCCCTCGATCGGTGACGATCGGTATATCAATGATCTCGCATTAATAACATCATTCTTAAGCCCGTTTGAAGGCTGTATCGACACTCACGATCTCGCTAAGGTCGGCCCGGTGCCGGCATATGCCGCCGGTTCAACGGCACGGTGGACATTCCCTCTGGCGCGGCGAACTTCGCCGATGCCGTCCGTTGCCACCCACGCCGAACAGACGCTTCTTCACCCCGGGAGTACGCGTGATCCGACCCAAGCTGTCGCTACGGCGACCGCTGGCTGTCCTGGCAGCCGCCCTCATCGGCATGACCGGAGCAGTGGCGGCGGCCACTCCGGCCAGCGCCCACCACACCACCATCACCGGCAAGGTCGTCTGCGACCAGCTCAGCGGCGAGCGGGTGATCACGTGGCAGGTGGTCAACAGCGAGACCAGGACGGCCGCCACCGTCACCAAGGTGACCGCCGAGCCGTCGACCCCGGTCAAGGTTCTCGTCGCCGGTGCCGACCCCGTCGACCTGCAGGGCTTCGCGATCGGCCAGGGCGCCTCCGTCGAGGCCGTTCAGCGCGTGGCGGGCGACACCAGGAGCGCCAAGCTCACCGTCAAAGCCTGGTGGGACAACAACCGCACGCAGACCAACAGCGGCACCATCAAGCTGGACCGCGACGCCCCCTGCGCCCCGTCGCCGAAGTGCATCGATGCCAGCCAGGCGAAGTACAGCCACACGTTCGACGGCGCGAACGGCAAGGCGACCGTGAAGCTGGAGGGCGACCTGCCGCTGTGCGGCGAGGCGAAGCAGTACTTCACCCTGGTGTCGTACTTCGCGCCGCGCCCGCAGTTCTCCACCCCGCAGTACGTCTACGGCACGCCGGACAGCAACTACCTCGGCGGTACCCAGACCGAGATCGAGCTCAACGTCGGTGTGCCGGAATGCCACACCCAGGTCGACCTGATCTGGGGCGGCGTGGAAGAGATCATCGACCCGCTGGTCGAGGGCGGCCCGCTCTACGGCAACAAGAAGCTGGGCGAAAAGGGCGCCCCCGGCAACCGCTCGTCCGGCCCGCCCGGCTGGTACAACGGCGGTGAGAAGAACTGCACCACCCCGACGTCCACCTTCGCCTCCGCCTGCGACGGCACCGTGACCGTCTCGCTGAGCAACGACGGCAAGATCTCCAAGTACCCGGTGGAGTTCGAGGTCCGCGGTGAGAACGGCTGGTCCAAGAAGGTCACCGTCGAGCCGGGCAAGGCCGACAACGAGACCGTGGTGCCCGCCGAGAACGCTGGCAAGATCGAGGTGCTGGTCGACGGCAAGGTGATCGAGAACGGCACGTACTCCTGGGAACGCCCGGAGGACTGCCCGCTGCCGGCGGTGACCACCGACGCCGACTGCGACACGTTCACCCTGACCGCCACCAACCCGGAGGGGAACTCGCCGGTCAAGGTGGAGTTCACCTACGGCGACCAGAGCGAGACCCGTACCGTCGAGCCGGGCAAGTCGGAGACGGTCTCCTTCAAGGCCGGTGACGACGAGGCCGCCCTGGTCGTCCTGCCCGAGCTGGGCCTGGAGCTTGAGGTCATCTACGCGCCCGAGGGCTGCGAGGGTGGTGGCGGCGGCGGTGAGGAGCCGGGGCTGCCGGTGACCGGTGCCGCGGCCGGTGGCATCGCCGCGGGCGCCATCGCACTGCTGGCGGTGGGCGCGGTGCTGTTCGTGATGGCGCGGCGTCGGCGGATCCACTTCACCGCCTGAGCTGAGTCGAGCGAAGCGGAACGTTAAGAAGGGGCCCTTTCTCTACCCAGGGCGTTAATAGGGGGCCCTTCCTTACACCAGCTGAGGGCGTGCCGACTGCGGTCGGCACGCCCTTCAGCCCTTTTCGAGGTACTCGGCGCGGTCGGCGTCGACCAGGGCCGCGACCGAGGCGGCCAGCGCCGGATGCCGGGACAGGTCGGGATCCTCCTCCACCAGGGCGATGGCCTCCGCCCGGGCGTCGCGGATCAGGTCGGCGTCGCGCAGCAGCGACAGCAGCCGCAGATGGGAACGGTGGCCGGACTGGGCGGCACCCAGCACATCGCCCTCCCGCCGCTGTTCCAGGTCGAGCTCGGCAAGCTTGAAGCCGTCCGTGGTGGAGGCGACCGCGTCCAGCCGCTCCCGCGCGCTGCTTCCCTCGGCCGCCTCGGTCACCAGCAGGCAGAGCCCGGCGGCGCTGCCCCGGCCCACCCGGCCCCGCAGCTGATGCAGCTGGGAAACCCCGAAGCGGTCAGCGTCCAGCACCACCATCATGGTCGCATTGGGCACGTCCACGCCGACCTCGACCACCGTGGTGGCCACCAGCACGTCCAGCTCGCCGCCGGCGAAGGAGCGCATCACCGCGTCCTTCTCGTCGGCGGGCAGCCGGCCGTGCAGGACGCCGATGCGCAGCCCGTGCAGCGGCCCCTCGGCCAGCAGCGGGGCGACCTCGGCCACCGCGAGCGGCGGTCGCCGCCCGGTGTCGTCGACGGCCGGCGACTCCTCCTCGGCCGCGCCGGTGGCGTCACCGATGCGCGGGCAGACCACGTACGCCTGGTGGCCGGCGGCGACCTCCTCACGCAGCCGGTGCCAGGCCCGGTCGAGGAAGGCCGGCTTCTCGGCGGCCGGCACCACGTGCGAGGCGATCGGCGACCGGCCGCGCGGCAACTGGGACAGGGTGGAGATCTCCAGGTCGCCGTAGACCGTCATGGCCACCGTACGCGGGATCGGGGTGGCGGTCATCACCAGCACGTGCGGCGGTTGCTCGGCCTTGGCGCGCAACGCGTCGCGCTGCTCCACGCCGAAGCGGTGCTGCTCGTCGACCACCACCAGGCCGAGATCGGCGAAGTCGACTCCCTCGTAGAGCAGAGCGTGGGTGCCGAGCACGATGCCGGCGGCGCCGCTGGCGACCTCGGCCAGCGCCCGCCGCCGGGCCGCCGCGCCGAGCGAGCCGGTGACCAGCTCGACCCGGGTGGCATGCTCGGCGGCACCCAGCTCACCGGCCTGGGCCAGCGGGCCGAGCAGGTCGAGCATGCCCCGGTAGTGCTGGGCGGCGAGCACCTCCGTCGGGGCGAGCAGCGCGGCCTGGCCACCCGCGTCGACCACCTGGAGCATGGCCCGCAGCGCCACCACGGTCTTGCCCGAGCCGACCTCGCCCTGCAACAGGCGGTGCATCGGATGGCCGGTGGCCAGGTCCGCCGCGATCTCACTGCCCACGTCGCGCTGGCCACTGGTCAGCTCGTACGGCAGTCGGGCGTCGAACGCGTCCAGCAGGCCGCCCGCCCGCAGCGGCCGGGGCCGCGCCGGCCAGGCGGCGGCCTGATGCTTGCGCCGCACCAGGGTCAGCTGCACGGCGAACGCCTCGTCCCACTTCAACCGTCGGCGGGCCCGGTAGAGCTCCTCCCGGCTGGACGGGCGGTGGATCTCGCGCAACGCCCCGCCGAGGCCGACCAGCTTCCGGCTGGCCCGCACCGCGGCGGGCAGCGGATCCTCCGGCGGTGCCACGGTGTCCAGCACCACCCGGACGCAACGGGCGATCACCCAGGTCGGCACGGCCGCAGCGGCCGGGTAGACCGGAATGAGCGCCCCGGCGAACTCCTCGATCTGCTCGCTGGCCGCGGCCTCGCCGTCGGTCTGGTCGCCGAGCAGGACGTACTCCGGCCCGTTGAGCTGACGCTTGCCCCGGAACTCGGTGACCTTGCCGGCGAACAGCCCCCACCGGCCGGGGCGCAGCTCCCGCTCGCGCCATGCCTGGTTGCCGAAGAAGGTCAGCGAGAGGGTGCCGCCGGAGCCGTCGCCGACGGTCACCTCCAGCAGGTTGCCCCGGCGCTGGCGCATCGGGCGTACGGCGGTGCGCTGCACCTGGGCCAGCACGGTGACCTGCTCGCCGACGTCGAGCGCCCGGATGTCGGTGTGTTCGCCGCGCTCGTCGTAACGGCGCGGGAAGTGGTAGATCAGGTCACCTGCGGTGTGCAGGTCGAGGTGGCTGGCCAGCGCCTTGGCGGTCTTCTCGCCGACCAGCTTCTTCAGCGGGGTGTCCACGGTGGACGCCTCGGTGGTCATTCGACACCTACCAACAGGGGATAGCGCGGCTGCCCGCCCGGGTACGCCTGCACCTCGACGAAGGGCCAGCGGCGCGCGATGTGGGTCTGCACCGCGTCGGCCAACCCGTCCGGCGCGTCGGCCCCGACGAGCAGGGTGACCAGCTCACCACCGCCGCCGAGCATGCCGTCGACCAGGGCCACGCAGGTGTCGACGAGGTCGTTGCCGATCAGGTGCACCTCCCCCTCGACCAGGGCGAGCACGTCACCGGCGCGACAGGGTCCGGCGACGGTGAGCGCCTCCCGGCCAGCGTGGCACACCTCGGCGTACCGGCAGGCACCCGCGGCCTCGGCCATCGCGATCACGTCGTCGGAGAAGCGGCGACGTGGGTCGCGTACGGCGAGGGCGGCCAGTGCCTGCACCGGCGACCGGGTGGGCACCACGCTGACCGTCACCCCGAGCCGATGCGCCTCCTCGGCGACCTGGTTCGCCACCGCCTGCGCGTCGGGGTCGTTCGGCAGCACCACCACGCGGGCCGCGGCGGTGGCCCGGACGGCTTCCAGCAGCTCTCCCGTGGAGGGGTTGCCGGGCACCGTGACCGCCCCCTCGGCGGCGAAGAGTTCGGCGAGCCCGGAGCCGGCGGCCACCACCACGGCGGCCCGGCCGTCCGGCGACGGGACCGGCGCCGTCTGGTCGGCGAAGCGGGTCACCGAGATCTGGTGCGGGCGGCCCGCCACCACGCCGGCCTCGATCGCCGCACCGACATCGTTGACGTGCACGTGGACCTGCCAGGTGCCGCTGTCGCCGACCACCACCAGGGAGTCACCGAGCGCGGCCAGGGTGTCCTGCATCCGCCGGACGGCCTCGGGTGCGGCGTCGAGCAGGAATTGCACCTCGTAGGCGTACTCCAGGGAGCCGGTCTCCCGGGCGGCGGTGACCGGCGGCGGCACCATCCGGGCAGCCGGCGCGGGACGCTCCGGGCTCTCCCCCGTGACCACCTCGACCAGGGCGTCCAACAGCAGGCAGAGCCCCTGCCCACCGGCGTCGACCACCCCGGCGCGGGCCAGCGCCGGCAACTGCTCGGGCGTGCGGGCCAGGGCCGTCGCCGCGGCGCCCGCCGCCGCCCGGGCCACCGCCCGCAGCTCGTCGCTGCCGGCCCGCTCGGCCGCACCGGCCGCTGCGGAGACCACCGTGAGCACGGTGCCTTCCACCGGCCGGGCGACTGCCGCGTACGCCGCGGTGGTCGCATCGCGCAGCGCGGCGGCCAACTCCCGGCCCCGCACCGCCGGCACCGTGGCCAACGCGTCGGCGAAACCCCGCAGGATCTGCGACAGGATGACGCCGGAGTTGCCCCGCGCGCCGAGCAGGGCGCCCCGGGCCATCAGGCGCAGTGCGTGCCCGTGCGCGGTCGAGGCGCCGTCGGCGAGGGTGTCGAGATCCATCGCCAGGGCCTGCTGCGCCGAGGTGAGGGTGAGCACCAGATTGGTGCCGGTGTCGCCGTCGGGCACCGGGTAGACGTTGAGGTCGTCGATCTCCCCCTGGTGCCGCTTGAGCGCGGCCAGGCCCCTGGCGCACCAGCGGCGCACAGCAGCGGCGTCGAGGGTGTCCAGCACGGTGGAAGCCTACTAACGTACGCTGACACCCGCCGGACCGCCGGGCAGGTGCGGTGGAAGGAAGGGCCCCCTTTTAACTCCTGGTGTATAGGAAGGGTCCCTTTTTAACAGCCCGGCCAGGTGCAGCCCGGCATGCCGGCCAGCGGGCCCGGGAGGGCGAGGGCTGAGCCCGGTTGGGCGGGTGGCTCCGGCATCGGGTAACCTGGCCAGGTTGCCCGGGCAGCGCCTGGCGGCGACCTCATGAACGTTTCAAACTCAGGAGTATCCCGTGGCTAGCGTGTGCGACGTCTGTGGCAAGGGGCCGGGCTTCGGCCACAACGTGTCCCACTCGCACCGGCGGACCAACCGCCGCTGGAACCCGAACATCCAGTCGGTGCGCACCCCGGCCGGTGGCGGCACGACCAAGAAGCTGAAGGTCTGCACGTCCTGCATCAAGGCGGGCAAGGTCGCCCGCGCCTGACGCGGTAACACCCGACACGCCACGATCATCGGTTGCCGGCGGGCCAGGAGGTCCGCCGGCATCGTCTTGTCCGCGTACGGCCGCCAGGCCCCCATACGGCGCACCGGGTCGGCCCGCTCGCTCGCTGCGGATGTTAAAAAGGGGCCCTTCCTATACACCAGGCGTTAAAAAGGGGCCCTTCCTTTCACAGCGTCCGGGCGAAGGAGAGGCAGCCGGGTGCGTCGGCGTAGAAGCCGAAGTTGGGGATCCGCTCGTAGCCGGCCGCGGTGTACAACGCGATCGCCTCGGGCTGGCGGTCGCCGCACTCCAGGATGATCCGCTTGCGGCCGTGCTCGCGGGCCGAGCCTTCGATGGCGGCCAGCACCGTCCGGGCCACCCCGCGCCCCCGGGCCTGCGGTGCGGTGTACATCCGCTTCAGCTCGGCGGTGTCGCCCTCGTCACCGTGGCTGCGCCAGCCGCCGCAGCCGACCGGCTGCCCGTCGAGCCGCGCGACCAGGAACGCCCCGGCCGGCGGTACGAACTCGCTGGGGTCGACCGGGGTGTCGTCGCCGTTGCCGCCGTACCGGGCGCCCAGGTCGGCCAGGGCGGCGGTGATCAACCGCTGCGCCACCGGCGAGTCGAACGGCACCTCGTGGATTTCGATCTCCTGCACCCGAGAAGGTTACGACCTCGACGGCTCCGGACCGGGAAGCGGCCTCAGCGGAAGTGGTCCCAGCCGGCCGGACCGTCGAACGGGGCGCCGTCCACGGTCACACCGGCACCCTCGGTGACCCGGCCGATGACCCCCCAGCCATCGGGCAGCACCGTCGCCGGTGGGAAGGCCGCGGCCAGCGCGTGGTCGTCGCCACCGGTCAGCAGCCAGGCGTACGGGTCGACACCGAGCGCCTGGGCGGCGTCGCGCATCTGCGGCGGCACGTCGAAGGCGTCCCGCTCGACGTCGATGGCCACCCCGCTCGCCGTCGCCACGTGCCCGAGGTCGGCAAGCAGCCCGTCCGAGACGTCGATCATGGCGGTGGCACCGAGCCGGGCTGCCAACGGCCCGGCCGGATAGGGCACCTCGGGCCGGCGGTACGCCTCGACCAGCAGCCGCGGCGTGCGGAACCCGCGGGAGAGCACGGTGAAGCCCGCCGCCGCGTACCCGGTGCGGCCGGCCAGGGCGATCAGGTCGCCGGGACGCGCACCGGCCCGGCTGACCGGCGTCCGGCCCGCCAGGTCGCCGAGAGCGGTGACCGCGATGGTCAGGGTGGGGCTGGCGGACATGTCTCCGCCGACCACGCTGGCACCCACGCCGGACGCCTCCGCACCGATCCCGTCGGCCAGTTCCTCCACCCACCCGGCGGACAGACCGGCCGGTACGCAGAGCGCCACCAGCAGCGCGGTCGGGTCGGCGCCCATCGCCACCACGTCGGCGAGGTTGGCCGCCGCCGCCCGCCGCCCGATGTCGTACGCCCCGGACCAGTCCCGGCGGAAGTGCCGTCCCTCGACCAGCACGTCGGTCGAGGCGACCACCCGGGCGTCCGGCGCGGCGACGACGGCCGCGTCGTCGCCGGGGCCGAGCAACACCTTGGGACCGTACGACAACCGGGCGGTCACCCGGTCGATCAGACCGAACTCCCCGACCCCCGCGACGCTCACGCCGCCTCGCCGCTGAGCCCGATGGATCGCTCACCGTGCTCGCTCACACCGGCGCTCCGTCCCGCTCGCTCACCGCTTCTCCTTGACCACCGATAGGGATCATGCCTGGTCTGTAAGGTACTTTCTCCCTTCGGGCCGCCCTGCGGGCGGCGACGGAGGGAGGTCGAGTCGTGGTGCAGGCATACATCCTCATCCAGACTGAGGTCGGCCGGGCGCGTGACGTGGCCGGTCTCATCGCGGACCTCGCCGGCGTGGTCCGGGTCGACGCGGTCACCGGGCCGTACGACGTGGTCGTGCTCACCGAGGCGAACACCGTCGACGAACTCGGCAAACTCATCGTCAGCAAGGTGCAGATGGTGCCCGGCATCACCCGCACCCTCACATGTTCGGTGGTGCGTTTGTAAGTGGACAAGATCACCCAATCCCCGGTCGCCGAGGCCGAGCGCCCGGCGAAGACCCCTGACCGGTCCAACCGCAGCGCGGCGCTGATCGCCACGGCGGTGGCTCTGCCGGTGACGCTGCTGGTGGGCGCGCTGGCGTTCGCGAATCTCGCCCCGGCCAGCCCGGCCGCCGCGCCGGACCCCTCGCCGACCGCGGCCCAGCCGCACTCCACCGCGCCGGTCGAGATGGCCGCCCCTACGCTGGCCGAGCGCCCGGCGATCGTCTGCCGTGCCCTGCTGTCCCAGCTGCCCGCCTCGATCCGCGACCTGCCGCAGCGACCGGTCACCGCCGGGCCCGAGCAGAACGCCGCGTACGGCGACCCGGCGCTGACGGTGGCCTGCGGCGGCGCCGAGCCCGAGGTGCAGGCCACCGACCACGTCTACGTGGTCAACGCGGTCTGCTGGCACGCGACGGAGCAGGCCGACGTCACGGAGTTGACGACGGTCGACCGGGAGACCGCGGTCACCGTCCGGGTGCCGCATTTCTACGGCGAAGGGCTACAATGGGTGGCCCCGATCTCCGAGACGATCGTCGAATCGGTCCCTTCGGCGGGCCCGGTGCCCTCCGGCTGCACTTCCTGACCGCCGGCCGGTGGTCAGTGCTGCACCTTTTGACCGCCGGCCGGTGGTCAGTGCTGCACCTTTTGACCGCCGGCCGCGCCGGCTGGTGGTCAGTGCTGGCCGTGACCCCGGGTCAGGGCGGTACGGATGAGCCGGTCGACCAGCTTCGGGTACTCCAGTCCGGCGGCCGCCCACATGCGGGGGAACATCGACGTCGGGGTGAAGCCGGGCATCGTGTTGATCTCGTTGAGGTAGACGTCCAGCTCGGGAGTGACGAAGAAGTCGACCCGGGCCAGCCCGGCGCAGTCCAGCGCGGTGAAGGCGCGGACAGCGTAGTCGCGCACCTGCCGGGTGACCCGCTCCGGCAGGTCGGCCGGGATGTCGTACTCGCAGGCCGACTCCGCGTCGATGTACTTGGCCTCGAAGTCGTAGAAGTCGTAGTCGCCGATCACGCGCACCTCGGCGAGCACGGACGCCTCCGGCGCCCCGCCGGTCTCGCCCTCCAGCACGCCGCACTCGATTTCCCGGCCGACGATCGCGCCCTCGACCAGCACCTTGCTGTCGATCTCGCGGGCCACGGCGATGGCCGCGTCCAGCTCCGCCCAGTCCTTGACCTTGGTGATGCCGAAGGATGACCCGGCCCGGGACGGTTTGACGAAGACCGGCAGGCCGAGCCGCTGCTTCTCCGCCTCGCTCAGCGTCATCCCGCTGCGCAGCACCGCGTACGGGCCGACCGGGATGCCCTCGGCCGCGCAGAGCTTCTTGGTGAACTCCTTGTCCATGGCGGCGGACGAGGCGAACACCTTCGCCCCCACGTACGGGATGCCGGCCATCTCCAGCATGCCCTGGATGGTGCCGTCCTCGCCGTAGGCGCCGTGCAGCACGGGGAAGACCACGTCCACATCGGCCAGTGCCCGGGGACCCTCGGTCGGGTCGAGCACCAGCAGCCCGTTGCCGGTCGGGTCGGCCCGCAGCACGATGTCGGTGCCCGAGTCGGCGGTGATTTCCGGCAGCCGGCGGGCGTCGATCGCCAACCGGCCCGGATCACCGTCGGTCAGTACCCACTGACCGGCGCGGGTGATGCCCACCGGCACCACCTCGAACTCATCCGGATCGAGTGCGCCGAGCACACTGCCGGCGCTGACGCAGGAGATGCCGTGCTCCGGGCTGCGGCCGCCGAAGACGATCGCGACACGGGTCTTTCCTGGGGTGGTCACTGCGGTCACCTTTCCGGGACGCACTACTGGCGCTCTCCCGGATGACCTTACTGTGGGTGGCGAGAACGGGTAGTCGATACCCTGCGAGAACACGGGAAGGCCTATTCCGCCGACAATGCGCATACGGAGCGTAACCGGACAACTCAGCTAGCCCGCCGCCTCCCGCTCCCCGTACGCATGTCGTCGGCCGATGGCGATCACCTTGACCCGCTGCCGACCGGCCCGCACCATGCCCAGCGCCATGAACGCCCCGGCGATCCGCTCGGCCGCTTCCCGGCTGCTCGCGCCGACCACCTGGCGGCGGCGCTCGGGCGAGGTCCGCTCGTTGCGGCCTCCCCCCTCGTAGGGGCGGACGTCGGTCAGCACCACCAGGAAGCGCGTCATCGCAGGCCACCGGGGTGACAGTCTTCGAACACGTCGCTTTCCTTCCGGTCCGGCGACTATGGCGTGGGCACGCGGCGGCCGAGCACGGGGGAAAACCCGACCGCCGCGCGCCCCATCCCCTCCGGTCGCTCACCACCACCGTCGCCACGACAACCGGCGGTGAGGACGCACCAACAGGTTGACATCCTGATGGGCGTGAATGCAACTCTCACCAACGTTTTCTCATGTACAGAGTCCCAAATACGTGCGACCATCAATGCATGGCACCGAAGACCGCACGGTCCCGTCGGCTGGGCATCGCCCTGCGTCTCCACCGGGAGGCAGCCGGCCTCACCCTGGAGGCCGCGGCGGACGAGATCAACAGCACCCGCAGCACGTTGTCCCGCTACGAGAACGCGCAGACCCTGGTCAACCCGGCCACCGTACGCGCGCTGCTCACCCTCTACGGCGCCAGCGCGGACGAGGTCGCGGCGGCCGTCGCGCTGGCCAAGGACGCCCGCAAACCCGGATGGTGGGTTTCCTACTCGTACCTGCTCGACCGCCGCACCATCGACTTCATCTCGCTCGAGGCCGAGGCGACCGGCATCTTCAACTTCGAGCCCTCGGTGGTGCCCGGGCTGTTGCAGACCGCCGACTACATCCGCGGCGTGATGCGGGGCGGTCCGCACACCCTCAGCGACAACGACGTCGAGGATCGGGTGCACCTGCGGCTGGACCGGCAGCAACGGCTCGCCGGAGAGGATCCGCCGATCTTCGACGCGATCCTCGACGAGGCCGCCCTGCTCCGCCCGGTCGGTGACGACTCGGCGATGCAGGGGCAACTACGCCACCTGCTCAAAATGAGTGAGCTGCCGAACATCACCGTTCAGGTCATCCCGTTGGCCGCCGGCTACCACCGCGGCACCCGGGGCTCACTGCACATCCTCGAGTTCGCCGACCCGGAGGACCCGATCATCGCCTCGGTGGAAACGGTCGCCGGTCAGATGATTCTCGACCGCCCCGGTGACCTGCGCACCTGCACCAAGATCATGGAACACCTGCGGACCGTCGCGCTCAGCCCGGCGGACAGCCGCGACGCAATCGCCAACATTCTGAAGGGACGGTACCTGGCATGACACCGACGATCAGCGCGGCGGTGGCCGTGGTCGGATGGCGCAAGAGCAGCCACAGCGGTGACGAGGGAGCCTGCGTGGAGGTGGCGGTCGTCCCCGGGGCGGTGGCCGTGCGCGACTCCAAGGACCCGAGCGGTCCGCTGCTGTCCTTCCCACCGGCCGCCTGGAGTGCCTTCGCCCAGGCACCGCCGACCCGCTGACCCGCACCACGACCGGCACACCCCAGAGCCGCTGACCGGGCCGGTAAGGGCACCGCCGGCCCGGTCAGCTTCATCCCGCCCGCCAACACCTGGCGAAAACGGCGCCGACTCAACCGCCGACCAGCGGGGGCGGCGGCGCCGGCTCGGCGCGTACCGCCTCCAGGGCGGCGAGCGCCACGCCGCGCGCGCCGGCCATGTCCCGGTCCGGCACCAGCGCGAAGGTCGCCAGAGCCGCCTGCTCCGCGCGGAGCCGGGTGTGCTGGCGCACCGCCGCCAGGAACCAGTCGCGGAACTCCGGCGCCGTCTCCATCACCCCACCGCCGACGAAGTACGCGTGCGGATCGGTGAAGTTGGCCGCGATGGTGAACAACGCTCCGAGCGCCCGCGCCTGCTGGGCGAAGATCTCCCGGGCCAGTTCGTCGCCGCGCTCGCCGTGGTCGCGGACCAGCTTCGCCGCCCGCGCTGGCGACACACCGGCCAGCGGGTGCTCCGGGAACCGGGTCAGCCAGTACGGCAGCAGGTTGCGCTCGATCCCGGTCAGCGAGGCGACGCTCTCCACGTCACCGACGAAACCGCAGGCGCAGACCGGCACCGGCTGTAGTGGAGCCAGCACCTCCGTCAGCGGAATGTGGACATGTCCCAGTTCGCCGGCCATTCCCGCGGCACCGGCGATCACCCGGCCATCCTGGATCAGGCCGCCGCCCAGCCCGGTGCCGACGATCGCGGAGACCGAGGACCGTCGCATCGCGTCGGCGCCGAAGTGAACGTGGTGGGCGTAGAGCGCCGCCGCGTTGCCGTCGTTGTGGTAGAACACCGGCAGCCCGAGCCGACGCTCCAGCGCGCCCCGGATGTCGTAGCCGCGCCAGGCCGGCTGAGAGAAGTTCGTCGAGCCCTTCGACGAGATCACCCCGGTGGCGCTGGCCGGGCCGGGCGTGTCCAGCCCGACTGCGCGTACCTGCTCGCGGAGCACCCCGGTCAGGGCCAGCACACCGTCGAAGGCGCGGGCCATCGCCTCGACCGCCGCCTCCGGGCCCGCCAGCACCTCGCTGGGCGTCTCCACCAGCCGGTCGACCAGGAACCGCCCGTCGAGCGTGAGCACGGTGGCGTTGTTGCTCGTACCGCCGTTGTCGATCCCGACGACCACCGGCACCGCTGCGCTACCCATCCGACATCCGCCTCCCGCCGTCTGACCTGTGGTGAGGCTAATTCTCGCGCCGCCGACCCGCCATGCCGCTCGGCCGCCGACCCGCGACTCCGGTCGGCCGCCGCGCCGTCATCGCGGTGGCGTCAAGCGCCTCGTCCCGGATCACTTCCGCGACCAGTCCGATCTCGGTCAGCACCGCCCGCAGTTCGTCGACCTGGACCGCGCCGACCTCCACCACCAGGTGCCCGCCGGGCGCGAGCCAGCTCAGCGCGGCAACGGCGATCCGGCGCAGCACCGCCAACCCGTTCGACCCGCCGTCCAGCGCCACCGGTGCCTCGTACCGGCGGGACTCCGCCGGCAGCAGGGTCAGCTCCCCCGTCGGCACGTACGGGGCGTTCGCCACCACCAGGTCAAGGTTGCCGCGCCAGGCGACCGGCAGCGGGTCGAAGAGGTCACCGGCGAAGACCGGCACGGCCAGGTCGGCCAGGTTGCGCCGCGCGCAGGACACCGCCGCCGGGTCCAGGTCGACTGCGGCGAGCAGGCGTGGCGCGACGAGCCGACGGGCCAGGGCCCGGGTGAGCGCGCCGGTGCCGCAGCAGAGCTCGACCACCGCCGCCGCTGGCCCGGTCACCGCGGCGGCTGCCGTGACCAGCAGGGCGGTACGCGCACGCGGCACGAACACCCCGGGCTCGACGACGATCCGCTCACCGCAGAACTCCGCCCAACCGAGCAGGTACTCCAGCGGCTCTCCGGCGACCCGTCGATCCACCAGGCCGGCGAGCATCTCCGGACCGGTGGCGGCCTCGACGAGCAGCCGGGCCTCGTCCTCGGCCCAGACGCAGCCGGCGGCCCGCAGCCGGGCGACCACGGCGGCCCGCTCGACCGGGGAGTCGGGCGCCATCAGACGACGGCGCCCAGTGCGGCCGTGACGTCCGCGACGAGGTCCACGGTGTCCTCCACCCCACAGGAGAGCCGGACGAAACCCGGGGCGGTGTCGTCGCCCCACTGCGCCCGCCGGTCTGCGGTGGTGTGCAGGCCACCGAAGGAGGTCGCCGCCGCAACCAGCCGGGACGCCTCCAGGAACCGGGCGACCCGCTCGGCGCTGCCGAGGTCGAAGGAGAGCACCCCGGGCATCCGCCGTAGCTGGCGCGACGCCACCGGGTACGCCGGATCGTCCGCCCGTCCCGGCCAGCGCAGCCCGGACACGTCGGCGCGCGCCGCCAGCATCCGGGCGAGCGCCTCGGCGTTGGCGCTCTGCCGCCCGAGCCGCAGATCGAGCGTGGCCAGCGAGCGGTGAGCCAGCCAGGCGTCGAAGGCACCAGGCACCGCCCCGGTGGCGGTCCGCCAGGCGGTGAGCTTGTCCAGCAGCTCCGTCGATCGGGTGGCGAGGTAGCCGAGCAGCAGGTCGGAGTGGCCGGTCAACGCCTTGGTGCCGGAGGCGACCACCAGGTCCGCACCGAGGTCCAGCGGACGCTGCCCGAGGGGCGTCGCGGTGGTGTTGTCCACCGCCAGCAGAGCTCCCGTCGAGCGGGCACGCTCGGCCAGCGCGGGCAGGTCGACCACGTCCAGTCCCGGGTTGGCCAGCGTCTCCACCAGCACCAGGCGTACCCCCTCGAAGGACGGGTACGGGCCGGCGGTCGGGGCCAGCAGCACCCGTACGCCGTTGCCGGCCAGGGTCTCGGTGGCGAACGCCCGCACCGCGAAGTAGCCGTCGGCGGGAAGCACCACGGTGTCGCCCGGACGCAGCATCGCCAGCAGCAGGCCGGTGATCGCCGCCTGCCCGCTGGCGAAGACCCGGCACTCACCCCCCTCCAACTCGCCGATCGCCGCCTCCAGCAGCCGACGGGTGGGGTTGTCCGGGCGGCCGTACCAGTTCGGCGGCGTCGCCGACCCCTGCGCGGGGTCGAGGTGGTACGGCGCGGCGAAGACCGGGCCGGGCAGGAAGGGCGCGCCCGGTACGGGCTCAGGCAGGCCGGCGTGCGCACATCGGGTGCCGTCGCCCTGCTCGGGGAAGCGGCCGCCGAGAGACCGGGACTCGTTCACCAGTTCACTCCGGTTTCGTGGTGCGGCTCATCAGGGCCCGTACCGCGACGCGGGGGTCGACGCCCTCGTGGCAGACCAGTTCGACCTGCTCGGTGATCGGCATCTCCACCCTCCGGGCGCGGGCCAGGTCCCGGATCGCCAGAGCGCTCTTCACGCCCTCGGCGGTCTGCCGGGTGGCCACCCGCGCCTCCTCCAGGGTGGCGCCCCGGCCCAGGTGTTCCCCGAAGGTGCGGTTGCGCGCCGACGGTGAGGAGCAGGAGGCGACCAGGTCGCCCATGCCGGCCAGGCCGGCGAAGGTGAGCGGATCCGCGCCGAGGGCCACGCCCAGCCGGGCGGTCTCGGCCAGGCCGCGGGTGACCAACGTCGCCCGGGTGTTGTGGCCGAAGCCCATCGCGGTGGCGATGCCGTACGCCAGGGCGATCACGTTCTTCACCGCCCCGCCCAACTCGCAGCCGATCACGTCGTCGTTGGTGTAGGGGCGGAAGTACGGCGTGGTGATGGCCCGCTGCACCTGCGCGGCCCGGTCGGGGTCGGTGCAGGCGACCACGGTGGCGGCCGGTTGCCCGGCGGCGATCTCCGGTGCCAGGTTGGGGCCGGAGACCACCACCACGCGGTCCGCCGCCACCCCGGCGGTCTCGACGATCACCTCGCTCATCCGCTTGGTGGTGCCGAGTTCGATGCCCTTCATCAGGGAGACCAGCGTGGCATCGGGATGCAGGTGCTCGACCCAGCCGGCGAGGTTGCCACGGAGCGTCTGGGACGGCACCGCCAGCACCACCATCTCCGCACCCGTGATCGCCTCGGCGGCGTCGCCGGTGCCGGTGACCCGCTGCGGCAGCACCGCCCCGGGCAGGTACTCCGGGTTGCTCCGCTGCGCTCGGATGGTGTCGGCGATCGACTGTCGCCGGGCCCAGACGGTGACGTCCCGCCCGGCGTCGGCCAGGATCTTCGCGAACGCCGTACCCCAGGAGCCGGCCCCCAGCACCGCCACATGCCCACTCATGCCAGCGCTCCACGGCGCTCCGCGCGGCCGTCGGGCAGCACCGCACCGCGTTGCTGGACTGCTCGCCCACGCTCGTTCATGCGGTCGCCTCCGGGCGCTGCCCTTCGGCGCTGCCTCGGCCGGCCCGCTGCCACAGGGGCGGAGGCGTGCCGCCCCGGATCTCGGCCAGCATGTCGCGCAGCCGCAGCATGATCACGTCGGTCATCTCCTCAAGCACCTGTCGGCTCGGTGTGGCGCCGGCCCAGCGACTCAGGTCGATCGGCGGCCCGGCCACCACGGTCACCGGGATCCGGGGCCGCAGGTTGAGTCGGTTCCGGCGCGGCTCGAAGATGCGCTCCGGCCCCCACATGGCCACCGGGACCACCGGGGCACCGGTGGCGAGCGCCAGCCGGGCGGCACCGGTCTTGCCCTTCATCGGCCACAGGTTCGGCTCGCGGCTGATGGTGCCCTCCGGGTAGATGATCACCGCACCACCCTCGTCGAGCGCCTTGACCAGGGCGTCCAGCGATCTCGCCGCGTCCACCGAGCCCCGTTCCACGGGAATCTGCCGGCACCGGTGCAGGATCCAGCCGATCACCGGCACCTTGAACACGCTCGCCTTGCCGAGGAACTGCGGCCACCGCCCGGCGTCGTAGACGTAGTGGGCACAGACCAGCGGGTCGGCGTGCGAGATGTGGTTCGGCACGATGATCACCGGGCCGTGGCGCAGGTGCTCCATGCCCCGCCAGGTACGCCGTGTCCAGACGGTCATCACCGGCTTGACCAGCACCACGGCGAGCCATTGCCAGAACCCCAGCCTCCGTCGCCCCACCCTGCCTCCTCGTGCCCGCCCCGATCCGCCCACCGGAAGAGCCCGGTGACACCCGCAGCCGAAATCATGCCTGCTCGCCCCTGGTACGGCCAGTGAGGGTACCGGTGCCGGACTGGCAGGATGGCAGATGTGAGTCAGCCATGGACGGTGGTGGTGCCGGTCAAGCGCCTGACCGCCGCGAAGACCCGGCTGCGCGGCGGAATGCCCGACGTACCGCACGAGGAACTGGCGCTGGCCCTGGCCGCCGACACGCTCGAAGCGGTGCAATCCTGCTCCGAGGTGGCCGAGGTGCGGGTGGTCACGGCCGACCCACGGGTGGCCGACACGGCCCGTCGGGCGGGTGCCCGGATCCTGCCGGAGGTCGCGGGCACCGGCCTGAACGCCGCGTTCCGGAACGGCGCGGCCGGCGTCGCCGGCTGGGTGGCCGGGCTCACCGCCGACCTGCCCGCGCTGCGCCCGGCCGAACTGGCGGCGGCGCTGCGGGCGGCCCAGGCCGACCCTCCGGGCGTACGCCGCTTCGTGGCCGACGCGCCGGGAACCGGCACCGTGCTGCTGGCCGCGCCGCCGGGCGTACCCCTGCAACCCCGGTTCGGGCCCGGCTCGGCCGCCGCGCACGCGGCCGGCGGCGCCCACCCGCTCACCGGCGACTGGCCCAGCCTGCGACGCGACGTGGACACCGCGGCCGACCTGGCTGCGGCGGCCCGGCTCGGGCTCGGGCCGCGCACCACGGCGCTGACCGTCGGCTGCCGCACCGGGGCGACGCGGAGGCGACGGTGTACCGTGCTGGGCATGCAGGGCACGGTGGCGACCTTCGACGCGGCGACGCGCACCGGCCTGCTGCTGCTCGACGACGGCACTGAGCTGTCGTTCCCCGCGCGGGCCTTCGACGCCTCCGGGCTGCGGCTGCTCCGGCTCGGCCAGCGCGTCCGGGTCGAGACCGACGCCGACGGCGACGTCGTCCGGGTGACGCTTCCGACGATGTCCTGAGGTACCCAGCCGAAGTTCATTCGGCGTTAACCCTGATCGGGTGATTATGAGCGGGTGAGCACCCCCCGCGAACGCCCCGACAGCCCCGCCGTCACCGACGACCTGGCCAACGGCGACGGCGGCCGGTCGCGGGGGCCCGACGGGCGGTTCCGTTCGACCCGACCGACCCCCGACGATGTGGCCGGCACCGATCCGGCGGCCGCCTCCGCCGGGCTGGACGAGGTGCTCGATCCGGTCGCCGAGCCCGGGTTGCCGGAGCTGGCCACCGAGGAACCCCCGGCCGCCCAACCCCTGCCCGAGGAGCGGTTCCGCAACCGGGAACTGTCCTGGCTCGACTTCAACGCCCGGGTGCTGGCGCTGGCCGAGGACCCGGGTACGCCTCTGCTGGAGCGGGCCAAGTTCCTGGCCATCTTCGCCAGCAACCTCGACGAGTTCTACATGGTGCGGGTGGCCGGGCTGAAGCGGCGACTCTCCGCCGGCCTGCCGGTACGCGGCGGCGACGGGCTTCCGCTACGCACCCAGCTCGAGATGGTGGCCGAGAAGGCCGCCGCCCTGGTGACCCGGCACGCCGCCTGCTTCGTCGACGACGTACTGCCGAAGCTGGCCGCCGAGGGCATCCAGGTGCTGCGCTGGTCCGACCTCGGCGAGGCCGAACAGGAGCGGCTGCGCAGCTACTTCCGGGACCAGATTTTTCCGGTGCTCACGCCGCTCGCGGTCGACCCGGCCCACCCCTTCCCGTACATCTCGGGCCGGTCGCTCAACCTGGCCGTGTCGGTGCGCGATCCGGACGGCGGGCCGGAGCTGTTCGCGCGGGTGAAGGTGCCCAACAACGTGCCGCGGTTCGTCCGGGTCGACCGGGACCAGCCCGGGGTCCGGATGCTGCCGGTGGAGGACCTCATCTCGGTGCACCTCGGGCAGCTCTTCTCCGGCATGCAGGTGGTCGAGTGCCACCTGTTCCGGGTCACCCGCAACGCCGAGGTGGAGGTCGACGAGGACCGCGACGAGGATCTGCTCCAGGCCCTGGAGCGGGAGCTGGCCCGACGCCGGTTCGGCCCGCCGGTCCGGCTGGAGGTGGCCGCGTCGATCTCCGACCACATGCTCGAACTGCTGGTCCGCGAACTGGACATGGACACCCAGGACGTGCTGCGGGTCCGGGGACTGCTCGACCTTTCCGCGCTGTGGCAGTTGTACGGCGAAGCCGACCGGCC
The DNA here is from genome assembly GCF_016863555.1 of Micromonospora qiuiae. Lineage (GTDB taxonomy): Bacteria > Actinomycetota > Actinomycetes > Mycobacteriales > Micromonosporaceae > Micromonospora > Micromonospora qiuiae. Next base: position 6,032 of record NZ_BOPC01000047.1, on the reverse strand, counting down.
CGACCTGAAGGACCCGCCGTTCGTCCCGGCCACCCATCCGCGACTCACCGAGGGTGAGGTGCCGCGCAGCGTCTTCGCCACGCTGCGCGACGGGGACGTGCTGGTGCACCATCCGTACCACTCGTTCGCCACCAGCGTGCAGCGCTTCATCGAGCAGGCCGCCGCCGACCCTGACGTGCTGGCCATCAAGCAGACCCTCTACCGGACCAGCGGCGACTCACCGATTGTGGACGCGCTGGTCGAGGCCGCCGCCGCCGGCAAGCAGGTGGTGGTGCTGGTCGAGTTGAAGGCGCGCTTCGACGAGGTGGCCAACATCGGCTGGGCGCGCACCCTGGAACGCGCCGGCTGCCACGTGGTCTACGGCCTGGTCGGTCTGAAGACCCACTGCAAGACCGCCCTGGTGGTACGCCAGGAGGGCAACCAGATCCGGCGCTACTGCCACATCGGCACCGGCAACTACCACCCCAAGACCGCGCGGCTCTACGAGGACTTCGGCATGCTCACCGCCGACCCGGAGATCGGCGCCGACCTGACCGACCTGTTCAACGTGCTCACCGGCTACAGCCGGCAGACCGCGTACCGGCGATTGCTGGTGGCGCCGCAGGGCATCCGCAGTGGCCTGATCGAACGGATCCAGCGCGAGATCGCCCACGTCCGGCTCGGCCAGCCGGGGCTCGTGCAGTTCAAGGTGAACGCGCTGGTCGACGAGGAAATCACCGACGCGCTGTACCGAGCGTCCCAGGCCGGGGTGCACGTCGACCTGATCATCCGGGGCATGTGCATGCTGCGCCCGGGGGTGCCGGGGCTGTCGGAGAACATCCGGGTCCGCTCGATCCTCGGCCGCTTTCTGGAACACTCCCGGATCTTCCGCTTCGGCAACAACGGCGACGCCGAGTTCTGGATCGGCTCGGCCGATCTGATGCACCGCAACCTGGACCGGCGGGTCGAGGCGCTGGTCCAGGTCAGCGATCCGGTGGCCCGGGCCGAGCTGGATCACGTGCTCGGCGCGGCGATGAGCCCCGACGTCGAGGCGTTCGAGTTGGGCGCCGACGGCGAGTGGACCCGGCGTACCGGCTCGCCGGAGGCACCCCTGGCTCACCTGCAGGATCTGTTGCTCCGTCGGGTCGGCGGCAAGACCGGCTGAGGGCGCGGGCATAGGCTGAGCAGATGGTGGAGGCGATCCGGGCGGCCGGCGGCGTGGTGTGGCGGCCGGTGCCGGACGGCGGCGTCCAGGTCTGCCTGGTGCACCGTCCCCGCTACGGGGACTGGACGTTGCCGAAGGGCAAGCTGGAAGCGGGTGAGCATGCCCTGATCGCCGCCGCGCGGGAGGTCGCCGAGGAGGCCGACGCCCAAGCGGTACCGCAGGTCCGGCTGCCCAGCGCGCAGTACCGCAGCGAGGGCCGGTCCAAGACGGTCGACTACTGGTCCATGCGGGCGGTGGGCACCGGCGGGTTCCAGCCCGACACCGAGGTCGACGCGGTGCGCTGGCTGAAGGTGGACGAGGCGGTGGCTCTGGTCAGCTATCCGCACGACGCGGAGGTGCTGGCCGCGTTCGCCGCACTGCCGCCGGTCACCACGACGATGATGCTGGTCCGGCACGGGCACGCGGGGAAGCGGCTGAGCTGGTCCGGTCCGGACAGGGGACGGCCGCTGGACGCACGCGGCTGGTCCGAGGCGTACGCCTTGGCGCCACTGATAGAGCTGATCCGCCCCGTACGCCTGCTCTCCGCCTCGCCCCGTCGGTGCGTGCAGACCCTGGACCCGGCCGCTGCGGCGCTGGGCCTGCCGATCGAGGTGTGCGGCGACCTGGACGAGCCGCTCGCGGGCCAGCAGCCCGACGAGTGCGTGCTGGCCGCAGCGGGGCGGCTGGCGATGCTGGCCGCTGCCGGCGAGACGGTTGCGGTGTGCAGCCAGGGCAAGGTGATCCCGGGGGCGTTGGAACGGCTCGCCGGGCGGTGCGGCGACTACCGCACCGACAAGGGCGGCGGTTGGCTGCTCGCCTTCGCCGGCGACAGACTGCTCGCCGCCGACCGCCTCTGAGCGATCGCGCCGCCTCTGAGCGACCGTGGCGTCACCCGCTCACCGGCATAGCAGTATCCCCAACGCGCAGCCTTTGCTCTGCTTCAACCCACGCAACGGTTCGCCGCCGAAACCGGTGCGTCCGGTGAAGCAGAGCAAAGGCTGCCGCGCCTCTACCCTGGGCTGCCGTGGGGCTGGGTGAATGGCTGCATTCAGCGGTCAGCCTGCCGGCCCACGGGTGGCGGCGGGCCGGAAGGCCGGGCCGGCCGGTGAGCAGGGTGTGGGTGCCGGCTCGCGCGGTACATGGTGAGGGCGCCCACCGTGGTGGCGGGCGCCCTCGTCGTACGGCCGGCTCAGCGCCGGGTCGCTGCCTTCCTGGCCGGGGCCTTCTTCGCCGGGGCCTTCTTCGCCGTCGCGGTCTTCTTGGCCGCGGTGGCCTTGGTCGCCGCGGCGGTCTTCTTCGCCGGCGCAGCCTTCTTCGCGGCAGCCTTCTTCGCCGGCGCGGCCTTCTTCGCGGCAGCCTTCTTCGCTGGCGCGGCCTTCTTGGCCGTGGTCTTGGTGGCCTTGGCCGTGGTGGTCTTCTTGGCCGCCGTGGTCTTCGCCGCCGCCGTCTTCTTCGCCGCCGCCTTCGCACCGGTCGCCTTCGCACCGGTGGTCTTGGCGGTGGCCGCAGCGGCCTTCTTCGCCGCCGCCGTGGCCCTCGGCACCTTGCCGCTGGCCACCATTTCCTTGAACCCGGCGCCCGGGCGGAAGGTCGGCACAGAGGTCTTCTTGACCTTCACCGCCTCACCCGTACGCGGGTTGCGCGCTGTTCGCGCCCCCCGTACGCGCTTCTCGAACGCTCCGAAACCGGTGATCGCCACCTTCTCGCCCTTGGTGACCGCCGCCTGGACCTCAGCGAGGACCGCGTCGAGCGCTGCCGTCGCCGTCTTCCGGTCCCCCAGGCGAACGGCGAGCGCCTCGATGAGCTCGGCCTTGTTCACTACTTCCTCCTGATTGTGCAACTGACTCGACGCGAGCCATTCTGCGCGCACGGTATGCCCTGTGCTGCCGGGACACAAACATTCTGTCGAAAAAAGCCCTTGTGTCGTAACGAATTCGCCCCCACCGGTGGCACCGGTGGGGGCGAAATCGGCTGTGCGAAGCGCGAAGGGCTAGGCGACCCGGGGCAGGAACGTCGGTCGGGCGGCCTCGAAGGCGGTGATCCGGTCGGCATGCCGGAGGGTGAGTCCAATGTCGTCCAAGCCCTCCATCAGCCGCCAACGGCTGAAGTCGTCGAGCGGGAACGACCACGTGGAGGAGCCGGCGTGGACCTGCCGGGAGGTCAGGTCGACGGTGATCGCGGCGGTCGGGTCGGATTCGACCAGATCCCAGATCTCCTCGACGGCTTTCAATTCCAACTCGACCGGCAGCAGACCTTCCTTGAGGGCATTGCCCCGGAAGATGTCACCGAAGCGTGGCGAGATCACCACGCGGAATCCGTAGTCGCGCAGCGCCCATACGGCATGCTCCCGGGACGATCCGGTGCCGAACTCCGGCCCCGCCACGAGAATCGACGCACCGGAATATGATTCATCATTGAGTACGAATTCCGGGTCCTCGCGCCACGCGCTGAACAACCCGTCGGCGAAGCCGGTACGGGTCACCCGCTTGAGGTACACGGCCGGGATGATCTGGTCGGTGTCCACGTCGGACCGACGCAGCGGCACGGCGGTGCCGGTGTGCACGGTGAACTTTTCCATCTCTCGCAGCCCTTCTACAGGTCGGCGGGGGCGGCCAGCCGGCCGACGACGGCAGTGGCGGCGGCCACCGGCGGGCTGACCAGGTGGGTACGCCCACCCCGGCCCTGGCGGCCCTCGAAGTTGCGGTTGGAGGTCGAGGCGGAGCGCTGCCCCGGGGAGAGCGTGTCCGGGTTCATGCCCAGGCACATGGAGCAGCCGGCGAAGCGCCACTCGGCACCGGCATCGGTGAAGACCTTGTCCAACCCTTCCGCCTCGGCCGCCTCCCGGACGGCGGCGGAACCGGGCACCACCAGCATGCGTACGCCGTCGGCCACCCGGTGGCCGCGCAGCACGTCGGCGGCGGCCCGCAGGTCCTCCAGCCGCCCGTTGGTGCAGGAGCCGACGAAGACCACGTCGACGGAAAGGTCCCGCAGCGGCGTGCCCGGCCGCAGGTCCATGTACTCCAGCGCGCGCCGGGCGGCCGCCCGCTCCGGCTCGGTGTCGAAGGACTCCGGGGCCGGAACCGTCGCACCCAGCGGTACGCCCTGACCGGGGTTGGTGCCCCAGGTCACGAACGGCGTGATCTCAGCGGCGTCGAGGGTGACCTCGGCGTCGAAGGCCGCTCCTTCGTCGGTCGGCAGCGTCCGCCAGTAGGCCAGCGCCGCGTCCCAGTCCGCGCCGGTCGGCGCGTTAGGCCGCCCCTTCAGGTACGCGAACGTGGTCTCGTCCGGCGCGATCATGCCGGCCTTGGCGCCCCACTCGATGGACATGTTGGCGATGGTCATCCGGCCTTCCATGGACAGCGCCCGGATCGCCTCACCGCGGTACTCCACGATGTGCCCGCGCCCACCGCCGGTGCCCACCTTGGCGATCAGCGCGAGCACCAGGTCCTTCGCGGTGACGCCGGGGCCGAGCTGACCGTTGACGGTGACCGCCATCGTCTTCGGCCGGGCCTGCGGCAGCGTCTGGGTGGCCAGCACGTGTTCAACCTCACTGGTGCCGATGCCGAACGCCAGTGCCCCGAATGCGCCGTGGGTGGCGGTGTGCGAGTCGCCGCAGACGATGGTCATGCCGGGCTGGGTGAGCCCGAGCTGCGGACCGATGACGTGCACGATGCCCTGGTTCTCGTCGCCCAGCGGGTGCAGCTTCACGCCGAACTCGGCGCAGTTGCGCCGCAGCGTCTCGATCTGGGTGCGCGAGGTGGGATCGGCGATGGTGAGCAGATCGCCACGACGCTGCTGGAAGGAGGGATCGGCGTACCCGGTCGGGGTGTTGTGGTCCTCGGTCGCGAGGGTGAGGTCGGTACGGCGCACCCGGCGGCCGGCGAGCCGCAGCCCGTCGAACGCCTGCGGGCTGGTCACCTCGTGCAGCAGGTGCAGGTCGATGAAGAGCAGATCGGGCTCACCATCGGCGGACCGGACGACGTGCGCGTCCCAGACCTTCTCGGCCAGGGTCCTGGGTTCAGGAGTAGCTCCCACCATCTGGACTTCCTAAATTCTGGGAGGTAAATTTCGGCTTGTGGGACACAGTATGAGCGGTGTCGGCGTTCTCGACAAGGCGGTGGTCATCCTGGCCGCCTGTGTCGACGGCGCCAGCCTGGCCGAACTCGTTGAACGCACCAAGCTGCCCCGGGCCACAGCGCACCGGCTGGCGCAGGCGCTCGAGATCCATCGGATGCTGGTCCGGGACACCCAGGGGCGCTGGCGCCCCGGTCCACGCCTGGGCGAACTGGCCAACGCCGCGCCGGACGTGCTGCTGACCGCGGCCGAGCCGCTGCTGGCCGCCCTGCGCGACGCCACCGGCGAGAGCGCCCAGCTCTACCTGCGCCGGGCGGACGAACGGATCTGCGTGGCCGCCGCCGAACGGGCCAGTGGTCTGCGCGACACCGTCCCGGTCGGCTCGGTGCTGCCGATGACCGCCGGATCGGCGGCACAGATCCTGCTCGCCTGGGAGCCGCCCGAGGCGGTGATGCCGCTGCTGCCCCGGTCGAAGTTCACCGGCCGCACCCTGGCCGAGGTACGCCGCCGCGGCTGGGCGCAGAGCGTCGCCGAACGCGAGGCCGGTGTGGCGAGCGTCTCCGCCCCCATCCGCGACCGCACCGGCCGAGTCATCGCCGCCATCAGCATCTCCGGCCCGATCGAGCGCCTGGGCCGACGCCCCGGCGAACGCCACGCCATGGCCGTAGTTAGAGCCGGCCAACGCCTCTCCGGCCTCTGACCCGTCCCTGGGAGAGGGGCGGGGATGGGATGGGATGGAAAGGCCCGTCTCGCGGAGGCGAGACGGGCCTGGTGT
>NZ_BOPC01000046.1 GCF_016863555.1 Micromonospora qiuiae | reverse complement strand
AAAACGCGACACCACCGCGTAGGTGGTGTCGCCGAACTCTACCAGACCTAGCGGTCGACCCTCCCTCGTGGGAGCATCGACGCTGAACTCCACCAGAATCCAGCTGCCTCGATTCTTCCGAACCTCGGCTGCGCTGGGGTACCAGGACTCGAACCTAGACTAACTGAACCAGAATCAGTCGGGCTGCCAATTACCCCATACCCCATCGGCCCCTTGCGGTGCCGGGACCAAACTCTACCCTCCCGGCACCGACAGGCCAAATCAACTTCCTCAAACCGGCTTTGAGCTGCGCAAACAGGGATCAGGTCGCGGGCACGACCGGGTTGGTCAGCTCGCCGATCCCCTCGATCCGGACGGTGACCGTATCCCCCTCCGTGAGCGGGCTAACCCCCGCCGGCGTACCAGTCAGCACGACGTCGCCGGGCAACAGCGTCATCACATGCGAGACGTACGACACCAGCGCCGGCACGTCGAAGACCATGTCGCGGGTACGACCCAGCTGGCGCACCTCCATCTCCTCCGGGTCACGCCCCACCTCGCAGCGGATCTCCAGGTCGGTGACGTCGAGGCCGGTGGTGATCCACGGCCCGATCGGGCAGAACGAGTCGAATCCCTTGGCCCGGGTCCACTGACCGTCGGAGCGCTGGAGATCCCGGGCGGTGACGTCGTTGGCGCAGGTGTAGCCGAAGATGGCCCGCTCCGCCGCGGCCCGGTCCGCCCGGCGTGCCCCCGCCGCGCCGATCACCACCGCCAGTTCGGCCTCGTGCTCGACCTGCTTGCTGAACTCGGGCAGTCGGATCGCGTCCCGGGGACCGATGACCGCGGTGGAGGGCTTGAGGAACAGCAGCGGCTCGCTCGGCACCTCGCTGCCGTGCTCGGCGGCGTGCTCGGCGTAGTTGCGGCCGACGCAGACCACCTTGCTCGGCAGGATGGGCGAGAGCAACCGGACGTCGGACAGCGCCCAACGGACCCCGCTGAACGTGATCTGGCCGAACGGGTGACCCGAAATCTCGGCGACGGTGAGGCCCTGTGGGCCCGTCTCCGGCTCCCCCTCCACGACCCCGAACGACATCCCCTTGGCATGGGCGAAACGAACGATACGCACGAGGCCAATCTAGTCCTGCCGACGACCGGCTGCGGCAGCTTACCCCGCACGATCAGCGCCGGGGCCGGATTCGCCGCTTCGTACCCGCACGACGGGACTGCGCACCTAGCGTCGGCTGCGGAGGTTCGTTCGTATGCCTGCATCGACACGACACCACAGGGCCCTCGCGGCGATCGTGCACTGCGTCGGCTTCCTCACCGCCCTACCGGTGCTCCCGGCGGCCACCGCCCCGGACGCCCCGGCGGCCACCGCCCCGGACGCCCCGGCGGCCACCGCCCCGGTCGCCCCGGCGGCCGGAAGGCCACATGTCGCGGCGGCCGGAAGGCCACATGTCGCGGCGGCCGGAAGGCCACATGTCGCGGCGGCCGGTCGACCACACGTGGCAGTGACGGAAGAGCCGGAGGATCCCGCCGCACCGGAGCCCGACCCCACCATGCTGACGCCGGATCCCGCCATGCCCGCGGCACCGCCGGCGGCACCCACCCCGACGCGGCTCGCCGTACCGCCTCCGGCGCCCAGGGTCAGCGTGGCGGTGGCGCCGGCGAGCAGCGCCGAGCCCGGGTACCGCATCGAGGTCCGCAACGGCGGGAACGCGCCGGTGAGCACCACGGTCCGCCAGGAGCTGCCCCGGGGCGTCTGGGCGAGCTCGATCAGCGACGGCGGCCGGATGGTCCGCCCGGGCGGGTCGACGGCGACTGCGGTGACCTGGCAGCTGCGGTTGCCGCCGCACAGCACCACCACGCTGAACACCACGCTCCGCGCCGCCTCGGTGCAGCAGCCGCTGACCGCTCCGGCGTGCGCGTTCGCCGGGGACGGTCGGCAGCCGTACGACTGCGCGAGCGCCACCTGGACGAACCCGCGCGCCGCGACCGCCGCCCCGCAGGAGCCGTCGGGATGGCGTGACCAGGCGCCGGCTCTGCTGGTCGGCGCGGTCGCAGTGCTGGTGCTCGGCGTGGTGGGGATCGTCACCTGGTGGCGCAACCGGCGGCCGACGGCCGCCGCGCTCGCCTCGGACGGTCCGGGGAGGGTCTATCCGCGCCCGGCGGCACCCCGCCCGTCACGCCGCCGACGCACCCCACCGATCTGGCTGATCGTGCCGGTGGCCGCAACGGTGCTGGCGGCCACGGTCGGCACGGCCGCCTGGACCGCCACCCAACGGGTCGCCGCGATCGACACCGACAGCCAGCCGACCAGTGGCGCCTGGAAGGGCACGGGGGTCAGCGGCAGCCTGGGGGTGCCGCTGCGCGAGGACGCGTTCGAGTTCACCGTCTACCGGATGGCTTGCGATCCCGGTCAGCAGGTACGCCAGTGCCAGGCCACCGTCGGCGTCCGCAACGTCACGCCGGAGCACCAGAGCTGGCACGGCAAGCTGCAACGGGCCTATCTGCCGAACGGCAACTGGGTCACCACCGACGAGTCGGCGACCCGGAAGGCGAACCAGGGACGGGACGTCTTCGCCGAGCCGATGGCGGCGGGCAGCCGCATGGTGCTGCCGCTGGTCTTCACCGTGAACGGACGCGCGGCACCCGAACGGCTGGAACTGCGCAGCGGGGTCTTCTCCGCCGGGGTGCGGGTGGATGTGCCCTGATCGGCGGGCGGCCGGTGGTCGTACTCTTGGGCCGTGACGGGCAGGCAGACGGCGCGGAGTGGGCGGCATGGGCCTCGACCGGTGATCAGCATGTCCGCAGCGCGCTGGTCTCCCCTGCTGGCGGCGCACGAGAGGCGCGCCGACTCGCTCACCGCGGCGCACCGCGCGCGCAAGGCCACCGGGGAACGCCACGCGATCGATGACTTCCTCTACGACTACTACGGCACCAGGCCGTCCGTGCTGCGCCGCTGGCATCCCGGGCTGGGTGTCGCCCTGGCGCCCGGACCGGACGGCCCCGCTCCGCACCGGCAGTGGCGCTGGTACGCCACGGACGCCGACGGGATGGTCCGCTTCGACGCGGCGGCGTTCCTCACCGACCGGGCCGATTCGGTGCGCTTCATCCATCGACTGCTGTCCTCGATCGCTACCCGGCCGGCCTTCACCGGCTGCTTCGGGCTGCACGAGTGGGCGATGGTGTACCGCCAGCGGGACCACCGGCACCCGCTGCCTCTTCGACTCGGGCAGGCGGGCACCGACGCCGTGGTCGAGGCACACCAGATCCGGTGCACGCACTTCGACGCGTTCCGGTTCTTCACGCCCGAGGCGGTCGGCCTCAACCGCCTGCAACCCACCCGGGCCAGCCAGGTCGACCTCGACCAGCCGGGCTGCCTGCACGCCGCGATGGACTGCCACAAGTGGGCCACCAAGCTCGGCCCGGCGGTCCCGGGTGACCTGGCGCTCGACTGCTTCGAGTTGGCCAGGGACATCCGCCTGCTCGACATGCAGGCGTCGCCGTACGACCTGTCCTCGTACGGGCAGCCGGCGGTGACCATCGAGACGCCGGAGGGCAAGGCGGAGTACGTGGCTCGCCAACGCGAGTTCTCGCAGCGCGCCAGCCAGCTACGCGCCCGGTTGATCGAGGTCTGCGGGGTGTTGCTCGCGGCAGTGGAGCCACCGGCGAGGGTGGGAGCCTGACCGAAGTGGGTCGGGCCTACTCGCCGTCCACCCGGCGGTCGCGCTTGCGTTGCGACCGGCGCTTCTTGTCGGCGAGCCGGCGCTCCTTGGCCGCCCGCGACGGGCGGGTCGGGCGGCGGGGTGGCGGTGGCGGGGCGACCGCCTCGCGCAGCAGCGCGGCCAGCCGATCCCGGGCCGCCTCCCGGTTGGCCAACTGCGCGCGATGCTCGCTCGCAGCGATGGTCAGCACCCCGTCGACCAGCCGGCCGGCGAGCCGGTCCAGCGCCCGGGCCCGCAGCGACTCCGGAACGCTCGCCGAGCCGGCCAGGTCGAAGCTCAGCTCGACCCGGGAGTCGGCGGTGTTGACGCCCTGCCCACCCGGCCCGGACGACCGGGAGAAGCGTTCCCGCAGCTCGGCGGCGGGGACGACCCACCGATCGGTCACCCGCAGTCCGTCGTCCACGCCCTGAGGTTAGCGTGCCGGCCGGTCGTCCTGCCCCGTGCTCGGACTCGGTGCCGAGGGGGCGGGCCGCTCCTCGCCACCGACGGCGGCGTAGGCGACCGCCCCGATCAGCAGCAGGACGATCACCCCGATCTTCGTGGTGACCACTTTGATCAGCAGCCACGCGGCCCGGCGTGCACCGGGCACGGTCTTCTTCGCGGCCTGGTAGTCGTTCCAGCCCCGCCTGGCGCGGGCGTACGACGACCCGACGCCACTTCCGACGATGAGGCCCACCACTAGGAGGACCGCAATGAGAGGACGCTCCACTCACGCCAGTATTCATACTCAGCGTAATATTTCCATGGGCCGATCATCCCTCGCCAGAAATCCGACACTTGCCCCGACCTAGGCGTAATCGGACAGTCACCGTCCGTACATCATCCGCCCTTTCCGATGATCGTGTCGGCGGTCTCCTGCACCTGCTCGATCGGGATGGCGAATCCGATGCCGATCGAGCCGTTGCCGTCGATGGTGGCTATCGCGGTGTTCACCCCGACCACCTCGCCCCGCGCGTTCACCAACGGTCCACCCGAGTTGCCCGGGTTGATCGAGGCGTCGGTCTGCACCGCCCGATGCCGGTTGTCGCCGAGCCGCACCTGGCGGTCGAGCGCGCTGACGATGCCAGCGGTGACCGTTCCGGACAGTCCCAGCGGCGACCCGACGGCCAGTACCGGCTCGCCGACCCGGGTGGCTCCCGGCTTGGCCAGCGGCAACGGCGCCAAGCCCGCCGAGGCGGGCACCTTGAGCACGGCGAGATCACTGCCCGGCTCGCGACCGATCACCTCCGCGTCGAACCGCCGGCCGTCCGGCAGCTCCACCGTCACCGGGCCGCCACGCCCCTTGGCCAGAATGTGGTCGTTGGTGATGATGTGCTGCTCGGCGTCGATCGCGAAGCCGGAGCCGCTCGCCGACGCCCCACCGGGCCCGCCCACCAGCACCGACACCACGCCGGGCACGGTCTTCTCGGCGGCGGTGACCAGCTCGGCCGGCACCGGGGCGGCCGATGCGGCGGCGGGGCCCGGAGCATCGTCCCGGCCGGCCACCCAGCCGCCGGCCAGTGCCCCCGAACCGGTGGAGAGCGCCACCACCGCCAGCCCCGCCAACAACCGGCGATGCCAGCCCCACGCCGCGCGGTCACCCGCTCCGGCGGCACCGTCCGGCCGGCCCCGCCCGTCCGGGTCGAGGTCCGGCGAGACGAACCACGGTCCCCGCGGCTCGCCCAGTCCGGTCTGCACTGCCATACGTACGCTCCTCCCGTGTGCGCTCGCCGGCACCCCGGCCGCGGATCGGCCGGGCCGCGCCGACACCAGGTCAGGGCAGGCGGGAGAACCACCGGATCGAGCCGAACGCCGCGCCCATCGCGAACACCAGCCCGAGCCCGATGAACCGCGCCGAGACGTCCTGCCGTACCTTCCGCCAGCCCACCGAGCTGCCGATGTCGTCGTAGACGGCGCGCAGCTCGTCGCTCGTGCCGGCCTGATGGAAGCCACCCCCGGTCTCCTCGGCGACGGCCTGCAACGTCTCCCCGTCGACCGGGACCCGGATCGGCCGCCCGCCCCGGTCGACGAAGCCACTCGGCGTACCGAAGGAGATGGTGTGCACCGGCACCTCGACGGCGACCGCGTCGGCGGCGGCTTCCATCGGATCCACGCCCGAGGTGTTCGCGCCGTCGGAGAGCAGGATGATCCGAGCCGGCGGCGGTTGGGTGGCCGCCTTGTCGTCCAACGCCTGCACCGCGCCGAGCGAGGTGCTGATCGCCTCGCCGATCGCGGTGCCCTGCACGCCGGTCACCCCCTCGGCGAGGCGTGCGATCCCGCTGTGCAGCGCCTCCCGGTCGGTGCCGGGTGGCACCAGCACCGCCGCGCTGCCGGCGAAGGCCACCAGCCCGACATTGAACTCCCGGGGCAGCCCGTCGACGAACCGCCGGGCGGCGCTCTTGGCGGCGCTGAGCCGATCCGGTTCGACGTCGGTGGCGAGCATCGAGGTGGAGACGTCCACGGCCACCACCACGGTGGCGCGTTCCCGGGGCACCCGGACCTCGGCGGTGGGCCGGGCGAAGCCGACCACGAGCAGCGCCAGCATGGCCAGGAAGAGGCCGGCCGGCAGATGCCGGCGCCAGGTCGGCCGCCGGGGCGCCACCCGGTCGAGCAGCCGCAGGTTGGTGAACCGGACGGCGTAGCGGCTGCGCCGGCGCTGCGCCACCAGGTAGGCCACGGCCAGCGCGGCCACGCCGAGCAGCAGCCAGAGCCGGACGGGCGACTCCCAGATCATGCGACACCTCCCGCCGGCACAGCGGCCGGAGCCAGGGCCAGTCGACGCTGGGCCTGCACGTGCCGCACGATGTCGGCCGCCCAGTCCCGGTCGGTACGCAGAGCGAGGTGGGTCGCGCCGGCCCGACGCAGCGCCTGCCGGACCTGGTCGCGCTGGGCGGCGGCGGCCGCCGCGTACCGCTCGCGCAGCCGGCGGTCGCCGGTCCAGACCTCCCGGTGCTCGCCGGTCTCCGGGTCCACGAGCGTGATCAACCCGACGTCCGGCAGCTCCAGTTCCCGCGGGTCGGTGACCTCCACCGCGAGCACCTGGTGCCGCACGGTCAGCCGGCGCAGCGGCCGTTCCCAGGCCGCCGGCGTCGCCGGGTCGTCGGGCAGCCCGTCGAGGAAGTCCGAGACCACCACCACAAGGCCGCGCCGATGAGCGACCCGGCACACCGCGGTCAACGCCTCGGCCAGCTCGGGCACCGGCGCGACGTCCGGGTCGCGACCGCCCACCCGGGGCGCGGCGAGCAGCGCGCGCAGCAGCCCGATCAGATGGGTACGTCCGCTGCGGGGCGGCACCCGGTGCAGCCCGTACGGGGTGAGCACCTGCGCGCCGAGGCGGTTGCCCGGCCCAGCGGTGAGGAAGCCGATGGTGGCGACCGCCGCCACCGCCAGTTCCCGCTTGTCCAGCTCGGCGGTGCCGTACTCCATGCTGGCGCTGGCGTCGACCAGCAGCCAGGTGGTCAGCTCCCGGTCGGCGTCCACCTCCCGCACGTGCGGGACGGTGGTGCGAGCCGTCACCGACCAGTCCATCCGGCGCACCTCGTCCTCGCCGGGCCGGTACTCCCGGCTGCCCGCCGGTTCGCTGCCCGGCCCCGGCAGCAGGCCACGATGCTCGCCGTGCAGCATTCCGTCGAGCCGACGGGTGACGGTGAGTTCCAGCCGGCGCAGCCGCTGGTCCGGGGTGAGATCGGTCAGTCCCGGCTCCGCCGGTGCGGGGCGACGTCCCATCACGCGGTCGCCAGGTCGGTCGCGTGCTCCGGATGCCCGGCCGCCACCCGGGGCAGCGGCACCGCCTCGACCAGCCGGCGCACCACCGACTCAGCGGTCACCCCGTCGGCGACCGCGTCGAAGGAGAGCACCAGCCGGTGGGCGAGCACGTCCACCGACAGCTCCCGCACGTCGTCGGGAAGCACGTACTCGCGGCCCCGCAGCAGCGCCTGGGCCCGCGCGGCGGCGACCAGCCCGAGGGTGGCGCGGGGGCTGGCGCCGTAGGCGAGCAGCGGGGCGAGTTCCGGCAGCCCGAACCGGCCCGGGTCGCGGGTGGCGAGGATGAGCCGGACCACGTACTCGGCGATGGCGTGGTGGACGAAGACCTGCGTGGCGCGGACCTGGAAATCGCGCAACCGCTGCGGGTCCAGCACCCGGTGCGCCCGGGGGCGGTCGGCGCTCATCCGGTAGAGGATGGCCAGTTCGTCGGCGCCGTCCGGGTAATCCACGACGACCTTCATGAGGAAGCGGTCCCGTTGCGCCTCGGGCAGCTGGTAGACCCCCTCCGACTCGATCGGGTTCTGGGTGGCCAGCACGAGGAAGGGTTCCGGCACCCGGTAGCTGCGCCCGCCGATGGAGACCTGCCGCTCTGCCATGGCCTCCAGCAGCGCCGACTGCACCTTCGCGGGCGCCCGGTTGATCTCGTCCGCGAGCACCAGGTTCGCCATGACCGGGCCGAGTTCGACGTCGAAGCTCTCCTTCGACGCCCGGTAGATGCGGGTGCCGACGATGTCCGAGGGTACGAGGTCGGGGGTGAACTGGATCCGGGAGAAAGTGCCGCCGACCACTGTCGCGAGGGTCTGCGCGGCGAGGGTCTTGGCCACTCCGGGTACGCCCTCCAGCAGGCAGTGGCCGTCGGCCAGCAGCGCGGTCAGCAGGCGTTCGACAAGCCGGTCCTGCCCGACGATCACGCGTTTGACCTCGAAGAGAATCTGGTCCAGCTCGGCTGCCGTCGCGTCCAGATCGGCCGGGCTGGGCAGGCTGGCCATGGTGTCCGAGATGTCCGTCACGGTGCTTGCTTCCCGGGCAGGCGGCCCGACAAACGTCGGACTTGCCAGCCCACGGGCACCCTGGGGGCCCTTCCCGGCAGTCCTCTTCCCGTCGTGGTACAAGCCGGACACGCGGCGGTCCGGCGGGCCGGCCGGCGCGATCACGGCGGTGCCGGCCGCCCGATCGGACGGCCGGCACCCGGTGCGGCTGGTCAGCTGAAGACGGCCAGGTGGAAGGGCCGGTCGGCGGGCCTACCGGCCGAGTTGTACGTCTCGATGTAGACCGCGTTCGGGGTGTTCAGGCGAGGCGCCACGGCAATCTCGCCAGCCGGCGGGATGCAGCACTGGAAGTTCGTGCCGATGGTGGCCACGTAGGCGCTGCGGGTCAGGTCGCGATTGAACAGGACCTGGTACTGCCCGGGGCCGAATCTGGTCGCCGAGACCGCGTCGTTGCCACGGATGAGATTACCGCCGACACCCACCACCGCGAAGGAGGTCGATCCGATGATGGCCTCGGTGCCCACGGCCCCCTTCAGCGCGGCCCTGGCCTGCCGGGCCTCCTCCGGCGTCACCTGCGGCTGACCGCTGGCGGCGCCTGCCCGGGCGGCTGGCTGACCGGAATCGACGGGGGCCTGGACGACAGTGGTCGGCTGGGCGGCGACGGCGATGCCGCCACCGGCCAGGGTGAGCGCCAGTGCACTGAAGGCCACCGCCACCGACCTGCGTGAGAAGAATTTGGCCATGACAGGTTCTCCCTTGGTTGACCGGGATGATACGACCGATTCACTTTCCGCAAATCGGAGACTGCAACGAGAACGCGTCGGAACGAACTAACAGCTTCCCCCGGAGAAATGGCCAACCGGGCAAATGACATTGAAGGGCCAAGATCATATCCGGCCTGACCAGTCACTACGCACTCTGAATTCTGGCGCCACAACCATCTGGAAAATAGCACCGGAAAAACGACGAAGTCAACATCCGATCAGCATGTTTCGCGCTCGGATCACAGGGCCGCGATAATTGTGAAAGGTGAGCGTCTCACCTTTCACGAAAGAGCCGATCGGGATTCGATAACCTGATGCCGTGAGCATGCGTACCAACCTGGCAGCGATCCGGCCGACACCGACGACCGGACGGCATCGCCACCGCACCGTCCTCTGCTGGATCACCGTGGCACCCGCGGTCGCCTGGCTCGCCGTCCGGCTCCTCTCCGTCGAACGCGGGCCGTTGGTGCAACTGCTCGCCTTCACGCCGTACGTCGTGGTCGGGTCCGTCGGGCCGCTGGTGCTCGCCCTCGCGCTGCGGCGCCGGTGGCCGGCGGTCGTCGCGGCGCTGACCACCGCCGCACTGCTCGCGGTGGTGGCCCCCCGGGCCCTGCCCACGCCGCAGCCGCCAGCGGCCGGGCCGGCGCTGCGGGTGCTCACCGCGAACCTGCTGGTCGGCTCCGCCGACCTGCGAACGCTGGTCGACCTGGTCCGCACCGAGCGGGTCGACGTGCTCGTGGTGCAGGAGTTCACCCCGGCGTCCGCGGCCGGACTGGACCGGCTCGGCCTCGACCGACTGCTACCGCACCGGCAGCTCAACCCGATGGAGGGCAGCCCCGGCTCCGGGCTCTACGCCCGGCATCCAATCAGCGGCGGCGGTGTCCGCCAGTTGCGCGGCGGATGGGGCTTCACCCAGGCGTACGCGACGGTGACGCTACCCGGCGCGCCCCCGGTCCGCGTCGAGTCGGCCCACCCGGCGGCCCCGTACGCCCTGGATCAGATCGGCTCGTGGCGCAGCGACCTGGCGGCGCAACCGGCGGCCACCCCGGACGGGCCGTTGAGCATCCTCGCCGGCGACTTCAACGCCACGCTCGACCACGCGCCGCTGCGTGCCCTGCTGGACACCGGCTACGCCGACGCCGCCGCAGCGGTCGGCGCGGGGCTCACCGGCACCTGGGGCCCGTACGACGGCGACCCGATCCCGCCCGTGGTGATCGATCACGTGCTGGTCGACCGTCGCATCGCGGTACGCGACGTGGCGGTGCACCCGCTGCCCGACAGCGACCACCGCATGGTCCTCGCCAACCTCCGCCTGCCGGCGGCGGTGTAAGGAAGGGCCCCTTCTTAACGCATAGCGTAGAGAAGGGGCCCCTTATTAACACCTCACACCCGCGACATCCGCCTACACCCGCGCCCGGTTGAGGCCGTAGGTGAGTGCGTCGACCAGGGCGTGCCAGCTCGCCTCGACCACGTTGGGGTGCACCCCGACGGTGGTCCAGCCACCGCCCCGGGCGTCGGCCGTCTCGACCAGCACCCGGGTGACCGCTCCGGTGCCGTGGCTGCCCTCCAGGATGCGTACCTTGTAGTCGGCCAGCTCGAAGTCGCGCAGCTCCGGGTAGTGCCGGCCCAGGCCGGCCCGCAGCGCCTCGTCGAGCGCGTTGACCGGGCCGTTGCCCTCCGCCGTGGCGATCACCCGCTCGCCGCGTACCCGGATCTTGACGGTCGCCTCGGAGACCACCGCGCCGTCCTCCCGATGCTCGACCAGCACCCGGTACGACTCCAGCGTGAAGGGTCGGGCCGGCGCGGCGTCCGGCAGCTCGGAGCGGACCAGCAGCTCGAACGAGGCGTCGGCGGCCTCGAACGACCAGCCGCCGGCCTCCAGTTCCTTGACCCGGTTGGTGACCCGGGACAGCGTCTCCGGATGGCCGGCCAGGTCCAGCCCGAGCTCGCGACTCTTGAGCTCGATGCTGGCCCGGCCGGCCATCTCGGTCACCAGGATCCGCATGTCGTTGCCCACCACCTCGGGTTCGACGTGGTTGTAGAGCAGCGGATCCACCTTGATCGCACTCGCGTGCAGCCCGGCCTTGTGAGCGAAGGCGGCGGCCCCGGCGTACGCCTGGTGGGTGTCGGGGGCGATGTTGGCGATCTCGGCGATGGCGTGGGAGACCCGCACCATCTGCTCCAGGCAGCCCTCCGGTAGGACGGGCATCCCGAGCTTGAGCTGGAGGTTGGCCACGACGGCGAAGATGTCGGCGTTGCCCGGTCGTTCGCCGTACCCGTTGGCGGTGCCCTGCACGTGACGGACGCCGGCCTCCACGGCGGCGATGGTGTTGGCCACCGCGCACGCGGTGTCGTTCTGCGCGTGCATGCCGAGCAGCTCCGGCGCGACGCCGATCCGGTCGGTGAGGTCGGCGATGGCGGCGGTCACCCAGGAGGGCAGCATTCCGCCGTTGGTGTCGCAGAGCACGAACCGCTCGGCCCCGGCGGCGAGGGCGGTCTCCACCACCGAGGCGGTGTACGCCGGGTCGTGGCGGTAGCCGTCGTAGAAGTGCTCGCCGTCGACGAAGACCCGTCGTCCCTCGGCGACCAGGTGGGTCACCGTATCGTGGATCATCGCCAGGTTCTCCTTGGCGGTGGTGCGCAGCGCCCGCTCGACGTGCCGCAGGTCGGCCTTGGCCACCAGGGCGATCGCCGGGGTCTGCGCGGCGAGCAGCCCACGCACCTGCGGGTCGTCGGCGGCGACCGCGCCGGCCCGGCGGGTGGCGCCGAAGGCGACCAGCACCGCGTGCTTCAGATCGAGTTCGGTACGCGCCCGGTCGAAGAACTCGGTGTCCTTAGGCACCGCGCCCGGCCACCCGCCCTCGATGAACCCGACGCCGAACTCGTCGAGCAGTCGCGCCACCGCGAGCTTGTCGACCACCGAGTAGCTGACCCCCTCGCGCTGGGCACCGTCGCGCAGGGTCGTGTCGTAGACCTGGAACGTCATGGGGATCCCTTCGTCAGGCACCGGCCGGCGCAACAAAAAGACCCCCCGCGACTGCGGGAGGTCTGCGCGCTCGGCGAGGGGAGGCCGGCGCGCTAGTTGCCAATAATGCGGGCGGTGCTGGTCACGTACTGCACTCTGCCACCCCGCGACGGCTTTTGGGAGGCGAAATCCACATGTCGGGACGATGGCAGTGGGTGGCCGTACCCGGTGTGTAGGCCCCGCCGGACGGGGTAGGAGTTTTCGGGACAAGGAAACACGTTCCTCCGAGACGACTCAGCGTAGTCGAGGCAGGAGAGATCCCGATGGAGAGGCTCGATCAGCACACCACGCCGGACCCGACCCTTCGCGGCGTCGACCAGGGGGTCGTCATGGGCGACACCCCCGCCGGCAACTTCGACCCCTGGAGCTACCGCGACGAGGCCGGTGTGGCCGGCAGCACCCTGGTCGGCTACAAGGTCGAGGCCACCGACGGCTCGATCGGCAAGATCGACAGCGACAGCAACGAGGTCAACGCCAGCTATCTGGTGGTCGACACCGGGCCGTGGATCTTCGGCAAGAAGGTCATGCTGCCCGCCGGGACCGTGAACCACGTCGACCACGACGAGCAGAAGGTGTACGTCGACCGCAGCAAGGACCAGATCAAGGCGGCGCCGGAGTACGACGAGACGGCCACCGACCCCGCGTTCCGCGACAAGCTCGGCGGCTACTACACCGACACGTACGCCGCGCCCCCGCCCGGCGACCTGCGGTGACCGGAGTTTCCGTTCACCTGTCTGCGGGACAGCGCGACGGCCGGTGGGGCACCGCCCCACCGGCCGTTACCGTGTCAGGGTGGACGCCACCGAGGTAACCCGCAGAATTCCGTTTACCGCGACCTTCAACTTCCGCGATGTCGGCGGCTACCGCGGCCAGGACGGCCGCACAGTCCGTACCGGCCGCCTCTACCGCTCCGACTCGCTGCACCGCATCGGCGACGCCGACCGGGAGGTTTTCACCGCGCTCGGCGTACGGACCGTCATCGACCTGCGCCGCCCCTCCGAGGTGGAGCGGGACGGGCGGGTCCCCGACTTCGACGGGCTCGCCTACCGGCACATCCACCCCGAGCACGCGGAGTGGGGCATGCAGCCGTACCAGCCGGGCAGCGACCTCGCCCGCTACCTCGCCGACCGGTACGCCGACCTGGCCCGCACCGGTACCGCCGGGCTGGCCGAGGCGATCGGCCTGATCGCCGACAGCGCCAACGCTCCGGTGGTGGTGCACTGCGTCGCGGGCAAGGACCGGACCGGCATCGTCTGCGGCCTGACCCTCGCGGTGCTCGGCGTCGAGGACGACGACATCGCGGCGGACTACGCGCTGAGCAGCGAGGCGTCCCGGCGCTTCACCGCCTGGGCCGCCGCCACCTTCCCCAACGCCGCCGAACTGCCGTCGCCGTTCCTCGCCTCGCCGGCCGAGACGATGCTGCTGTTCCTTGCGGAGATCCGCGAGGGTCACGGCTCGATCGACGGCTACCTCCGCCACGCCGGGGTGACCGAGGAGCAGCTCACCGCCCTGCGCACCCACCTGCTCGACTGATCACGCCCCGCCCAACCC
>NZ_BOPC01000045.1 GCF_016863555.1 Micromonospora qiuiae | reverse complement strand
CGAAGTCGAGGGTCTCGGTATACGCCTGGGCGAGACGCCCTTCGACCGGGGTGATCTGTTCAGTCACGAGGGTGACCTTC
The DNA here is from genome assembly GCF_016863555.1 of Micromonospora qiuiae. GTDB lineage: Bacteria > Actinomycetota > Actinomycetes > Mycobacteriales > Micromonosporaceae > Micromonospora > Micromonospora qiuiae. The sequence continues at coordinate 71,304 of NZ_BOPC01000045.1, read as the reverse complement.
TCCTTCTATCCAGGGTTGTATGGCGGATGTGGCGTGACGAAGGGCGGGGAGCGAGGCTCCTACCCGTCACCGGTGACGGCGAGCTTGTGCCGACCGCTGTGGCCCTGGGTCGCGGTGCAGACCAGGTACTCGCCGGGGTCGCCGTCATAGGACTCGGCGGTGAACGGACAACGCGGCGACCTAGCCTCGCTGCCGCGAGCGGCACCACCGTGGTAGCCGACGCTGGAAGCGGGATCGGAGAGCTGGGCCAGCAGCGCGCCAGCGTCCATGCCGAAGGTCATGGTGCCCGGCAGTCGGCCGGTCGCGGCGAGCCAGGCGTCCAGCCGGGGTGCGTGCCATCCGGTGTCGACCACGAGGCTGAGACCCGCGACGCGGGCCGGCAGCTTGTCGATCACGTCCGTGACCGCCTCGCCAGCGGCGATCGCGTCGAGCACCGTGGCCAGGTCGCTGTGGAAGCCGTTGACGTGCTCGGCGTACCGGGCGTGCGCGGACTGACGGGTGACGCCAAGCGCCCTACCGATCTCCTCCCAGGTGCAGCCGGACTCGTGGCACACCAGCACCGCCAGGACGTCCAGCCGTGAGGCTTGGGTGGCCAGGCTGCGGGCCGTGACGATCTCGCTGGTCGGTGCCGGCCGGTCAAGGAAGGGCCGCATCCGTGGTGGGAGCGCTGCGTCGTACGCCTTCCCGACCAGCAGCCACGCGGTGTCGGTGTACGAGATCCGGGCGTGGTCGGCGGAGGTGTAGCTCGTGAACGGCCGCTCGGCCGGTTCGGTGACTCCGTTCATCCTGTCAGTCTATGACTGACGACCTGTCAAGAAAAGGCTGACACGAGATCGCGGGCCCGAGCGAGTGACGCACGAAAAGGTGGGGCCGTCGCTAGCTGCCTGTGACACAGAATCCCGTATTCTGTGTCACAGAGCCGATGATCGACCCTTCGCCACCTGCGGGACGCCGTCGCCGCGGCGAGTGCGACTCGGCCACATTCTGTGTCACATCACTGGAGAAGGTGGCCGAGGTGTCCGTGATCCTGCTGCCGACCACCCGGCGCCCGGTGGCGCTCGTGGTCGCCGTCGACGCGTTCCTCGACCGGTTTCGCGACGACCCGGGCACCCGGGCCACCTACACCGAGACCTTGCGGCGGCTGCGCGAGACCGCCGGGGATCAGATGCCGGTCGCCGCGCTCACCCCGGAGCTCTACGAGCAGACGATGGCCCGCTGGGACTCCGGCGCCGCGAACACCTGGAACAAGCACCTGTCCGCGCTGACCTCGTTCACCGCCTACTGCCTCCGTCAGGACTGGCTGGCCATCGACCCCGGCCGCCGTCTGGAGCGCCGCAAGGTCACCCGGACCCGGGACAAGGCCATCCCGCGCGCCCGGCTGGAGCGTCTGTTCACCGACGACCGCAACCCGCTGCGCGAGCGGGTGCTGTGGCGGATGCTCTACGAGACCTGCGCCCGCGCCGAGGAGATCCTCGGCCTGGACGTGCCCGACCTCGACATGGAGTTCCGCCGCGCCCTGGTCGTCGAGAAAGGCGGCGACCGCGCCTACGTGCACTGGGAAACCCCGACCGCCCGGCTCCTGCCCCGGCTGCTGGCCGGGCGTACCGCCGGGCCGGTGTTCCTCGCCGACCGGCGCGCACCCGCCGCCGGGCGCCGCGCGCCAGCCCTGGGCGACGTCTGCCCCGACACCGGCCGCGGCCGGCTGTCGTACCCGCGCGCCGAGTACCTGTTCAAGCAGGCGTCCCAGCTCCACGACCCGCACGGGGTCGGGTACACCCTCCACCAGCTGCGCCACTCCGGGCTGACCCACCTCGCGGCCAAAGGACGCAGCGCCGCCGAGTTGCAGGCCAAGTCCCGCCACCGGCACCTGGCCACCCTCGGCATCTACGTCCGGCTCGGCGAGGAGACCTCCGCCCGCATCACCGCCGAAAACGACGAGCACCACCGTCGGCACCGGCGCTGATCTCGCGTCCCACGTACCGGGATCACGGAAAACGGCGAAGTGCTTCCCGCGCGACCCGCCACTTTGGGGCAGCCCTCGCAGGTGTGGGCCTAGATCAACTGCTTAGCGTTGTTTTTGGTCTGGAAACTACGGGCGGGCCAGGCTCGCGGCCTGGAGGTGACCGCAGACGACCTACGAGGGCTTCCGTACGAGGTGGTCTTCACCGACGCGGTGGCCCGCTGGCTCACGCCCGGCTGAGGCTCCCCGGCCGGGGTCACGGACGGGCACGGTCGGGCGGCTCCCCGATGTGCGCGGGGACCGCCCGATCGTCGGCCTTCAGGGTCAGGTCCAGGGGCCGGCGGGGTCGCCGGGCAGGGGGCCGTCGGTGTGCGGGTGGTATCGCAGGACGTCGGTATGCCGTTGGCGGGAGCAGATCGCGCGGGTGTACCCGTCGGCGCGGGTGATGGCGCCGAGCGCGGGCCAGCAGCAGTCCTCGCGGGTGGTCGGGTCGGGCAGCTCGCAGGGCGTCTCCGGGAGGGCGTGCACCGCCCACCGGCCGTCCGAGGTGGTCGTGAGCCGGTACTCCAGGCCCGGGGTGAGGGTCCACCAGGTGGCGTCCGGGCCGGTGACGTCGCGCAGGATCCCGGAGCGGATCCAGGGCATCTGGGACCATCCGGCACGCTGGTAGATGTGCCAGCCGTCCGGGGTCCGCAGCACCCGGTACGTGCGCCGCCGGGTCGGGCTGTCGGGCATCAGCACCGGGCCACCGGGGATGGGCTGGCCGTCCGGGTCGTCGGCGACCAGGTGCACAGCCCGGTCGGCGGGCTGGTGGTCCAGGTCGACCCGGACGCTGGTGAGGTGCCCTAGGAGTCGCGGTCCGGGGGTGGGCGTGAACGGCTCCCGGCCGTGCTCCTGGTGAATCTCGATGGTCCAGTGCCGCACGTTGCCCATGTCGTGGGTCTGGCCGTCGTCGGTGGTCAGCCGCAGCATCGGCAGGTGGGTGTCGCCAGCGAGGAAGCCAGGAACGATGACGCCGGTCCACTCGCCGGCCTGGCGGGCCATATCACCGTGGTAGAGCCACCGGTCGTTGAAGGTGACCCGGCGGCCCCACAGGACGGTCCAGTCGATGCCGGGCGGGTGCGGCTGGTCCGGCTTGGGCCGGCCGGCGGCCCGGGTACGCCACGCGCAGGGCTGGTGCCGCTTCCACTCCCGCCGGCCGCCGGTGATGCTCCGGTCGCAGTCGGCGCAGCGGATGAAGCTGTCCGACCGCACGCGCTCCAGCTCACAGGCGTAGCAGTCGTCGATGTAGGTGCCGTAGTGGATGCCGTCGACGTCGTTGGCGTGTTCGTCCGCCAGCGAACCGCCGCCCCAGCCGCCGAAGTCGTCCTCACGGCAGTAGCAGGCGTCGCAGGTGGTGCAGGAGCCGCAGCCGACGCAGTTGGCGCGGCGGTGGTGCCCGCAGATCGGGTTGACGTCGTCGACCGGGGTCCAGGTGTCCGGCAGGCGGGGCCCGCCATCGACGGCGGCCGGCGCGGCCGTGGGCGTGGGGTGATCGGTGTGGGTGTGGGTGGCGGCGCGGGCCGCCACGGTGTAGGGCTCGCCGGTGGCGGCCATGCGGGCGCGGATGGCCCGGCTCCGAGCGCGGTTGCTGCTGGTCATCGTGCGGTCCTCCAGCGGAGTCCCACGCCCTCCGCGAGGTCGCTGGCACGGTGATCGCGGTAGGTCGTCGCACGCTGCGTCGGTGACGGCTTGTCCTCGGTCGCGCGGTCGGTGGCGTGGGCACCGGGCCGGCTCGGAGTCAGGCAGGCGTGTCTGCCGGCCTCCACGGTAGACCAAGGTGCCGACAAGGTCGGCCCCGTCATGCCCGGCCTCCGGCCTCGCGGCGTAGCAGGGCCTCCACCTGGTCGGTGGTGAGGCCGTCGACCTGGTCGCCGCCCTCGACGTCCACGCACCAGCGCAGCGGGTGTCGGACGTCGACGTCGACGCGGATTCCGCGGCCGTCGGGCAACCGGTACAGCAGCCACCCGGCCGCAGCGTTGTCGACCAACAGGTCGTCCAGGTCGGTCACGACGACTCACCGGCCCGCTCGGCGCGGAGCTGGTCGAGCTGGGCCTCGGCGCGTGCGGCCCGGTCGGTCGCGGCGCCGCCGGCCGCCTCCAGCCGGCCCACCTCCATGCGGGCGGCGTGGGCGGCCTGCTCGGCGGCCCGCCGGTCGGCGTGGAGCTGGTCGATCTGGCGGCGGACCTCGGCCAGGGTGGCGTGGGCGGCGCGCAGGTCGGCTTCGGCGTGGCGGCGGGCGGTCTCGGCTTCGGCCAGGGCGGTGCGGGCGGTGTCCCGTTCGGCGGTGGCCGCTGCGGCGGCGGTGGCGGCCTGCTCGGCGCGGGTGACGGCGGCGGCGCGGGCGGTGTCGGTGTCGCGGATCGTGGTGTGCGCGGCAGCCAGGTCCTCGCGTAGGGCGGTGTTCTGCTCGGCCTGGTCGGCGGCACGCTGCTCGGCGGTCTCGGCGCGGCCGGTCGCGGCGGCCAGGTCGACGCGCAGCTGCTCGATGGTGGTGCGGGCGGTGTCGAGTTGGGCGCGTAGGTCGGCCACTTCGCCGGCGAGACGCACGGCGTCGGTGCGGGCGGCGTCGCGTTCGGCGGTGACCGTGGCGGCGGTCGCCTCGGCCCGGTCGGCGCGGGCGGCCTCGGCCCGGCCGGTCTTCTCCGCGGCGCGGAGTTCACCGGTGAGGGTCTTGACCTCGGCGCGGGCCTCGCGGAGCTGGGCGCGTACGTCGTCGTGCTGGGCTTCCAGGGCGCGGCGGCGCTCGATCTCCCGGGCGGCGGTCGCGGCGCGGGCCTCCGCCTCGGCCTCGGCGCGGCCCTGCGCCTTGCGGGCCTCGGCGACGTCCTGGGCGGCGCGGGCGACCGCGTCAGCCGACTCCCGCTCGGCCGCCTGGGCGCGGGCGACGGCGGCGTGCCGCTGCGTCTGGGCCGCCGCGCGCTCCCGCTCGGCGGCGTGGGCGGCATTGAGGGCCTGGTCCCGGTCGGCCTCGGCGGCCTGGGCGCGCTCGACGGCGGCCGCCATCGCGGTCTCGGCCTCGGCAATGCGGGCCAGGGCGCCGGCCTCGACGCCGCGCACCGCCGGGAGCACCGGATCGAGGCGGGCCGTCAGCGCGGTGATCGCCGGCACCAGGTCGGCCGCGAGAGCCCGGAACGTGGCCAGCGGGGCGTCGAGACCGGTGGCCAGCTCGGCCGCGCGTTCGGCGGCCGCCATCTCCTTGCACGTTCGGTTGCCCGGCTGCCACCGCCGGGTCGGGCAGAACTCCGGCGGCCGGCCACGGCCGCTGTAGACCAGCGGCGTCCGGCACACGCTGTAGCCGCACCGCCGCTCACGGGGCCCGGACTCCGGCTCTGGGACGGCCGGTCCGGGGGCGCTCACCTCAACATCCATACCAACATCCTACACTATCAGTTTCGCTAAACTCATAAGACTTACATGGTTTTTGAAAGTCATAAGTATTTGACCTTGATACTTTTCCGGTTGGCTGTCTCGAATGAACGCGTCGTTTAAGGCCGCCCAGGGCGGCGTACGCGGCTTTTGATCTCGGTTTGCGGGGTTAGGTAAGGGTGGGCCGTTGATCGGTGGGAGATTGGCTCTGAGCCGATTCCGGGTCTCGGTGGTGGTGCCGGCGGCGCTCCGGTTAGCGGGCCAGGCCCGGGGGGAGGCCCTGACCAGGCTGGGCCACCTCCGGCCACTCCTGGACATCGCCGGCCGGCGCGGCGTCGACCACGGCGGCCCGGTCGACGCGGCGTAGGTGCCCGGAGGTCCGGGCGCGGATCGCGGCGAACGCGGCCTCGGCCGCCGCGCTGCGCTGGCCGGGCCGCACCACGGCGTCCTGGTCGCGGTCGACGCGGGCGGCCTCTCGGCGCTGCCGGTCGGCGGCGGCCTGCGCGACGACCAGGGCCCGGCGGTGTTCGGCGTGCCGACGGGCCGGGTGCGGCGGCGCCACCGGTCCGGTCAGCGCTTCCTCCAGCACCGCCCGCAGGTACGCCACCGGGCTGTCGGGCTCGACCAGCAGCGGCCGCGGCCGCGCCTTCCGGACCCACGCCTCCAGGGTCTCGGCCGTCCAGTCCGGTCCGAGGGCGGCACCCAGCGTCGCGGCCACCCGGGGCAGCGGTGCGCCGCGCAGCCACACCCACCGGCCCTGAACGGCCCGTGCAAGGCCGAACGCCCATCCGGTCCACTGCGGAGCCGCACGGCGGGCCCGTGGCCCGGCAGACACCGCCTGAACCGACCTAGGACGCCGTTCACGCGGTGACCCGGCACCCTCAACGCGAGCCCCTCGACCTTCACTAGTCGATGAGCGCGAAGCGCGTCCTTTCCCCCGGCGGTACCGCCGGCCCCCCGATGTTGAGTGGGCGATCGACGGAGAAAACACAAAACCCCGAGACAAGCTGGAGTAAACACTCATAGCTGATGACACCGTGTGGGGGGTGCGAAAATTTGTGGCCTGGTGGCGGGCGTGGTCGCAGGCGGCGGTGACCGCGCGGCGCATCTGCTGGCGGCGGACCCGCTCGCGGTAGTCGACCCAGCCGCCGGCGCGGGCGTCGAGGTCGTCAACGCGTTCCTGGGCGGCGGCGAGCAGGCCGCGGGCGTGGTCGAGAAGATCAGCCAGGATGTCCAGGGCATCGGCCAGGTACGCGGCCTGAGCGGCCGGATCGCCGTGGTGCAGCCCGGTGATGTCGAAGACGGCGCGGGCCTGGGAACGGCCGGTGGCGCACCGCTCGGCGTAGGTCAGGCGGCGGCCCTGCTCGACCCGCACGCACCAGCCGAGGGCCTCGGCGCGGCGCCAGGCGTCGGTGACCGGCCGGGTACTGTCACCGCAGCCGGCGAGCTCGGCGGTCGCGGTGCGGCCGGGCATCGCGCGCCGGCCGGAGCGGCGGTCGGCGTTGACGGCCATGACGCCGCAGACCCGGCCCAACGCGGAGCGCCGGCCACGGCGACTGGTCCGGGCGGCGGCATCGCGTGCCAGGAGGTCCGCGAGCAGCCACACCGGCCGCCCCCAGCTGTCGCCGGCGTGGAACGCCGTCAGGGTTTCGGTGAGGCGGTTGATCCAGGCGGTCAGCGCGTCGACGCGCTCGCGGGCCTCGGCCGTCTCGGCGAGCAGGGCGAATCGCGTGGCGACGGCGGCGGCTTCGAGGGCCTGGGCGTGCTCGTGGTCGGCGCGGGCCTCGGCCAGCCACGAGTAGCCGCACAACCAGCACGTGGGCACCGGGTCCGGCTCGCCACACGCCGCACACCCGGCCGGCTCGTCGACGTTCAGGCGCTCGCGCAACTCGGCGACCAGGCGACGCCGGTCCGCGGCCCCCTGCCGGTCGGTACGGCCGCGCCAGCACGGAATGCACAGCGGATCCGACCCGGCCCCGTCACGCGGCAGGCCCTGCTTGTCCCGGCCGGCGGCGGCGCAGGACACGCACGCCGTCTGCACACCGGTCGGGTACACCGGCCGACGCCGGGCACCAGGCGGAGCGGCCAGGCGGGCCTGACCGGCGGCGGTGGTCTCCACCAGCAGCCGCTGGTCGACCAGGTGCGCCTGACAGCGACGCCGGCCGGGCACGACGAGCACGGTCGCGCCGGTGGCGTAGCAGTCGGGGCAGTACCCGAGCGCTGCCACGCGGTCCGGGTCCAGCGCCCGGTGCGACGGTGCCGTGATCATCGCGGCACCGTCGCAGACCGGACGGGTTTACGTCCTGGGTGGCGATCGGCCGCAGGCTGGCCTGGGCGGATGTGAGATGAGGCTGGGCGCGGGTAAGCATCGCCGCGACACGCGGAAATCGTGTCTAGAGACAAGACTGCACCCAGCCCGGAGGTGGGTGCTATGGTGTCCTCCGAGCTTGTTGGAGCCTCAGACCCTTTCTCGCCGCCAAGCAAAAAACAGGGTGTGGGGCTCTCTTGCTGTCTGCAGTTAGGGGTTGAGCGAGGGCGCTCCCTCACGATCGAAGTCTGTGTGTGACCCCGTGTCGGGGCCGGGTTGTAACCCGTGGATCTTACGGCGACTCTGCCATCGGCAGGGACACCGACGCGCCCCGGGCCCGCCGTTCCTGGAAAGTCCTGTGTGGATCCGGCTTCCAAATCGGCACATACCGTCACGAGTCCGGCGTCCTTTCGTGCGAAAGGCCGCCGAATGCGAGCAGCCGAATGGGCGGCCCGGTGATTCGGGCCGCCCATTCGCGCGCAATGAATGGTCACGCGGGCAGGTGGATGGTGTCGCAGTACAGGGCGGTGCCGTCGCCGTCGTGGACGTACAGCTCCCCGTACCGGTCGGCAGGGCCGTCGATGGCGGCGAGCAGGCGCTGCGCCTGGTCGGCGGCGGCGTTGACGTCGGCTGCGGTGAAGTAGACGACGGCTTGCGGGTTGTCGGGCTCGGGGTCGGTGACGACGTCCAGGCGGTATTCGTCGGTCGTGCCGGTGACGTACGTGGCGAACGGGCGGTGGGTCATCGGGTCACCGCCTGGGGGTCGTGGGGGTCGTGGGGGGCGTAGCCGACGGTGAAGGGGCTGCCGTCGTGTGACCAGGTCCAGCGCAGTCGGCGGGCGGTGAGCCAGGAGCCGGCGCGGCCGGCGAGGGCGTGGTGCCAGTGCCGGGTGCGGGTGTCGCCGCCGCCGTCGCTGGTGAATGCCAGAAGCACGTAGCCGCCCGGGATGCCGGCGTCGGGGTCGCCGGGGTGCTGGCCTCCGGCGACGGGGAAGTGCACGGAGGCGAGGGCGGGGACGCCCTGTTCGGGCAGGGTTTGCAGCATGTGGACGTGGCTGTGGTCGATCAGGTGCCAGCGGCCGTCCAGAGGCAGGCCGAGCGCGGCACGGGCGACGGCGAACAGCTCGTAGGCGTCGACGCGGTCCTGCACGACGATCGTGGTGGTCACCATGGCGTTCACCGGCCCCAGATCGCGAGGGCGGCGGTGACGGCCGCGCCGGCGTACCCGGCGAGCAGCAGCGGCACCGCCCGCGTGATTGCCATGTACTTGGCGCATACCGCGCGGGAGAGCCACCACAGCTCGCGGGCCCGCGCTAGGGAGGTCATCTGCGCGCCCTCGTCGGCGTCGCCGCTCGCGAAGCGGGCCAGCACGTCCTGGGCGGTGTCGGCGTAGGCGTAGGCGACGAACCCGAAGTCGCCGCCGAGGCGGGGCCGGGAGGCCAGCAGCAACAGAACCACGGCGGTGAGCACCACGGCGGCGGTGGCCGCGCCGGCAACCAGGGAGGCTGGGGGAAGTTGGCCGCTGGCTCCGGCGCCGCCGAGGACGGCCAGCCCGGCGCCGAGGAGCACCCCGGCCATCTGCAGGTAGCCGCTGGCCTTGGGGTCGATGCGGGCCAACTCGGCACGGACGGTGGCGACCTCGGCGTCGAGTGCGGCGGTGACGGTGCCGCGGCCGCAGGTGGCGGCGTGCGCGCCGGCGCGGGCGAGGATCTCCAGCTCGCTGAAGTCGCTGTCGGTGGTGCCGCAGCCGGTGCACCGGAAGGTGCTGTCGGCCATGCTCGTGGAAATCTCCACCAGCACCGCGTAGGCACCGGCGGTCGGGATTTCGAAGTGGCGGCGCTGGCCGCGCGGGTCGTAGGTGCTGGCGTAGGTCATGCCGAGGTAGGTCGGGTCACCCGGGTCGGGCACCATGGGATTGCTCCTCTCGTCTCATGCGGATTGGGGGAGTGGCGGGCGGCCCCGGGCTGTAGGAGGCGATGGGGCCGCCCGCGCGGCGTTATCGGCTGGTGGGGTCGTAGAGGGTGGAGTCGGGGCGCGGGTACGCCTCGGGGCGGCAGAAGTCGTCGTAGCCGCACCAGTGCCAGGCGGTGTTGCCCGGGCGCAGCGGGGCGGTGCGGGCGTCGGCGAGGATCTGCGCGGCGTCGTCGCTCCAGTCGATACCGGTGGCGATCGCCGTGGCGGCGGCCTCGTCGACGTGGCGGGCGCACAGCCGCTGCGCCAGGGCCAGGCCGCTGGGCAGGTGCACGAGGCTGTAGCAGCCGTCGAGGCGCTGCCCGTCGTCGTCGATGGTGACGTGCACGGCCAGGCCCAGCGCGACGGGCCAGCCGGCGACGATCGTCTCGCTGACGCGGGGCTGGTCGGTGGCGTCGGTGTCCAGCACCTTGATCCGTACGGGGATGGTGATCGGCGCGGTGGTGGGGGTCGTGGTGGTCGTCATGCAGGGGATCTCCTGTTCGGTTAGCGGCGGGTGCCGCTGCGGAACGGCAGCACCGTGGCGCTGGTGCTGTCGTCGGGGTCGGCGTCCGGCTGGCCGCCGAGTGCGGTGAGCAGGTCGGGCAGTTCGTCGGCGCGGACCAGCACCTCGCGGGCTTTGGAGCCTTCGGAGGGGCCGACGACGCGCAGGTCGTGCAGGGTGTCCATGAGCCGGCCGGCCTTGGCGAATCCGATGCGCAGCTTGCGTTGCAGCATCGAGGTGGACCCGAACTGCGAGGTGACGAGCAGCTCGGCGGCCTCACGCAGGAGGGCCTTGTCGTCGTCGCTGAGCTCGGCGACCACCGCGGTGTCCACGGCGGCCGGGGTCTCGGCGGCGGGCGGGGCGGCGGCGGCCGGGATGGCGGCCGGGGCGATGCTGGGCTGCCCGGGGGTGGTCTGGCGGCGCCAGTGGTCGACGACGGCGGTGACCTCGGCGTCGGACACCCAGGCGCCCTGGATCCGGGTCGGGGTTCCTGCGCCCATGGGCAGGTACAGGCCGTCGCCCTGGCCGAGGAGCTTCTCGGCGCCGGGCTCGTCGAGGATGACCCGGGAGTCGGTGAGGGATGCGGTGGCGAAGGCGAGCCGGGACGGCACGTTGGCCTTGATCAGCCCGGTGACCACGTCGACTGAGGGCCGCTGGGTGGCCAGGACGAGGTGGATGCCGGCGGCTCGGGCGAGCTGGGTGATCCGCACGATCGAGTCTTCGACGTCTTTGGGGGCGACCATCATCAGGTCGGCCAGTTCGTCGACCACGACCACGAGGTACGGGTACGGCTCCAGGGTCTGCTCGCTGCCGGCCGGGGCGGTGATCTGGCCGTTGCGGACCCGCCGGTTGAACTCATCGACGTGCCGCACGCCGTGGGCGGCCATGTCGTCGTAGCGCATGTCCATCTCCCGCACCACCCACTCCAGGGCGTCGGCGGCCTTACGCGGGTTGGTGACGATCGGGGTGACCAGGTGGGGGATGCCGGCGTAGGCGGTCAGCTCGACCCGCTTCGGGTCGATCAGCAGCAGCCGCACCTCCTCCGGGGTCGCCCGCGTGAGTAGCGACACCAGCAGCGTGTTGAGGCATCCGCTCTTGCCGGATCCGGTGGCCCCACCAATGAGCACGTGGGGCATGGTGGCGAGGTTGGCGCAGATGGCCTTGCCGTCGATGTCCTTGCCCAGGCCGACGAGGAGTCGGTGTCCGTCGCGGGCGGCGCGGGAGCGGATGACGTCGCCGAGGGTCACCGTCTCGCGGTCGGGGTTGGGCACCTCCACCCCGATGGCGCTCTTACCGGGAATCGGGGACAGCAGTCGCACCTCGGCACGGACCGCGTAGGCGAAGTTCTTGGCCAGACTCTCGACCTTGGCCACTTTCACGCCAGCGCCGATGGTGATCTCGTAGCGGGTGACGGTCGGCCCGCGGTGCGCCCCGGAGACCGTCGCGGCGACCTTGAACTCGTCGAGGACGCCCTGCAGGGCCTGCTTGCCTGCGGCGGTGGCCGCGGTGCGCGGCTGCGGCGGGTCACCGGCGGCGAGCAGGCTCACCGGCGGCAGCTGGTAGCCGCCCGCCGACGCCGGCGCGGCCGGGTCGGCCGGCTGGCGACGCGGGCGCGGCGTCCGGGGCGCGGATTCCACGGAATCCTGGACAGCGGCCGGGCGGGCCACCGTGGTGGCCGCCAGCGGATCAACGTCGTCCTGGTCGACGTTGACGCCGTCCTCGTCGTCGTCGAGGTCGTCGAGGTCGAGGTACGGGGTGTCGAGCTGGGTGGCTGCCGGTGGGCGGCGGCGGGCGGCGGCGAGGCTGGCCACCAGTGACACCGGGGTGATGCCGGTGGCGGCGGTCAGGCCGGCGGCGACGAGTCCGACCAGGATCGGGATCGCGCCCCACGCGGTGAACACGGCGTCGAGTGCGCCAGCGGCCCGGCCGAGCAGGCCGCCCGCGCCGGCGGCGGCGAGGTCGAGCAGGCCGGCCAGGCCGGCGGCGGCCAGGAGAATGCCGGCGGCCTGGGCGAGGATGCGGACGGTGTGGGTGCCGGCGGGATGGCGCATGGCCTGCACGGCGAGCCAGATCAGCGGCAGCGGGGCGAGTGGTGCGAGCTGGCCGAGCAGCCCGCCGGTGATGCCGGCCGGGATGGCCAGGAGCCGGCCGGGCAGCCCGGCGGGGTGGGTCCACTCGGCGGCGGCGGCGATCAGTCCGGCCAGTAGCAGGGCCAGGCCGGCGTAGTCGTGGCCGGGCAGATCCAGGCTCGGGGTGCGGTGCGGGCTGGGCAGGCGACGGGCGATCCGGCCGGCGGCGCGGGCCGTGTGGTGCCAGGCGGCGCGGGCGGCCAGGCCGGCGCGGCGGGCGAACTCGGCGCTGTGGTCGACCTCGGCCTCCTTGGTGCGGCGGCGGGAGCGGCGGGCGGTGCTGGCCATGGGCGAGGGTCTCCTTGTCCGGGCAGGTGGTGCGCGGCATGGCGTCGGGGTGGGGCTTGGCGGCCACCGCGAGGGCCGGACCGCAGGGGCCGGCCGTCACGGAGGGCGTCAGCCGGCGATGGTGAAGGGGCCGCCGCGCTGGGCGGGCGGGGTGATGCGGCCGGAGTCCTTGAGCCGTGCCAGGACCGCGTAGAGCTGGGCCTGGTTGACGGGGCAGTCGGGTCGGTCCAGCAGCGCCTGGGCGGAAGCGGGGCCGCGGCGCAGGCACGCCAGGACCCACTCGGCGCTGGTCTGCGGCTGCGCGACCTGCTCCACCACGGTGGTGGGCTTGCGGCCGCCGCCGAACGCGGCGCGGAGCCGGTCCACGGCCGAGCCGCCGCCCATGGTCGTGGCCGCCTTGGCGGGCGCGCGGTGGCCGGGCAGCACGATCGGGCTGGCCGGGTCGATCTCGGGAACGTTCCAGCGGACCGGTACGCGGGGGCTCGCGGCCGCGGCGGCGGCCTCGTCCAGGAAGGGAACCCGGCAGAGCATGCCGACGCGGTTGCTGTGGCGCAGGTAGCCCATGCCGGCGGTGGTCTTGCCGTCGATCTCCCGCTCGATGGTGAACGGGTTACCGACGAAGTCGTCCGGCAGGATCGTGGTGCCCGACCCGCGGTTGGACAGGCGCAGGATCAGGGCGTTGCCGGCGACCAGGGCGTCACGCAGCCGCACCGACCCGCCGAGGGAGCGCATCTGCGGCAGCTGGGTGGCCAGGACGAGGCCGACGCCGGTCTTGCGCATCGTCTCGGCAGCCTGCTCGAACAGCGCCACAATCGGGGTGTTCGGGATCAGCACGAGCTGGCACTCGTCGATGATCACGACGAACGCGCGCAGGCCGAGGGCCTTCACGCGGGGGTCGTTCTCGTCGAAGGCGTCGACGCCGGCGTCGGCGAGCAGCTTGGAACGGCGCATGATCTCGGCGTGCACCCGGCGGCCCAGCAGCGAGGTCTTGTCGACGCCGGGGTGGTACTCCACCGCGTCCTTCCACGCCGGCAGCGACTGGCCGTTCTGCGGGTCACCGACCGCGACCTGCACACCGCCTTCGAGCAGGTTCGCGATCAGCGCGCCCAGGGCGCGGGACTTGCCGGAGCCGGACGAGCCGACGACGAGGCCGCCGAGCACACCGAAGTTGGGCCGGGACACGATCCAGTGGCCGGGGGAGCCGTCGGTGAACCGGGCGATCTCGCACCGGCCGTCCGCGTAGGTGGGGCCGGTCCAGGCGACGCCGTCGAGGATGTGGGACCGCTCGACGATGATGATCTGTAGGCGGGCGGTCTTGCCGGTGGAGCGCCAGCCGACGGTGCCCTCGTCGAGGTCCAGGGCGACCTCCACGTCCGTGCCCGCCTTGAGCAGCGGGCCCGGCTTGGTGTTGGGGGCCAGCCGGATCAGGGCCTCGGTGACCCCGGGTCGGGGGTTGACGGCCCGGGTCAGGGTGGTGCCGGTGCAGACGCCCTGCCCGACGACCTCGTGCTGCCAGCGCTGCTGCCAGTGCGCGGTCAGTGGATCCACCGTGGGCTCGTCGACCACCACCGGCGTCTCCTGCGGCGCCGGCTCGGGCTCCGGGGGCCGCTGGCGCAGGTGGTGCCACCACGGCCAGCCCAGCACCACACCGGCAAGGGTCGGCCCAAAGATCGTCAGCGTGGGGTGCGCGGCCATGGCGTCCGGGCCGCCGGCGGCGACCGTGGCCACCGCGAAGGTGCCGAGCACCACGGCGATCGCGGCCCGCCAGGCGCGCACGGCGCGGCTGCGGGCCCGCCACCCGGCCGCCGTCGCGGCGATCGCCAGCGCGAGGATCGCCACCGTCTGCCAGGACACGCCCAGCGGCCCGGCAACCGACGCGACGACCAACTCCGCGAGCACCCAGTAGAAGGGGAACAGCCGCCGCCAGCTGCGCCGCACGATCCAGCTGACCGCGTAGGCGGTGACGGCGAGCAGGGCGGTCAGGGCGCGGCTGGCCTTGGCGGCGCGGTCCGCGCGGATCTCGGAGACGGTCCGGGTCGACATCGGCGGGGCTCCTTCGGTCAGGGCTGGCGAGGCGGGACGCTTCGAGGGGTCCGGGCCCCCGGGGCGGTGATCGCCCCGGGGCCCGGGCTGGGTCAGCCGACCAGGACTTCCTTGGCGGCGACGTTGCCGCCGGCGTCGGCGACGGCCTCGGCGACCTGGCCGTCCTTGGCGTTGAAGTCCGCCAGGGCGGCCTGCAGCTCCTCCTGGGCGGTGTTCAGCGCCGCTGCCGCGGAGGCGAACTGCTCGGCCGCGTCGCGCAGGTGCCCGACGGTGGACGCGGCCATCTCCAAGCCCTCGTACCGGTCGGCGGCCTCGGTCAGGACACCGGCGACCCCGCCGATGGTCTCGGCGTTCTCCCCGGCGGCCTCGGCGGCCTGGGTGAACGCCGCGCGGATCTCCTCCGGGCCCGTGGCTTCCAGGTTCACGGTCATCTCCTTCAGATCGGTGGTGCTGGACGTGGTGCCGGTCGCCGGGTCGGCGGCCGGGTGGTGCTGGTCATCCCCGGCGGCAGTGCCGGAGGTCTGGTCGGCCTGGCTGGGCGGCCCGGCCGGGGTCGTGGCATCCGGGTCGGTCGCGGCGGCCGGGGTGGAGCAGGCGTGGCGGACGGACGCCGCCTCGGCGGCCTCGAACGAGTCGAAGGACTCGTCGCGGGCCCCGCACCGGCCGCACCGCCAGCCGAACCGCGGCGGCCGGCACTTCGGGCAGCCGGAGCAGTAGAAGCACGTGTCGTGGACCACCGACGACATCGGCCCGCGCCCACGCCCCGCCGGCTTGTCCGCACCGGCGGCGGTCGGGGTCGGCAACTCGGCCGCCTGCTCGGCGGCCGGCTCCGGGGTGTCCGCCGTGTCCTGGGCGCCGCCGGGGATCACTCGGGGCGTCCACCGCCGCGGCGCCTCCCCGCCATCGCTGTCGGCGGACTCGGCGGATTCGGTGGAATCACGGCCGGCGCTGTCCTGGGTGGGCTCCTGCTCCCCGCTGTACTGGTCGGGGTGCTCTGTACGGGTGTGCTCCCGGCCGGCGGCCTTGGCGTTGGCCTCGATCCGGTACGGGCGGCTGGACCAACCACACAGGTCGCAGTCGGCGTACCAGCGGCCTTCGTGGTCGACGTCGACCACGACCCCGTCGACGGCCTGCGCGCCCCGCTTGCGGGCGACGGCGCGGCGGCGGCGGGCCCGAGCCCGCTCCGTGGCGTCCTCGATCAGGCCAGCGAGGTAGCCGTCAGCCGCCGCGACCGTGCTGCCCGACCGGACGGCGCCGGCCGCCCCCGCCGTGCCCGCCGCGCCGTCGCCAGCGGCGGCCTTCTGCGCGGCAGCCTGCAGGCGGGCGCGGGCCTGGCGGCGCGGAGACTGCTTGCCCCGCACCGCGTAGGCGGCGTCCTCCAGCAGCAGCACGGCGATCTTCGCCACCGCCAGGTACACCAGGATGTCGAAGAAGATCACTGGGCCACGCCCCGGATGGTCGCGCCGAGACCGCCGATGATCATCGGGAGCAGCAGGGCGCAGGTCAGCGCGACGTGGGCCAGGTGGGCCTTGCCGCCGCCCCCGCCGCTCTTGCCGAGGGCGCCCTTGCCGGCGGCCTTGGCGCCGCCGCCCTTGCCCCGGCGCAGGAACACGACCACCACGACCGCCAGGGCCAGGCCGATCGCGGTGGGGATGGCCACCGCCACGTCCTTGGTGTCCTGGCCGATCCAGTGGCCGATCGGCCCGGCGATCGTGTCGATGCCGGTGGCGAGCCACTTGTTGACCTGCGTGACGACGACGCCGGCGAGCAGTCCGCCCACCAGCAGGCCGGTCACGACCCGCAGGCGGGGGGTGAAGTGGAAGACGATCGACAGAGCGATGTAGACGATGCCGCAGAGCACGATCACAGCACCGGTCATGACTGCCTCCTTTCAGAGGGTCGCTACGAAGACCGCGGCCACCGCGGCGGCGGCCAGCGTTCGGAGGGGGTGTGCCAGGACCCACGAGGCCAGGTGCAGCAGCCCGCGGGGGATGAGGACCAGGACGGCCCAGCAGGCCATCGCGATCGCCTGGGCGTCCTGGCCCTCGCGGGCCCGGCCGGCCATCTCGACAAGGTCGGACAGCGGCTCCGGGGAGCCGGTCCACACCGCCGTGACGCTCTCCCAATCCCCCGGAATGTCACGGAGAGTAATTCCGATGCCGGAATTGGGGCCAGAAACGGCCGGCGCAGTATGCGCGGGTTTGTCCTGGTTGAATTCCGGTAGGGGAGTGGCCTCCAGGCCCTCTGACCTGGGTTGGACGAGGGAAACCACGTCGGCCGGACGCCGGAATGGAACTCGCGGCGCCGGTGACGGTACGTAGTTTTCCTCGGCGGGCTGGGCGCTCACGAGATCACCTCCTTCACGGGTGTGCGGTGCGGGTTCGAGGAGCGGGTCATCGGGTTGTTCCTCCGTGCCGAGGGGTGGGGCCACGGCACTCGACCCGACGTGGTCGGCGGATCGAGCACCGTGGGCTCATCTCCCGGGGCCTGCGGCGCGTCAGGCGACGCGGTTGCCGCTGGCCAGTTCGAGGACTTGGCCGGCGATTTCCGCCGGCACGGCGTTGAGGACCTTGCGGATCGTCCGCTCGGAAATTCCGGTGATCTCCTTCAGAGCGGCCTGCGTCGCGTGCGGGTTTTCCGCCTTGGCGATCAGGACGGTGGCCACCGTTTCCGGCTTGACCGTTTCCACATCGGGCAGGTCAGCCGGCAGCACCGCCGGAACCGAGGCCAGAGATTTCCGGGCGGCGGGCCGCACGATTTCCGGCTGCCGGCCCGAGCTGATTTCCGCCTTCTCCTGGGCGCGTGCGAGGGCCCGACGGGTGCGCTCCAGCTCGTTGACCACCGTGTCACGGGCGGCCTTGATCGCCTGGCTCTCCTGCTCGGCGTAAGCCCGCGCGGACGCCTGGCGCTCGGCGAAACGCTGCGCCTCGTCGAGCTGCGCCCGCAACGCCCGCACCGTCTCGTCCAGTTCGACGGCCCGATCCTGGGCGGCCTGCGCGGTGGAGCGGGCCTCCGCGAGAGCCTGCTGGTAGTCGCGTTCGGCCTGCTCAGCGGCGTCGGTGAGTACCCGGACCTGCTCGGTTGCGGCCTGCTCCGCCAGTACCCGGGCCGTCGCCGCCCGGTCTGCGGCGTCGCGGGCCTCGGCCAGCCGACCTTCGGCCAGCCGCGCGGCCTCGATCGCGTCGGTGGCCCGCTGCTCGGCGACACGGGCGGCCTCACGAGCCTCCGTAGCGGCCCGGGCGTGCTCGGCGATTTCCGCCTCCGTGACGGCCTCGATTTCCGCCCGCGCTTCCGCTGTCGACCGCGCCCGCGTTTCCGCCTCGGCCGCCCGGGTTTCCGCCTCGACCCGGGCGGCGGTTTCCGCCTCGGCCCGAGCCGTTTCCGTCCGCGCCGCTTCCTCGGCTTCCGCCTGCGCCGCTCGCGCGGCGGCGGTTTCCGCCCGCGCCACCCGGACCTCTTCCGCCCGACGGGCCGCCTCGGCGTCGGCCAGGCGCCGCCGCTCGGCCTCGATTTCCGCGTGCTTCCGACCGCCGTCAAGATCGCCGAGCACCAGCTTGGACAGGAAGAGGAAGGCGAGGGACGGCAGGCAGGCGAGGAACTTCGCCGACCACGACGCGTCCGCGCCGACCGCCGACAACTGCGCCGCCAGGGACAGCACCGCGCCAAACAGCAGGATCACCAGGGCGTAGGACCACAAGCTCTTGCCCTGCCGCAGCCGCTTACGCAACGACAGCGTCGCCACCAGCGGCACCAGCTCGGAGATGACCGCGTTGGCCCACCCGAACCACTCCGGGGTGTGCTCCGGCATCCAGTCCATCGTCCAGTCCTTCATGTGCGTGAAGGACGCCGCGAGCGCGGCCAGCATGATCGCGATAAGAACGACCAGCTTGACGGTGTCCTCGACCTTGTCCGCCCGGCTGTCCACCGGCACGTCCACGGGTCGAGTCGCCTCAGTGCTCACCGAACACCTCCCCACGGACCAGCCGCTGCGCCCGCACCCGGGCCAGCAACTCCTTCCCGAGCGGGTCAAGGCCGGCCTCGTCGACGTCGACCGCCAAGGGGTGCCGGCGGTCGTCGACCCACCGGGCCAGCCGGCCACCGCCGACCGCCACAGCGACCAGGCCGACCGCGACGGCCGGGGAATACACCAGAGCCTGCGGGACGTGGTCGGCGTACTCGGCGAACGCCCGGCCGGCAAACACCGCGACCGGTGCCCCCGCGGCCGCCGCACCGGCGGCGGCCAGCGCCACCCGCGACCGGGCAGCCGGCGAGACCGGCTGGCGCGCAGCCTGTCGGCGCTCCCGCTCCGCGTCGACCAGGTGGCGCAGCCCGTCAGCGAGCCGGCCGGGCAGGGCCGCGACCCTCACCGCGCGACGCTCCAGCTCGGCGTCCGTCACGTCCCGAAGGCCGGCCTTGTAACGGTCCAGCAGGGCAGTCATGTCCAGGACGTTCGGGGTCGTCATGCCGTCACCCCCAGCACCCGCACCAGGGCGGCCATCTCCCGCATCCGCACCATCGGCCGCGACTCGACCCCAGGCAGGGCGGCCAACACATCGTGCTCGACCATCCCGTCCCCGCCCCGGGCCTTGACCTCGTACGCGGCGGCATCCGCCGCCGCCAAAGCGCGAGCCGGGTCCTCCCCGGCGGTGACGTGAACCGCGCCGAGGCTGGCCCGCACCGGCACCGCGACGCCGTCGGCGACCTCGATCGGCTCGGCCAGGGCCGCGATAACGTCGGCGCCGAGGATCTGCGCCAGCGGCGCCGGCGACGGGCACGCCAGGACGATCTCGTCGCCGCCCATACGGGCGACCACCGCACCGTCGATGTCCTCCACCACCGCCGAGATCCGGGCGGCGACCTCGACCAGCAACCGGTCACCGGCGGCATGGCCGTAGGTGTCGTTGACCTGCTTGAACTTGTCCAGATCGACCAAGACCAGGTCGTAGGACTCGTCCGCCAGGCCGGCCAGGACCCGGTTCAGGCCCGCCCTGTTGGCCAGGCCGGTCAGCGGGTCAGTGATCGCCCGACGACGGGCCTCGACCAGCCGGCGGCGCAGCCCACGCACCCTACGCGCCGCCCACACGTTGCCCAGCAGCGACACCGCACCGGCGGCGGGGATCAGGATCTCGGTGATCACCGGGTCACCTCCGACCCGGTCGCGGCCACCCACGCCTGCACGACCTCACGCGGGATCCGGCCCCGGTCCTTCACCTCGTAGCCGTTGGCCACGGCCCACTTGCGGATCGCGGCCCGCTGCTCGGCGCCCTGCCGGTCCCGCGACGGCGATGCCGCGGAATCGCGGGTCCGCAGCTTCTGCCGCACCTCGGCGAGCTGCCGCGCAAGGGCGGCCTCGGCCTCGGCGAGCTTGCGGCGCTGCTCTTCCGCAGCCTCCCGCTCCCGGCGCTGCGCCTCCTCTGCCTCCACCCGACCGGTCAAGTCCTCGACCAGCCCGCGGATCTTCTTGACGAGCTGCCGGGTCCGCGCCGACTCGCTCGCGGCAGCCACACTCAGCAGCTCCTCCACCGACCGGACGGCCTCAGTCGGCTGCGACACGGTCGCGGCGAGCGGCGCACCGGGGCCGGTGACGATCCGGATACCCATCGGCACCCGCTGCATAGGGGCCGTCTTTCCCTGGGCGGCCCGCACCAGGGCAGGTCGGTCAGCGCCGCTAGCCGGCGGCATCGTCGTGGTACTCATGCCGGCATCACCACCGTCGCCGGCAACAACCCACGCAGCGCCCTCAACGCCTTGTGCTGCACCGCCTTGATCGCCGCCGGGGTCTTGCCCAGCGCCTGGGCGGTCTCCTCGATCGACAGCTCCCGCAGGTACCGCAGCGTGATGCACTGCCGCTGCACCGGGCTGAGCTTCGCGATCCCCGCGACCAGCGCCTCGCGGGTCAGCCGGTCCACCGCAGCCGCCTCCGGACCAGCCACGTCACCGGTCGAGACCAGCTCATGGACCTCGGCTACCGGGCACTCACGCCGCTGATGCGACTGCAGGTGATTGATGGTCAGGTTCCGGGCGATCGTGGTGATCCAGCCGGCGAAGTCGCCGCCCGGCCGGCGGAACGCGGCGAGGTTACGCAGGGCCCGCAGGAACGTCTCCGAGGTCAGGTCCTCAGCCACCTGCCGGTCCAGCACCCGCCGGTAGATGAAGCGGAAGACCTGGTCGACGTAGCAGTCGTAAACCTCGCCAAACGCCTCCGCATCACCCGCCTGAGCCCGCGCCACCAGCACAGACACGTCGTTGGCCGTCGATCCAGGTCGGGCCTGGTCCGAATGTATCCGGGCAGCACGTACCCTCATTACTGGCATCTGTTGCTCCTTGTGAGTGGGATCGGATGCCGGAGGGCCTCGCCGCTGCAATCGGTCGGGGCCCTCACGTTCTACTCTGTGGGGTAGAACGTGCGCCAACCATAGAACGCGTACTAGAACGCGGTCAACACCAAACGCCAAGTTTCGCGGCGAAAAGGCAAGGAGGGGCGGCCCCGAATGGGCCGCCCCTCCTTGTCGATCACGTCAAGGCAGCGAAAGCTACCCCGCGACCTCGTACTCGTACGACTGCCAGCGCCCCT
This sequence comes from Micromonospora qiuiae, assembly GCF_016863555.1. Taxonomy (GTDB): domain Bacteria; phylum Actinomycetota; class Actinomycetes; order Mycobacteriales; family Micromonosporaceae; genus Micromonospora; species Micromonospora qiuiae. The sequence continues at coordinate 50,140 of NZ_BOPC01000045.1, read as the reverse complement.
GGGTCGACACGTACTCGCCGAACTCGATCACGTTGCCGGCTTGGTCTCGGAACCAGTTGCGTCCGACAAGCACAGGACTCCCCTCGGCGATTCCCAGCGACTGCGCCACGTCGGCGGCGGCAAGCCCAGCCGTGAACTGATCACGACCTCGACGCACCATCCGACCAGTCTGCTGCTCGATGTAGCGAGGAGTACCGGACCTGATGCGCTCAACCAGAAGGAGATCCGGGGCGGTCTCAGCAAGATCCCCGGTGAACCAGCTTGTCGACATCGACACCGGAGTGTCACCTCGATACGTGATGCGGCGTCGCCGGATCACCTCGGCATCAGGATCAACCCCGAGGGCTTCAGCCACGTGAGCCGGCGCAGGAACCACCTCTGCCGACACGATCCGCGCCTGCTCCCCATCCGGGTAGATGCGCCCCCACCGGCGTCCCGCCATGACTCGATCCTGGGGAGACTGGCCCATCTCCCGAACGCTAACAACGGTCCCGCCCGCGCCGCCCGAGACAGCCTTCACGAGCCCTTCCGCACGCAGCGTGGACAGCGCCTTGGCTGCGGTGGCGTGAGCTACCCCCCATTGATCAACGATCTGACGGGTTGATGGCAAGCGGTCTCCGTCCTTGAGCTCGCCTCTCTTGATCATCTCCCTGTAGTGCTGGGTGATTTGCAGGTACGGAGGCAGCGATCGCTGCACCTCTGGTGACACGCTCACCTTCCTCGATCTCACGTTCGCACTCGTGCTCACGTTCTATAACATTGAACTCTAGTCGGCGTCCAGGCACGAGGACACTCCTCACATGTGGCACGCCACCATGTGCACGTCGGGGAGCTGCTGGTCGACATCGCCGACGAGGGCGCGTACGTGGGCCTGCCCACGGTGGCGTTGCTGGACGCCTACGCCCAGACCACCGACCGGCCCGCCCGTGGCCGGCTCGGGGTGCTGGCCACCCTGCCCGGCGTGGAGGTGCTCCCCCTCGACGCTGCCGGCGCTGCCGGCGCGGCCACCACCGTGCGCCTGGTCAAAGGCGACCTGGCCCGCGCACACGCGGTGTGGGCAGCCCTTACCCATGACGCCTACTACCTGACCAGCGAGCCGCACCTGACCCCCGCGATCATCGCCCCCGACCTGGTGCATTACATCCCGGTCGACGATGCTTGACGACTCGGCGCTTGAGGACCAACGTTCGGGAAAGTCACGCTAAGCCGAGGTTGAGCGCTAAGCACGGTCCCGAAAACGTCCCACAACCTCGCTGGCGACACGCCGGTTTGGAGACGAGTTTCGGGACTCAGCGACCTGCGGAAACAGAGGCGGTGCATGACCCGCGACGACTCGTCCCGGAAACCCTCGTTTCCGGGACGGGTCAACCCGAACCAAGATCACCCTTAGCGTGACTTTCCCGAACGTTGGTCCTCACGGGCCGACTCGGGCGGCGAGCGCGACGAACACGACCAGGGAGGCGATGACTGGGTACTCACGCACGACGCGGTTCTCCTTCTGCGCGCCCGGCCGTGGTCGCCATCGCGCAGTCGACGATCCGCGCCGGCCGCGTGGGGTGACGATCAGGTTGGCCGGGCCGGCGAGAGCTACCGGCCAGCGCCCGCGTACATCCCGGCCACGATCGCGGCGACTCGGGGTGCGACGTCGGCCGGGTAGATCGCCGACGGGGGCAGAGCCTCATTTACCTCGGCCCACAACCGGGCCTCGCTGTACCCGACCGGGAGGCGCAGGAACCACCGGTACCCGGGCGGACGGGCCGGGGCCCCGCAGGCTTGCAGGTATTCGTTGATGGTGGCATCAACACCGGCCTGCTCATCCAAGGTGCGCGGCCGCACCTCCCGGTCGTCGCCGGTCGGGCCGCTCGTCGTGATGACCGTGGAGTGCGACTCCACACGGTCAAGAACGCGGGCCATCCTGGCAGTACCGGCGGTCCAGCCGACCAGAGCGCCCCATGTGCTTTCGGGCAGCTCGAACCACTCGCGGTTGTCGGTTGTAGCCGGCGGCGCAGGCATCAGCGGCACGTCGTTCCAGCCTCCAGCGCTGGTCTCCGCGTCGCTCATGGTTGCCTCCTGTTGTGAGGGCTGGGGCCCGCCGATCCCGACGCACCCCAACCCCATTGTGACTGCGTCGACTACCAGTACCAGGCGTTACGGGAATACGCAGTTGCGGTCGCCGGACGGGCAGTTGAAGGACTGCGAGCGAAGCTCGGCTGCGGTGTAGGCCGGGTACCCACTGGGGGTGAACGTGGTGTTGACGGTGGCGAAGTAGTCGTTGGCGTCGACGAGGCGGTTGCCGTAGACGATGCTGCTGTCCCAGCGTTTGGTGGATGGGCCGACGACTGCTCCGCCGACGGGGTGTTGACCGCAGTCGGCGTCCGGGCCGACCTGGTCCTCACGGCAGTTGACTCTGGTGTTGCTGAAAGACAGGGTGGGGCCGCTATCCCAGATCAGGCTGACGCGCCACTGGCCTTGGCGGCCGTTGAGGTTGGTACGGAGAATCACGTCGTAGGTACCGATGACTCCGCTGGTATTGCCGTAGGCGGCATTGCCCTTGGTCTCGGCGAGGTAGTCGCTGAGCGTCCGGCGGCAGACCGAACCGGTCTCACACCATGTGTCGTAATCGTCGGCGAGAGTGCCGAAGTCCTGGACCGCCGCAGCAGTGGGGGCGGGGGTGACGGGCGTGAACGTGCTGGTGAACTGCCCAGACGGGGTGAGGGCGGTGACGGTGAGGCCGTCGGCTGTGCATACCCACTGGGCTGCGTGCTGCTGGGTTGCGAGGGTGATGCACGGAGCGAGGGCTGCTAGGCGGCCGGAGGGCTTAGCGGCTGCTGTGGCCGGGGTCGGGACGGCGAGTCCGAATCCTGACAGAACCAGAGCTGCTACAACTGCCAGCTTTTTCCGCATTCCTGTCTATCCCTTCGGAGATGAATAACCTTATCCCGAAGGTGTCACATAGCAATAAGTAGCGCAAGAGTCGCTTTCCGTGATCACGTCTGCGCCCCGCTCAACTTCACGCTGGTTATGACCAGTCGGTTGGCAAGCTCCCGCTGTCGTCTGCCAATGCAGGATGAGGCACGATCTTGGCCTTGACCTGCAATACGAGACAGTTGGATTACTTGACCCTGCCAGTCTCAAGCGCCGGATCGTGGCGGCCAGGTGCTCACCGATCTGGTGCTGGCCTCAACTCTCGATGCCGGCGAGGGAGAACAGGTCGAGTTGCTCGCCGGGGTCGGTTGGCCGGCACGCTGCCCATACGGCGTCTCCGGCGCGACCGCAGGCGTCGAGAACATCGTTCCAGCCGACTCCCCGGAATCCGCCCGGGTGGTCGCGCCAGGCGATGACGGTCTGCTCGCAGTGGCGAATCAGGGCGTCGGTAACCCGGTCGCTGTCGAGGACGGCGCCCAGATCGGCCCAGGTCAGTCGCAGCGGTTGGCGGAGGGTACCGTCGGTGATCTCGATGCGTGCCCGGTCGAGCCGGAGCATCCTGCCGGCGGGCAGCGTCTGCCCCTCGTACTCCGGAGCGAGCCGTCGGGCGTCTCGGGTGCGCCAGTAGGTCAGCGGGTGGATGGCGTGACTGCGGGCGGTGGCCCCGACGGCCCAGGCCAGCAGCGGGCGGTGGGTGTCCAGGGTGGCGGTGGCGAGGATGGTGCGGGCCTCATGCCGGTGGCTGTTGGTCATGGTGGTCTCCCCGTCGTTGCTGGTCGGATGGCATCCCCGTGCCCGGGCCGATGGCTGCCCGGGCACGGGTGCGGTCAGCCGAGGTCCTGGTCGACGTCGACGATGTCGGGCAAGCGGGTCCAGCCGGTGGGGGTCCAGATCTGCCAGTGCTGACCGGGGCCGGCGGGGGAGTCTCGGTGCAGGGCGCGGGCTACCGCGCGGTGCCAGGCAGGGTCTGTGGTCAGCGGTGCGCTGGCGCTGGCGTAGATGGTCGGGTATGGGGCCCCGGTGGGCTGGCCGTCGCCGTCGAGGATGTGCTGCATGAGCCGGACCGGGGTGCGGGAGGCGGCCAGCCGCTCGGCGATGTCCGCCGCGGTGATGTGCTCGCGGACCAGCTCGGCCAGCACGTCGGCGACGGTGGCGGGCTCGCCGGTGAACAGCCGGCACTGCTGGGCGTACTCGTCGAGTTCCCTGCCCCCGAGGGAGTTCGTCCGGTAGGTGGCGCTGCGGTGCGGGTGGTGCGGGTGGGTGGTGATCCAGCCGACGAAGCGGTCACCGAGGTACAGCTGGTGCTGCTCCGCGCGGCCGGAGCCGAGCTGGGCGGGCCCGTCGACCCGGAGCTGGGTGTGCGGCACGGTCAGGCCGGTGTGCGGCAGGGTCACCGGACCGCTGGTCCCCGCGATCACGGTGGCGTTGATCCAGGCCACACGGACCGGGTTGACCTTCGTGCAGGTACGGCAGTCGATCGGCTCGGCGATGGCAGCGCCGGCCGCGGCGGTGTCGCCTCGGGTGCTGGCGCCGCACGAGCTGGAGACGTAGCGGGGCTCGCCGGCCGGGCCCTTGATGCTGCTCAGGTTGCCGAGGTGGACAGCGCGGCCTCGGCCGACGCGGACCGGCGCGAGCTGGGCGGGGCGCGTCTGGGTGGTGCTGGTCATGGTCTCGATCCCTTCGATGTGCTGAGTCGGGCTGTGGAAGCCGGGCCGGCCACGGTGGGCCGGCCCGGCTGGGTCTCAGCAGTCGTCGGGGGTGGGGGTGGGGGTGTTGTCGTCGTACTGGTCCGCCGCGCCGTACAGCGAGACCGTGATCTCGGCGAGCTGGGCGAAGAGGCCGTGCCGGTAGACCACCTGGCTGTGGATCGCCTGGGCCTGCGGCCCCCACTGGCCGACCAGGTAGTCGGCCAGCACCGCGCGGGACGCGTCGGCGAGCGCCTGCGCCTGGTCGCGGCCGGCCAGGTCGATGGCGGCGGCGAAGATGGCGCCGGCGAGGTCGTAGCCGATCCCGGCCGGGTGGTTGCGGACCCGCAGGTTGGCGGCCTGCAGGATGACCGCCGGACCGAACTCGCCGGTCTCGAACGGGCACAGCGGGTGGCACGGGTCGGAGAGGTGGGCGCCGCAGCCCACGCACTCGTCCTGGTCGTTGATCTCCCGGGCCGGGAACGTCGTATCCTGGGACATGGAACTCCCTTTCGCAGAGGGCTGTTCTTCCTGGCCCGGCCGGGTGTTGCTGCACCCGCCGGGCCGTTCCTTACTCCTCTATCGTACAGGAAAAGGTATAGAAAAAGCTGCTGGCGGGGGCTTTTTCTGTACCTTTTTGCCGTACGCTGAGGGGCATGAGCAGCGAATCGGAGATGCGCCGGCCCGAGGTGTCGGCGGGGATGGCGGCGGCTCGGGACCGGGGTGTGCGGTTGGGCCGTCCGCCGGCGCCGTTGCCGCCCTCGGCCGCCCGGGCGGCGCAGCTGCGGGGTGAGGGCCTGTCACTGGCCGCGATCGCCGCGGCGTTGAACGCGGAGCAGGTCCCGACCCCGTCGGGGAAGGGGCAGTGGGCCAAGACCAGCGTCAAGTACGTGCTCGACCGGTACGACGCGGCGCAGGGGTCGGCGTAGGTCCTGGGTCAGGGGTTGCGGGCTTGCCCGCGCGCGGTGCCGGGGGTGGGGTGGGATCTCCTCGTGTCGGCCGATCTCCGATCGACCGGGCCGGCTCTGGGGTGGCCAGGCTCGGCGAAGCCGACCGCGAAGCGGCTTGGCCTGGTCGCCCCAGAGCCGGTCTGGTAGCCCCCCTGGGCGGCCGGCGCGGGGAGGTCCCACCCCTGGGTGACCACTCACCCACCTGGCACCTGTGGTCCCCTCCCGGATCTCCGAGAGAGGCCCCGCCGGAGGCGTCGATATTGGAAAGCACGACCACGACGGCCGGGAGCCGGTCGGCGTCTCCTGGCCCGGCTTGTTGCCCTGGGTGTGATTCCGCAGCATCAACCCCTCGGGCGAGCGTCGGCGGTAGCGGCCCGGATCTATCTCGACGTAGCGTGCCGGGGCTGACTACCGTGGGCGGGGAGTCGATCACTACGGGGGCACGATGACCGACGAAGCTGCGCAGCCTGCACCGCGAACTGTGGACAGCACGATCGCGGGCTTGCAGGACCAGATCGACCAGCTCACGTCCACGCTGGAGCACCATCAACGGCTGTTCGAGCGGCTGCGCGCGCAGGGGCTGTTGCCTGCGGGTGAGCCCGACGACGAGCGGGCTTCATGACGATGCCTGACCGCAGCGACGACCAGGTGGCGGCTGAGGTCGCCGAGCGGGTCGACGCGGCCCGCGACCGAGCTGCGGCCTTGGCGCTGCGCGCGGCATCCCTGGATGCCCAGGTCACGCCCCGGCCTCCGACGCGGCCCCGGGTGACCACCGCCGAGCAGGACCGGCTACTGGCCGCGCAGGACCTCGCAGCCCGCTTCTACCGGGCGCAGCTCGACGGGCCGGGCGGCGCGGGGCCGCGTCGGTGGCTGACTGGGCAGGGCGTGCCGGTCGACGGCCGGTGGATGCTCGGGTACGCGCCAGGCCGCCCGATGGCGCTGGTCAACGAGCTGCGCCGGGCCGGCTTCACCGACACCGAGATCCTGGCCTCCGGGCTGGCCTCGACCGGCCGGGGCGGCCTGCTGGTCGACCGCTTCCAGGACCGGGTCGTGGTCGGCGTGCGCGATCCCCAGACGCACGCCGTGGTGAGCTTCGTCGGGTACGCCCCGCCCGGCGCCGATGAGTCGGTGCCGCCGGTGCTGCATGGCCCGGCCACCGCGATCCACCGGCCGGCCGACGCGCTGGTCGGGCTCGCCGAGCAGCCGGAGCGGACCGGCCGGCCGGTGGTGGTGGCCGCCACGGCGCTGGAGGCGATCGCGCGGTCCGCGACGGCCGGCGAGGATGCCCCGGTGGTGGTCGCACCGTGTGGGCCGACGCTGACACCCACACAGGTCGCGGTGCTCACCGAGCAGGCCGACGTGGCCGCAGGCGTGACCGTGGCCATCGGCGCCGGCGAGGCCGGCCGGCGCGCGGCCGAGCGCGCGTACCACCTGCTCGCCCCCGCCGTGCAGGCCCACCCCACGACGCCGGGAGCGCTGCGGGCGATCGGCCCCCGGCCGCAGGACCGTGCTCGGCCGCTGCTGGAGGCCGTGGTCACCGCCCGGGTCGAGTGGGCGGCCCGCACCTACCAGACGCCCGCGGGCCGCGCCGGCGTCGCCCGCTCGGCGCGGTCGCTGCTGCGCTACCAGGTCGGCGCGAGCGGGGTGGACATCGCCGCCCTGGAGGCGTACGTCGCCCGGCACCTGGACCCGGAGCCTGCCCCCGATGTGCAGCCGGCCACGCCCGTGGTCGACGTGCCGGCCCCCGCTCCGGCCGTTCTCGACGGCGCGGCCACGGCGCACGCGCCGCCGGTGGTCGACGCGGGCGAGGAGGCGACCGCCGACCCGCCCGCCGACGGTGACCAGGACGGCCCGGCCGACGCGGAGGAGACGGATGAACCACTACGGGGCGCAGGCCCAGAAGCACTGGCAGACGTACCTGCCCCAGCGGTACGCGACCATCGAGGACCCGAGCAGCTTCTTCTCGACTTTGGGGGAGCAGGCAGCGGAGCAGATCGAGCAGCGGACGCGGGAGCTGGCCGGTCCGGATCAGCCGGGCGAGGGGTACCTCGGCAAGCTCGGCCGGCTGAACGCGGCGAAGCAGATGGCGGAGGAGGAGATCCTCCCCGAGCTGCTCCTGATCGACCCGAACGCCGAGCAGCCAGCGGACGAGACGCCGACCGGGTCGACGACGCCGGTGGCCGGCCCGACGTGGACGCCGCTGGTGGAGGACCCGAACGACCCGTGGTGGCAGCGGGTCGCGGAGGAGGAGGAGGAGGAGGAGGACGACGAGGACGAGCCGCAGACCCCGACCCGGTAGCTGGCCCGGTCGAAGAGGCCAGCGACACCGCTCCGGACCATAGCGCCGGGGCGGACGCCGGCGCCGGTGATGCCGCGGAATCGTTCCGCCCCGGCGGGCAGCAGGACCTGGCGCCCGCCGGCGAGATGGCCAAGCTCCGCGCGAACCTGGCCGCCCTGCGGACCCTGCGCGAGGTGCAAGCCGCTGGCCGCCCGGCCACGAAGCAGGAACAGGCCGTGCTCGCGCGGTGGGCGAGCTGGGGCGCGGTGCCCGGGGTGTTCGAGTCCCGCACCAACCACCCCGACTACGCCCGGTTCGCCCAGCAGCGCGCCGAACTGCGGGAGCTGCTGTCGCCGCAGGAGTACGCCGCAGCGGAGCTGACCACCCTCAACGCCCACTACACCGACGCGGCGTACGTGCGCGCGATCTGGGACGCGGTGCGGGAGCTCGGCTTCGACGGCGGGGCGGTCCTCGAACCGGGCTGCGGGTCGGGCAACTTCATCGGCCTGGCCCCGCCGCAGGCCCGGATGGTCGGCGTGGAGCTGGACCCGGTGACGGCCGGGGTCGCCGCCGCTTTGTACCCGCACGCGGAGATCCGGACCGAGAGCTTCGCCGATACCCGGGCCCCGTTCGGCGCGTTCGACCTGGCCGTGGGCAACGTGCCGTACGCCGACGTGCGGCTGACCGACCGGCGGCACAACCCCGGCCGGCACAGCATTCACAACCACTTCATCATCAAGTCGCTGCACCTGACCCGGCCCGGCGGCCTGGTCGCGGTGCTCACCTCCCGCTACACCCTGGACTCGGCGAACCCCGCCGCCCGGCGGGAGATGGCGGGCCTGGCCGACCTGGTCGCCGCGGTGCGCCTGCCCTCCGGAGCGCACCAGGCCACCGCCGGCACCCAGGCCATCACCGACCTGCTGATCCTGCGCCGGCGCGAGCCGGACCGCGAGCCTGGGCCGATCGCCTGGGAGCAGACCCGGCCCCTGGACCTGGACACCGCCGCCGAGCAGGCCGACCAGGTCAACGAATACTTCGCCGACCGGCCGGAGCGGGTGCTCGGCGAGATGACGCTCGGGCGGGGCATGAACCGCGACGGCGAGCTGATCGTCCGTGCGAGCGACAACACCGGTGAGGCCCTGACCCGGGTGCTGCGCGACGTCGTCGACGAGGCCCGCCGGGAGGGCCTGACCGTGACGCCGCGCGTCGACGGCGACCGGCCGGCCGAACCGTTGGCGGTGCTCGCGCCCACCGACCGCGCCGAGGGCCACATCGAGGCTCAGGACGACGGGACCTTCACCACCGTCGCCGACGGCCAGGTGGTGCCGCACGAGGTGCCCGCCAGCCAGGCCGGCGAGCTGCGGGCACTGCTCAGGCTGCGCGACACCGTGACCGCGCTGCTGACGGCGGAAGCCGCCACCGTCGACGACGGCGACGAGCACGGCGGCCCGCCCGCGCCCGGGTCACCGGCAGCACTGCGTGCCGAGCTGAATGACCGGTACGACGCCTACGTGGCCGCACACGGGCCGCTCAACCGCTACACCCTGCGCCGCACCGGCCGGACCGACCCGGAGACGGGCGAGCCGAAGATGGCCCGGATCAACCCGCCGATGGGCCGCTTCCGGCAGACCGACCCGCACGCCGCCACCGTGTTCGCCCTGGAGCACTTCGACGACACCACCCAGACCGCGACGAAGGCCGACATCTTCGCCCGCCGGGTGATCCTGCCCCGGGCGCCGCAGCTCGGCGCGGACACCCCGGCCGACGCCCTGGCCATCTGCGTCGACACGCACGGCGACGTGCGGCTGCCCGAGGTCGCCCGGCTGCTCGGCGTCAGCGAGCCGGAGGCCCGCGCCGCGCTCGGCGACCTGGTCTACGACGACCCGGGCACGGGCCGGCTCGTGGAGGCCCCGGAGTACCTGTCGGGCAACGTGCGCGTGAAGTTGCGCGCCGCCCAGGCCGCCGTCGAGACGGACCCCCGCTTCGAGACCAACGTGCGCGCCCTGCAACGGGTGATCCCCCGCGACCTCGGGCCGGGGGAGATCGACGCGGCGTTCGGCGCTCCGTTCCTGCCCGCCCCCCTCATCCAGCAGTTCCTCCAGGAGACGCTGCGCGACCCGGGACTGCGGGTGGAGCACGTCGGCGGGTCCGACTGGCGGGTCCGCGGCTCCCGCGCCGGTGTCCTGGCCCGCTCGACCTGGGGCACGCCGGGAATGGCCGCGCCGGACCTCGCGCAGCGGCTGCTGACCAAGACCCCGATCCGGGTGTTCGTGGAGGTGGAGGAGGGCAAACGCGCCCTCGACGTGGAGGCCACCGCCGCCGCGCAGGCCAAGGCGATCGAGCTGGAGGAACGCTTCGGCGCGTGGGTGTGGGAGGACCCGGACCGCGCCGAGCAGGTCGCCACCACCTACAACGAGATGTTCAACGCCACCGTGCCGCGCAGCTACGTCGGGGTGACCCGGTCGCTGCCCGGCATCGCGGTCGGCTTCACGCCGCGCCCGCACCAGGTGGAGGCGGTCGCCCGCATCGTCGCCGAGCCGGCGGTCGGGCTGTTCCACGCCGTCGGGGCCGGCAAGACCGCGGTGATGGCCATCTCCGCGATGGAGCAGCGCCGCCTCGGCCTGGTCAACAAGCCGGCCATCGTGGTGCCCAACCACATGCTGGAGCAGTTCACCCGCGAGTTCCTGCAGATCTACCCCCGGGCCCGGCTACTGGCCGCCGGCCGCGACGACATGAGCACTGACCGGCGCCGCCGGTTCGTCGCCCGCTGCGCCACCGGCGACTGGGACGCGATCATCATGGCCGCCTCGTTCTTCGAGCGGCTCTCGCTGTCCCCGGACGAGCAGAGCCGCTTCCTCGACGAGGAACTGCAGGAGCTGCGCGACAAGATCGTCCGCGCCGGTGAGCAGGCCATCGCCAACGGAGAGGACGCCAAGCGCTCCAGCAGCGTCAAGCGCCTGCAGAAGGCGCTGCTGCGCAAGGAGGAGCGGGTCAAGGAGAAGCTCGACAAGGCCCGCGACCCGGGCGTCACCTTCGAGCAGACCGGCATCGACTACGTCTACCGCGACGAGCTGCACGAGCTGAAGAACGACACAATCACCAGCTCCATCCCCGACGCCGGCAACGACGGCTCCGACCGCGCGGTCGACTTCCGGATGAAGCTGTCCTACCTGCGCCGCCAGCGCGGCCAACGGGTGGTGTGCGGGGCCACCGCCACCCCGATCGCCAACTCCGTACGCGAGCTGTACGTGGTGACCCGCCAGCTCCGCCCCGACCTCCTACAGGCCACCGGCACCACCGACTTCGACACCTGGGCGGCCACCTTCGCCAAGGTCGTCACCGCCATCGAGGTGTCCCCCACCGGGCAGGGCTTCCAGATGCGCGCCCGGCTGGCCAAGTACGCCAACGTGCCCGAGCTGTCGCTGATGATGCGTACCTACGGCGACGTCCGCACCCCCGAGGACCTGGCCCTGCCCACCCCGCAGTTGACCCAGCGGGAGGACGGCGAACGCGCCCCGCACATCGTCACCCTCGACCCGTCACCGGAGCTGGAGGAGTTCATCTCCGGCCTGGACGAGCGCGTCGAGCGGATCCGCAACCGGCAGGTTGAGCCCCAGCAGGACAACATGCTCAAGGTAAGCGGCGAGGCCCGCGCCGCCTCGCTGGACCTGCGACTCATCGGCGAGCAGCAGACCGCCCCCGGCAAGATCGACGCCGCGGCGGAGCGGATCGCCGCGATCTGGCGCGACACCCGCGACACCGTCTACCTGGTCAACCCCGACGCAGCCGACCCCGTCCCGCACCCCACCCCCGGTGCGCTGCAAATCGTCTTCTGCGACCAGTCCACCCCGAACCCCGAGCGCTGGAACGCCTACGACGCCCTGGCCGAACTGCTCGTCGAGCGCGGGATGCCCCGCGAGAAGATCCGCTACATCCACGAGGCCGACACCGACGCCAAGAAGGCCAGCCTGTTCAACGCCTGCCGCTCCGGCGACGTCGCCGTGCTCATCGGCTCCACCGCCAAGATGGGCGTCGGCACCAACGTGCAGGCCCGCGCGGTCGCCCTCCACCACCTCGACTGCCCATGGCGCCCGGCCGACGTCACCCAGCGCGAGGGACGCATCCTGCGCCAGGGCAACCAGAACCCCGAGGTCAGCATCTACCGCTACGTCGTCGCCGGCAGCTTCGACGCCTTCTCCTGGCAGACCATGGCCCGCAAGGGCACCTTCATCGACCAGATCATGCGCGGCACCTCCGCCCGCGAGATCGAGGACGTCAGCGACGAGACCCTACAAGCGCACCAGATCAAGGCCATCGCCACCGGCAACCCGCTGCTGATGGACCGCGAGCAGGTCGCCCAGGACCTCACCCGCCTCGAACGCGCCGACCGGACCCACCACAACACCCAGGCGGCGCTACGCCGGCAGGTCGGCGAGCTGAAGGCGTGGATCACCAAGGACACCCGCCGCGTCGAGGTGCTCGACGACGTCATCGCCCGCCGCCAGGACACCCGCGGCGAGAAGTTCGCCATGACCGTCGCCGGGCACCGCTTCACCAAACGCGCCGAGGCCGGCCGAGCCCTGCAACACGCCCTGACCGCCACCGCGCAGGGCGTCGCCTCCACCGACCGGCGCGAAGCCGCCGGCGTCGCCCAGCTCGGCGGCTTCGGCGTCGACGCCGTGTTCTGGTCCGGCCGCGACGGCATGCTCGTCGCCCTGCGATTCGACGGAATCCCCGACTCCTCCACCACCATCGGGCTCACCTCCGCCGTGGAGGGCGACCCCACCGGCCTCGTCCGCCGCCTGGAGAACCAGCTCACCGACCTGGACACCACCCGGACCACCGTGCAGGCCCGCATCGCCGGCCAGCACGAAGAGATCACCCGCGCCACCGAGCAGCTCGACCAGCCGTTCCCCCGCCGCGACGAGCTGCTCGACACCCGCCGCCGGCTCCGCGCGATCAACGCCGTCATCGACCTGATGGCCGACACCACCCCACCAACGTCGGGCGCCCCGCCCGCCGTACCCGTCACGGTCGGCGACTGGATGCCGACGGACCTGCGCGAGAGCCTGACCCCCGACGAACAGACGTGGCTGGACCGGCGCGTGCAGCACGTCGCCGGCGGCGGCGCCGTCCAGGACGCGGCCCGCACCACCGACCTGGCCACCTTCACCGCCCCGTTCGACAAGGCGCTCACCCACGCCCTCGCCGACCCCGGCAACACGGAGATGGCCGTCGCGGTGATGCTCAAGTGCGACGACCCGGCCTGGCGGCAGGCCCTCTACAGCGCCGCCGGGCAGGCCGTGCACCAGGCAGTGCGTAACGCGCCCCCTCCGGCGTCACCGTCAGTAGCGCCGGCCGTGACGCCCACGGCCACGGCCGGGCCGCACCAACCAGTAGACCCACTGACGCCGGCCGCGATCGTCGCGGCCACCACCCCCGAGGACCGGGCGCTGCTGGACGCCTGCAGCAAGCAGGCATTCCGCGCCGACGACGTCCAAGCGGCCATCCACGCCCACGACCAGGTCGCGTTCGCCACCGCGTACGGCACCGCGATGACGACAGCAATCAGCGATGTCGACGACCCGGCGGCCGTCGTACGCCTCGCCGAGCTTCACGGTGACGAGGCGTTCCGCGCCGGCCTGACCAACTTGGTCTGGGACAACCTCGCGCCGCTCCTTCGATCCGAGCGCCAAGCCGTGCCCGCCTCGGCGGTCGACTCAGCCTCGGTCGCCGCCAAGGCGTTCCTCCCCGTTCCTCGCGCGGGGTCGGTGAGCGGCTCGGCCGCCGCGCCCGTCTCACCCGCCTCGACCAGCACCTACCGCGCAGCCGACCACGACCACGCCCGCTGAGCCGCCACGGACGCGAGCTCCATTGACACTCTTGGCCCCGACGCTGGAATAAGCGATCACACCCTCGGCGCTCTTACACTGAACGACCGTCGATAGCTGCCGCCACCGGGCGGATCATGAGCGCACCCCGACCAGAGCCATCTCTATGTAGGGGCGTCCGTGGGGGAGGAAATGAAACGGCGTCCTGCGGTAAGCCACGGCCACGGCGTCCGCGATGTGCGGGGCCTGGATCGTGCTGCCTGGGTCGAACTCGCCAAGGGCGCCGTCGTCGACCTCGTTGAGGCCGAGTTCGCTGTGCCGCACGCAGAGCTGGAAGCCCGGCTGTGGGAGCGAGTGTGGGAAGAACCTGGAAGCGGTCGGCGTGCCTCCTTCTTCCCACACATCCTCAGCGAGGCGGTCCGGGACCTCACCGCAGAAGAGCAGATCCAGACCTGGGAGCACCCGACCAAGGGTGGGGTCACCACCGAGCTGATCATCCCCGGCAACGTCGACGGCCGCTGGACATACATCGAGCGGGTCATCCGGCGTAAGGCCATGCTCTACGCCCGCTTCCTGCGGTGGAGCAAGACGGAGTTCGGCCCGGCGGGCGAGGCTGTCGTGCGTGCCTCGCTCACCGACGCGATGCACCGCGGCTTCGTACCGATCACGCCCGGCTTCGGAGAGGTGGCCACCCTCGGCACGGCCAGCGTGAGAGGCCCACTGGACTCCGGCGCCTGGATGCTCGTCAACGACCCGGTGGCGAGACTGCCCGTTCCGCACGCCATCCTGTTCGAGATCAAGAACCGGCGGTTGACCCTCTACCCCCGACACGCCGAAGTGCACCAGCTCCTCTACAAGGCCGCCCACTTCCAACAGGAGCTGCCCGGCCAGCGGATCGTTCCGGTGCTGATCTGCCGACGCGCCCACAAGTGGCTGTTCTGGATGGCGAAGGACCTCGGGTTCATCGTCCACGACACCAAGAAGCAGTACCTGACCCTGCCCGACAAGACCGACCCCCGGCTGCTGGAGGAAGTCCGCACCGGCCTCGCCCTCGATGACCTGCAACTGGTCTCCAGCACCTCCCAGCCACGCATCCACAACCTCTTCCTGGAGGTGCTTCCCGCTCAAGCCCGCGCCGTCGCAGAGCGATGGGCGCAGGCCGGCTCGACCCTGCTCAAGCACTACCAGACAATGCGTGACGACCGACTGAAGCCCTGGACCCGGACCGAAGCCCTCGCCGATCTCCGCGCCGACGCCGCCCTCGCACTCGACGCCGCCGGAGTACCTGCCGACGAGCAGATCCTGGCCTGGGCCTTGGAGGAAGACACCGACGCTCCCGAGGGTTACTGAACCGCCAACGCAGTAGCCCAGAGCGCGGCGCCGATCAGAAGGGCGGCTCCTCGTCGAAGTTGCCTCGCGCGGGGGCGGCGACGTTGGCCCAAGGGTCCTCGAAGTTGCCACGAGGCTCCGGCGGGGGGCTCGGCTTGGGCGGTAGCGTCGGTACGTCGCCCTCGTAGTCATCGAGCACGGCGTTCCAGCGCTTCTTCAGCTCACCGCGCAGAGTCACCTCGGACCAGTTGTCCTCGGGCCACCGATCTTCGTCCGGGCTCCGATCCGCCAGGGCGCAGAACGCCTGGAGGATGGCATCAACGGTTGCCCAGGTACGCGGCACCACGACACCGGTCAACACACGGCGGATGGTCTCGGTGCTCGCCGTACCCGGCAGGTCCTCGTTGTCCCGGATCCAACTCTCGATCTGCCGCAGTGTCGGCCGGCCAGCCTCCCGGTAGTGCGTGAACAACTCCTCGACGAAGGCGCGGCGAGGACCTTCCGGCAGCACGTCCTTCGACGGCATCCTCAACGTTCTCGGCACGTCCGCCCCCCGCTCGGAAGTCACGCTTTGACAACCGAAGTCTAGGGACCACCACCCACGTCTCACTTTCCCAGCATCACGACAACGCTGGGACAACCATGAGCCCAAGTCGACGTCCGGAGATCAACCACTCTGAGCAGGCCTAACGATGGATTCATCAGCAAGTTCGACCATCGGAAGGCTGCCCGTTGACCACCCTGACCGTCCGCGGCCTCTGGCTCGCGATCGCCGCCCTAACGGCCGTCCTCGTCGGCGCCACCGCTGGCCTGCTCGCCTGGGCCGGCGGACTCAACCCGCCCACCGCCGTGCTGACGGGGGGTGGTGGCTTCGGCGGCGCCCTCCTGCTCATCCTCACTGCCGTCCGGTTCACGGCCGGCGAGCCGCAGTGAGGCAGGGGTTGGCGTCGCCGTGCCTGGCAGCTCAATCAGACGCCACGTACGCGGCCGGATCCGCCCGCGTATCCGGCCAGCAGGCGGGTTGCCTCTCACCGCCGGCCGCGGGCACGCTGAACTGCATGCCCGACCTCGGCTCCGCCCTGCCCTCCAGCGCCCCTTCCGGCAGCTCAACCGCCAGCAGCCCGTCTTTTGGCAACCCGGATCCCAGCCCCACGACCGACGGCGGCATATTCGCCGGGCTCGGCCTGCGGTTCAGCCCGGACACGATCGCTGCGGCCGTCACCGAACTATTCGCCCGCGGCGGCACCGAGTGGTACGGCATGGCCGAACTAATCCTGCAGGACGCGTTCACCGCCGGCGATGTCGCGGCCGCGTTCAGCCAGACCGGCACCGGCGAACTGGACGGATTCCTGCGCGCCCTACCGCACCAGGTGACACACTCCCCGCGGCGGTGGCCCGTCGACGTCGGATCCGGGCATGTGCCCGTACGCCGCCTCGACGAAGCGGCGACCCGGCGCACCCTGGCCGACATCCTCACCTGGCTGCACGAGCGCTGCTACTTCGCCCGTGAGCTCGATTACCCGTGCGTCGACGCCCGCGACGACGAGGTGCGCGACCTCGGCGACGTCATCGCCGCCCGCCTCGGCCTGCCAGAGGTCACCGGCGTCCACGACCTGATCGGCACCGCCGACGTGGGCCAGCTCGCCGACATCATCGCGGTCGCCCGTGAGTACATCGCCGTCCCACCCGAACGGCACTACCACGACTACGCTGGGTGCGGCTGGCACCCCGGCACCGGCACCTGGTCCGCCGGGCTCGGCAGGCGCATCCTCGACGACCTTGTCGGCTGCGTTGCCGCGAACAGTGACCTCGGCGCGCTGCTGCTCGCCGGACGGCACCTCGGCGACGCGGCCGCCGCTGCGGCCCCGCAGGATCCGCTGCGGCGCACCAGCGGTGCCGCGTACGCGCCCGCGGAGGCATTCCTGCCGCACGGCTCGATCCTGACCGTCACTCGGCTGGTTACCCGGCTGGCTGCCGGACGGCACCTGGACGCGGCCGCCGCGTTCCTGCGCGCGCACCGCGTTCACGTCGAAACCGCCGGGGAGACCAGCCGCCCAACATTCACCCTCACCATCGAGATCTTCGACGCCGACCGTGACCGGCTGCGCCGTCACGAGACCCTGCTGACCCGCACTCTCGGCCAGCTGACCGCGATGCCGTGGACGATCCGGTACACCCGCCCGCCGGAGTACCGGCGCCCGGCTGTAACGACCACCCTGGAGCCAGCCGCGGTTGCCGCCGTCCTCGAACGTGCTGGCCGGGGCCGGGAAGCCGACACGGCGCTGCAGGCTACGTTCCGGTTCCGTCCCCAGCCCGGTGTTCCCACCGGCGCGCACCTGGTCGCCGTCCTCGACGATCCGGACAGCGAGGACGCGCTCCTGCTCGAGGACGCGATCTGGCGGCACTTCACTGGTTTGCGCGCAATCCGAGCCGCCGGCGGCCGCGAACAGCACCTCGTCGACGCGTTGCGCCCGCCCGGACTGCGCGGCACCCCGCCGCCACGGCCCCGCGTGTGCGTGATCACGTCCCGGGGGCATGTCGGCTCCGACATCGCGCCGAAACTCGACGGCGGGGTCCTCGACGTGCAGTACCGTACGTTCGCCGCGAACGCGGCCGGCGCCGCCGACGAGCTCGCCGCCGTCCTGCGCGCCCTCGCCGGTGACCCCGGACTGGACGGGGTGCTGATCGCCCGCGGCGGCGGAGACCGCACCGACCTGGGCCGGCTCGTCACCACAGCGGTGCGTACCGCCGTCGATGGGCTCCGGCAGGCTGGTAAAACCGTTGTGCTCGCGGTCGGGCATGGCACGTTCACCGCCGGGCTGCCCGCCGACTTCGAGGCGATCACCCCGGCGGACGCGGCGCACGCGATCCGGGCGATCCTCGTCGACCACCCGGCCGCCCGGCGGATGGCGGCCGCGGAAACGCAGGAACGGATCGCCGTGCTCCCCCTCGACGACAGGTGGCCGGACGCAGCCGACCGGGAGACCCGTGCCCTACGTCAACGTCTCACTGCGATCGACCTCGGGCACGAAGCCGCCCTGACCCGGATGCGGCAGCCACCCACCGCCGGCCACTGACCGTCGCCCGCCACGGCCCGGCAGCGTTCGGACCGACGCTAAAGCAGCGTTCTCGTGGTCGGCGCGGACTTGCGCCTTCGAGTGCAGTGGTCGCCGCCCGCGCCAGTCGGGGCGACGTCCCGGCCAACGCCCACCGGCGGGAGCTGGTTCCGGGTCGTCAGTCGCTGGGTGCGGTCAGATCGCCGGGCAGACGAAGGAAGCATCGGCTACCTGCCTGGAAGCCACTCCACCCGGCGTATGCGTTTGTATACTTTCCCCTATGTCGGTAGACCCGTACCGGTTCTCGTACACCAGCTACGAGGCGCTCGACCGCGCTGGCGTCGGCTGGCAGGCGGCCCTGCACGTGCTCACCGCCGCCCGGCCCCGGATCGTGCGCCACATCGGCGCGGTGATGCACGTCGTCGGCGCGGTGCAGGACGGGCGGCTGCTGGCGGTGGCGCTCATCGAGGAGACCGACGACGAGTACGTGGTGGTCGGGGCGCGGTGGCTCGACGAGGACGAGGCGCAGCCGCTGCGCAAGTTGATGGAGAGGGGCGGGCGATGAGCCGAGCAGAGGACATCAGGGCGGCGCAGGAGTCGCTGGAGAGCCGCGACTGGTCCGACGCGGTGGTCGACGACACCCCGCCGACGACGAAGGTGAGCATGTCCGCCCGGTACCCGAGCGACATCGCCCGCCGGGTGATGGAGGACGCGGAGGCCCGGGGCGTGAAGCCGGGGGCAATCCTGCGGGAGATCGTGGAGGCGCACTACGCCACGCTCGACGCCGCCGGCGACGAGCCGATCACCGTGCGGCCCGCGGACGTCGTCCGCGCGCTGGCCCAGGTTGCCCGCCGGGAGCGTCCCGCTGCCGCCTAGGGCGATGTCGGACGCTGGCCGTACGGTCTGACCATGCAGCAGGTGGATGGCTCCTCCGCGCCTGGCCGGGCGCCGATGCTCGTCGTGCGCTGGAAGGCCGGCAAGGTCCACGTCAGCCAGGACGGGATCAAGACATGGTGTGGCGCCCTGGTGCCTGACACCGCCACTCGCACCGTCCCGACGGTCGACTGGCACCAGCACACCAACTGCTACAACTGCGCCTACCGCCTCTGGCCCCTGCACGCACCACCCGGGTACCTGCGTCCCGCCAACGGCCAGGACTTCCCCATCCGCCGCGCCTGCCCCCACGGCGGCGATCCCCGCGCGTGCTCCACCTGTACGCCTCGCCCACCGAAGTACTGGCCCTGCACGCGTGGCTGCACCGACCCGCGCGATCACCAGGCTGACCGCCGGTACACCAAGTGCACCGTCTTCCCGCCCCGCCAGCCCACCGGCCCTGATGGGCGCTGCATCGGTGGCTGCGAGTCCACGGACCGGGTGCTGCACCGCGCCAACCCCGGGATGTTTTTCGACCTGGCCGACAGCGACTCCGTCACCTGCTACCACTGCGGGTTGTACGTCTGCGTCGAGTGCGAAACCTCCCCAGTCGAGTCCACGCTGACGTTCTGCGACGCCTGCCCCTGACCGCGTCAGCGCGGCCTCTACCGTCCCGGCGCCTCGGCGGTCACACCCGCCGAAGGAGACCGCGCTGGCGCCGGTGTCGCCTCAGCCGGCCGGCCTGCCGATGTGGCCTCGGTGACAGCGTCCGCGGTCGACTGAGGGAATCCCTGGGCCGCGAGCTTCGCCGCCTGCACGTCACGATCACCGGGCCCGCCAAACGTCTGGCCCGCTTCGGGGCGGTCGCCGCGAGCATTCTCCCCCCTGCCGCCGCCCGTCTCCCGCCACTCACCGTCAAGGGTGACGGCGGGACGATTCCCGTCGCCCTGGACGGTGCCGTGGGCCTGCGTCGCCCCGGCGCCCTGCTCGGTGGCGTAGTCGTCGACCACCCGGAACGCGTACGCAGCGGGCGTGTGGGCCCGGTCGACAAAGCCGGGCACCTGCCGCAGCAGGTCGCGCACATCGTGCCCGGCGCGCTCCAACTGGTCGAGCTTGTAGGCCAGCGCCGGCCACGCCGCCGAGGCGATGACCCGCTCCGCCCGGTCGGCGGACCACACCTCCCGCACGTGCACCGCCATCGCCTCCTGGCGCTCCTGGGCGGTGCGGCGCCGCTCGCCGGCGTCATCATGCCGGGCCTCCGCCGATCGGGCCTCCGCCGGTCGGCCGACGTCGTCCATGGCGGCGCGGTCGAGCTGATCGGACAGCCATGTCTCGTCCCCCGGCCGGGCACCATTCTGCGGGTCGACATGGACGCCGCGCTCGGCGAGCCGCACCACGATGACCCGTTGGGCGGCCTGGGCGCGCGGGTCGACGGCCGCCCACTCGGTGCTGGCCCGCCAGGCCCGCGCGATGTCCTCGGCCGACGCCTGCCGCCACCACGACGGCCGAGTCGCCGGCCGCCACACGGTCGCGCCGGCCTGCTGGGCCGCCCGCACCTGGGCGCGGATGCGGCGGGCCTGCTCCTCGCTGGCCCGAGCGGCGCGTTGCAGCTGGGCGACGCGGATCTCGATGGCCGCCTGCGCCAGTTGGCCAGCCGCCTGGATCGCGGCGGTGACCGCCGCGGTAGTGCGCTGGTGGATCTCGGCCATCTCGTTCTCGGCCACTAGCTCGTCCTCCTCAACGCTGCGAATCGCGCTCGATCGTGGGGTCGACGCGGGGCCGGGCCGGGCCCGGCACGGTGTGGACCGGCCGCTGCGGCGGCCCGCCCTGTTTCGGCACCTGTACCTGGTCGACGAGCTGGGCGCCCGACTGGAGCAGGGGCATCAGGTGCGCGGCGGCAGCAGCAGCGGCGCCGGCGGCGTGGGCCTGTTGCTGCGCGGCGCGCAGCTCGGCCAGCGCCACGACTAGGCGGGCCGCCTGGACGACGACAGCGAGCAGGACGGCCGCCTCACCGCCGTCGCGGGCGTGTCCGGCGACCAGCAGCGCGTCCGCCACGCGACCCAACTCCCGGGCCACCGACGACGCCGGCGGCGCCAGCGCGCGACGCGGTGGCGCCGCCGCCCGGGCCAAGGCGTCGGCGGCCCGACTCATCGGACCCTGCCCCGACGGTTCGGTGGCCGCCGCCACCCGTGCCAGCAGCTCAGCGCTGGCCCGCGCCACCGCTGGCCACTGCGGCGAGTCGGGCGCCACCCCGGCCAGCCGACCGCTGATCGCCTCCAGCGCGGCGGCCGACGATCGCCACACCGCCATCCGGTCCTCGCCACGCAGGTGCGATTCCGCGGAATCCGCTGCCTTCCACTGGCCGACCGAGGGCCGCTCGACCTCGGGCCATCGCGTGCGGACCTGGGGCAGGCTGAGGTCGCCGTCCAGGCTGCGCCCGGCGTACCAGGTCGGCGTGCCCGCCCCGCTCGGCCGCAGCGCGACGGCGTATCCGACCACCTGGTTCGGGTCCTTCGCCGAGGTCCGCGGGGCGACCAGCAGCCCCGCACCCTTCATCCGTGCGACCCACTCGGCCTCACTTCGGGCGCCGGCCAGCGCAGCGCGGACCTGGCGGCGCAGCAGCTCCCGATCCGGAGCCTGGCCGCTGCGCCGGGCCCGGTCGACCTCCGGCCGGTTCAGCTCCGGCCGCTTCGTCACCCCCGCCCGGCCAGGCGTCCACTTACCGAGCCCGAACTCGTCCTCCAGGAGATCGGCGACCTGCTGGCTGCGCCGCTTGTCCTGCCGCAGCCACACCGGCGCCCCGTCCTCGGTGGCCAAGGTGACGACCAGGTGCACGTGGTCGTTGCCCTTGGCCGACAGGCCGTGCCGCACCGCGATCCACCGGCACCCGGCCCGCTCCGCGTCGCCGGTGAAGCCCATCTCGGCCACGAACCGGCCCGCGATGCGCGACCAGATCGCGTCGTCGAGCTGCCCCTCCTGCGCGGGCAGGCTCAGCGAGCACTGCCACACGTACTGCCGCACCCCGCGCTCGCCAGCGGCGATCTGCGGCGCGTCCAGCCGCGCCGCCAACTCCTCTAGCGACCACCCGCCACCCTCACGGTCACGGCGATCGGGGGCGAGCAGCGCCACATCGTCGTACCCGGCGACCAGGTGCGGATTGACGTGTTCCTCGGCCTTCCCCGGCCCCCACAGGTACTCCAGCAGACCGCGTACCCGGCTGCCGTAGGTCACCTTCGGAATCATCGGCGGCCCGTCTGCGCGGCGGCGATCGCGGTCACCAGCTCGTCGGCCCGCGCCGCCACTCTCGCCAGGTACGCCGCTGCGGCGGCCAGGTCTCCGCCCGGCTCTCCGGTGGAGTGCAGCCGCGCTACGGCCTGGTTCAGGTTGTGCGCCGCACCCCGAACTTGCCGGTGCACGCCCATCAGCTCGACCAGCAGGGGTCCCGTCTCCGCAGCGCCGTCCGGACCTGCTGGGGCGGGTACGAGCGGCGCCGATCCGACCTCCGCCAGGTACGCCGAGGTGGCCATCCGGGCTGCCGCTGCGTTCGCCTCGACCGCCGTCATCTCTGCCTCGGACAGCCGCACGGTTACCCGGTGCACGCGCGGATCGTCGTCGTTGTGAGCACGCCGCCGGCGCTGGCTCGCACCGAAGCGGACCACCCCGACCTGGGCCGGTTCAGCCACGTCGACCACCCTCCCGGCGGACGCCACCCGCCGTGTATCGGCCGGCCGCAGCGCGGCCCGTCTGACCAAAAGTCAGACTTTTACTCCAACTTGCTCCGGCAGCGCCGGCTGGTCGTGTGCACGCGGCCTGGCTGGGCCGTGGCGTCGAGTGCGCCCGACGGCGCTCGGCTGCTCGTGTGCACACGACCAGGCTGCGTCGTGGCACCGAGTGCGCCCGACGCGCGTCAGAAACCCACCCCGTGAGGGCTAGAGACGGTAGCCGGCCGCCGCCCAGCGTCAAGGGCGCGTTGCGTCGCTGCGCGATGGGCCTTCGGCCCACCCTTGACCCTGGTCGACGTCCTCGGCTGACGCGAAGATCGCCCCCACCGGCCGGGGGGAAGGGTGGAAAAGCAGTACCGCGCAGATCGATCTTCGCCGCTAGGCTCGGCGTCCAGGCACACGAGATTGAAGCACCCTGGGGGAGGGTTCCATGGCCGAACAGACTGCCAAGGCCGTTCGCGCTGAGACGGAGAAGGCAGCACTTCAGCTGCTGCGTGAGCGCGCCAACCTGGTCGGCGAGGCAGCCACGGCGCGGCACGAGCGTGACCAGCTCGCGGAAGCTCTGCGCGAGGCCAACGCCCGCTACGCCGATCGGTACGCGGCGGCCCTGCAGGGCGGTTGGACGCCCGACGACCTGACCAAGCTCGGCCTGGACGCCCCGGTGTCCGCACCGGCCCGGCGTCGCCGTCCGCCGCGCTCGACCTCGCCTTCCGCCGCTGGCGAGCAGGTTGCGCCGCCCGGGGAGGTTCCCCCGCAGTAGGCCCGGGGATCGCGCTGGCACGTCGACGGCCTCCTCCGCTGTGTCGGGGGAGGCGGTCGCGCTAATCCTGGTCATGTGCCCGCCCCCAAGGGGGCACCGCGGGCGCGCATGAACGGCACTGGGTCGACCGCGTTGCTGCCGTTGGCGTGGTGCGGGCCCTTGGGCACGTTTACGTGGACCTCGAAGTGCAGGTGCGGTCCGGAGCTGCCGCCGCTGTTGCCCACGAACCCGATGACCGTTCCGGCCGTGACCTGCTGGCCGATGGACACCTCGGGCCGCTGGATCATGTGGCAGTAGCGGGTCACGATGTTGCCCGGGTGGCGGATGTCGACGTACCAGCCGCAGCCGCGCTGGCTGGTGTTCCCGTCGCGATCGCAGGTGGTGTACCAGTCGCACTTCACCTGCTCCACCACACCGGTCGACGCCGCGCGGATCGCGTCACCGCGCACGTCGGCCTGCGACAGGTCCACGCCGGCGTGCAGTCGACCGCCGCGCGGCCCGAAGCCGCTGACGATGCTGGCCCGGATCGGCTGCACCCAACCGCCCGGCCCCACCGGCACCGGCCCCAGGTCGTCGATCCCGCACGGGGCGGTCGGCGCACCACCGCCGATGTCGTCGATGCTCGGCAGGCCGAGCACCAGCGCCGCGAGCTGCTCGGCGTCGTCCTCCCACTTCTGGTACTCCTCCGGGTAGCCGGAGCGTTGCACCGCCTGCGCCGCGTCGGTCAACCGCATACGCTGCCAGCCGTCGACCCGCAGCAGCGCCTCGTAGAACTTCCCCGCGGCGTAGGTGGGCGTCATCCGCTCACGGACACTGCCCCACCCCGGGCGCTGCTGGAACAACCCGACCGAGTCGTGGTCGCGGCCCACGCCCTCGTGCGGCAGGGTCAGCGACTCGGGCACGTTGGCATTGGCCAGGTTGCGCAGCGTGGACTCCTGCA
The DNA here is from genome assembly GCF_016863555.1 of Micromonospora qiuiae. GTDB lineage: Bacteria > Actinomycetota > Actinomycetes > Mycobacteriales > Micromonosporaceae > Micromonospora > Micromonospora qiuiae. The sequence continues at coordinate 25,791 of NZ_BOPC01000045.1, read as the reverse complement.
TCGCGGTCGCCAGCGCGATGACGTAACCGCGCGGCGGCACCTGACGCTGCCGGCCGACGGCGACGATGGTGGCGGCGTGCGTCGTCTCGGCGCTGCCCCACCCGCCGGCACCGGGAACCGGCGACGCCCCGGGCAGGGATGGCAGTTCGCACGCTGCCGCTTCCGCCTGCGCCTGGCCGAACATCACCAGCGGCAAAACCACGGTGCCACCGCACATCAGCATGACCACCGCGAGCACCGCCACGCCCAGCGCGACCGATCGACGGTTCATCGGCTCACCGACCGGGTGAAGTCGTTCCCGGTCACTACCCACCGCCCACCGACGCCAGCCAGCCTGACGGTCAGCGTCCCCGAGTCGGTGGTCACCTCGTACACGGCCGCGCCGTTCTTCGGCGCCTGCTTCGCCACCGGTCGGCCTGTCACCCGTGTCGCTGGCACCCGCGCCGGGTCGACCGTACGGAGCACGTGAGCGAACCCCTCGTCGCAGCGTGACGCGACCCCCCGCCACCACGTCTCGGCCGGCAGGTCGGGACGCGCCCATGCCGCAGCGAACGCCGCCGCAACGGGTGCTGCCTGTGCCGCCGGCGGCGGGGCCACAGGTGGCCGGTCGTCGCCGTGGTCGTCCACGCCCGGCTGCTCCCCCGCTGGCGACGGTGGTCCGTCACCGGTGTCGGCTATCGGGTAGACCGGGCCGCTGCGCTGCGGTGCCGGTACGCCCGGATCGCCGGTGGGTGCGCAGCCAACCGCCCACATCGCGGCGAAAACAAGGCCAGAGGCAAGGTGGACCTGCCGATTCACGTGGCCAATGTGCGCCAATGTTCGGGCCCTGCGTGCCATTCGACGCCTCCCCCGTGGTGCTTTTCGCGTCCTATCGCGGCAGAGCAATCACCATAGATCCATTCGGAAACGCAGTGCTACTGTCGGGTGCTTGTCGGTGACCTTGGAAGACGGGGGAGGCATCGAATGATGGGGTTTCTCTGCGCCCGCCGGCAGGGCGGCCGGTGAAGGCAGCGGCTGTCGCACCCTCCCGAACGCGCCCCGGTCCCGCCCCGGCAATGCCCTTCGCGGCGATTCCGCAGAATCTCCGTGACTGGCCGCCAGTGTGGTGGGTCGGATGCCACGGCGGCGCCGGAACAAGCACCCTCGCGCGGCTGGTCGGCTTCGGCCTGGACTTCGGCAGCAGGAACTGGCCCCAGGTGACGCCAGCGATGCCGCCGGCCCATGTGGTTCTGGTCTGCCGAGCATCCTCGTCGGGCACCTGGGCCGCGACCGGCGCCATCGAGCAGTGGCGTAACACCCCAGGCATGTCCAGCCTGACGAAGGTACTCGGCGTGGTCGCGGTCGCCGCCTCACCCCGAAAGCCGCCGCGCATCGCCACCGAACGACTACAACTGCTCCGCGGGTGGGCGCCAGAGGTCTGGCGCATCGGCTGGGTCGACGCGCTCCTCGCCGCTGATGACCCGTGCGACGTCGGCGCTTCCCCCGACGTCGAGGCCCTGCGCAACGCGATCTGGCACAAGGTAAGCCCAGCCCGGGAAGGGAAACGATGACGCTGATCGACTACCTGGATCAACTTCAGGCCGCTGTGGCTGCGGCCCCGGTGCCAAACCCGGGGAGCGGGGAGCCGCCACCCGAATTGGGGGAAAAGGTCCTCAGGATCCTGAGGTGGGTGGCTTACCTGGCCGTCACCGCCTGCGTCGGCGGACTGCTGTTCACCGCAGCAAAGATGGCTCTTTCGCACCGTCGTGGCGACGACACCAACGTCTCCCAGCTCGGCTGGGTGTTCGCCGCCTGCCTGCTCATCGGAAGCGCGTCGGCGATCGTGTCCGCGCTGATCTAGGAGGAACGCGTTGCCGCGCTCGTCTGCCCCCCAGGACTTCGCCGACCGCCCGCCGTGGACGCGGCCCACCTTTATCGCCTCTGCGGCGCTGGTGCTTGTCGTCATCACCATCGGGGTGCTCGTCGCGGTGTCGTCAGCCGGCAGTAACGACGACACGAAAGCCACCGAAGCGCCACCGGTGAGCCCGGCACCGGCCGAGACCACCAAGCCGCAGACTCTGCCCACCACCGTGCCGACCGCCCCACCGGCCGGGGTGCGGTGGGAGCTGGTCGGTCAAACCGCAGTGCCCGTCAGCTCGTCGGCCGGCCCTACCCGCATTGCGGATGGTACGGCCAGCGGGTACGCGCACACCCCCGAAGGCGCGCTGATCGCCGCCGCGCAGCTCAGCGCCCGGGCTGGGTTCGATGCTGGCCGGCAGTCGTGGGAGCCGACGATCGAACAGCAGTTTGAGCCGGGTACCGACCGGGACCGGCTCCTGGCAGCGCTGCGCGAGGCCGGCGACGCCCCGGCACAGCCAGGGGAGCTCAGCCAAATCGCCGGTTTCAGCTACCAGTCCTACACCCCGGACACCGCCGTGATCGGCCTGACCATGCGCGCCCCGGGGGCCGGTACGTCGCGCTATCACGTGCTGTCGTTGACCTTGCGCTGGCGCGATGGGGACTGGCGGATGATCGCACCACCCGGCGGTGCGTGGACGTCGGTGAACCGGCAGACCACCGATCTGATCGGCGTCGTCGAGTGGGGGGCGCGGTAGTGTCATGCAACCCGGGCCTCCAGCCATGGTGCGTTCCCGGGATGGTCCTGGAGAGCACCGCCAGCCGGTTCCTCGACGAGCTGGCCGAGCAGGCATCCCAGGCCGCTGCGGAGATGCTCAAGGCACTGGTCACCGGCTGGTTGGCCATCCCCACCCCGGAGGTGTCGCAGACCTCCGGGGTCGTCCAGCATCTGCGTACCTACACCAACTGGGCGGTCGCAGCGATCGCCGTCGGCGCGGTTTTGATCGCGGCCATGAAGATGGCGCTGGAACGCAACGGCCGGGAAGCCGGCTCCTTTGCCAGGAACATGGTCGCTCTGGTGGTACTCACCGGCGCCGGCGTGCCGGCGGTGCAACTGCTCATCGGCATCGGTGACGCCTACGCCGACTGGATCCTCTCTGCCTCCGCCAACGGTGACCTCGGCAAGCGGCTCCTGCTACTTGCTCCCGCCCCCGCGACCGCCGGGTTACCGGCCCTGGTCGTGATCGGCATCTCGATCATGGTGTTCCTGTCCACCATGGTTCAGCTTCTGCTGCTGCTGGCCCGCAACGCCGGCCTGGTCCTGCTGGCCGGGCTGCTGCCGGTGGCCGCTGCGGTGGGCGGCTCGGTACGCAGCCGGTATGCGACGTGGCTGCTCGCCCTGGTGCTCTACAAGCCGGCCGCCGCCACGATCTACGCCGCGGTGTTCTGGCTCGGAGGTGAGAGCAAGAGCCTGACCGACCTGTTGACCGGCCTGGTCATGTTCTGCATGGCCATCGTGGCGTTGCCCGCCCTGCTGCGGCTGATCGCCCCGGCGGTGTCGGTGCTGTCCACCGGCGGGTCCAGTGGCGCTGCGGTGGCCGCAGTCTCTACGGCCGGGCAGCTCGCTTCCGGCGCGGTGCGGCTGGCCAACAGTGGGGGTAAGTCCGGCGGCGGATCCGGCGGCCGAACGGGCGACGATGGCAAGGGCCGGCCTGGTGGCGCCATGCCGTCAGCGCCGGTGCCGCCACCGCGCCCTGCTGGCGGAGGCGCCGCATCCGGAACGGGCGGGGCCACCGCCGCAGCCGGGTCAGGGGCGAAAGCCGGGGCCGCGAGTGCGGGAGCCAGTTCCGCAACGGCGGGCACGGCAGCAGGCTCCGGTGCCGGTGCCGCAGCGGCAGCCGGGCCGGCCGGGATCGCCGTGGCCGGTGGGGTCGCCGCAGCGAAGGCCGGTCCCGCCACCGTACGCAAAATCGGCGAAACGGGCTCCGGAGCAGTGGGCGGTGAGGGTTCATGAGCACAGGAATTCGGGACCGGGCGACCGAGCAGCCCACCTACGGCAACTGGCGGCTCGGCCGGGGCGCAGGACTGTTCGGTCTGGGCCCAGTTGGCACCATCGCGGCGTTCCTGGTCATGGTGATCGCCGCGATGATGCTGCCGGTCTCTCCACTGGCTTCGCTCGTCACGGCGGTCCTCGGCGTCCTGGTCCTGGCCCCGCTGGCGATTCGGATCAATGGCCGTACCGGCTTCCAGGTCATCACCGCTCGGGTGGCTTGGTGGCTTGCGCGGGCTCGTCGTCACCACGTCTACATCTCCGGGGTGGCCTCCCGGGTGGCCGCCGCTCACCAGCTGCCCGGGGTGCTGGCCCGCAGCGAGGTGTATGAGGTGGAGACCGGCCGCTCCGGGGTCGTCGCGGTCGTCGTGGTGCCGCAGAGCCGCCACTACACCGTCACCCTGCGATGCGCTCCCGAGGGGATGGACCTGGTCGACCAGGCGGTCATCGACGCCCGCGTCGCGCACCTGGCGTCCTGGCTTTCGGCGTTGTCCCGCGAGCCGCAGCTCGTGCAGGCGCAAGTCACCGTCGAGACCACCCCGGATCCCGGCACCCGGCTGGCCGCCGAGGTGGCCGCCACCTCCCGGCCCGACGCGCCGGCGCTGGCCCTGCAGGTGCTCAACGACGTCGTCCAGTCGTACCCGGCCGGCTCGGCGACCGTGGACACCCGCGTGTCGCTGACCTACACCGCCCCGCCCGGCCGGTCGATGTCCCACGAGGACGTCTGCCGGGAAGTCGCCGCCCGGCTGCCGCACCTGCACGCAGGCCTCACCGGCGCCACCGGCGCCGGCATCGCGCCGATGTCCGCCCGCAGGCTCGCCGGCGTGGTGCGCGCCGCGTACGACCCGGCCGCCGCCCTGGACCTCGCCCGGGACCCGCACCTCACGCCCGACTGGACGCAGGCCGGTCCGGTGGCCACCCGGGAGAGCTGGGACTTCTACCGGCACGACTCCGGGGTGTCGCGTACCTGGTGCATGGTCGAGGCCCCCCGAGGAGTGGTGTACTCGCGGCTGTTCGCCCGGCTGACCGACCCGGACCCGCAACTGCTACGCAAGCGGGTCACGATGATCTACCGGCCGTACTCCCCGGGCGAGGCGGCCCGGCTGGTCGAGGCCGACAAGCGCGACGCCCGATTCCTCGCCAGCAAGAAGCACCGGCCCAGCGCCCGGGACCTCACCGACCTGGCCGCCGCCGACCAGGCCGCGGAGGAAGAGGCCACCGGCGCCGGCGTCACCCGGTTCACCGTGCTGGTCACCGCCACCGTCGCCAACGACAAGCAGCTCGACGAGGCCACCGGCATCATCCGAGCCCGCGCCGGCGAGGCACGCCTGACACTGCGCCCGATGTACGGCTGCCAGGCCGCCGGGTTCGCCGCCGGCCTGCCCACCGGCGTGGTCCTGCCCACCCACGCCACAATCCCCTTCTAGGACGCCGGCATGACCACCGCACCCCGCGCCCCCCGCCCACCGGGTCGACCAGCCCGCCGGCCCGGCCGCCTCGGCTACACCGGGCCCGGCGGCGGCGCTTGGTCCTACATCGAACCGCCCACCGAGTACCGGGGCACGACCGTCCAGGTCTGCGGGCTGTTCCCGTTCGGCACCGGCGCGTCCACGCCGATGATCGGCGTGCCGCTCGGCCGGCACCTCTACACCGGCAGCGCCGTCTGCTTCGACCCGATCTCCTGGTACACCCGCGCCCGGCTGATCAACAACCCGTCCGTGTGGATCGAGGGCGAACCCGGCATGGGCAAGTCGACGGCCGTACGCCGGATGGTTCTCGGGCTCACCGCCCAGGGCGTCACGCCGCTGATCCTCGGCGACCTCAAGCCCGACTACGCCGAGCTGGTCCGCGCGCTCGGCGGGCAGGTGCTGCGGGTCGGGCCGGGCCTGGACCGGATCAACCCCCTCGACGCTGGCCCCTGGCGGCAGGTCCTCGACCGGGTCGACGAGCGCACCGGCGCCGTCGTGCGGGCCGCGGTCACCGACCGGCGGCTGAACATGCTGGTCGCCCTGGCCACCCTGATCCGACGCGGACCCGTCACCTCCGACGAAACCACCGTGCTGGCCGCCGCGCTGCGCTACCTCGCCGAACGGGAAACCGACACCCAGCCGGTGCTCTCCGACGTCCTACGCGTCATCCGCGACGCCCCGCCGCAGGTCCGCGCGGTCACCCTCTGGCAGAAAGACGAGGACCTCCCCCGGTTCCGGGAGGAGACCGCCAGCCTGCACCGCACGCTGCTGGCGCTGCTGCACGGCCCGCTCGGCGACACCTTCGAAGGGCAGACCACCACCGCGATCCGCCTCGACACCCCCGCCGTGTGCGTGGACATCTCCGGCATCGACGACACCGACGAGCTGCGCACCGCCGCCACCCTGCTGTCAACCTGGTCGTACGGATTCGCCCAGGTAGAGGCCGCGCACCTGATGGCCGACCTCGGCCTGGCGCCGGCCCGAACCTTCTTCACCGTCCTCGACGAGCTGTGGCGGGCGCTGCGCGTCGGGCACGGCCTGGTCGACCGCGCCGACGGCCTGACCCGGCTCAACCGGCAGAAGGGCACCGGGACCGCGTTCATCACCCACTCCCTGGCCGACCTGGAGGCGCTGCCCACCGCCCACGACCGGGCGAAGGCCCGCGGCTTCGCCGAACGGTCCGCCGTGCTGATGATCGGCCCCTGCTCCGAGCAGGAACTCGACGCCGTCTCCCGAGTGCGGCCGCTGTCACAGGCCGAGCGGCGCGAAGTGCTGTCCTGGTCGGCACCGCCGTCCTGGGCCGCTGACGGCAGCGAGACCGTCGGCCGCGGGAACTTCCTGATCAAGGTCGGCTCCCGGCCCGGGATCCCTGTGCACCTGGAACCCACCGAGGTCGAGAAGCAGCTCGGCAACACCGACTTCCGCTGGACGATGACGTGAGCCGGCCTGCGGGGCCGCGCGGCGGCCACGACGACGCTGGTTTGATCGTCGGCGGTATCGCCGCCGTGGCCCTGGTCCTCGCCAGCGCGGTGTGGCTGCCGGTCGTGCTCACCCGGCCGCCCGGATACAACGGCGGCGGGCCGATCCGGGTAGCCGCCGCGGTGCTGCGCGGCGACATCACCTGGACCACCGCCTGCACCGTCATCGCGGTCATCGAAGTCACGGTCCTACTGCTGCTGGGCACGGCGGTGATGGCGGCCTGGCGGTGGGCCCGCCGACGGCGGACCCGGGTCGACTCGGCGGCACGGCGGATGGCCACCCGCGCCGACCTCGCCCACCTCGGCCCCAAGGGCGTCGCCGACAGCGGCCGCCGGCTCCGCCCCAGCCTCGCCAGCGTCGACCGGCCCGACCCCGACCAACTCGGCGTACTGATCGGCCACACCGTCGCCGGCGGGATGCCACTTCGCCAGTCGTGGGAGGACATGGCCATCGACATCTGGGGCCCGCGCACCGGCAAGACCACCAGCCGGGCCATCCCGGCCGTCGTCGCCGCCCCCGGGCCGACCCTGGTCACCAGCGTCAAGGGCGACATCGTCGACGCCACCCGCGAGGTACGCGCCGCCCGCGGCACCGTATGGGCGTTCGACCCACAGCACATCCTCGGCGCCGACCAGGGCATGTGGTGGAACCCGCTGCGCGCCGTAGCCACCATCAGCGACGCCCGCCGCCTGGCTGAGCACTTCGCCGCCGCCGAGCGGGAGCCGGGCGTCAGCCGCGACGCCTTCTTCGACCCCAGCTCCGAAGAGCTGGTGGCGAACCTGCTGCTGGCCGCCGCCTGCTCCGGCCGAGACATGCTCGCCGCGTACCGGTGGGCGGTCAGCCCCCGCGACGACGAGCCCGCGATGCTGCTGCGCGAACACGGCTACGACCTGCCCGCCGACGCCGTCGCCGGCGTGGTCAACATGCCCGACAAGACCCGCGGCGGCATCTACGCCGGCGCCCAAAAAATGCTCATGTGCCTCACCGAGCCCGCCGTCACCCGCTGGATCACCCCACCCAGCCGAGGCGGAATCCTCGAGTTCGACCCGGCCGCGTTCGTGGCCAGCACCGACGTGCTGTACCTGCTCTCCCAGGGCGGCCCCGGCTCCCCCGCCCCGCTGGTCGCCGCGCTCACCGACGCCGTCCTACGCGCCGGCGAGCTACGCGCCCGAGCCTCGGCCGGCCGGCGCCTGGACCCGCCGCTGCTTGCCGTACTCGATGAAGCGGCCAACATCTGCCGGCTGCGCCAGCTCCCCAGCCTCTACTCCTACTACGGCTCCCACGGCCTGCCGATCATCACGATCCTGCAGTCATACCCGCAGGGCGTCGACGTGTGGGGACGCGAGGGGATGCGCAAGCTGTGGTCCGCGGCGAACGTCCGCACCTACGGCGGCGGCGTCGCCGACCCCGACTGGCTGGAAGAGCTGTCCAAGCTCATCGGTGAACACGACGTCACCACCAGGTCGACCAGCAGCAGCGGATCCGGGTGGGGCCAACGCTCGGTCTCACACTCCACCCGCCGGCAGCGGATCCTCGACGTCTCCGACCTGCACGCCCTGCCCCGCGGCCGGATGGTCGTCTACGCCTCCGGCGCCCCGCCGGCGCTCGCCCGCACCGCACCCTGGCAGGACGGGCCGTACGCCGAGGCGATCCGCTCGTCGATCGCCCGCTGGGATCCCGACAGCCGCACCGACTGGACCCTCACCCCCGACGCCCCGCCGGAGCCGACGCCATGACCACCCCGAGCCCCGGACCGGCGGCCACCGACCCGGTCGCCGACCTCAGCGCCCTGCTCGGGCAACTCGCTGGCGACCCGGACGCGGCGCCGCCCGCCCCCGAGCCACCAGCACCCGACCCGGCGGCCGCGGAGCCGGTCTACCGCACGGTGGAGGCGTTCATCGGGGACTACCTCGCCCACGTCGTCGAGCGGCGCCTCGCCTCCGGGCCAACCTCCGGGGTCAACTGGTGTCCGCGCTGGTGGGCACACCCCGAGGCGATCTCCCGCCTATACGCGCTGTGGCGCGCATGGGAGACACTGCGGGTCAGCGACCCACAGACCGGCATGAGCATCTGGTGGCGAGACCACCTCGACCCGCACCTCGCCGCCCTGGCTGCCGAGTACGGCCCGTTCAGCCGGTGCGGCCCTGACAAGCACACCGAGCCTCGTCCGCTTCCGGTCGAGCTGGCGCCGCCGGAGGTGCTTGCTCAGCTTCCCGACGCCACCGGCGCCTGATTCCGCAGCATCACCTGCGCCGGGCCGCCTCTGCCACCGGCACGGCTACTGCGCCCCTCCAGGGATCAACCACCGGCGGATGGTGGGTGGCGGCACCGCAGTGGCACGTCCAGGTGTGATGCCCGCGGTGGGTGTGCGGCGGCGGGCAGGGGCAGGGCGTCCAGCTCAGCTGGTACCGGCCGGCGGTGAGCGGGTGGCGTTCGGCCCCGGCGCAGCGCGCCGGGACGGGAGCGACGAACTCGCGGTGCCCGTCGCGGGTCACACGGACCTGGTGGGCGACGACGTCGCAGTGCGGGCAGGTTGGCACCGGCCCGCTGGAGGTGGGACGGATTCGGCCGTGGTCGGGACAGGTCCAGTCGCCGGCGCGCAACGTCGGTGTTAGCCGACCCCAGTCCACGCTCATGTCGGCGACGCTACCGCCGCTCGAACCTCCAGGAGGTTCTGCCCCAGTCTTCTCGGCAATGTCAGAGGCGTACCGGATCCTCTACGAGAGCATCTTCGGACTCTCATCGTGACGGGTACTCGATGACCACGGTGCAGCCGGTAGTGAGTTTGCTCTTCAGCAGAACGGATTGAGTCAACACACCAGCCGGTCCTTGTATAAGCTCTGCTACGTCTTAGGATGTATGACGTAGCAAAAGAGAAGGGCGGGAAGCTGACGCTCCCCGCCCCCGGGCATCACCGGCGCAGGCCTAGGAACCAGCTCACCGTCGCATGCCCTAGCACCGCGAGGGCCTTCGCCGCCACGGCGAGGCCCTCGCGCTGGTTGTAGGCCGCCATCAGGGCGGCCAGCTCCAGCGCAGGCCTCGCGATCTGCCACACCCGCTCGGTTCGCGAGGTGACCCGCGGAGGGTCCTGCTCCGGCTGTTGTCGCACCGTGTTCCTCCTCTCCGGCTCCGGGGTTCGGAGCCCCGCGGTCGCTCCGAGAAGCGGCGCCGGACGGTAGGAGGTCCACGGTTGGTGACAACCGCAGTGCCGAGGAATGACGGTATCCCACGAACCCGACACATCCCCGCCCCTGTCCAGGTTCGACACGCCGGTGACGGCGCACATCTGTTCGAGGCGCATCCGGCGGATGCCGACGATGCCCCGGATCGGCCAGCCCCGGGGCGGGAGGTGGGTGATGGGTGTTCAGCCGCCGGCGGTGACGTGCTCGCACACCCGGCGGGGCCGGTAACCACCCGGGACGTCAGCGCCGATGGTGTCCCAGAACGCCGGCGAGCCGTCGATGTGCCCTCCGAGCGTGTGCCAGGCGAAGCCTGGGTTTTCCCTGCGGAGCGCCGCGAGACCGGCGGCGGCCAAGCCGCGGCGGCGGTAGGCCGGCAGGGTGTGCGGCTGCTCGACCCAGCCGATCCGGCACCGGCGACATATCTGGTAGTCGACCGCGAACACGAACTCATCGCGTACGGAAGCGTCATCGTGGTCGTGGCCGCGTAGGTTCGCCGCGCGCATCCGCCAGCCGATCCGCTCGTTCGAGACGGTGTCCTGCCACGGCGTGGCCAGCCTGGGCACGACCGGCCAGCCGGACCGGCGCGGCCACCGGCCTCCCGTCAACCGCAGGAGCAGCTCGCGCCACGGTTCACGCCCGGACACCCGGCCGAGCATCGCGGTACTGGCGACCAGGCCCCGGATCTCGGCCTCACGCGAGCCGGTGTCGGTCATCGGCTGCTCAGTCCTCGCCGGCGTCGGCTTGCGCCTGCCCGGCCTGCTCGACCAGCGCATTGGTCAGGTCCCGCAGCCCCGCCACGGCGTTCCAGTCCGATCGCACCGCTGGGTTCAAGCCGCGGGCCTTGGCGTCCTCCCAGATCCGGTCGACGTAGTCGTACAGCGCCTGCCGGGCCTGGACCTGCGCTGCCCGGCCAGCGGCGTCGAGCGCGGCCAGGCCCGCCGCGTCGTGCTCGGCGAAGGCGTCGATCAGCTCGATCGCCATGCCCTGGTGGTCCAGTTCGTCGTCCACATTGACCATGCCGGTAACCCTATGGCATCAGGTCATCACGCGAATGTGCGCGATTGTGAGAGCAGCAGCTGCCGGTAGCCATCGGGCGGCGAGCTGGCGGCTCGGCGTTAGCGCCGCGATCCGGACTCCTCTATCCCCGCGTGAGCGTGAGGGTTGCCCAGACCTGGCTGGTACCGATCGGTTCGATAGCGCGCAGGTTCACCGGCACGTCGAGCACGACCAGGTGCGCGCGCTCGTTCTCGCCCCGGCCGGGCGAGATCAGGCCGTGTACCGCGTGACCGCCCTGGTCGTCGCCGACGCCAGGCTCCGGTGCCCCCAGCAGCCGCGCGGCGACCTCAGCCGGGAAGGGGCCGCCCTGCCACTCGATCTCCCAGGTTCGGCCGCCGTTGCCGGGCCACCAGTCGAGATGGGTGGCGCCGTTGAGCGCACCAGTCTCACGCAGAGCTGACATGACCCGTCCCAGCACCTCGTAGTAGCGCGCCGGGGTCTCCCGCAGGTGGTGCACATCCGTCATGGCCTGCTCAACGAATCGGGCCGGGGTCAGGTCCGCCCTGACCCTGGTTGATCCTGCCGGTGGTCAACGCCGCTGAGGTGCGCGCCTTGGCGGTCATGCCGTCTCCCCATCTGGTGATTCCGCAGAATGCCCGTCGCCGGCGGCGGTGAGGTACGCAGCGAGGGTGTAGGCCGGCGCCCGGTCGAGACGCTGCCCGCCGTGGTCGTAGCGGCGGGTGGTCCGCGCATCGGCGTGCCCGAGCTGCTCCTGGACATCTTCCAGGCGCGCTCCAGCGTCACGGGCGAGGGTGGCGCAGGTGTGCCGCAGCACGTGCGGGCTCATCTTCACCGGGATCTTCGCCGTGGCGGCCAGGCGGCGCAGCAGCCGCCACACCGCGCCCCGGTCGACCCGGGCGCCGCTGGCCGTGGCCACCAGCGGCCGGCGCGGCAAAGCCCCGGCCTGCCCGGCCACCACCGGCACGCGGGCCTCGGCGAGGTCGGGCCGGGCGGCGATGTAGGCGTCCAGGCGGCGGGTCACCGGAGCGGGCAGCGCCACCAGGTGCTCACCGGCACCCTTGGCGGTGAAGCGCAGGACGCGGTGGTTGCGGTCGTGGCCGAGCTGCTCGACGTCGGCACCGACAAGCTCTCCCACACGCAGCCCGGTATAGAGAAGCAGAGCAACGATCGCGGCGGTTCGGGCGGCCTGGGGGCCGGTGTCGGCGTCGGCGGCGGCGAGCAGCGCCTCGGCCTGGGCGCGGGACAGGCCGGCGGTGCGAGGGCGGGTCGGGTCGGTCTTCGGCTTCTGCTTGGGGTTGATGGCGGCGGGGTTGGCCCGGTCGGTGCGGTCCTCGGCAATCAACCACGAGTAGAACGCGGACACGGCGGCAAGGCGGCGGGCCCGGGTCGCCGCAGACGCGGTGCCGGCGACCTCCTGGGCGCGCAACCAGGCATGGGTGTGTACCCGGCGGGCCTCGGTGAGCGGGTCGACCCCGGACGCTGAGAGGAAGGTCAGCCAGTGCGCGAGGTCGCGCCGGTACGCCGACCGGGTGTGGACCGACTGGTAGCCGATCAGCCACTCCCGCAGCAGCGCCTCCAGCCCGTCACCGCCGTCACCCGCCACCGCGGTGATGGCGGGCGGCCGGGCGGCGGGCAGTAGTTCCCCGGACAGGGCAGTCACCGTGTGATCCCTCGCTTGCGTTGCTCGGCCCGTAGGCACGCCGGATGCCAGCGGGCGTACCGGAATCCGTCGTCGGTCACGGTCGGCACCAGCTCGGCGTCGTGCAGCGGCACGTACCCGTCGCAGCCGTCCCGGCCGCACCGGTTCAGCGGGTGGGCCCGGTCCAGCGCGTCCAGCGTGTCTGGGTCCAGGTCGGCCGGCGGCAGCTCGGCGTCCAGGTAGAGGCTGACGCCGTCGCCGGATCGGCGCGGCCTGGGCTGGCTCTCCCGGGTCACGGTCAGCGCCTGGCCGATGGCGAGGGCCGCCGCGTGCAGCTCGTCGACGCCGTCGGCGACGATCCGGACCCGGATCATCGGCTCACCTCCGGGTGGGGCAGGTCCAGCGCGCCGGCAAGGACGTGCCACAGGTGGTCGGCGCGGCCCCAGACCGGGTCCACGACGGTGACGTACCAGGCGGCGTCGAGCGCGTGCAGCGCGGCCTGGCCGAGTTCGTCTTCCCAGAACTCGAATCCGGGGAAGCCACCTACCCAGGTGTGGGCCGCGCCGTACTGGAGGGTGACCGGGATCCGGATGCCGCTGTCGTCGTGCTCGTGCAGCAGGATCAGGTCGGTCGGGGCGAGCGCGGCGGCGAGCCGGTTGCAGGTGGGTGCGTCGACGAAGCCGGATAGCGCGGCGCGCTGCTGCCAACCCCGGTCAAGCGGCTCACCCGGTTGGGAGAAGTCGGTGACGAACCCGGCGCGATTGATGGCGGCCAGCACCGGGACCAGCGTCGCGGTCTCCTCATCGGGCGGCCCGCAGTAGGTGGGGGTCTCGTCAAGATCCCCGGTCAGCCACCGTGCGGTCAGCTCTCCCAGCTCGGTCAGGGTGGTGGCGGTTGCCCAGGTCAGCGTCATGTCACGCCCTCGCGGGGTCGATGGTTGTCGTCTGCCAGTTGAGTTGAGGCACCATCCTGGCGCTCACCCCGACGCGGCCGGGGTGCGGCGGGGCCGGCGGGTGGGGTGCCTCAGATTGACTGGCAGGGTCCGGGTGCGCGGTCTGCCACTGGACCTGAGGCAAGTCGCGGCGTCGTCGGGAGCGGAGCCGCAGCACACGGGCTCGGCGTCCGAGCACGGCCCGTTGGTGCCTCAGCTTCATTGGCAGTGCCTCACCTTCCTTGGCAGACGACACAGGTCGGGTCGAACGGTACGGGTCGGGTGGGACGTTTTCGCGCCTCGATAAGAACACTTATGGAGGCATCAACAGTTGATCTTGGCGGTGAGGGTGGATTCCACGGAATCCACCCTCCCTCAACCTCGGCTAGGGTCTGCACTCCGCTCAGGGCTGCTTGTCGGCCTCGGCCCGCTGCGTCCCGAGCCGGCTGACCCGCAACGCCCGAGCTAGCAGGGCCATGAGCGCGGCCAGTGAGATCCCGGCGAACGTGGCGAGCCGGGTCTCCGTGTCAGCGACGAAGAGCGCTCCGGCGATCATGGCCGCGCCGATCGCCAGAGCCACGTTCGAGGGCGCCAAGCTGGGACGGTCCGGGGGCGGGGTGGGCACCAGGCCGACCACCGTGTGGCTATCGGTGTCCTCGGCGTCCCGCTGCGGCTCGTCGAGGTTGACTGCCAGCTCCTCGTCAGGGTCCGGGTGCGCCCGGGCCACGGCCTCCGCGCGGAGCGCGTCTACCTCATGGCGGTCGGTGAACACCTGGACGCCCCATCGAACCGCAGCGGGATGCCGGGGGCGCCACTGGCCGCCGATGGCCGCGACCGCCAGGTCCCGCTCGCGCCGGTCTGCCGCAGCGACGTCCCACTCGGGGTCGTTGATGCTGCCGGAGTAGCGCGCCAACTCGTGGCCGTCCGCGTCGACCTCAACGACGGCGAAGTACCGATATTCCGGTCTGGTGGACTCGGCTACGGTGATGGCGGGACCGGCCAGGTAAGGACTGGCCGGTCCCGCCGTGCCGACCATGCTGGCGAAGCGATCCTCGCCAGCGTCGATGGCGCTCAGCATGATGAACGGGTCGTCGATGGTAGCCGTGGTGCCGTCCTGGTTGGTCAGCGTGCCCGTCTCGTAGCGAAAGCCGTTGGGCATGTCGCGGTAATGCAGGTGCAGCGTCGCCGGGTCATAGACGAACGACGCTGTGAGGTCGAAGCGATGCCCGGCTGTGGTGGTGCGCCCGACGATCTCCAGCCTGGCGGGGTTGTCCGTCAGCCGAAACTGGGGCCTGACCTCCATGCCCAGCCAGTCGCCGACGAGGAACGCGTTCGCTTCCCCGAGTAGCCACTCGCGGTCGGTGCTGCCGGTCAGTCCCATGGTGTTGTCGCAGGGTTCGTCGCCGAGGATGCCTGGGTGGACCAGCTTTCCGTGGGCTGGCGGCGTGCGCGGCGCCCACACGTCCGAGGGCTGAAGCTTCTCGTACTTGCGAGCACAGCCGACGCACATCAGGGAGGTGCTGTCACTGCTGCCCATCTCGCAGACCTGCCAGAATCCGTCGTCGCAGCAGCCGACAGCGCAGAGAAAGCCCAAGCGGTCCCGGTTCCACCGGGGCAGCGGAGAAATCGTCAGGTGGGTCTGGTTCCAGGACGTAAGCGGCTCAGCGGTCTTGGCCTGCTCGGCCAGCTCCCGCTTGAGCCAGTCGGCGTAGGCCGCGCCGACCCTCACCGGGTTGTACAGCAGTATCAGCAGCTCTGCCTGGTCGAGCTGCCGCAGAGCCGCGCCGTGGTCGTGGTCGCCTCGGTCGCGGGCGGCCAGGTCGTCGGCGTGGTTGCGCATCGGCGCGGCCCGCAGGATCTCGTCCAGCCGCTCTAGCAGGCCGGGGCGGGCCACTGCGGCCGCCGTCATGCCGTCCGGCCCACCGGGCCGGGAGGTTCGCGTTGCTTCGATCATGTCGCCTGCGTCCTCTCCTTGCAGGGATCGCGGGTGGCGGTCGGACACCACCGGGGCCGCCCTCTGGCGGCCACCGCAGGCGTCCCGGCATAGTTCAGGCCTCGGCCAAGACGCCACGGTGGCGGTCAGACGATCAGCACTCCCCCGTCAGGTCGGCCACGTACTCGAGCACCGCGTTGCCGTCAGCGCGGGCGGTCCACCCGTGGCACACCACGGCCGCGTCAGCCAGTACGCCACTGGCCCACTGGCACGCCTGGTCGACCTCGGCGGCGCCGAGGCCGTCGTGGTCGGCGTGCGGTTTGTCGTCGGCCAGCAGCAGCCACACGTCGTCGACCGCGTCGTGCAGCAGCCGCCACTCCCCCACCGTCCCGGCCGCCGCCATAGCATCGCCGGCGTGGACGGCTATGCGGGCCCGCCGGCCGGGCAGCAGCTGCCCGTCGGTCCAGCCGGTGGCCTCGATCCGGTGCCGGTCGGCCAGCAGCTCGGCCGCCCACGCCTGGGCGGCTTCGACGTCGCCCGCGTCGGTCAGGTGCTCGGCATACGCGGCCGGCTCGTCGACCTGCAGGTCGTAGTGCAGCACCCAGCAGCACGCGTCGTCGGCGTCGAAGACCAGCGACACTCGCTCCGGCGTCCCGGCTGGCTCGACGTCCGGCGCGGCCTCCGGCGGGTCAATGGCGTCCAGGCGAGCCTGTTCCCACGCGCTTGGCGTGTAGCCGGCCTCCTCGGTCAGCCGGGCCAGCCAGGCCGCGTCGGTGGACGTCCACGACCGGTAGGTCGCGCGGGCCTGAACCTCGCGCCGGGCCAGGCCGAGAGCGTGCGCGGCATGCACGCGGGTGGGCCAGTCAGCGCGGCGGACCTGCTCCCACCACTGGTAGTTCGGCAGGCTCGGCTCCGGGCCGACACCGACGGCAAGCAGCCACTTGTGGGCGAGCTGCGCGCACTCGTTGCCCGGCGCCCACAGCCACGCGTCGACGATGTCCGCGGCCGTCTGGGGCAGCTTAGGCGCCTGGGCGGCCAGCGCGGCGGCGGCCTCGGCACGCGCGGTCATCGCCTTGCGACGTTCCCGCTCGTCGGTGATCCGCTTCTGCTCAGCTGGGGTGCGGTTGTCCGCCGCCTTCGGCTTCCCCGCAGTCAAGTAGTAGGTGATCTGCCCCCACGTGTTGACCTCAGCGACCAGTGCGCCGTCTTTACGGGCCTTCGCGATGGCCTTGGCCCCGTCCAGGCGCCGCTGCCAGTAGCCGTCACCGAACTTCTGCATGGCGCTGTCGATCACCGGGACGCCCTCAGCGGCCAGCTTCTTCGTCGCCGCGTCGACCTGCTCCTGCCGCTCCCGGTCCCGGCGCACCTCGGTGACCAGTTGGACAGGAGTCCAGTGGTGACGGCGGTCATCGCGCAGCCGGTACGCCGTCAGCATCAGCTCCTGGTCGTCACCGGCGGCGTCGATGAACGCCAGGGCGTCCTTGATCTGCAGAGCCGGCTTCCTCCGCCCGCGCTGCTCCTGGTCCCCATCGTCGGGGCTCTGCCCGGTCTCCAGCTCGGCCAGCATCACCTCGGGCAGCCGAAGCAACTTCAGGCGCTTGGACACATGCGACTGTGAGCAGCCGACCTTCGCCGCGATCTCCCGCTGCGTACGGCCGGCGGCCTCCTGCTCGGCGAACGCGCGAGCCTCCTCCACCGGGATCAACGGCGCCCGGGCCACGTTCTCGGCGGTCATCACATCCAGCTGTGCCAACGGGTCGTCGGCGATCCCGTCCTCGCGCACCAGCACGTCCAGCGTGGCGTCCGGGTCATCGCCGTAGATACGGCCGGCGGCGGTACGCCGACGGGCGCCCACCAACACCACCCACTCCGCGCCAGCGAGCTTCTCCGCGTGCGCGGGCCAGGCTGCGGCGACCCGGGCCGCAGGCAGCACCACCGGCGGCTGGATCACGCCCACCTCTCGGATCGATGTCTCCAAGTCAGTCAGGTCGCCCAGGATCTTGCGTGGGTTGGCCGGGTGAGTAACCACGCTGGCCAGGCGCGCCGACACGGGTCGCACTGCAGCAGTAGCTTGCGATACCCAGGAAACATCTACTTCGACAGCGGCAGGGTGGAGTACGTCGTTGGTCACGGTCAGAACTCCTCTTCGGGGGTCGCCTTGGTGGCACCCGGATCGGGGTTGTTGGCTCTGATTTGGGCCTTCCTAGCCAGGTCCGCAAGACCTGGCCATCGCACGCGTGCCGCCTGGCGGGTTATCCCCGCTGCTTCACCTATTGCGGGGTACATCGCACCGTGCTTCGCGGCGTCGAACGCCGCCGCTGTTGCCAGGTCATCCGCCGCTGCTCGGATCGCCATCAAGGCAGCTAGCCGCCGTAGATGCCGGTCCTGAGGCAACGCGCTCACGCTGTCGCCTCCGATCGGTTGCGTGAGGAGTGATGCGAGGTCGGAGACAAGGTTGGGCACGTCATCGCGGCCGATGTTGTTTGCCAGGGGTCGGCCAATCTTGGATGCCCTGTTGTCTGCAACATCTTCCGCGCTGCTGCTGACAGCATCGTTTGTCATACCGTCCACTCTGGTTCTGACAACATCGCCTGTCAAGTGATGAGTGTTGTCGTCTGCGCTATCGCGCGCTCTATAGCGCGCCGTCTCGCACGCGCGCCGTCTCGCGCGGGTTGTTGCACGCCCGTTTGCGTTTGTGCTGGTGATCGGCTGTGTGATCTACGGCGCGGGGGAGCGCGCGGCACCTGGCGCGATGGGGCTCGTAAGTGATAGGCACACGCACACACCCCCTCTGCGTGAGAGAGAAGGCAAACCGATGACATTCGGACAAGTGGGGCTCGACCCAGACCTAGTAGCGGCCATCGAGCTGTCGCGCCGCCTACGGCCAGCCCTCGGCCGCGTACTCGCAGTGCTCAACGGCAAGGGTGGCCAAGGCAAGACGTCGGTCACCGCCAACCTGGCGGGCCTGCTGGCGCTGGCCGCAGAGCAGGCCAACTCACCGCGGCGCGTGCTCGTCATCGACTGCGACCCGCAGGGAAACCTCGGCTTGGACCTGGGCTACCTCAAGCCCGAAGACGTGCCGGTCGACGGACGGGTTCCCGAGGGAGTCCTGGTCGGCGACGACGGCAAGGGCCTGATGACGGCCCTGCAGGCGGGCACCGTGCCGCACCGGCTGCGCAACGTTCGGCCCTGGCTGGACGTCATCCCCGGCGGATCAGCCCTTGATGAGGTCAACGGCATGATCTTCGGCAAGACGGCCCGCGGCCACGCCCATCGGGCTCGCCTGGCGCTGGCCGAGGTTCTGGCGACCATCGCCGACGAGTACGACTGGATCCTCATCGACTGCCCACCGCGCGAGATCAACGTGCAGGACCTGGTGCTGGTCGCCAGCCGGGCCGCGCTGGTGCCGGTGAGCTTCGACCAGGCCAGCCGGCAGGGCCTGTCCGGCGTCGCCGAGCGGTTCAGCCGGGCCATGACGATCAACGAGCCCTTGGAGCTGCTCGGCGTAGCCATGTTCGGATTCCAGTACCGAGTCGGCCGCAAGGGCGACGAGGTAGGGCAGCGGCGTCAGGTCCGCGCCGAGTTGGAGGCGGACCTGCAGGCCGCAGGCACCGACGCGCCGGTGTTCAACTCGGTAATCCGCTACATGCCGTCCGTGGCCAAGTCCTGCCGAGACCGGGGGCAGCTGGTCCACGAGCTGGAGCAAGCCGAGGGCCCGAAGTGGTGGGAGATACGCGCTGGCACCGCAACCGGTCGGCCGGTGCCCAGCACCGAGGCCACCAAGGTCGCCCAGGAGTACGAGGACCTCGCCGCCGAGGTCTTCACCCGATTCAGCCAACTGGAGCCGATGTGAGCGACGTGAGCGAGCAGGACAGCCCGAACACGTACACCCCGCCAGCACCGAAGCTCAAGGGCTTCGGTCGCGGTGCGTCTCTGACCGGTCTGGTCAGCGCGGACCGGACGGCACCAGTATCCGCCCCGACCTCGCCGCCGGCCGCCCAGCGCGCTGCTGATGACACGGAATCGGCGCCGGGCGGCCAAGTAGCCGCTGCTCGCACCGAGGCCGCCACTCCAACGGTCGAGGAATCACCAGCGCCGGCCAGCCCAAACACGTTCGAGCCCAGTTCGGCCACCCCGAGCCGGGCTAGCTCGGTCCCGGTCCGCGCCGAAGCCGCTCCTACGGAGGCAGAGACGTCGGGGGCCGAGACGTCACGGGTCACCGACCTGCCGGACCTATCGGTGGACCCGGACGATCCCGCCGCGCTGGTGGTCAGTCCCACAGTGCTCAGTGTCCCGGCGCCTCTCATGGCCCGCTTCGAGAGAGCCCGGCGCACTTCTACGAGCAACACCGAGCTGGTTCTCGATGCTTTGCGCGCCCACCTGGCCGATCTGCCCCGGCTGGTCGCGGAGGCTCGCCGGCCGGCCGCCGCGGCCGCCGACGAGCCCTTCCCATGGCGACGTACCTCGGCGCAGCGGCGCGCTGCGGGCAAGGTACGCCGCGTTCAACTGCCGATCCGCCCACTAGTCGGAGAGCTCTACGTCATCGACACCCTGGTCGCGTGGGTCCAGGAGCAGCTCGGCGCAGGCTCGCGCTCATTGGGCGGTCGCATCAACCGGTCCGAGGTAGTGGTGGCGGCCCTGGACGCCCACCTTCCCGCCGACCGGCCGCGTGGTCGTCGACCACAAGCCTGACCTTTCCAGCGGAGACCGGGAGTCATTCGACCTGACTCCCGGTCAGCTACTCCTAGCCGGCGCAGAATTGGTCGAGCCGGGCCTGCAGCCGCTCGGCGTGAGCCTCGGCGCGTCGGCTCGGACGGCGGCGGCGCTGGCAGCGGCCCCTCCTGCCGGATAGCTTCGGCGCAGGCGTCCTGGGCAGCCTGCTCGGCGGCCCGCCGGTCGGTGTGGAGCTGGTCGGCGCCACCGACGTCGATCTGCCCGGCATCGTCGACCCCTCTGAGATGTATTACGGGGACCCCCGTGGACCTCACGTGTAGCCCCTGATCACCAACCGCCGCTACTTCCCCACGACGTCGTAACCGGTGATCAGATGGCACGGTTTGTGCAAGTATCAGCAAAATCGGCCACGGGAACGTCGGGAGTGCGACAGTGAGCAGCGAGGAAGCAGGCTGGCGCCCGTACCCGGGCGCCTACCGCGCTCCCACCAATCTTCCCCAGGTCGAACCCGGCCGCGTTGTCGGCCTGGGCGCCACCTGTGATCTCGCACGGGCCTACCCCGAGGATGCGTGCACCCGCAGCTTCATCGTCAGTGAGTTCGTGAAGCTGGAGGACGGCCGGCGCGTGCTCCTGCACGCGGAACGTGGGCTCACTCTCACCGCCCGATCAACCGGCGCCCCCGGTGGTGGCGTTATTCCGCTGCACGAGACTCGGGACAGCCTCACCCAGGACGTCCTGGCCGTCGTGCTTCCCGACGACGAGGAGTCCGGAGAGGAACACCCCTGGTCATGGCTGGCCGAGCTGGCCCAGGCTGGCCCGTCCGTAGTTTCCAGACCAAAAACAACGCTAAGAACTGAGGGTTGATCAAGCTCTCTACCCGGCCGTAGCGTCCCGTCCCGTTCGGTGACGGTCGATGCTC
The DNA here is from genome assembly GCF_016863555.1 of Micromonospora qiuiae. Taxonomy (GTDB): domain Bacteria; phylum Actinomycetota; class Actinomycetes; order Mycobacteriales; family Micromonosporaceae; genus Micromonospora; species Micromonospora qiuiae. The sequence goes on along the minus strand of NZ_BOPC01000045.1, from coordinate 4,662 downwards.
GGGCGGTGGGTTTGTGGCGACTCAGGATGTGTTCTCGGCGGAGGAACTGGCGCGGCTTCGGGGCTTCCCGGAGATCAGCCGGGCCGAGCTGATCCGGTACTTCACGTTGACCGGTGCGGACGAGGCGTTCGTGCGCCAGTTCCGCACGGGCCGCAACGTGCTGGGTGTGGCGGTGCAGCTGTGCACGCTGCCGTGGCTCGGGTTCGTGCCCGACGAGGTGGCGGGGGCCCCGGACGCCGTGGTGGGCCGATTGTCGCAGCGGCTCGGGATCGCGATGGGTGAGCTGCGCGGGTACGGCGAGCGGGTGCAGACCCGTACCGATCATCTGCGGGAGGTGGCCGGCTACGCCGGCTGGCGGTCGATGGACACCGCCGAGTGGAAGGACCTGGAGGAGTTCCTGTTCGCTCGGGCGATGGAGCACGACTCGCCGAAGTTGCTGTTCCGGCTGGCCTGCGAGTATCTGCTGTCGTCGCGGGTGGTGCGGCCGGGGGTGATCCTGCTGCTGCGGCGAGTGGCCGCGGCCAGGGCTCGGGCCAGGACGGAGACGTGGTCGCGGGTGCGGCACCTGCTGACCGACAGGCGGTGCGCGGAGCTGGACCTGTTGCTGGTCCCGGACGCTTATCTCGGCCGGACGCCGTTGGCGTGGCTGGGTGTGGGGCCGACGTCGTCGAGCCCGGCTGCGGTGAAGGCGGAGTTGGAGAAGCTGGCCTACCTGCGCCGGCTGGACGCGCACACCCTGGACCTGTCGATGCTGCCGGCGGAGCGGCGCCGGTTCCTGGCCGGGATCGGGCGGCGGTTGACCGGGCAGGCGTTGCAGCGGCGCGAGCCGGAGCGCCGGTATCCGATCCTGCTGACGTTGCTGGCGCAGTCGGCTGTCGACGTGCTGGACGAGACGCTGCTGCTGTTCGACCAGGCGATCAGCGGGCGGGAGGCGGCGGCGAAGCAGAAGGTCGCCGAGGCCCTGGCCGAGCGGGCCAAGGGCGGGGAGAACCGGCAGGCGCTGCTGGACGAGATCCTGACCATCGTGCTCGACACCGGGATCGGCGACGAGCAGATCGGTACTCTGCTGCGCTCCCGGATCGGGATGGACCGGATGCGGGCGGCGTGGGCCGAGCGCCGCGAGCGGCTGCCGCGCGACCACGGGCAGCTCAGCATGCTGGATGCGTCGATGTCGTACCTGCGCCAGTTCGCCCCGGCTGTGCTGGCGGCGGTCCAGTTCGCCGGCGGCCCGGGTACCGAGCAACTGCTGCAGGCGGTGAGCGTGCTGGCTGAGTTGTACGCCACCGGTGCCCGTAAGGTTCCGGCCGGTGCTCCGGTCGGGTTCGTGCCGACGAAGTGGGCCGGCTACCTGGTGGCCGCGGAGCAGGCTGGGGACGTCACCGCGTACCGCCGGTACTGGGAGCTGGCCGTGCTGGTCGGCCTGCGCGACGGGCTGCGCTCCGGTGACGTGTTCGTGCCCGGCTCGCGCCGGTACGCCGATCCGGCGTCGTTCCTGCTCACGCCCGAGGCGTGGGCACCGCAGAAGGTGGAGTTCTGCCACCTGGTCGGCAAACCGGTCGAGGCCGCTGACGCGCTCGCCCAGGCCGACGACGAACTGCACACCGCCCTGGCCGACCTGGAGACGCAGCTGGCCAAGGGCAACCCGGGCGAGGTCCGGCTCACCGACGACGGCGAGCTGATCATCCCGCCGTTGACCGCCGAGGACGTGCCCGCCGAGGCTGACGCGCTGCGCGCGGAGCTGACCGGGATGCTGCCGAGGGTGCCGATCGCGTCGGTGCTGGTGGAGGTCGACGCGCGGACCGGGTTCACCGATCACCTGGTGCACGCCGGTGGGAAGGTGAACCGGCCGGCCGAGCTGAAACGCAACCTGATGTACGTGATCATCGCGGAGGCTACGAACATGGGCCTGTCGGCGATGGCCGAGTCCTGCGGCGTGCCGTACGACGTGCTCGCCTGGACCGCCGAGTGGTACTTCCGCCCGGAGACGCTGGAGGCGGCCAACGCCGCGGTGGTGAACTACCACCATCGGCTCCCGCTCACCCAGGCGTTCGGATCGGGCACCTTGTCGTCCTCGGACGGTCAGCGGTTCCCGGTCAAGGGCAAGAGCATCACGGCGAGGCACCTGTCTCGGTACTTCGCTCGCGGCCAGGGCGTCTCTACCTACACCCACGTTTCCGACCAGCACTCGACGTTCGACACGAAGGTCATCGTGGCGACCGCGCCGGAGTCGCACTACGTGCTCGACGGGCTGCTGGGCAACGCCACCGACCTCCCCGTGTTCGAGCACGCCACCGACACCCACGGCGCCACCCTGGCCAACTTTGCCCTGTTCGACCTGGTCGGCAAGCAGCTGTCCCCGCGCATCCGCGACCTCGGGAAGATCACCCTCTACAGGACCGGCCCGAACGCCGACTTCCTCGCCCGCTACCCACGGGCCGGCGGCCTACTGACCCGACGCCTGAACACCGACCTGATCACGAGCACCTGGGACGACCTGCTTCGCGTCGCCGCGAGCGTGCAGGGCGGCCACGCCACCGCCGCGCTGGTCGTCGGGAAGCTGTGCTCCTCGAAACGGCAGCAGAACGCGCTGACCAGCGCGATCAAGGAATATGGGGCGCTGCGCCGCACCGTCTACGCCGCCCGCTACCTGGCCGACGAGACCTACCGGCGGCGGATCTCCCGGCAGCTCAACAAGGGCGAGAACCTGCACGCCCTGCGCCGCTCCCTCGCCTACGCCGGCGAGGGAGCGCTGCGCCGCCGCCACCACGAGCAGCAGACCGAACAGATGTGGTGCCTGACCCTGGCCACCAACGCCATCGTCTGCTGGTCCACCGAGTACCACGGCCTCGCCGTCGGCGCGCTGCGCCGTGACGGCCGCCAGGTCGACGACGAGGTCCTCGCGCACATCTGGCCGACCCACCACGAGAACGTCCACTTCTACGGCACACACTCGGTCGACATCGACGGCGAACTCGCCCAACTCGACACCGACGGCTACCGGCCGCTGCGGCTGGCCGAGGTCACCCCGGCACACCGCTGACACGGGCTGCGCCCGACGGTCGTCCGTCGGGCGCAGCCCGCTCAGAACGGCGGCTGGCCGGGGGTTCGGTGGACCTCGTCGGCGGGCGGGTCCTGGCCGACGTCGGTCATCTCCTGCGCGACGTCTGGTTCGAGAACCATGGGCTGCCCGCTGACGTGGGTGCATCCCCACCGCTGGCACGTGAACCCGCCGCCCGGCAGCCGCCGGTGGTGCTCGTCAACTGTTGTCATCACACGCCCTCGCTGGTCAGATGCTTCGGTGGTCACGTGTTGTCCGTCATCGAGGGGTCGGACTCCCGACTCTTCGGAATGCCGACGACGCTGACCCTGTCGCCGCCGATCAGTGGAGCGTCCGACGGGCCCTTCAGGTAGGGGGCTATCCACTTGGGTCGGTGGTCGTTCAGCGACGGGTACCAGTGGTTGCGCCAGTGCCCGCGTACGACCCACCGGTGCCGCCATTCCCGGCCGGCGCCGGCCTGCTCGGCGTCGCGGTCGCCGGCGAGGCTGCGGCGTAGCCGCACGATCCGCACGTCGCGCGGCGGCAGCCCGGCGCGTTCGGTACGCCGGCGCTCCGGGCGCGGGGTGGGCTGGTGTTCGGTCTCAGCGAGATTGGCCTGCGCGGCGAGTTGGAAGGTGGCGAAGACGAGGCGGGTCCAGGCGATCGTGCCGTCCTGCCCGTCGCCGCCGTGCAGCTGGTAGGAGTCGGCGGGCTCCCCGTCGGGACGCCACGCGATCGCCGCCTCGTTGTCGACGGTCAGCGGGGGCAGCATGGCCCGGGCCCGCAGGGCGGTCACCTCGTCGAGAATGCCGTCGTTGGTGAGGTTCGACGGGGAGTAGAACGAGATCCACAGGCCGCCGGAGCGCCAGTTCGGGTTGCTGACCGGCCCCCAGGAGGCGGCGACGATGCGCACGTTCTCGCCGTAGAGCCGGTCGGCGACCTCGCGAATGGTGTCGTCGCCGTCAGCACGGGCCATCGCGTCGACCACGCCGTCGACCCGGGTCTCCTGCCCGGAGTACAAGGCGATCGGCTCGGCGAACAGGGCGAACCCGACCTTCGACGGCAGGTCCTCGGGCCGAGGCGCGAACGCCGGCATGGACGGGTGCGCGGCGCCCAGCAACGCACACAGATCCTCGTCGACGTACCAGAGGTCGGCGTCGCGCAGCCGGCCGGTCTCGGCGGCGGCCAACTGGACGGCGACGCGGTCGGCCGGGCCGGGCGGGCGTAGGTGCTGCTGCCCGGCCTGGATGGCGTTGAAGTAGAACTGCACGCCCTGCTGTCCGCCGTACCAGTCGGCCAGGTCCCGGCGCAGCCCCGGCACATCACTGGCGGTGTAGCGCACTCTGGCGACGGTCACTGCGGACCGTCTGCCGGGCGTCGCACCAGCTCCGGGCGGCGGGTGCCGGGCGGGAACGAGGCGGCGTGCAGTGCCTTGACCGCCCGGTAGCTGCCGCCGCGGCGTACGACCTCGGCCAGCACGGCTGCGGCCTGGCTGCCGGGCACCTTCGCCGCGTTCGCCTCGGCAGCTGCGGTCTCCAACTGCTCGACCCGGTTGCGCAGGTCGCCGGCCTTGTCGGCCAGGTAGTACCAGTCCCCGTCAGCGATCGCCTGGGCGCAGCGGCCGA
>NZ_BOPC01000044.1 GCF_016863555.1 Micromonospora qiuiae | reverse complement strand
CTTAGGAAGGGTCTAGCGCTTGCCGCGCAGGCCCTCCTGCTACCAGGGCATACGCCTGACTTCTTGCCAACGTCCTGCTTGATCATTCCGTGTAATGAACGATCGGATGGGCCCTTGGGAGCGGTACGCAGAGCGCGTTCTGCTGGGTAGGTCATCCCACCGGTCAGATCCCGATCGGCCTGGTCGAACGATGCGCGGGCAGGCCGTCGGTGCCGAAGTTCAGAGGAGAAAGAAGCCGTTCGTCATGTGCCTGGTTGCAGCCGATGTGACGGCCTTGTTCGAGCGGCTCGTCGGGTGGCGGAAGTGGTGCACGCCCGTCCACGCTCGTCCACTGGTGTCCGTCGCGATCGTCACCCAATTAGCCACCCGGCAGAAGCGGCGGACGTAGGAGCGGACTGGAAGAGATCCCAACCCGCGTCAACATTCGAGGCTGGTTCGGGCGGCCGACAGTAGGGTGAGTGCGGCACGGCGAGCGTGGTCGCCGGCGCCGACTGCAGAGTGATGTGCGGCAACGACCGTTGCACCCTCCACCAGGATGAGCAACTGCCTTCCTAGGAGGTGCGGATCGGCGGCTCCGGCGCGGCTGGCGATGCCGGTCAGGAGTTCGAGGTAGCGGCCCAGGTGACGCGCGGTGATGGCACGTACTGCCTCGACATGGTGCTGGGCTGCAGCGTTCAGCATCGCGCAACCGCGGAAGACGGGCTCGTCGTACCACTGCCCAAGTGCGTCGAACACCGCGCTGAGCTGGTCGGCGGGGTCTTCTCCGGCCGCCGCGACGGCGCTGGCCAGCCAGCGCATCACCCGGTCGCTGCGCACCTCCAGCACGGCCTCCACGAGCGCGTCCTTGGTGCCGAAATGCCGGTAGAGCGTCTCCTTGGATATTCCGATCCGGGCGCATAGTTCGGCGACACCGATGCCGTCGAGCCCGCGCTCGTACAGGACCGGGGCGGCCGCCTCGAGGATGGTGGCGCGGGTGCGCTCCGGATCGATCGTGGAGCCCTTGGCGACTGGCATGACCCAGATGGTACCGATCGGTTCGATCAACTGCTAGCGTCCGAGATCGAACCGATCGGTTTGACCATTGGAGCCTGCCATGCCAGACCTACCCCTCATCGGCCCCCGCAGCGATCAGGGCACTGCGGCTGCCTGGCCCGTCCCGTCCCGCCGCTGCCGCGCGACGTCCCAAACCCAGGTCCAATGAGGTCACCGGTCCTGCGCCAGGGGGTATGGCAGGCGGCGCGACTGGCTCTGGGCACCGCCTCAGCCCTCGGTCTCGCGCGCTTCGCCTACGGACTGCTTCTGCCGGCCATGCGTGACGACCTGCACTGGACTCTGGCCGAAGCCGGGGCCATGGGCACCGCCAACGGGCTCGGCTACCTCGTCGGCGCACTCGCGACCGCCCCCGTCGTCCACCACTCGGGCGCCGCCTCCGCTTTTCGATGGGGGATGGCCCTCACTGCGGTGGCGCTGGCCACGACTGCGGCCGGCGATGACTACCTGGCGCTACTGACCGCGCGAGCCGCGGCCGGAGCGGCGGGGGCAGTGGTGTTCATCACCGGTGGCGTGATCGCATCGCGCATCGCCGCCCGAGTCGCCTCCGGCGTGCCCATCACCGTCTACTTCGCGGGCACCGGGTTGGGCATCGTCTTCAGCGGCGCGGCGATCCCAGCGCTAGGGGATCACTGGCGCCTCGCCTGGGTCGGCCTGGGTGTCGCCGCCGCTGTGGCGACGCTGGTCAGTTGGACCGCCGCGCGTTCGGAGCGGGACACGACGGACGCTACTGCCGGACGGGCACGGATACGCCCGTTGTGGGGAACCGCCCTGGCCTACCTGCTGTTCGCCGCCGGATACATCACCTACATCACCTTTCTGTCGGCCTATCTCGCCGACCGGCGCACCCCAATCGTGCAGGTGGTGGCCATCTGGGCGGTGCTGGGTCTGGCCGTGCTGGCGGCACCCGCTCTGTGGAGCCGTCCGACCAGCCACTGGCCCGGCACCCGGGCCCTGGCCACATTGCTCGGCGTCCTGGCTGGTGGAGCAGCACTGGCGCTAGCGGCGCCCGCACCGCCGGTAATCCTCGCCTCCGCGATCGCCTACGGGATCACGTTCATGAGCGTTCCCGCCGCCGTCACCGCGCTCATCCGGGCCAATACCCTGCCCACCGACTGGACCGCCACACTGGCGGCCTTCACCACGCTGTTTGCGGTCGGTCAGACGGCTGGCCCCTGGATCGCCGGCATCGTCGCCGATCACACCTCTACCGGCGCTACCCTGGCGTGGACCGCGATCCTGTGCGCCGTGGCGGCCCTGATCGCCGCCACCGCAGGCCGTTCCCGTCTCTCCACCGCGACCACGATGCGCGACCCGGTGCCATCGAGACAGGTGCCTGAGGCCAGGGTCCAGTGATCTCGCATCCGAAGTCCCGTGCGGCCAGCGGCAGATCGGCCGCGTCCGAGTAACAAAGCCAAGCAACGAACAAGGAGCAGATCGTGGCAACGTTTGTCCTCATCCCCGGCATGTGTCATGGCGGCTGGTCCTTTGGAGAACTCCCCGAACAACTCCGCGCCGACGGGCATCGCGTCTACCCAGTGACGTTGACCGGGATCAGCGAACGCAGCCATCTCCTGCATTCCGGAGTGAACCTCGAAACGCACATCCAGGACGTGACCGGCGTACTCGCGGCCGAGAACATCCAGGATGCGGTGCTAGTCGGCCACAGCTACGGGGGAATGGTGATCACGGCGGTCGCCGACCGCATGCCCGAACGGGTGGACTCTCTGGCGTACCTGGACGCCGTGGTGCCGGCGAACGGTGACTCCTGCTGGGCCCTGGTCTCTGACCAGGAGCGGCGATGGTACCTAGACGTCATGGAAAATGGCTACGGAGTGCGGCCTTTGCCGTTCTTCGACGCACGGGCCACGCCTCACCCGCTCGCCTCATTGCTTCAGCCGCTACAGCTAACCAGCGACCTTGCGCACATCCGGCGCAGAGTCTACGTGTACGCAGCCGGGTGGGACGGCGAGTCACCGTTCACCCGCTTCTACCACCGGCTGCGTGAGGACCCCACCTGGACGACGTACGCACTGGACAGTCGGCACAACCTCATGCGGGATGCACCAAAGGACCTGTTGAAGATCCTGCGAGAAATCGTTGAACCGCGCTGATCATTGAGGAGCCGGACAGCCAAGATTCGCAGAGCTGATGACCCGCCGGCGGAGCCCCGGCTATCCTGGAGCCGGGGCACCCCCGCCGGCGCAGTAACCGTAACCCCGGGACCGCCGCCAGCTCGCCGACGTGCCCGGCGTGCCCTTCCCCACGCCGCGCGGGCTCGTGGCCACGCGGCCCGGCCGCCCGTTGTACCCGGGCCGGAATCCGGAAGATCACCGTGCACGACGCCCGGCGTACCTGCGCGATGCTGCTGGTCGACCTGGACGTGCACCCGCGCGTCATCATGCAGGTGCTCCGGCACGCGGAGGTGTCCGTGACGATGGAGATCTACTCGCAGGCGTCCTCGGACGCCACCCGCGACGCGCTCAAGCGCCTCGGCGAGAATCTGCGCTGACCCGCTGCTGTACTTCAGTGCTGTACAAAGCACCAGAAGGCACACCCTTCGATGGGGTGTGCCTTCTCACCTGGTCGGGGTGGCCGGATTCGAACCGACGACCTCTTCGTCCCGAACGAAGCGCGCTACCAAGCTGCGCCACACCCCGAGGCGTGCCGACAAATAGTAGCCCACACGTCCCGAGGGTCAAATTCGGTACCCCGGGATCGTTGATCCACTCCGTTGCGCCGGAACGGCGGCGTCGGCCGGGACCGCGTACCGCCATGCCGGCGAAACGGAGTGGATCAACGGGGGATCAGGGTCAGCAGGCTGGCCTCGGGCGGGCAGGCGAAGCGGACCGGGGCGGTCGGGTGAGTGCCGAGGCCGGCGGAGACGTGCAGCCAGGAGTCCGAGCCGGGCCAGCGGTGCAGGCCCTTCGCCATCGACCGGGGCAGGCCGCAGTTGGTTACCAGCGCTCCCACGCCTGGGACACAGACCTGGCCGCCGTGGGTGTGGCCGGCGAGCAGCAGCCCGAAGCCGTCGGCGGCCATCTCGTCGAGCAGCGCCGGCTCGGGAGAGTGGGTCAGGGCGATGGCGAGACCCGCCGCGGTGTCGACCGGGCCGGACACCGAGGAGTAGTCGTCCCGTTCGACGTGCGGGTCGTCGACCCCGGCCATGTCGATGGCCCGGCCGCCGGCCTTCACCGTGACGCGTCGGTTGTTCAGGTCCGTCCAGCCGGCCCCGGTGAACACGTCGCGCAGCTCCTCGTAGGGAAGTTCGACGCCCTCGGTGTATTCCCGGTCAGGCAGGAAGTAGGTGAACGGGTTCTTCCAGACCGGCCCGGTGTAGTCGTTGGAGCCGAACACGAAGGCGCCCGGGTAGTCGAGCAGGGGTTGCAGTGCGCGCAGCACGCCCGGCACCGCCCCCGGGTGGGCCATGTTGTCCCCGGTCACCACGACCAGGTCGGGGTCGAGGGCGGCCAGCGACGCGACCCACCGCTGCTTGCGTAGCTGGTTGGGGGTCATGTGCAGGTCCGAGAGATGCAGCACGCGCAGCGGCTCGGTGCCGGTGGCCAGCACCGGGACATCGAAGCGCCGGAGGGTGAACATGTTGCGCTCGACGAGTGACGCGTACGCCAGGGCGGCGGCGCCCGTCGCGACGGTGGCGGTCGCGAGCCGGAATAGTGTGCGCTTTCCCATGCCGATCAGGGTAGTTTGACCGTCCATGAGCACGCTGAAGGACCGGCTCACCGCCGACATGCGCGCAGCCCTGAAGGCCCGCGACGAGCTGGCCACCGCCACGCTGCGGATGGCCCTGGCCGCCGTCGGCAACGCCGAGGTGTCCGGCAAGGCCAAGCGGGAACTCAGCGACGACGAGGTGCTGGCCGTGCTGACCAAGGAGGCCAAGAAGCGCCGGGAGGCGGCGACCGCCTTCGCCGACGCGGGCCGCGCCGAGCAGGCCGCCAGGGAGACCGCCGAGGGCGAGGTGCTGGAGCGTTACCTGCCGAAGCAGCTCTCCGACGCCGAGCTGACCGAGCTGGTCGCGGGGGCGCTCGCCGCGGGCGGGTTCACCGGGAAGGCGCAGATGGGCCCGGCGATGAAGGCGGCCCAGGCCGCGGTGGCCGGTCGGGCCGAGGGCGGTCGGGTGGCCACGGAGGTACGCCGACAGCTCGGCCTCTGACGAGGCCGCCGGAGCAGCCGCCGGGCCGAGCCGTAACAACGCCGAACGGGCGGGCACCCCATCTCGAGGATGCCCGCCCGTTCGGCGTGAGCTGCCGGGTGGAATCAGCCGCCCGACCGGTCGTTCCCGGGGCGACCGGGCGTGTTGGGCGGCCCGTTGCCCCGTCGGTCGTTGTCGTTACCGCCGTTGTTGTTGCCACCGCCGGCGCTGACCTGGATGGTCACGATGCCGCCCTTGATGGTGCGATCGCTCGGACTGGTGCCGGCGGCGCTACCGGCCGGGCAGTCCGAGGCGATTGGGCTGCCAGAGACGATCGGCTGGAAGCCGGCACCGGAAAGACGCTGCTTCGCCTGCTCGACGCTCAGGCATCGAACGCCGGGGATGCTGCGCTGGTCGCCCTCGGAGATCTTCCTGCCGGGCGGGTCGAAGTTGATCGCCTTCTTGCCCTTCATGGCATCGCGCAGCGTCTCGAAGACCGGCCAGTTGATGCCATCGGGGGTCTTGTGCTGCATCCTGACGTTGGTCTGTGGCCAGTCGGGGTCGGCGAGGATACCGGCCACGGCGTACTGCTTGGTCATCGCGACCAGGGAGGCGACCTTGTCACCGTCGGTGGTCCCGGACTTGCCGGCGATCGGCTTACCCACGATGGACCGACCCTCGGCGGCCGTCCGACTGCCGCCGCAACTGCCGCCCGAGGGATTGTCGCCGACCGGGCAGCGGGCCGCGTCGACCGCCGCCCGAGCCACCTCCGTGCTGATCCTCTTCTCGCAGCGCGGATTGGCCACGTCCAGCTTGTTGCCATCCAGGTCGCGGATTTCCTGCACCGGAATCGGCTCGCAGTACTTGCCGTCGGCGGCGAGGGTGGCGTAGGCGTTGGCCATTTCCAGCGGGGTGGTCTGCGACACGCCGAGGGTGAAGGCACCCCACTGGTGCGCCGCCTCCTTGTTGTTGGCGAACTTCGCGTCCTCGCTTTCCCGGAACTGGATGCCCAGGCGCTTGGCCACGTCGACCACGTTCTCCGCGCCGACCTGCTGCTGGAGCGGAACAAAGTACGTGTTGGTCGAGGCAGAGAAGGCGCTGCGCATGTCCTTCACGCCGCCCGGCTGCTTGTTGGAGTTGGTCGGGCAGTAGAGGTTGGTGCCCGGGCAGGCGGCCGGACTGCTGCTACTGATGATGTATTCCGACTTGAACTGCTGCGGCGCGTTGATCGTGTAGCTGAGCGGAATGCCCTTCTCCAACGCGGCGACGATGGTGAAGATCTTGAAGACCGAGCCACCCTGGTATCCGGTGAGCCCGTCACCGCCGGTGAGCAGGGGGTTCACCGTGTTGGGGTAGTTGCCGAGCTTGTTCCGGCCCCGCTGGACCGGGTCGCTGTGCGGCTTGTTCTTCGGATTCTTCGGGTTGTCGAGCTTGAAGTTCCGGTTGACTGCCAGCGCGCGCACCCGGCCGGTGCCGGGCTCCGTGACGGCGACCATCACTGCTTCCTTGGAGTTCACCGACTTGGCCTTGCGGACCGCCTTGTCGGCAGCTTCCTGCGCCTGCGTGTCCAGCGTGGTGACGATCGTGTAGCCGCCGCTCTTGAGCCGCCGCTCCCGGTCGTAGGAGGTCGAGCCGAACGTCTCCTGCGACATCCACCAGCGGTAGAAGTAGTCGCAGAAGAAGCCCCAGGAGTTCTTGTTGGTGGCCACGCAGCCGTTGGGCGTCCGCTTGTCCTTGACCTTCAGCTCGGTCGCCTTGGCCGCCTCGGCCTCCTGCTCGGTGATGGCGCCGATCTTGGCCATGTTGTCGATGACGTAGTTACGTCGGGCAAGCGCCTGTGGGCGACCACTCTCGGTGGTCGGGTTGAACGAGGTGGGTGCCTTCACGAGGCCGGCCAGCATGGCGGCCTCTTCGATCTTCAGGTCCTTCGGGGGCTTGTTGAAGTAGACCTGGCTGGCGGCGTAGATGCCGTACGCGCCATTGCCGAAGGCGGCGAGGTTGAGGTAGGCCTCCAGGATCTCGTTCTTGGACATCTCCTTGTCCACCTGGAGCGCGTACCGCATCTCGCGCAGCTTCCGGGCGCTGGTGTCCTCGGTCGCGGCGATCACGTCGGCCGGGTGGGTGGCCGAGTACGCGATGCTCATCCGGACGAACTGCATGGTCAGCGTCGATGCGCCCTGCCGGTCGTTGGTCGCGGAGCTGTTGTTGACGAAGGCGCGGGCGACGCCGTTGAGGTCGACCCCGTTGTGCTTGTAGAACTCGTGGTCCTCGGCGGCGACGATGGCGTCGCGCATGTACGGCGAGATGTCGTCGAACTTGGCCTCGCGCCGGTTCTCGTCGTACATCGTGGCCAGTGGTGTCTTGCCGTCCTTCGCCAGCAGATAGCTGATCTGGGGTGCACGGGCCATCCTCAGTTCCTTCGGCAGCGCGCCGAAGGTGTCCGCGCCGGCCTTGGCCGCCAGGCCCGACATCGCCACTGCGGGAAAGGCCGCAGCGGCGACCACCACGCCGGCCAACAATCCACAGATCAGTAGCGATGCGGCGTTGGTCAGAATGTTGTGGTCACGTTTCCGCATCCAGGTCACCTCGTCAGGGTACGCGAACAGGTAACGAGGGGCGCTGGGGCGTCTTTTCCCCATTTCCTGCGCGCGCCGGCCTCGTTGTGCTAGACGCGTGGCACCGGCGTCCGGTTGCGGGAATCCGTGCCGAGTTTCCTCCCCTGGGAGCCCGGCCGCAGCGTTTTCCCGGACTCTGGTGGGGTAAGCGACGATCCCCGCGCCCGACAGGCCGGGACTGTCCGAAATGATGGATTTGGCCGACAACGTTGCGTAATCAGGCGACTACAGAGCATGATGGGGGTGGCGACAGCGCCACATGTCGTCCGTGCTGCCTTGGGGGTAAGGCGCGCGGACGCTCGGGGGAGAAATGCCGGCTGGCCCGCGACGGCGTCGGTAGTACTGCAAGGGGGGACGTGTACAGATGGGCATGATCACTGACTGGCCGTCACTGGCGGCATGTCAGAACGGGGACCCGGACGCGTTGTTCGTACAGGGCGCCGAACAGAACGTGGCGAAGCGGATCTGTCGAAGCTGCCCAGTTCGGTACGAGTGCCTGGCCGACGCGCTGGACAACCGGATCGAGTTCGGCGTGTGGGGTGGCATGACCGAACGCGAACGCCGAGCGCTGCTCCGCCGCCATCCGCAGGTCACCAGTTGGCGAAAAATGTTCGAGGCGGCGATGAAAAAGAGCGCCAAGGACAAGGCCAGCAAGGATCGGATCCTGGCCGCCACCACCAGTTCCTGACCCGGTGCAATCAGGAGCGGCTGATCGCCGCGCCGATCGTCCGTAGCCCGTCGACGTCGTGCACGTCGGCGGGCTGCGCCGTCACCGATACCGTCGGCACCTGCGGGAACGTCTCGGTGAACCGCGCCGCCACCCGCTGCTCGCGTACCGCCTGCTCGGCCAGGGCGGCGTGGGCCCGCAGCACCTCGACGGCGCCCTCGTGGCCACCGGCCGTGGCCAGCCGCTCGGCGGCGGCCCTACTCTCCTGCGCGCCCAGCTCCGGCACGGCCGGGCGGTGCACGCGGTTGAGCACCAGGCCGGCGAGCGGCATCTGCTCCTCACGCAACCGGCCAGCGAAGTAGGCGGCCTCCCGGACCGCGTCCGGCTCCGGCGCCGCGACCAGCAGGAACGCCGTCTCCCGCGCCTGCAGGATGCGGTACGTCTGCTCCGCACGCTGCCGGAACCCGCCGAACATCGAGTCGAGTGCGGCCACGAAGCCGGACAGGTCGGTCAGCAGCTGGGCACCGAGCACCTTCTGCACGACCCGGGAGAACATGCCGAAGGACGCGGTGACGAGGCTGAACACGCTGCGCCCACCGGTACGCGCCGGGGCGAGCAGCAGCCGCAGCATCCGGCCGTCGAGGAAGCGGGACAGCCGGGCCGGCGCGTCGAGGAAGTCCAGCGCGGAGCGCGACGGCGGGGTGTCCACCACGATGAGGTCCCACTCGCCCCGCGCGTGCAACTGGCCGAGCTTCTCCATGGCCATGTACTCCTGGGTGCCGGAGAAGGTGGAACTCATCGCCTGGTAGAAGGGGTTCGCGAAGATTTCCGCCGCCTTCGCCGGGTCGGTGTGCGCGAGCACCACATCGTCGAAGGTGCGCTTCATGTCGAGCATCATGGCGTGCAGTTCGCCGCCGCTTTCCTCGACGTCGATGCCCTTGACCTGTCGGGGGGTGTTGTCCAACTCGGTCAGCCCGAGCGACTGGGCCAGTCGCCGGGCCGGGTCGATGGTGAGCACCACCGTGCGCCGTCCGTGCTGCTCTGCCGCGCGCAGCGCGAGCGCGGCAGCCGTGGTCGTCTTGCCCACTCCGCCCGCCCCGCAGCAGACCACGATCCGTACCCCCGGATCGGCCAGGATCTGGTCGACGTCCAGCGGCGGCGCGGCGTTGTCGGAAGGCACCAATCGAGCGTATCGGGCCCGGCGGGCCCGCGCGGCAGGGCCGACCTCAGGTGTGAGTCAATCGCCGCCGATCAGAGCCCTGGCGAGGACGTCCAGGCCGGCGCGGTTCACCCCGTCGGGCAGCAACGGCAGTTCCACCAGAGGCACGCCCAACTCCACCAGGTCGGCCCGGAGCGAATCCTCCAGCTCCCGGCGGATGATTTGGTCGCGCGCCTCGTCGTGCAGTCCGGAGACGATCCGCTGGTCGGCCGGCAGCCCGGCGGCGCGCAGCCCACGCGCCAGCTCCGCCTCGGTGACCAGCCGCCCCGACGGCAGGGGCGGCCGGGCACCGTTGATGATCACCCGTCCCATGCCGAAGCCCAGCGAGGCCAGCTCGGAGATCGCGTCGATCGTCTCCTGCACCGGCATCTCCTCGAGGAGGGTCACCACGTGCACCGCGGTCATCGGTGAGCGCAGCAGGGCCGAGACGCCTTCGCTCTGGGTCTTGATCGGGCCCACCTTGGCCAGCCGGGCGGTCTCGGTGGTGACGTTCAGGAAGCGGCCGATGCGGCCGGTGGGCGGGGCGTCCAACACCACCGCGTCGTAGACCCGCCGCTGATCGACCGTGCGGGTGGTGGCCTCCTTGAGCTTGCCGGTGAGCAGCACGTCACGCAGGCCGGGAGCGATGGTGGTGGCGAAGTCGATCGCGCCGAGCTTGCGCAGTGCCCGGCCGGCCGCACCGAGCTTGTAGAACATGTCCAGGTACTCCAGCAACGCCTCCCCGGCGTCCACCGCCAGCGCGTACACCTGGCCGTCGCCGGGCGCGTCGGCGAGGTGCCGCTCGGCGTACGGCAGCGGCTCGGTGCCGAAGAGTTGGGCGATGCCCTGGCGCCCCTCCACCTCGACCAACAGCGTGCGCCGACCGTCGGCGGCCAGACCCAGGGCCAGGGCCGCCGCCACACTGGTCTTGCCCGTGCCGCCCTTGCCGGTCACCACGTGCAGCCGGGCGGGCCAATCGGTGCCGGCCCGATCGGCCGGGTGCTGCGCTGCTCCCACCCGTCGAGCGTATCCATCCCGTGAGTTCAGGAGACCTCGCAGACCCACCAGCCGGATCTGCGGATCACGGTGAAGCGCAGGTCCTGGTCGGCGATCTTCTCGTCGGCGGTGGTCACCGTCACCGTGGCGGTGACCGTGGCCCGGTCACCCGTCTCGTTGTTCACGGTCGGGGTGTCCCAGCGGAACCGGGGATTCTGGTGCGTCGAGACGTACGTCTCGATCTCGGCGACCTTGGCCCGGATCTGGTCCTGGTCGCGGGCGGCGCCGCAGACCAACCGGGCGGCCTTCGCCGCGTCCCGCTCCTGGTAAACGGCGGTGAGGAAGTCGTCGACCGCCACCGACGGCTCCGGTGCGCCCTCGCCGGACTCGGCGTTGCGCAGTGTCAGGAAGGCGGCCACGCCACCACCGGCACAGAGCAGCAGTACCACGGCCAGGGCGAGGGAGGCCGTCAGGGCTCCACGCCGACGGGCCGGGGCGGGCATCGACTGGTATGGCGGGTAGCCGGGCTGGGGCACGGGGAACGCCGAGCCCTGGCCGCCCGGTCCGGCGGCCGCACCGGGCTGGGCCGGGAGATCGGCGGGGCCGGTCGGGCCGTCGGCGGGTGGCTGGGTCATGGGTCTACCCCCCCCGGATAGGGTGCGTCACCCCGCGGTGGCGGTGCGCGTGGGATCGGCTCGGCCGGGCCGGGCGCCCGTCCAGACCGGAAGGGTAGCGGTGCCCGTGGCGGCGGAGCCGAGGGGTAGCGCAAAGCTCATTCGCAACGGGCGGAATCTCGTGGACGAGCGGCGCGAGTGGCGTCCCGCTGCCCGGTGTCGCAAATGTGACCGAAGAAAGGCAGGCGTGCGCGTCGGTGTTGATGGGATCGATATGTCGGCCCTACCGTCGCTCCGGCACGCCCCGACCCGGTCGCGAGCAGCGGATCTGGGCCGTCGGGCGGCGCCGTGACCAGGTACGACGCCCGGAGGCAGTGCATGCGCGACACGAACAACACCCCCCGAACGCAGTTCCCGGTGGGGGCACGAGGGGGCAGCCGGACCGCCGATGAACGCCCCTCCGGCCGGCCACCCGTCAACGAGCGTTCGTACGCGCGTCCGGTGGCGCCGGTCGTCTCGTACGAGCCGGCCACCGGGCGGGACGAGGAGAGCCCCGGGTACGTCATCCACCTGCCCATCCGGGTGACCGACCTGGCCGCCGCCACCGCCCTGGCCGGCCGGGTGGCCACCTCCCTGAACTTCCTGCCCGAACTGGACGCCGGCGAAACCGAGGTGTCGACCGCCGACGACCAGAACAACCGGCACCGGGTCTTCTGTGATCTGCTGCTGCCCGACCGCACCCGGTGCCCTCAGCCGTACGACCATCGGGGCCCCTGCGGCGAGTTGTCGGCCGCGCCGGAACCGCGTCCCGCGTCACCTGCCGGCGGCGGAACGTAGGCTGTGCCCGAAGTGTCCATGCCACGAGGGAGCCAGCCCTATGCAGAAGTGGGAATACGCCACCGTTCCACTGCTGGTCCACGCGACCAAGCAGATCCTCGACAACTGGGGCGAGGACGGCTGGGAACTCGTCTCCGTCGTACCGGGGCCGAATCCGGAGCAGCTCGTCGCGTACCTGAAGCGGCCGAAGGCATGAGCGCCGGGAGCCAGCGGGGCAGGGTGATGGCATGAGCGGTGGGCCGCACGCCAAGTTGGCGGAGCTCGGGCTGAAGCTGCCGGAGGTGGTGCCGCCGGTGGCGAGCTATGTGCCGGCGGTGCAGTCCGGACAGCACGTGTACGTCTCCGGGCAGCTGCCGATCGCCGAGGGGAAGCTGCTGGCCACCGGGAAGGTCGGTGCCGGCGTCTCCGCCGAACAGGCCAAGCAGTTGGCCCAGCGGTGCGCTCTGAACGCGCTCGCCGTGATCGACTCGCTGGTCGGCCTGGAGAACGTCGTCAAGATCGTGAAGCTGACCGGCTTCGTCGCGAGCGCACCCGGCTTCACCGGCCAGCCTGCCATCATCAACGGCGCCTCGGATCTCCTCGGCTCCGTCTTCGGCGAGGCCGGTCGGCACGCCCGCAGCGCCGTCGGCGTCGCCGAACTCCCCCTCGACGCCCCCGTCGAGGTCGAGCTAATCGTCGAGGTCTCCTAACCCCGCCCCCACTTCCCCGCGATCTTGCAGTTTCCGTCCGGACGAACAACCCTTAACCAGGGTGAATCGGGGACCAGAACTGCAAGATCGCGGGACCCCGTCGACGGGGTCGTACGATCGCAGCCATGGGAGGGCATGTGACGGGGGCGGTGACCGCCCTCGCCGGCGAGCTACCGGAATGGGTCACGTTGCTGCGGGCACCCAACCCGGGGCCGATGACGCTGGACGGCACCAACACCTGGCTGCTGCGGGCCGCGCCCGGCGAGCCAGCCCTGGTCGTCGACCCGGGGCCGGCGGACGAGGCGCACCTCGCGGCGATCGCCGCGCAGGGGCCGGTGGGGCTGGTGCTGATCACCCACGGCCACCCGGACCACACCGAGGGCTCGATGCGCCTGCGCGACCTGCTCGGCGGGGTTCGCATCCTCGCCGCCGATCCGGCGCACACCATCGGCGGCGAGCCGCTGACCGAGCCGGGCCAGCACTTCGGTGGCTTCGGCCTGGAGGTCCGCCTGCTCGCCACCCCCGGTCACACCGCCGACTCGGTCTGCTTCCTCGCCGAACGCGACGGCCAGCGAGTGGTCCTCACCGGCGACACGATCCTCGGCCGGGGCACCACCGTCGTGGCGCATCCGGACGGGCACCTCGGTGACTATCTGAGCAGCCTGGAGCTGCTGTCGACGTACCGGGGAATTCCCGCGTTGCCGGGGCACGGCCCGGCACTGGCCGACTGCGGCGCGGCCGCCGACTTCTACCTCGCCCACCGCCGCGCCCGGCTCGACCAGGTCCGGGCGGCGCTCGACGCGGGGGCGCGGACCGCGGCCGAGGTGGTCGCCAAGGTCTACGCCGACGTGGACCGCTCGCTGTGGTGGGCGGCGGAATGGTCCGTACGCGCCCAGTTGGAATACCTGGGCCGGGAGTCCGGCGACGACAACGTGGGGTTGGACCGGCCGTGACCTGTCCGGTGTGCGGAACCGTCGCGGTACCCGGCGCCCGGTTCTGCCACAACTGCGGCGCCGCGCTGCCCGGCGCCGCGACCCTGCCCGCCGCCGAGCGGCGGGTGGTGACCGTGCTCTTCGGTGACCTGTCCGACTTCACCTCCTGGTCGGAGGATCTCGACCCGGAACGGGTCGGTGCCGTCACCGATCGGGTGCTGGCGGCCCTTGCCGGCGCGGTCAAGACCTTCGGCGGGCACGTCGACAAGCTGACCGGTGACGGGATCATGGCCGTCTTCGGTGCCCCGGTGGCGCACGAGGACGATGCCGAGCGCGCCGTGCGCGCCGCGCTGTCCATGCAGCGGGCCGTCCGTCGGGTGCTCGACGACGAGCGCGGCGGCGGCGCGCCGCTGGGCCTGCGGGTCGGGCTGAACACCGGCGATGTGATCGCCGGCATCCAGGCGGCCATCGAGTACACGGTCATCGGCGACACCGTGAACACCGCCGCCCGGCTGGCCGACGCCGCCGCGGTCGGCGCGGTCTACGCCGGGGGCCGCACCGCCGCGGCCACCCGGCACGTGGCCAGCTGGCGGGCGCTGCGTCCGCTGCGCCTCAAGGGCAAACGCGAGCCGGTCGAGGCGTACGAACTGCTCGGCCTGCTGGACGCGCCGGGCACCCGCTCGGGCCTCGGTGACGAGGCCCCCTTCGTCGGCCGGGAGACCGAGATCGGTCGGGTGGCCGGACGGTTGGCCGAGGTGATCGACCGGAACGAACCCCGGGTGCTGCTGATGACCGCCGAGGCGGGCATCGGCAAGTCCCGGTTCGCCGCCGAGGTGGAGCGGCTGGCCGCCGGCTACGACGTGGGTGCGGGCCGGTACGCCGCGCACACCGGCGCCCGCGTGCTTTCGGTACGCTGCGCCGCGTTCGGCGAGCGCCGCCGGCTCGCCCCCCTCGCCGACCTGGTGCGTGCCGCGACGGGTCTGCCCAACGACGCGGCCACCGCAGTGACCCGCCCGGCCGTCGAGGAGCGGCTGCGCAGGCTCGGGCAGCGGCTCAGCCGTTCGCGCGGCGAGCCCGCCCCGATCGCCGTCGATCAACTGCTGGCCCTGCTCGGGTACGCCGAGCTACCCGTCGGCAGCCCCACCGACCAGGGTGACTGGGGCAGCACCCAGCCGGCGAGCGACGCCGACGCGGTGCCGAACGCGGTGGCCGACCTGCTCAGCGCGCTCGCCGAGGAGGCGCCGCTGGTGATGGTGGTCGACGACCTGCACGACGCCACCGCCGAGACCATCCGAGCGTTGGAGGTGACGCTGTCCCGGCTCAGCGGGCCGGTGCTGGTGCTGCTGCTGGGCCGCCCGGAACTGGTCCGGGCTGCGGGCACCCTGACCCGGGTCGCGGACGCCGAGGTGCAGCCGCTGCCGCCGCTCCGGGGCGCCGACGCGGCCCGGCTGCTGACCAGCTATCTCGGCGGCGGGCGGCTACCCCAGGCCGACACCGACCGGCTGCTGGCCACCGCCCAGGGCAATCCGTTCTACCTGGCCGAGCTGGTCACCCTGTTGATGGAGCGCGGCGCACTGACCGCCGGGGTGGGCAACGGCTGGCGGCTGGCACCCGGCTCACTGGGCAGCCGGCTGCTCTCCCGAGACCTCGCGGCGGTGCTCGCCGCCCGGATCGACGCCCTGCCCGCCGAGGCGCGTGCGGTGCTGCGGGACGCGGCGGTGGTCGGTGACACCGTGCCCGACGGCGCGCTGGAGGCGCTGCGGGAGCAGCGCGCCGGCCGTGACGGCCGGCCGGCCGCGGTGGCCGAGGTCGAGCTGAACCGGGCGGTCGAGGAGCTGTTGCAGCGCCGCATGCTGCACCGCACCCGCAACGGGTACGCCTTCGCCACCCCCCTGATGCGGGAGGCGGCGTACGCCGGGGTGAGCAAGGCGGAGCTGGCCGAACGGCACGCCGCGCTGGCCCGTTGGGCGGCACCGCAGGACACTCCCACGGGCGCTGCGGGCAGCCCGGTGACCGGCCCGGGCGGTTTCACCGAGGCGGCTCGCGACGACTTCGTGGCCGAGCACGCCGAGCGGGCCACGGTGCTGGCCGACGCGGTCACGCTGCGTCCGGACGCACCGGCCCGGGCGGTGGTGCCGCTGGGCGTCGCGGCGCTCGTGCGTGCCACCCGTCGGGCGCTGCACGCGGGCGAGCCGACGTTGGCAGTGGAGTACGCCGAACGCGGCGCCGAGTTGGCGGGCGTCGACGGCGTCCCGGCCGCCGACCGAGTGGTGCACGCCCGGGCACTGCTTCAGGTCGGGCGGGCCAACGACGCCCTCGCCTACGCCGAGAAGATCGCCGCGAACGCCGGTGACCAGGCGGACGTCCGGGCCAGCGCCCTGCTCCTGGCCGGGCAGGCTCAGCAGGTCATGGGCGACCTGACGCGGGCGGAGTCCTCGTGGCGGGAGGCGTTGCAGGTGGCCACCGACGCCCATCTGCCCGCGCTGCGGGCCTCCGCGATGCGCCGGCTGGGCATGGCGGACTTCCTCGCCGGGCGGCTGGGGCAGGCGAGCAGCCGGCTGGCCGCCGCGTACCAGGTCAGCCTGACGGTGGGGGATCGCCGGGGGCAGGCGTGGTCGTTGCAGAATCTGGCCTGGGTGACCACGACCCGGGGTGACTTCGCCGGCGCGGACGCGGTGCTCGGCCGAGCCGCCCGGCTCTTCGCCGAACTGAAGGACCCCTACGGGCGGGCGTGGCTGCGTGGCACCACGGCGTTCGCCCGACTGCTCGCCGGTCGGCTGCGAGAGGCGCGCCGGCTGGCCCGGATCTTCCTGCCGTTCGGCGAGCGGGTCGGGGAGGCCTGGGCGGTGGGCACCCTGCGGGCGGTCGATGCGTACGCCAACGCCGAACTGGGTGAGCTGGCCGACGCCGACCGGGAGGCGCGCCGGGCGTACCGGGAGTTCGCCGCCGCCTCGGACGACTGGGGGCAGGGCTTCGCGTTGGTGGTCCGGGGGGTGGTGGCCCGCGGGCTGGGCGAGCCGGAACATGCCGCCGACCTGTTCACCGACGCGCTGTCGTACGCCCGCCGGACCGCCCACCCGCTGCTCACCGGGATGGCCGGCACGCTGCGCGGTTTCGTGGCGTTGGACATGGGCGACGGTGCCGCGGCCGAGCGGGACGCGCTGGCGGTGCTGACCAGTGTGGAGCCGCACAACCCGCAGGCGCCGGCGCAGGTCGCGCCCCGGGTGCTGCTGGCGACGGCCCGGCTGGCGGCCGGAGACTCCGGCACCGCGGTCGGGCTGCTCGCCCCGGTCGCCACCGCCGCGGCGACCGCGCCCTCGCTGTTGTTCTCCCGCCGGCAGTCGATGGCACGCTACGCCTCGGCATTGCTCGCCCACGGGCAGCTCGAGCAGGCGCTGGACTGGGCTCGCCGGGCGGTGAACCTGCCGGCCGAGGACGTCCGCAGCCAGGTGATCGCCACCTGCGTGCTCGCCGAGGCACTGGCCGCCGGTGACCAGCTGGCGGAGGCGATGGCCTGCGCCGAGGAAGCGGTCCGCCTGGCGTACGCCACCGAGCAGCGCAGCGAGCGGGCCGCCGCCGAGGCGTTGCGAGACCGTCTGCGGGCTGTTGGCTGAGCCATCGCCTGCTTGGCCGGTGGGTGCGGGACTGTCGGTTTCGGTGATGTGCCATGTCGGGGATGACCGCTAGCGTGAACCTCTCATGCGGCGGTCGGCATCGGCAGCCGTGCCGGCATCGGGGAGGGTTCAGATGAGGTTGCCGCGTTCGGTCGCGGGTTGGACGATCGCGGTGTTCGGCGTGCTGGCGCTGGTGATGGGCGCGGTCGGGTTGCTCTGGCCGGAGGCGCTGCTGAAGATGCTCGGCTTCGGGATACCGCAGAGCCGCGCGTCAGGCGACTACACCGGTGTCTTCGTGACGGCGTCGTCGATGGCCTCGTTCAACATGGGGGTCTACTACCTGCTCGCCACCGCCACCGAGTGGCGCGCGTTCTACCGCTTCACCGTGGTCTTCCGGCTGGTCACGTTCACCGTGTTCAGCCTCGCGGTGCTGGCCGACGTCGCGCCCGGCCGGTTCTTCGGGGTGGCGCTCTGGGAGGGTCTGGGTGCGGTGGCCACCGCGGCCGGGCTCTGGTGGGACGCCCGCCGGGCGGGTCCGGCCGCTGGTGTCGCCGACGGCGTGTCCGGTGCGGCGGCGGCGGGCGGGCCGGTGCCGAACGACCGGCGTGGGACGGGGACGTCGGGTGTGGGGCCGGCCGCCGATGCGGTTCACTGAGCGGCCCGCGCAGTTGGGTATTTTCGATACCGTGACCGCCACTCCGCCCGGCGCCCTGCCGACGCCCATTGTGCCTGGTCTGACTGATTTGCAGGTCTTTGCCCGTGGCGGTTACGCGACCGTCTACCGCGCCACCCAGATATCGGTGGGCCGTGAGGTGGCGGTCAAAGTGGAGAACCGCACCCTGGTCAGCGAGCGGGATCAGGCGCGTTTCCTGCGCGAGGCGCGGGCCGCCGGCCGGATGTCCTCCCATCCGCACGTGGTCGACCTCTTCGATGTCGGAGTCACCATCGATCAGCATCCTTACCTGATCATGGAACTCTGCGACGGGTCGTACGCCGAGCGGATGCGGAACTCGCCGCTGGACGCCGTCGAGGCACGAGACCTCGGCGTCAAGATCGCGGACGCGATCGCCCATTCGCACGGGGCCGGCGTGCTGCACCGCGACGTGAAGCCGGCCAACATCCTCTACTCGCACTTCAACTCGGCGGTGCTGGCCGATTTCGGGCTGGCCGTGGTCGCCGAGATGCGGGACGCCTCCGTCGCCCTGGAGGTGCTCACGCCGGCGTACGCGCCACCGGAGATGTTCAGCCACAGCCCGCCCTCGCCAGCCGTCGACGTGTACGCGCTCTGCGGCACGCTCTACGCGGTCATGCACGGGCGCCCGCCCCGCTGGCAGGCCGAGCGCAATCCGAGTCTGGTCACCGTGCTGGAGATGTTCAACCAGCCGATCCCCAGCCTGCCCGGCATCCCGGACGAGCTGATCGACGTGCTCCGCGCCGGGATGGCCAACGATCCCGGCGACCGGCCGTCCGCCGCGGAACTGCGCGACATGCTCGCCGGCCTGTCGTTGGAGGCACCGGGGGAGTCGGGTTCGGCCCTGGTCGGTACCGGTTCCGTGGGCCCGTCCCGGCCGGCTTCGGCGCCTGCCCGTGCCGTCTCCGGCGGGTCGAGCGATCGTCGCCGCCGGCGGCGCTGGTTCCTCGGCACGGCCGGCGTGGTCGCGCTGGCCGCCTCGGCGGGCGTCGGTGCCTGGGCCGCAGGCGGCGCCCCGTCGGCGCAACCCTCCGCCCCGGTTCGACCGGCGGCCAGCGGTGCGCTCCGTCCGGGCTGCGCCAGCCTGCCCGAGGCGCTGCCACCCGGTGCGGAGTGCGCCACGGAGTTGGAGTGCTTCGGGCCGGTGCAGGTGCGCGGCCAGCGGGCCGAGGCCAGCCGGGTGCCGTGCGACAGGCGGCACACCTGGGAGAGCTACGCCCAGGGCCCGTTGCCTGCCGCTCTGTTCGACGCCGACCACGACGAGGTCGTCGCTGACCCGACCGTGCGTCGGGTCTGCAACGAGGAGACCTTCCGGCTGGTCAGCAGGATCGAGCAAACGGCCGGGTGGAACCTCGAGGTGCTGCCGCCGGCCGACGGGAAGCTTGACCCGACCTACCGGTGCCTGGCCGGACGAGGCCTCGACGGACTGGCCTCGCCCACCCTCACCAGCGGCTGAGCGGCTCCGACCGGGTCGCGGCCGTCGCGGTCACCCGCCGTCGTTGCCGCGGTAACGGTCCCGCAACGCGCGGACCGCCTCGCGGTCGCCCAGCGTCTCCAACGTGTCCGCTTCGATGCCGGGTGGCCCGGCGAAGGTGGTTCCGGCCGCCGGCTCGGGATCCTGTGGGGCGATCTCGGCGTCGCGCTGTCGGGCGGCGGCCACCGCCACCCCGGCGACGATGCCGCACAGGACGCAGAGCAGAGCCATCGCCACGCCCAGCAGATCCTGCCGGCGTCCGGCGAGCAACGACGCCAGCAGCCAGACCGCCGCCAGCAACGCGACCATGGCCACCACGCGCGCGTCGAGCCGGGGGAAGCGTCTCACTCGTCCAGAATGTCGGCGATCGCCGTTCTGTCAACAGTGGTCGCCCGCTCGGCGACGTAACAGTGGGAATGGCGGCGCGCATAGTGACAAGGCCGTTACATGTACATACGTGATGTCCGAATTGACGCTTTTGCGGAGCCGATGCATTGCCTGATGTCTCTAGAGTTTCCATGGTCGGGCTCGACCCGATGTGTCCCGTAACCGATCGGAAGGCGTTCACATGCCACGACTAATCCGGACACTGGCCGCCGCCGGGCTCTCCGGCGTGCTTCTCGTCGGAACGGCGGTCGCACCCGCCACCGCCGCTCCGACCTCGATCGGCGGCGCGACCGTCGCGCACCGCACCAGCATTGCCGAGCGGTTGCGGGTCGACCGCGTACCGACGCCCAAACTGGACTGGTACAAGTGCTACGGCTACGCCGAGTGCGCCACGGTCGACCTGCCGCTGGACTACGACAAGCCGCGCGGGGCGACGACCGAGATCGCCGTGCTGCGGGTGAAGGCGCGCGACCAGAAGCGCAAGATCGGCAGCCTCTTCGTCAACCCGGGTGGACCGGGCGGCTCGGGCACGGACGCCGCCCTCGCCGCGCCGTACTTCCTCGGTGACGAACTGCTCGACCGGTTTGACGTGGTCGGGATCGACCCGCGTGGCGTCGCCGCCAGCGAGCAGGTCAGGTGCTTCAAGTCGGTGAAGGACCAGACCCGCGCGTACGAGGGGCTGCACGTCGCCTTCCCGAACACCAGGGAAGAGGAGAAGGCGTTCGTCGCCTCAGTGATCGCGGTCGGCAAGGCCTGTTCGACCACCGGCCGGCCGATCAGCGGCGCGATGTCGACGGCCGAGGTGGCCCGCGACATGGACGTGCTGCGCCGGGCGGTCGGCGACAAGAAGCTCACCTACCTCGGCTTCAGCTACGGCAGCATCCTCGGGCAGTACTACGCCAACATGTTCCCCGACCGGGTCCGTGCCGTGGTGATCGACGGTGTGCTGGACGCGACGGCGTGGTTCGGGAGCGGCCGGTCCGGTGACCTCGACCAGGAGACGCGGATGCGCAGCGCGCAGGGCGCGTACAAGGCGCTGCGCGAGATCATGAAGCGGTGCGAGGCCGCCGGCCTCGACGCCTGCCCCCTGGCCGGTGGCGACGCGATGGCGCAGTTCGAACTGTTGACCAAGCGGCTGAAGGCGAAGCCGGTCGTCACCGAGGATGAGTACGGCTCCTTCACCGTCACCTACGCCACGTTCATCCAGTGGGCCCTCGACATCCTGTACAGCCCGTACGCCTACGAGGTCACCTTCCTCACCGCCGACCTGCTGCAGCTGACCCACCCGTCGGCGGCGAAGGCGACTCGCGAGCAGGCCCGGGTCTCGGTGGTTCAGCGGGCCATCCAGACACGACAGCAGGCCCGCGGCTACGACTTCCCGTACGACAACGGCCTGGAGACCTTCCTCGGGGTGGACTGCACCGACGCCAACCACCCGAAGGACGCGGCGTCGTGGGCGACGCGGGCGGCCAGGGCCGACCAGCGTGACCCGCACTTCGGCCGGCTCTGGACGTGGCTCAGCTCGCCCTGCGCCCGGGACAGTTGGACGGTACGCGACGAGGACCGCTTCACCGGCCCGTTCAACCGGCGCACCGTCAACCCGGTGCTGGTGGTCGGCAACTACTGGGACCCGGCCACCAACTACAACGGGGCGGTGGCCGCCTCGAAGCTGCTGCCGAACAGCCGGTTGCTGTCCAGCGACAGCTGGGGGCACGCCGCCTACGGGACGTCGGCCTGCGTGACCGGGGCGGTCGACGCGTACCTGCTCCGGCTGACGCTGCCGAAGAAGGGCAAGGTCTGCAAGGGCGACGTCCAGCCGTTCGAGGAGCTGCCGGAGTCAGCAGCGGTCCAGCGGGCGGAGACGTCCAAGAGTGACCTGGCCGCCGAGGGCACGCCCCGGCGCGGTGCGGCCAAGCAGCTCCCGCCGGTGGTCGCGCCGCTGCCAGCCGTCGGCCCGCTGATGGTCCGCTGATCCACGCCGGGGTACGGCGGGCCGTCGAACGCCCGTCGTACCTCGGCGCCGCTCGCGGCCGAGACCAACTGACGGCATTGATCACTGCGGGCGGAGCGGCTGCACGAACGACCGTTTCTCCGAGTAGCGTAGACGCAAGAAACGAACAGCGGTTACTTCCCGCCGAGATATGCGGCGTGCTTCGTCAGGTCGTCGAGGCTCTGCAGCAGGGTTTGCGGTGACGAAGAGGATCTTGAAGTCGTGCTGCGGAGACTGCGGGAGGCGCGTCGCGCCGTCACACGTGGACGGAGGGGCCTGAAGGAATAGAGCCCGCCCTCCTCGACACCTGCGTTCTATGGCCCAGCCTGCAGCTACCGGCCGATCATGCTGAGGGGCTCTTACCCAGCACCGTCGCGCAGGATGCCGCAACTCGTGGTCTTTGCACGAGATGCCGCAACTCGCGGCCTCAGCGGCCCCGGACACCCCGACACGCCGCAACCCGCGCCGCCCATCGGACCGGAGACCGCTGCATGCCGCACCTCGCGCCTACCCGATCGGCCCGAGATACCGCAACCCGCGCCACCCCAGGCACAGCATCACCGGGCCCGACGGCCCGCGGCCCGGCTCACTCGGCGGCTCGGGACCCACCTCGTCGCCACCACCTATTGCCGGTCTCTCTTTGGTGCGACTTGTCCTGGCCGAGTTTCCGGCTGCGTACTTCGCCATGTTGGCGGAGATGCCGGCCTTCAGGCCCTGGCCGGCGTCGTACAGCACGGCAGCCTTCTGAATCATCAGCCGGGCCAGCTCGACCTGCGACCACCGCGAGACCTATCCCAGCGGCACGCCGGCCGCCCCGGACCGCCCGGCCACCGACCTCGCGCAGGTGCGCCAGCAGCTCTGGGACTCGGCCACCTCGGGGCGTCAGACGCGGGCGCGGCGGGCCAGGCGCTCCGGGTCGAGGATGATGATGCTCTTGCCGTCCAGTCGGAGCCAACCGCGCGAGGCGAAGTCCGCGAGAGCCTTGTTGACCGTCTCCCTGGAGGCGCCGACGAGCTGGGCGATCTCCTCCTGGGTCAGGTCGTGCGTCACCCGCAGCACGCCGCCGTCCCGGGTGCCGAACCGGCCCGCCATCTGGAGCAGGTTCTTCGCGACCCGCCCCGGCACGTCGGTGAAGATCAGGTCGGCGAGCGCGTCGTTGGTCCGGCGCAGCCGGCGGGCGAGCACCCGCAGCAACTGCTCGGCGATCTCCGGACGGTTGTTCAGCCAGGGGCGCAGGGCCTGCTTGCGCAGCCGGGCCAGGCGGCTGTCGGTGACCGCGGTGGCGGTCGCCGTACGCGGGCCCGGGTCGAACAGCGACAGCTCACCGACCATGTCCGAAGGGCCCATCACCGCGATCAGGTTCTGCCGGCCGTCCGCTGCTCGGCGACCTACCTTGATCTTGCCAGACAGCAGGATGTAGAGGCTGTCGCCAGGCTCACCCTCGTTGAAGACGACCTCGCCCTTGCGGATCTCGATCGTGTCCATCTCCTTGGCGAGCGCCTCGGCCGCCTCCGGGTCGACGCCCTGGAAGATCCCGCTGCGGGCCAGTACCTCGTCCATCGCGCACCTCCGGTTACGCGTGCCGTCCGTCGGCGGGGTTTGCCGTCCGCTGATCCGTCGCGCGCCGACCAGTCTAGGCGCACGTGAGCAGGAATCGGAGGTGCACCCCTGGAATCTTGATCGTTGGATGTGCAATCCTCCGTCGAGATCACCCAGTGGTGTTCCACGCCGACCCCGGCCGTCCCGTCGGCCCGCCCGGTCCGGGCCGCCGTCGGCCGAGGCCGCCGCCGGCCATAGGGTCACGGCGTGCTGAGTGACCCCCTGCTGACCGAGCGCCACGAGAACGGACGGGACGTGCCGCTGCTCGTGTGGCGTGCCGGACGCCCCCTGCGCGCGGTCAGCACCGCGCCGTTGGGCGGCGGGATAGGCGTACGGCGGTGGGTGCTGAACGCGACCGTGCCGATGTCGTACGACCGGGACGACCCCGCCGACCACCTGGCCGGCATGGCTCGGTGCCTCGGGCTCGACGGGCCCGGGGTGGGGCTGTTGACCGGGGTGGACGTGGGCGAGGTGGTGGCGCGGACGGACGGCGGCGTGCGGGTCTGGGCCACCGTCGGCCTGGGCACCCCGGTGCCGGCGGCGGCCCCGGCCGTGCCCGTGCCGCAGCGGGTCGGCACGGTCAACATCGTGGCGTACGTCCCGGCCCGGCTCGGCGACGCGGCACTGGTCAACGCCGTGGCCACGGCCACCGAGGCCAAGGCGCAGGCGATCGGGGACCTGGGCCTGCCCGGCACCGGCACCCCGACCGACGCTGTCACCGTTCTCTGCCCGCCGGACGAGCCGGTCTGTGACTACGGCGGGCCGCGTTCGACCTGGGGGGCACCGCTCGCCCGGGCGGTGCACGCCGCAGTGCTGGCGGTGGGGACCGACACCGTCCCATGGTCGGATCGGCTTCCGGGCTGATTCTCCCACCCGATCGGCCCTCGTGATCGAGTTACCCGCCCGGTAGCGTCGCTCACGATGTACTCTGCCGCCCCTCTCCCGTCCCGTTCGCGTCGCCGCATGGTGGTCAGCGCGTTCCTCGTCGCCCTTCTGTTGGCCGGCTGCGGCGACTCCGGTGAGCGACCGGTCTGGCAACCCGGTGCGGGTGGCGGTGCCACCGGTGGGCCGGTCGAGTCGAGCGCCCCCGCGGTCAAGCCGATCTCGCTCTCCGCCACCGGCGACATCGTCATGGCGATGGCACCCAACCGGCTACCGCCCAACAACGGCAAGGGCTTCTTCGACTCGGTCAAGAAGGCGCTCGCCGCCGACCTGGTGATGGGCAACCTGGAAGAGCCGTTGACCGTGGACACCGGCACCGGCAAGTGCGGGGCCAACTCCACCCGCTGCTTCCAGTTCCGGGCCCCGCCCGAGTACGCCGCACATCTGGCCGACGCCGGGTTCGACCTGCTCAACCAGGCCAACAACCACGGCAACGATTTCGGGCCGAAGGGGTACGAGAACACCCAGAAGGCCCTGGAGGAGCACGGTCTCGCGCACACCGGGGCGCCCGACCAGATCACCGTGGTCGACGTCAAGGGCGTCCAGGTGGCGGTCGCCGGCTTCTCCTCGTACGCCTGGTCGAACAGCCTGGTCGACATCCCGGCCGCGAAGAAGGTGATCGCCAAGGCCGCCACCATGGCCGACATCGTCGTGGTGCAGGTGCACATGGGCGCCGAGGGCGCGGAGATGACGCGGGTCCGACCGGGCACCGAGATGTTCCTCGGCGAGAACCGGGGCGATCCGATCAAATTCTCCCGGGCGATGATCGACTCCGGGGCCGATCTGGTGGTCGGCCATGGCCCGCACGTGCTGCGCGGCATGGAGTTCTACAAGGGCCGGCTGATCGCGTACAGCCTGGGCAATTTCGCCGGAGGCGGCAACTCCCTGAGCAACAACGGCCGGCTCGGCTGGGGCGGGGTGCTCAAGGTCAAGCTCAACCCGGACGGCAGTTGGGCCGGCGGCTCGTTCGTCTCCACCTACATGAACGACGCCCGCAAGCCGACGATGGATCCCGACGACCGCGGCCTCGGGCTGCTCCGGGAGCTCACCGAGCTCGACTTCCCGGAGTCCGGCGCACGGTTCGACGACTCCGGGAAGATCAGCCCGCCGGAGGCCGGCTGATCCCGTCCGGCGCGCGGCGATCCCGGTGGCCCACTCCGCGTCGGTCTCCGGGCTCGGCCGGCGAGTCTGAGCGACGACGTAGGCTGGCCGTCGTGACCAGAAGTGCCACCGAGACCGACCTCGGGCGTACCCGACGGGCGCGGCGGATCGGCCGTGTGCTTGCCGAGACACATCCCGACGCGCACTGTGAGCTGCACCACTCCAGCCCGCTGGAGTTGGCCGTCGCCACCATCCTCTCGGCCCAGTGCACGGACAAGAAGGTCAACGAGGTCACGCCCAAGCTCTTCGCCCGCTACCCGACCGCCGTCGACTACGCCGGGGCGGACCGCGCCGAGATGGAAGATCTGATCCGGCCCACCGGCTTCTACCGCAACAAGACCAGCTCACTGATCCGGCTCGGTCAGGCGCTCGTCGAGCGGTACGACGGGCGCGTCCCCGGCCGGCTGGTCGACCTGGTGACGCTGCCCGGAATCGGCCGTAAGACCGCCAACGTCATCCTCGGCAATGCCTTCGACGTGCCCGGCATCACCGTCGACACCCATTTCCAGCGGCTGGTGCAACGCTGGCGGCTGACCACCGAGACCGACCCGGTCAAGATCGAGCACGCGATCGGAGCGATGTTCCCGAAGCGCGACTGGACCATGCTGTCGCACCGGATCATCTTCCACGGCCGCCGGGTCTGCCACGCCCGCAAGCCCGCCTGCGGGGCGTGCACCCTGGTGAAGCTCTGCCCGTCGTACGGCACCGGGCCGACCGATCCGGCCCTCGCCGCGAAGCTGCTCAAGGGTCCCCGGGCCCGCGACCTCGCGGCCGCCGCCGGGGTCGATCCCGACCTGGTGCCCGTGCAGGCGGTCCGGGCGGAGGCGCCGTGATCCGCCGCCTCGCCCTGCTGTCGCTGTCGCTGGTGATGCTGGTCACGACCGGCTGCACCAGCGAGCCCGACGCCGCCCCGTCCAGCCGACAGGAAGCGGCAGCCAGCCGACCGTCGCCCTTCGAGGACTGCGCTGCCCTCACCGGCGGCCCGGCGGGCCCCGGCGACCCGGTCGCAGCCGCTGATCTGCTACCCGAGCTGACCCTCACCTGCTTCACCGGTGGCGCCCCGGTCGCCCTGCGGGACGTGGCCGGTCCGGCTGTGATCAACATTTGGGCCTCCTGGTGTGGGCCCTGCCGCAAGGAGTTGCCCGCCTTCCAACGGCTCAGCCAGCGCAGCGAGGGGCAACTGCGAGTCATCGGGGTGAACACCCGGGACACCCGCGAGGCCGCGCAGTCCATCGGCGAGGACTTCGGCATCCGCTTCCCGATGATCTTCGACCAGGGCGAGGCGCTGCAGCGTGCGCTGCGCCGCAATGCGTTTCCGCTGACCATCTTCGTCGCCGCCGACGGGCGGATCCGGCACATCGACACCTCCGGCGCGCTGGACGACGCCCGGCTCGCCGAACTCGTCCGGCGGCACCTCGACATCACGGTGCCGGCATGAGCGAGGTATCGGCATGAGTCACGGCCGGACGGCGAACGGTGGGCAGCGGCAGCCGCCAGCCTGGATGGCGCCGCTGCTGGTCCGGCTCGGCACCGCGCGTCGTGAGGACTTCACCCGCCTGCGTACGCCGGAGCGCGGTGGCCGGGAGAGCGCCGTGCTGGTGCTGCTCGGCGAGGCGACCGACACCGGCCCGGACGTGCTGATCCTTCAGCGGGCCGCCACCCTGCGCAGACACGCCGGCGAGCCGGCCTTCCCCGGCGGAGCCGCCGATCCGGAAGACGCCGACGCCGCCGCGACCGCGCTGCGCGAGGCCAACGAGGAGGTCGACCTCGACCTGGCCAGCGTCACCCTGCTGGCCGAGCTGCCGAAGCTGTGGATCCCCGTCAGCGAATTCGTGGTGACCCCGGTGCTCGCCTGGTGGCACGCGCCACACCCGGTGCATCCGCGGCAGCCGGCCGAGGTGGCACATGTGGCCCGGTTGCCGATCGCCGAGCTGGTCAACCCGGACAACCGGGTTCAGGTGCGCCACCCGAGCGGCTGGGTGGGGCCCGCGTTCTCCGTACGCGGGATGCTCGTCTGGGGTTTCACCGCCGGGGTGCTGGCGGTGCTGCTCGACATGGGCGGTTGGAGCCGGCCGTGGCCGCGTGACCGGGTGATCGACTTGCCGCCGGTCGCGGCCTCGCCGGCCCCGTCGGCCGGTACCGACGAGGCCGACGAGAGCGCGGTCCGCTGAT
This sequence comes from Micromonospora qiuiae, assembly GCF_016863555.1. Classification (GTDB taxonomy): domain Bacteria; phylum Actinomycetota; class Actinomycetes; order Mycobacteriales; family Micromonosporaceae; genus Micromonospora; species Micromonospora qiuiae. The sequence continues at coordinate 51,925 of NZ_BOPC01000044.1, read as the reverse complement.
CGGGCCGTCACCTTCCGCAAGCGATCGTCATCCCGCGAGCCACTGGCCCGTACGCTTGAGCCGTGTCGGCCGTGGATCTCGTACTGCTGTTACTCATGCTCGTGTTCGCGATCAGCGGATACCGACAGGGGTTCGTCATCGGGGTGCTGTCGTTCTCCGGGTTCTTCCTGGGCGCCCTGGTCGGCCTCCAGGTCGGGCCGATGTTCGCCCAGCAGTTCGTGGACAGCGGCACCCGGGTACTGATCTCACTGGTCGCCATCTTCGGCCTGGCCGTGGTCGGCCAGGCGCTCGCCGGGTGGCTCGGTTCGCACCTGCGCCGCACGATCGGCAGCGACGTGGGCCGGCGGATCGACGACATCGGCGGCGCGTTCGTCTCGCTCTTCGCGGTGCTCCTGGTCGCCTGGCTGGTCGCGGTGCCACTCGGCTCCTCCTCGCTGCCCTGGCTGGCCGCGTCGGTGAAGAACAGCGCGCTGCTGCGCACGGTGGACGCTGTCATGCCCGACCAGGCCCAGCAGCTGTCCAGAGCGCTGCGGAACACCGTCGACACCAACGGCTTCCCGGACGTCTTCGACGGCCTGCGGCGCACCCAGGCCCGACAGGTCGAACCGCCCGACCCGGCCCTCGCCGGCTCCGAGGTGGTGGCCAACGGCCAGCGCTCGGTGGTCAAGGTGCTCGGCTCCGCGCCGAGCTGTTCCCGGCGGATCGAGGGCTCCGGCTTCGTCTACGCCGACGACCGGGTGATGACCAACGCCCACGTGGTCGCCGGCACCCGCTCCGTCGCGGTGGAACTGCGCGGCGACCGGTACGAGGGTGAGGTCGTCGTCTACGACCCGAACCGGGACCTGGCCGTGCTGTACGTTCCCGGGCTGCCCGGCCCGTCGATGCGGTTCGCCGCCGGCAACGCCTCCACCGGCGCGGACGCCATTGTGCTCGGGTTCCCGTTGGACGGACCGTACAACGCGCAGTCGGCGCGGGTCCGGGACGTCGATTCGATCACCGGCCCGGACATCTACTCCTCGGGGAACGTCACCCGGGAGATCTACACGATCCGGGCGCTGGTGCGCAGCGGCAACTCAGGTGGCCCGTTGGTCTCCTCGAACGGTCTGGTGCTCGGGGTGATCTTCGCGGCGGCGGCCGACGACCCGAACACCGGCTTCGCGGTGACCGCCGCCGAGGCACGCCCGGTGGCGCTGGAAGGCGCTCAGCGCACCCGCGGCGTCGGCACCGGCGACTGCACCTGACGCTCAGTCGCCGCCCGGCAGCCGGCCGAGCCGCCGGCCACCGTGCTTCACCCGGCACCGCTTCGGTCAGCGCTGTGACTGCCGGAACCGGCGCACCATGAGCGCGGCACCGGTGAGCAGGGCGACGAAAATCGCCGAGCCGATCCAGAGCCGTTCCGTGGCGGCATCGTCCGGCGACCCGGCGGCACGGGCCCGCCACCGGGTCTCCTGGCGCGGCCCGCTCAGGCCGAGTTGGTCGGCGTCCGATTCGTCCACCTGGGTCAGACCGGGCGCCGTACCGAACCCGCTGACCCCCGGCGAGTCGTTGTCGTCCAGTGGATTGTGGTGGATCAGCGGCACGTCGGCGGTGAGTGCCGCGATCGGGTCGACCAGGCCGTAGCCGAACCGGTCGTCGCGGCCGGTGGGGCCGATGTCCTTGGCGGTGACCAGCAGCCGGTTCACCACGTCGCCGGCGGACATCTGCGGAAAACGGGACCGGATCAGGGCCGCGGTCGCGGCGACCAGCGGCGCGGCGAAGCTGGTGCCCTGCACCCGCCAGTAGCCGGAAGGCGGGCGAGCGCCGACGAGTCCGCTGGCCGGAGCGGTGAGGACGGTGGCGCGGCCGGTGATCGCGCCGCTCCACAGGTTGTTGCTGTTGCGTTCAAGACCGGAGACCGCGACCACGCCCGGCTCGCGGGCCGGGTACCACACTTTCGCGTCCGGAGAGGTGGCGAGGTTGCCGGTACAGGCGACCACCACCACGTCACGGGCGAAGGCGTAGTCGATGGCAGCGGCCAGGGCGGCGCTGTCGCCACTGCCGCCGAGAGACAGGTTGATCACGCGCGCACCGTTGTCGACCGCCCACCGCACGCCCTTGGCCACGATGAGGGCGTCGTCGTAGCGGTTCTCCTCGTCGAGAACCCGCACGGGCAGGATCCGGGCCTCCGGCGCCAGCCCGACCACGCCCTGTCGGTCGTCGTTGCGCCCGGCGATCAGGCCGGCCACCGTCGTGCCGTGGCCGACCGGATCCGGCTCTGCCGTGCCATCCGGGGAGACCAGGTCGAGCCCGGGGAGTACCCGGCCGACCAGATCCGGATGGGAACCGTCCACCCCGGAATCGATGACGGCGACCGTCACTCCGCGCCCGGTCGAGGTCCGCCAGGCGATCTCCGCGCCCAGTTTGTCGAGTTGCCACTGTTCGTCGCGGATCTGGTCAGCGCGTTCGATCACGTCTGCGGGCGCGTACGCCACCGGGACGCTGAAGGCGGGTGAGGTGACCGGCATGGCGGTGGCGGGTGTGACCGTGACGGCGGCCGCCAGCACGGTGGCCAACGCCACGAGCAGCGTCCGGTGAGCGAGCCGTCGGGGCCCGAGCGGGCCGCTGTGCCGCACCCTGGTCACATTCTCAGCCATTCGTCGCAGGACACATGACGATCGGAGATTACCGGTTCCGTCCCGGTTTCAGGGGCGTTCCGTGGACTCCGGGTCACTGTGGCGGCAGGTGGGCCAGCTGGACCAGGCGTACCCCCTCGCGTCGGGTGAGCAGCCGGCCGCGTCCGGGCGGCAGTGGACCGGGCCGTACCGCGCCGAGCAGCGCGCCTTCCTCCGGGTTGCCCGACATCACCAGGCCCGAGGTGGACAGTTCGCGCAGCCGCTGCATGACGGGCTCGTACTGGGCGCGGCCGGCACCGCCGCATCGGCGTACCAGTACCAGGTGCAGTCCGACGTCCCGGGCCTGCGGCAGGTGCTCCTCCAGGGCCCGCAGCGGGTTCGCCGGCCCGCTGGCGACCAGGTCGTAGTCATCGACCAGGACGAACAACTCCGGCCCGGACCACCACGACCGGTCGCGCAACTGTGCCGGGCTGACCTCCGGGCCGGGAATCCGGCCCTGCATGTAGCCGGCGGCTGACTCGATCAGCTCGGCGGTGTGCGCCGCGGCCGTGCCGTACCCGATCAGGTGAGGTGTCTCGATGACACCGAGCAGGCTGCGCCGATAGTCCACCAGGATCACCCGAGCCTGCTCCGGGGTGAACCGGGTGACGATCGAGGTGGCCAGGGCGCGCAGGAACGACGACTTGCCGCACTCGGCGTCGCCGTAGACCACGAAGTGCGGCTCGGTGGCGAAGTCGAGGACGACGGGACGCAGGTCCGCCTCGGCGATTCCGATCGGCATCTGCAACCCGGTGGTGGCATCGAGGTCGAGATCGGCGTACGGCAGCACCGCGGGAAGCAGCCGCACCCGCGGGGCCGCCGGCCCGGACCAGGCTTCCTGCACCCGCCGCACGAGGCCGACAGTGTCCGAGTCGGCGGAGCGCGGCAGCGCGGTGAGGAAGTGCAGGCTCTCGGCGGTGATGCCCCGCCCCGGCTTCTGCTCCGGTACGTCGACCGCCGCGCGGCGGGCGACCAGTGAGTCGGACGGATCACCGAGGCGTAGCTCCAGCCGGGAACCGAAGAGGTCCCGGATGGCCGGGCGGAAGTCCAGCCAGCGCACCGCGCTCGCCACCACGTGCAGGCCGTACGACAGGCCGCGGGTGGCAAGGTCGGTGATCAACGGTTCGAGGTCGTCGTACTCCGCGCGCAGGGTGGCCCATCCGTCCACGACGAGGAAGACGTCGCCGAACAGGTCGTCATCGGGCTCACCGGCCCGGGCCCGGGCGGCGCGATGCTGTCGCCAGGCGCTGATCGACTCCACCCCGGCTTCGGCGAAGGTGCGTTCCCGGTCGGCCAGCAGGGTGGCCATCTCGCCCACCGTGCGTCGTACGCCGGTGGGGTCGGTCCGGCCGGTGACGCCGCCGACCTGGGGCAGGTCACGCAGCGCGGCCAGCCCGCCGCCGCCGAAGTCGAGACAGTAGACCTGCACCTCGGCCGCGGTGTGGGTGAGCGCCAACGAGCAGATCATCGTGCGGAGCGCGGTGGACTTGCCGCTCTGCGTACCGCCGACGACCGCGACGTGGCCCGCCGCGCCGTCCAACGCCAGCCAGAGCACGTCGCGGCGCTGCTCGTACGGCTTGTCGACCACGGCCACCGGCACCTGCAGCGCCCCGTGCAGCTCCGGATTGCCGAAGGTCAGCCCGCGGTGCGGATCCACCACGAGCGGCCCGACCAGTTCGTCCAGCGCAGGTGCGCCGTCCAGCGGCGGCAGCCACACCTGGTGGGCCGGTGGTCCCTGCCCGGCAAGCCGGGCGACCAACATGTCCAGCAGGGTCTCCTGGTTCTCCTCCTCCTGCTCGGCAACGGGTGCGGGAGGCGGCGGGGCGGGTGTGAAGTGGGTGGAGAAGGTGAGCAACCGAGGCCGGGCGGGTCCGACGGCGGCGGCCTCCGCGCCGCGACGGCGTACCGGCCCGGAGACGTAGGCGGTCTTGAATCGCAGTAACGGCTCGGTGCCGAAGCGCAGGTAGCCGTGCCCCGGAGAGCGGGGCAACTGGTGCGCGTCGGGCACCCCGAGCACCGTTCGCGACTCCAACGCGGAGAAGGTCCGCAGGCTGATCCGGTACGACAGGTGGGTGTCGAGGCCGCGCAGCCGACCCTCCTCCAGCCGCTGCGAGGCCAGCAGCAGATGTACGCCCAAGGACCGGCCCAGCCGACCGATCTGGACGAACAGATCGATGAAATCGGGCTTGGCCGACAGCAGTTCGGAGAACTCGTCGCAGATCAGCAACAGCGATGGCAGTGGAGCCAACGGGCTGCCCGCGGCCCGGGCCCGCTCGTAGTCGCGGAGGCTGGCAAAGTTGCCGGCCCGGCGCAGCAGTTCCTGCCGGCGGACGAGTTCTCCGTTGATCGCGTCGACCATGCGGTCGACCAGGGGCAGCGCGTCGGCCAGGTTGGTGATCACCGCCGCGGTGTGCGGCAGCCGGTCGAAGGAGGCGAACGTCGCCCCACCCTTGAAGTCGACCAGCACGAAGTTGAGCTGCTCGGAGGAGTGGCTGGCGGCCAGCCCGAGCACCAGCGTACGCAGCAGCTCGGACTTGCCGGAGCCGGTGGCGCCGATGAGCAACCCGTGGGGGCCCATACCGTCCTGCGCCGACTCCTTGAGATCCAGCTCGACCGCACCGCCGTCCACGCCGACGCCGATGGGGACCCGCAGTCGCTCCCGCGCCGATCGCGGGGCCCAGCCCTGGTCGGCAGTGAAGCTTTCCGGGTCGCCGATGCCGAGCAACTCCGGCAGTCCCGGCTCGATGCCGGGCGTCGTGTCCGTCCTACTGGTGGCGGCGGCCAGGCGCAGCGGTGCCAACCGGCGGGCCACCGCCTCGGCCTCGGCGATCGCCAGTGCGTCGGCCCTGCCGACCTCCGCGGGTCCGTCCGCCGAGTGCGACCGCAACCGGCCGCCGCGCAGATCGAGTAGCAGTGCGTAGCGGTCGAGCAGCCGGGGTGGCGGGGTGCCCAGGTCGATCAGGGTGACCGCGTCGATGCCGCCGTCCCCGGCCAGTTCGTTGGTGCCGGTGAGGTCGCCGCCGTCCAGGACGATCACCAGGTGCGGCCCGTCGGTGGCGGGACCGGCCGGGCTGAACCGGGACCGGGGGGCGAGCACCTCGTCGAGCAGGCGTTCCAACTCGACCGCCGAACTGGTCACCAGCCGCACCGGACCGAGAGCGTCGCCGCGGGTCGGGTGCTGGGCGTGCGGCAGCCACTTGACCCACTCCCAGGCGCCGCGTCGTTCCGGCCCGGCGCAGACGGCGACGAGCAACTCGTCCGGGGCGTGGAACACCGCGAGCTGGGTGAGCATCGCCCGGGCAAGCGCCTGTGCGTCCGCCGATCCGCTAGGGCCGGTCGACGTGCCCCGGACGAAGATCCGGGCGAAGCTGCGCAGCGACACGGCCACCGGCAGGTCGGGCACCACGGAGTACGCGTCGAGGAATCGGCGCAGGGCGCCGGCCGTCATCGGCTCCAGCTCCTCCAGCGGGCGGGTGACCGGCGGGACCAACGGGGTGGCCAGGGTCTGCGGCCCGACCCCGACCCGCACCACGGCGAAATCCGGATCGGTGGGGCGCCGCTCCCAGACCCGGTGGCTGTCCACCGTCGACCAGAGCAGCGCCGGATCCGGATGGCGGTAGAAGAGGCCCACGCGCTGCCGCATCGCAGTCTGCCGAGCCTGGCGTCGCAGCGTCGTCAGGTGCCGCAGGTACTCCCGGCGGGCCGCCATCATCTCGGACTTCTTCGGGCTGCCCGAGGCACTGCCCCAGGTGGTCACCAGCATGGCCAGCGAGGAGAGGCCGAACATGCCACCGACCACGTACGAGTAGGCACCCCCGCCCCGGCCGAACATCATCGCCATCGCGACCGTGCCACCGAGCATCGGCAGCACCATCAGCATCTGGTGCCAGCGTCCGCCGGTGCCCGCCGGAATCTCCGGCGGTGCCTCGACCGGCAGCTGACCCGCGGGAATCTGCGGTGCCGGACGCCGCGGCGGCCGCCGGATGACGACAGTGGACACTCGACCTCCTGACCGCGCTCGGTAACGCGAACCTGGCTCATCGTAGGTAAAGTCCTTCCGTCCGCGCAGCCGTCACCCCCGTTCGACATGGAGATCAATCGATGACAATCGGGCTGGCTCGGGTCACCGTCAGTGCCCCTCAGCGACGGGTGGACGTGGCCCTGCCAGAGCAGGTTCCGCTCGTCGAACTGCTACCCGAGGTGCTGCGCCACGTGGGCGAAGGCCTCGCCGACGATGGCGAACGGCACGGCGGCTGGGTGCTCCGGCGCTGCGACGGCAGCGTGCTGGCGACCGCGCAGCCCCTGCTCACCCAGGGCGTCCGCGACGGCGAGGTGCTGCACCTGGTGCCGGCCCGCGCCCAATGGCCCGAGCTGGAGTACGACGACGTGGTGGAGGTTATCGTCGACGGCGCACGGCGGCGCGGCGGTGCCTGGTCGCCCAACGCCACCCGAGCCGCCGCGCTGGGCGGTGCCGCAGTCCCGCTCGCCGTCGGCCTGCTCGCCCTGCTCGCCGGTGGACCGGGCCAGGCGGCCGGTTGGCAGGCCGCGACCCTGGTGGCAGTGCTGCTCGTGCTGGCCGGCACGGTGCTGTCCCGCGCCCAGGGCGACGGGCCGGCGGGAGCGACGGTCGGTGGCTATGCGCTCCCCTACGCGGCGACGGCCGGTGCGCTCGCCGTCAGCTCGGGCGACCCGGTCGGTCCGCTCGCCCCGCTGCGCTGGATCGGCGCGGCCGAGCTGCTGGCCGGTTCAGCGGCGCTGCTGCTGGTCTCGGTGCTCGGGCTGCTCGGGGTGGCGACCCGGCTACGGGTCTTCGTGGCGGGGGTGGTGACGGGCGCGGTCGGTGTTCCGGCCGCCCTCGGTGCCCTGCTGCTCGGTCCGGCCGGCACGGCGGCCGTGTTGCTCTGCGTGCTGCCCTTCGCGATCGGGGCGATTCCGCTGCTGGCCATTCGGCTGGGCAAGGTGCCGCTGCCGCCGATCACCCTGCCCACCGGCGCCCCGGACGACCCGGACCGGGCCCGCGACCTGCCCGACCGGGGACGGGTGTACGCGGCGGTAACCCGCACCGAGGAGATGCTGACCGGAATGCTGATCGCGCACGGGGTGCTGGCCGTGGCCGCCGCGGTGGTTCTCGGTGTCACCGGCGGCGGTGCCGGCCGGCTGCTCGTCGCGGTGGCCTCGGCGGTGCTGCTGCTGCGGGCCCGGCTCTTCGCGGCGATCCGACACCGGGTGCCGCTGGTGCTCGCCGGGTCGGCCGGATACGCCGTCCTCGGCGCGGTGCTCACCGCACAGACCGGCCCGACCGGTCAACTCGCCCTGGCGGTCGGCGGGCTGCTGGTCGCCCTGATGGTGGTGGCCAGCGGCATCACGTACGCCCGCCGGCCGGTCTCCCCGTACCTCGGTCGGCTCGCCGATGTCACCGACACTGTCCTGGTGGTTTCCGTGGTGCCGATCGCCTGCGCGGTGCTCGGCCTCTACGAACGGGCCCGAGGGCTGCTCGGCTAGCAACCCCGGGCCGGTCGACAGATCGGGTCAGTGCGTGGATTCCCCGCGCTCCGCGGCCTCCCTGGCCCGCTGGTACGACGCCTGGATCTCGGCCTCGGCCTCGGTACGCCCCACCCAGGTCGCTCCCTCGACCGACTTGCCCGGCTCCAGGTCCTTGTACACCTCGAAGAAGTGCTGGATCTCCAGCCGGTCGAACTCACCGAGGTGGTGAATGTCACGCAGGTGTTCCTGTCGCGGATCCTCGTAAGGGACGCAGAGGACCTTGTCGTCGCCGCCCTTCTCGTCCGTCATCCGGAACATGCCGATGGTGCGGCACCGGATCAGGCAGCCTGGGAAAGTCGGCTCGGGTACCAGCACCAGGGCGTCCAGTGGGTCGCCGTCCGCGCCCAGGGTGCCCTCGATGAATCCGTAGTCCGCCGGGTACTGGGTGGAGGTGAAGAGCGTGCGGTCCAGCCGGATCCGGCCGGTCACGTGGTCCACCTCGTACTTGTTGCGGTGACCCTTGGGGATCTCAACCGTGACGTCGAAATCCATCTGCACGCTCCCTCGTTCGCCCACGCTGGCTTGACGCGGAACCGGCGGCCAACCCGGACAGGCGAATGCGCACCCACCGACTCCGACCGCCGCATAGTCTTCGGACCGAAGTAGTGTCACCCAGGTCAGTTCCAGACGGGGAGGAGGGGGTCGTGGGGAGGGAAGATTCACACTACCGTCCCGGGGGTGCCGGTGAGGCGGGTACCGGTCAGCCGCCGGCGAAGCCGGCGACCGGGCGGGTCCCGGTGCCCGACGCGCAAGCCCTCCGGCCGCAATCTCCGGCTCCGCTCACACCGCCAGCGTCCGGCCCGTCCGCCTCGTCACACAGGGGCACGGCCTCAGTGCGGGGCGCCACCGAACCGACGCCCGAGTTGACGGCGGGAAATCGCCCAAAGCCGGACGGAACAACTCTGGCACCCGATCAGCCACCGGGTGGCGGCGGCCCGCCCGCCGGCGCGGTTGCGCAGCCGCCCCGGTCTCCCTCCCGCCGGCGACTGCCGCTGGTGCTCGCCGCCGTTCTGGTGCTCGTTCTCGTCGCGGTGGGGCTGGTCGTGGCTCGCCCCGGGCCGGTGGGGCGTTGGCTGGGCGACGGATCCGCCGGTCCCGCCAGCACCGGCGTGCCGGAACCCGTGCCGGTCGCGGTGCTGGCCACAGCCGACGTCGGCGCGCCGATGCCCAGTGCCGAAGGGCTGCGCGCCGTGCTCGACCCGCTGGTCGGCGATGCCGCTCTCGGCGGTCGGGTCAACCTGGCGGTGGCCGACGTGCTGACCGGGCAGTCGCTTTTCGAACGGGGTGGCGGTGAGGGCACCGTGCCGGCTTCGGTGACCAAGCTGCTGACCGCGGTGGCGGTGCTCACCGCGCGTGGCCCCGGATACCGGATTCCGACCCGGGCGGTGGCCGGATCAGAGCCGGGTGAGGTGGTGATCGTCGGCGGCGGGGACCCGGCCCTGGCAGCCGGTGCCAAGGGCTTCTATCCGGGGGCGGCCAGCCTGAAAGACCTCGCCAACCAGGTGCGTACGGCACTGGGTGGGATCGCGCCGACCCGGGTCGTCGTCGATGCGTCGCTCTACCCCGGGCCGGTGCACGAGCCGGGCTGGGACGAGGACATCCCCACCCACGGGTACGGCGCCGCAGTGACCGCGCTGATGCTCGACGGCGCGCGCAAGGATCCCAAGGCCGGCCAGGGGTGGGCCGAGCGGGTTCCCCAGCCGGAGCTCACGGCCGGCCGGGCCTTCGCCCGCCTGCTCGGCGTACCGGAAACCGCCGTGCGGCGGGGCACCGCTCCAGCGGCGCCGACCGGGACGCCGGCCGGGACCGTCGAGCCCGGCGCCGAGCTGGGCGTGGTGCACTCCCCGCCGCTGATCCGGCTGGTCGACATCATGATCAGCGAGAGCGACAACATCGTCGCCGAGGCGCTGGCCCGCCAGGTCGCCCTGGCCCGTGACCAGCCCGCCTCGTTCGCCGGTGCCGCCGCGGCGATGACCGACGTGCTGTCCGAACTGGGCCTGCCGACCGACGGCATGAGGCTCGCCGACGGCAGCGGTCTGTCCCGCACGAACCTGGTCAGTCCGGTGCTGCTGACCGAACTGCTGGCGCTCGCGGCCAGCCCGGACCGGCCCGAACTCGGTGGCGTCTTCAGCGGGCTCCCGGTCGGTGGCTGGTCCGGCACGCTGCGCGACCGCTACGGCTCGGCGCCGGGCACGGCCGCCGGAGTCGGGACGGTCCGCGCCAAGACAGGCACGTTGACCAGGGTGCACGCCATCGCCGGGGTGGTGACCACGACCGAAGGACGATTGCTGGCCTTCGCGGTGCTCACCGACCAGGTTCCGCCGGACGGAGGGGAGCCGGCCCGGGTGGCGCTCGACCGGATCGCGGCGGCCCTCGCCACCTGTGGCTGTCACTGAGGGAACCGGCGGACCCGGGCAGGGTGTCCCGACGCGGGTACCGTGGGTCGCATGGCGCAGTTCGTGGACTGGGATCTGGCCGTCGCGACCGCGGGGGCACTGGGCAAGTCGGGCCCCCGGGTGTCGTACGCGGAGGCCACCGAGGTGGTCGCCGACCTGCGCCGGCTGACCGACGAGGCGGCCGGGCACGTCGCCACATACACCGGGCTGACATCGCAGGTGGCGCATCCGCCGGTGCGGGTGGTCGACCGGCGGGACTGGGCCGCCACCAACGTCGCCGGCCTGCGTGAGGTGATCACCCCCCTGGTCGGCCGGCTCACTGAGAACAAGCAGCCCGGCGCGTTGACCGAGGCGGTCGGCTCCCGGGTCACGGGGATGCAGGCGGGCACTGTGCTGGCGTACCTCTCCGGGCGGGTGCTCGGCCAGTACGAAGTCTTCTCCGCCGATCCGGGGCAACTGCTGCTCGTCGCGCCGAACATCGTCGAGGTGGAGCGCAAGCTGGGCGCCGACCCGCGCGACTTCCGGCTCTGGGTGTGCCTGCACGAGGTGACCCACCGGACGCAGTTCACCGCTGTGCCGTGGATGCGGGCGTACTTCCTCGGCGAGGTGCAGGCCTTCGTGGACGCCGCGCAGGGCGGCGAGCATCTGCTGGACCGGCTGCGCCGGGGCATGGGCACCCTCGCCGACGCGGTCCGCAACCCGCAGAGCCGGGCCAGCGTGCTGGACATCGTGCAGACACCGGGGCAGCGGGCGGTGCTGGACCGGTTGACCGCGCTGATGACCCTGCTGGAGGGGCACGCCGAGTTCGTGATGGACGGCGTCGGCCCGCAGGTGATCCCAAGCGTGGAACGGATCCGGGCCGGGTTCAACCGGCGCCGGGAGGCCGGCAACCCGGTGGAGAAGGCGGTCCGGCGGCTGATCGGCATCGACGTCAAGATGCGGCAGTACGCGGAGGGGCGCAAGTTCGTGCACGCGGTGGTCGACCGAGTCGGCATGGCCGGTTTCAACCGGGTCTTCGAGTCACCGTTGACCCTGCCCCGGCTGTCCGAGCTCAGTGAACCGGACGCCTGGGTGGCCCGGGTGCACGGGCCGGTCGGCCCGGTGCCGGACGCGGGCTGAGCAGCCACCCGTGGCCCCGCTCGCCCCGCCGGTCGCCGCGATCCGGCTCGCGGTCCGTCGCGCGCTGGCCGTTCTGCCGACGTACGGGTCGGTGCTGGTCGCCTGCTCCGGCGGGGCCGACTCGCTCGCCCTGGCCGCAGCCACCGCGTTCGTCGCGCCACGGGTGGGCCGCGCCGCTGGCCTGGTGACCGTCGATCACGGGCTGCAGACCGGGTCGGCCCAGCGGGCCGAAGCGGTGGCGCGGTGGGCCGAACAGGCCGGTCTCGCGCCCGTGGAGGTGGTTCGGGTCGACGTCACCGGCCGGCCGGGCGGTCCCGAGGCGGCGGCCCGCGATGCCCGCTACCAGGCGCTGGCCGAGGTGGCCGGGCGGCACGGCGTAGCGGGCCTGCTCACCGGGCACACCCGGGACGACCAGGCCGAGACCGTGCTGCTCGCACTGGCCCGAGGTGCCGGCCCGCGCGGGCTGGCCGGGATGCCCAGCCGCCGTGACCTGAACGGGGTGCCGCTGCTCCGGCCGCTGCTGGAGATCGACCGTGCGCAGACTCGCGCGGCGTGCGCGGCGTTGGGGCTGACGCCGTGGGAGGACCCGCACAACAGCGACCCCGCGTACGCCCGGTCACGGATCCGGAACGACGTGTTGCCCCTGCTGGTCCGGACGCTCGGGCCGGGAGTGCTGGACAATCTGGCCCGCACCGCCCGGCTGGTCGCGGCGGACAACCTCGTACTGGACGGACTGGCCGTCGAGGCGCTGATCGAGGCTCGGCATCCCGAGGGTGGGCTGGTGGTCAAGGTCCTCGCCGACCTGGCTCCGGCGGTCCGTTCCCGGGTGCTGCGAGCCTGGGCCCACGAGTTGGGCGCAGCTCCGGCCGCGCTGTCCCACCGCCACCTCACCGCGCTCGACACGCTGGTCACCGCCTGGCGGGGGCAGGGGCCGGCATACCTGCCCGGTGGGCTGCGGGTGTTCCGCAGCGCCGGCCGGCTGCTGTCGGCGGCCCCGGATCAACCGACCGGGGCGCGGTCGCGGAACGTGCGGCGATAGGCGTGCGGGCTGGCACCGACCCGCCGGGTGAAGTGGTGGCGTAGGGCGGCGGCGTCTGTTCGTTCTGCTCTTCCTCCTGTTCCTTGCCCTCGCCTCGGCTGCGGGGCTGACCGCCGACAGTCGCGACTCGGCCGACCGGAAGCCATCCGAGGCCGGCTGTCGATGGCGATCTCGCCCATGCTGAGATGATCGGTCCGCTTTGCCGGAAGGGTCCGTCCCGGGGTCGCCCGGCAAAGAGGCGGCCCCGGCGACGGCTCACCCAGGGCGTACGGCAGGCTAGGGTCATGGCTGACGGCTCCTGGTACGACGCCGACATCGACCACGTGATCATTTCCGAGGCGCAGATCCGCGAGAAGATCGCGGAACTGGCCAAGCAGGTCTCCGCGGACCACGCCCACGTCACCGACGGGCTGCTGCTCGTCTGTGTGCTCAAGGGGGCGGTCATGTTCATGGCCGACTTCGCCCGGGCGCTCGGGCGGCAGGGGCCGCCCGCCGAGTTGGACTTCATGGCCATCTCGTCGTACGGGCAGGGCACCACCTCCTCGGGAGTGGTGCGCATCCTCAAGGACCTCGACCGGGACATCGCCGGGCGGCACGTCGTGGTGGTGGAGGACATCGTCGACACCGGGCTGACCCTCTCCTGGCTGCTTCGCTATCTGGAATCCCGGTCGGCGGCGAGTGTCGAGGTGGTCGCGCTGTTCCGCAAGCCGGACGCGGTCAAGGTGCACGTGCCGGTCAAGTACGTCGGTTTCGACATCCCCACCGAGTTCGTCGTCGGTTACGGCCTCGACTTCGGCGAGCGCTACCGCGAACTGCCGTACGTCGGCGTGCTCAAACCGGAGGTCTACGCCCGCTCGTGACCTGCCGCGGCCTGGCTACCGGCATCGGTCGGCGTTCAGCTAGCTCTCAGCGGACCGGGCTACCGTGGGTCACGGTGGTGGGGAGATGCGCTTCCGGCCACGCCGGTCGATTCCCGGTTCGCCGTACGCGTAACTGCTGGGCTCGTCAGCTCACACCCGTGCCACACGGTGTACCGTCGAATGACCGTGGCGCGGCAGATTCGTGCCTCGGGGTCAGGGCCGGCCCGCACGGCGGCTCCGGCAGCCGCCCCGGCGGCGACACCCACAGTCGGTCAGGACGTCGATCAGGAGGATGCGGGCGTCGCGGCGCTCGACAACAGCATGGAACGTACGCGTTTCTTCCGCCGACCGGTGTTCTGGGTCATCCTGGTCATCCTCGGCGCAGTCGTGCTCAGCCAGTTGTTCACCAGTGGTCCCAGCTACCACCGGGTGGACACGTCCGTCGCGCTCGACCAGCTCAACAAGGGCGGTATCGAGAAGGTCGTCTTCCAGGACAAGGAACAGACGATCCAGCTCGAGCTGGCCGAGAAGGCCGAGTTCGACGACACCACCACCAACCGGATCGAGGCCCAGTTCCCCTACGAAGTTGGCGACGAGGTCTGGAACCAGGTCCTCGACGCCAAGGCGAACAACCGGGTCACCGGGCCGGCCGACACCGAGGTGTCATCCGACAGCATCTGGGTCAGCCTGCTGGTCAACCTGCTCCCCATCGCCCTGCTCGTGCTACTGCTGCTGTTCTTCATGTCCCAGATGCAGGGCGGCGGCTCCCGGGTGCTCAACTTCGGCAAGTCCAAGGCCAAGATGATCACCAAGGACACGCCGAAGACCACCTTCGCGGACGTCGCCGGCTCCGAGGAGGCCGTCGAGGAACTGCACGAGATCAAGGACTTCCTGCAGAACCCGGCGAAGTACCAGGCGCTCGGCGCCAAGATTCCGAAGGGTGTGCTGCTCTTCGGCCCGCCCGGCACCGGCAAGACCCTGCTCGCGCGGGCGGTCGCCGGCGAGGCCGGAGTGCCGTTCTACTCGATCTCCGGCTCGGACTTTGTGGAGATGTTCGTCGGTGTCGGCGCCAGCCGGGTCCGTGACCTGTTCGAACAGGCCAAGGCGAATGCTCCCGCCATCGTCTTCGTCGACGAGATCGACGCTGTCGGCCGGCACCGCGGCGCCGGTATGGGCGGTGGCCACGACGAGCGCGAGCAGACCCTCAACCAGCTGCTCGTCGAGATGGACGGCTTCGACGTCAAAGGCGGCGTCATTCTCATCGCCGCCACCAACCGTCCGGACATCCTCGACCCGGCGCTGCTGCGCCCGGGCCGCTTCGACCGGCAGATCCCGGTCGACGCCCCCGACATGGAGGGCCGCAAGGCGATCCTCCGGGTGCACGCCAAGGGCAAGCCGTTTGCCCCCGACGTCGACCTCGACTCGGTGGCGAAGCGGACACCGGGCTTCAGCGGCGCCGACCTGGCCAACGTGATCAACGAGGCGGCCCTGCTGACCGCCCGCAAGGACCAGCGGGCCATCAGCAACGATTCGCTGGAGGAATCGATCGACCGGGTGATCGCCGGCCCGCAGCGCCGGACCCGGGTGATGAGCGACCAGGAAAAGAAGATCACCGCGTACCACGAGGGCGGGCACGCCCTGGTCGCCTGGGCGCTGCCGCACGCCGCGCCGGTGCACAAGGTGACGATCCTGTCGCGGGGCCGCTCGCTGGGCCACACTCTGGTGCTTCCCACCGAGGACAAGTACACCCAGACCCGCGCGGAGATGGTCGACACTCTGGCGTACGCGCTGGGCGGGCGGGCCGCCGAGGAACTCGTCTTCCACGAGCCGACGACCGGCGCCGGCAACGACATCGAGAAGGCCACCCAACTGGCCCGAGCGATGATCACGCAGTACGGAATGAGCTCCAAGCTCGGCGCAATCAAGTACGGCACCAGCGGCGACGAGCCGTTCCTCGGCCGCAACATGGGCCACGAGCGGGACTACTCCGACGCTGTCGCCGCCGAGATCGACAGCGAGATGCGGGCGCTGATCGAGCTGGCCCACGACGAGGCCTGGGAGATCCTGGTCGAATACCGGGACGTCCTGGACAACATCGTGCTCGAGCTGATGGAGAAGGAAACCCTCTCCACCGCCGACATGGCGCGCATCTGCGCCCGTGTGGTGAAGCGCCCGCCGATGGCCCCGTACAACGGCTTCGGCAAGCGCCAGCCCTCCACCGAGCCGCCGGTGCTCACCCCGGCCGAGAAGGAGGCGCTCAAGGTGCAGGCCGAGGCGGACGGTGCCCAGGCCACCGTCGGCGGAGCAAACTCGAACAACTCGGACGGTCCACGCTGAGCACCAACGACCCGGCGGCCAGCCGTTCCCAGCGGAGGCTGGCCGCCTCATCGACCGAGCCGGACGACGGCCTTGACTACATCGCTGCCCGGTTGGTCAACGGCCGGCTCACCGGGCGACCGGTCGAGGAGACCATGGACCTCACGCGAATCGAGAGGGCGGTCCGCGAGATCCTGATCGCGGTCGGGGAGGACCCGGACCGCGACGGCCTCCAGCAGACCCCGGCCCGGGTCGCCCGGGCGTACGCCGAACTCTTCGCCGGCCTTCGGGTCGACCCGGGCACCGTACTCACCACCACCTTCGAGGCCAACCACGAGGAACTGGTGCTGGTCCGGGACATCGATGTGATGAGCCTCTGCGAGCACCACCTCCTGCCGTTCCGGGGCAGCGCCCACATCGGTTACATCCCCGGTTCCGACGGACGGATCACCGGCCTGTCCAAGCTGGCCCGACTGGTCGAGGTCTTCGCCCGTCGCCCGCAGGTGCAGGAGCGGCTCACCGCCCAGATCGCCGACCTGCTGATGGATCGGCTGACGCCACGCGGCGTGGTGGTCGTACTGGAGTGCGAGCACATGTGCATGGCCATGCGCGGCATCCAGAAGTCGGGCGCCAAGACGATCACTTCGGCGGTCCGGGGCAGCCTGCAACAGGACGCCAAGTCCCGCGCCGAGGCGATGGCGCTGATCATCCCCCGCTGAGCGAGACCGGCGACAGGCCGGGGCGGCGAGGTGGGTCCTGGTCGAGGCTGGCGCCATCCAGGGCGCCCGTGAGGCGGCCGCGACTCACGCGGCGAGCATGGCCAGGACGATCCCGGTGGTGGCCACCACCGCCGGGATCAGGCAGACCAGCGCGCCGAACCGGGGAGTTCGGTCCACCCGGTCCCCGAGCTGGGCCGGGAACAGGCGCCCGACCGCGAGCCAGCCCACGCCGAATGCGACCGCCGGTGCCGGCAGCCCCACCACCAGCGCCAGGACCCTGACCGGGTCGGTGCCGGCGAACACGTGCACCGCCATTAGGAACAGCGGAACGAGCAGCCCCAGCGGCCCGTACACCAGCAGATTGCGCGCCCGCGGCGGCCAATGTGCCACCCGGGGCAGACCGCGAGCGGCGAGCGTGTCGTCGGCGCCCTGCGTCCACCGTCGAGCATCCCGCAGCGCCGCCAGCACGGCCGATGGGCCACCCGACATCGACCTGGTCGCCTCGGTCAGCTCCGGTGGCGTCGGTGCCAGCGAGATCGGGGAAACACCCAGCTCACGCAGCCGGGCCTCCTGCGACGCCAATCGGGTGCGTACGGCGGCCAACTCCTCCCGGGCGGCCTGCACCGTACGGGCCTGCTCGCTCGCGGCGGTCGCCGCGTCCCGGCGTACCCGGTCAAGCTGGCGCGCCGCGGCCAGATAGTCGGCCCACGCGGTCGCCACCGGGTTCTCGGCCTGGATCGGCACGCCGCCGGCGCTCTGAGGCTGGCTTTGCGTCATGCCGATTCCCCGTCCCCGTCCCCGTTTCCGTCCTCGGGCACGTGGTACGGCACCAGCACGACGCCGCGTTCATCCGGGCCGTCCCAGAGCACCATCCGGTCGGGGCGGGGCCGCCACTCCACGGCCCGACCGAACACCGGCGTGAGCTGGGCGCCTGGTACGCCCGCCACCGCCACGGCGGTCAGCTTGTCGACGGTCTCCTCCGGCCCCACCAGCGCCGCGAACGACGGCACCGTACGCCACCAGCCGAGCACGTGCTGCCCGACCGGGGGTCCCTCGTACAACAGCGCTCGCAGCCGCGAGGGCGGCAGCTGCTCCGGCGACGCCACATCCAGCCCGAACACCACCAGGTAGGCCGGCTCACCGGTCTCCAGGCCGGCAAGCAACCCGGCCAGCTCGACCGTCTCCACCGGATGTCGTTCGGCCAGCTCTGCCGCCAGATCGTCGGCCAACGCACGCGTCTCGGCGTCCGGCGCGGCGATCAGGAACCGCGCCGTGCCCGGCGGATGGTGCGCTGCGGTGCTTCGGGCGGCCATCGCCAACAGCCGGGTCCCCTCCGGGCGTGGACCGAGGACGGCGAGGTTCCGCCCCGCGGCTGGTCCGAGCGGCACGGCCACGGTGCTCCGCGCGACATCCACGGCCCGCCCGAGCAGCGCGGCCGGGGCCAACGACCGTCCGGCGAGCGCTTCCCGGTAGCGCGGATCATTGTTCAGCAGCGGGCGGGCATAGCCGGCGAAGACCACCGGCGGCATGGACCCCTTCGCGCGAGCCGCCCAGAGCCGTTGCCGCAGCCGCTCGACCGTCTCCGGGGCGTCCTGCGGATCGGGAAAGCGGACCATCCGCTCGTGGCCCCGGATCGCGCCCCGCGGGCCACCCAGCCCGCCCGCGGTGTTCACCACCGCGCTGCCCACCGGCAGGCCGGCCGCAGCGTCGTTGGTCGGCTCCAACACTGCCCCGCCACCCGGCAGCGCCACCCGCACCGGGAACTGGCCGAGCAGCGAGTCCCGGTACCCACCGTCGCCGCGGGCCCCCAGACCCAGATCGCCGTCGCCGGCCAGGACCAGATGCACACCGTACGCCCGGCCGGCCCGCGCCAGCGCGTCCAACCGGGCGCCGACGTCGGCGGCCAGCCGGTCCCGCTCGGCGAAAAGCAGCGGCAGGTTGTCCACCACGCAGACGATCCGGGGCAGCCCGCGGTGCGCCCTCAGCTCCGCGAAGCGTTGCCCACCGGCGCGGTCGGATGCCTCCGCGCGTCGGTGGACCTCGATGGTCAACTGATCGAACAGGTCGAGCACGTACTCCCGGTCAGCGGCCATCGCCGCCGCCCGGACCTGAGGGATCCAGGACCGGTCCCGCTCGGTCTGCAGAAACTCCGCGAAGGACTCACCCGCGCCGAGATCGATCAGATACAGCGACAGTTCGTCCGGGCCGTACCGGGCGGCGAGACCGAGCATCGCCGTGGTCAGGAAGGTGGCGCGACAGGCCGGTGACCGGCCGCTGACCAGCCAGTGCGGGGCTAGTTCGCTGAAGCCGAGCGATACCGGCCGACCACCGGCGTCGCCGATCGTGGTGCTCAGCCCGTCGCCGGCGTCCGCCTGCCACAGATCCTCCCCGATCGGCGGCAGAAGGTCGGGCAGGGACAGCCGGCTGCCGGCCTCGACCTGCGCCGCGATTCGCCGGCAGACCGCGTCGACCAACTCGGGCGGTGGATCCGGATCGAGGAACACCGGCGAGTTCAACCCGCCGCCGGTGCCCGGGGTGGCGAAGGGAGCGCCGGGCGGGTCGCCCAGCAGCGCGTAACCGGTGCGCATCGCCAACGTCGTGGCCCTGGGCAGCGGTGACCGGTCGGCCGGCAGCCCGCCCGCGAGGATCAGGTGCAGCCCGGCGGCCGGCCCCTGCTCGGCGAGCGCCTCGATCCGAGCCAGCTCGGTCGGCTCGGTCCGGTCCGGCAGCGCGGCTATCATCAGCAGCAGTAACCGGTCGTGCCGGCGGGGGCCGGACGAACCCGGGGCCACCCACCGCTCCGCCTCGGCCAGCGCGGAACGCAGTCCTGCGGGATCGGTGGCAGGTGGAGACAGCACCCCGGCGTCGCCGAGAGCCGCAAACGGCGCCAGGGCCGCCCCAGTCGCGTCCACCACCCGGACCAACAGGGCCCCCGCGGGGGTCGCTGCCAGCAGCCGCAGCAGTACGGCCCGGAGCAGTCCGGCGACCCGCGGATCATGCGCGTCGGTGTCCACCGCCAGGTGACCGGTACCAAGCAGCGGCACCAGGGCGGGGAAGCGGGCGTCGTCCAGCGGTGCGGCGGCGC
Source organism: Micromonospora qiuiae (assembly GCF_016863555.1). Lineage (GTDB taxonomy): Bacteria > Actinomycetota > Actinomycetes > Mycobacteriales > Micromonosporaceae > Micromonospora > Micromonospora qiuiae. The sequence goes on along the minus strand of NZ_BOPC01000044.1, from coordinate 32,196 downwards.
CGATCCGGACGAAGGACGGTGGGCCTTCCCCCGCCCGGGTGATCGGGTCGAGGACGTCCAGGGCAGTGCCGGCCCAGCCGGGCGCCAGAATTGCAGCTGCGGTGCACAGCCGTTCGGCCAGTGCGTACTGGCGACGCTGGTCGGCGGGGGCAGGGCGGATGTCATCGAGGACCGAGGCCGCTGCCGCCGCCGTCGCGGTGGCTCGGCGGTGCAGCGCGGCGGCACGAAACGTCCGTGCCTTCGGACCGCCCACCGTGTCCACCTCCTCCGCCCGAGGTCGGCACCACTCGCCGGGCAGGAACGACGGTATCCCAGCAGACGCCCTACCCCTGGGATGCGCGGCGGCACTGTGCCGATGTTGTCGTGGATCTCACCGATCGGTGATGGTCCGTCACGATCTGCTGAATCTGGGGCATTGGGTCGATGGCTGACAAGCGATAGCCTCAGGGGGTGGAATCAGTGCCGCCCCCCGCCGGTTCCCAGGTGTCCCGCGTACCGGCGCAACGGACCCCGCCGGAGGAACTGGCCCCGCCCGCGGTCGCACCAGCACCGCAGCGACCCCGCCGGCGGCTTCGGACGGTGCTGATCGTGGTCGCCGGGACACTCGCGGCGTTGTGCCTGGGTGGCGGACTGGTCGGCTACCTTCTCTACGACAAAGCAACCACCCCCGACCGCAGTGCACCCGATGTCGCAGTGGACAACTACCTGCGCGCCTTTCTCGTGGACCGTAACGACGTGCGTGCAAACCTTTTTGTCTGCGAAGGTAAAACAGATCTGGATCAGCTTGACCTGCTTAGGTCTGAGTTGTTTGCCCGCCAAGAGCAATTCGGAACCACGATGTCGGTTACGTGGGGAATGCTTCAGATAGATCAGACGGATAGAGAAGCTGAAGTGCGGGTCGACCTTACATTCACAGCCCAGGTCGATGGCATCAGGCAGACAGACCGGCAGTCGTGGAAGTTCATCACACGGTTGAGCGACGACTGGCGGGTATGTTCTGCAGCAAGGGTCGATTAGCTCATTCCACCCACAGGAGATGGACCGGCACCTCCATAGTGGTTGGTGACTGGCCGCGCCAGGCCCACCGGTACCACTCCAGCTCCGGTGCGACCCGTACGCAGATGTCGCCCTCCGCGCCCGAGTAGGTCTCGGTCACCGCTCGCAGGTCACGGTGCTCGATCGAGCCGATCATGTGCACCACCCGCCGGCCGAGGACCGAGTCGGCCTCGAAGGCCGGCGTCGGTGGCCGATGCGTTGGCGCGTCGAGCGAGACGAGCCGACCACCACCCCCGTCGGCCGCCGTCGTGGTGGTCTGCGAGGCCACCGTCTCGACCCAGACCCGCTCCACCGGCACCAGAGGCGCGAAGACCTCCACCTGGTCGGACTCGGCGCGGTACCACTCGTGTTCCGGGATGACCGGCACGTAGGTACGGCTGTTCTGCACCACCCGCTCATCGGCCCGCAGGTCGCCCCGCCAGCCAAGGCCGGGCAGCCCGACCAGCACCCGTCGGCCGCGCAGCTCGACTCGTCCGGCCGCCGGGAGAACCTCGATAGGGCGAGGTGGCTGCGGAGCCCAGTCTGGCTGGTCGGCGAAGGGATCGGGAAACGGTTCGGTCATGACGTCGCTGGGCTCACCCGGCGCCCTTCAGCGGCGCGCCCTTTGACTGCATGAACGGCACCGGGTCGATTGCGCTCCGGCTGCTGCGATCGCCGTCGGTGTGCACCTCGAAATGCAGGTGCGGCCCGGAGGAGTTGCCGCTGCTGCCCACCTCGCCGATCACCTCACCAGCCTCCACAGTGTCCCCGGCGACGACCCGGGGGCGCTTCACCATGTGACAGTAGCGGGTGACGATGTCTCCGGCGTGCAGCACGTCGACGAACCAACCGCAGCCGCCCTTGCCCGGCCAGCCGTCCACGTTGCAGCTGTGCCGACCCCTCCGGTCCGGATCGCACCGCGAGACCAGGACCCGGCCGGCCGCGGCGACCCGGATCAGAGTGCCCTTCGGGGCGGCGATGTCGACCCCGTTGTGCGCCGGGCGGCTGGCGGTCCGGAAGCCGGAGCCCACGCCACCGGGAATCGGCGCGGTCCAACCGGAGGCGGCGATCTCACCCGACGCGGCGGCGTCGCACACATCCTGTCCGGCGATCAAGGCGGACCGGGCGGCGCCGCCAGCCAGGGCATCGACGATGCGGGCGGCGAGTTCCTCGTGTTTGGCGTACGCGTCCGGGAAGGCACTGATCTGCACCCGCTGGGCGGCCACGGTCAGCGGCAGCTTCTCCCAGCCGGACACCTCGACGAGCTTTTCGTAGAACTTGCGCGACGCGTACTCGGGATTCATCCGCTGGGCGACGGTGCCCCACGACGCTCGTTGCTGGAACAGGCCGACCGAGTCGTGGTCGGCGCCGATGCCTTCGTGGGGGATGTCCCGCGACTCGGCGACCGTGCGGTTGGCGAGATTGAGCAGTCGCGACTCCTGCATCGCGGTCGCCACGGCGATCACCCAGCCCCGGGGCGGGACCTTCATCTCCTGTCCGACCTTGATGATCACGGCCGCGTTGCGGAGCTGACGCTCGCCGTACCGGGCGAAGCGGGGCATCCTGCCGGTCATGTTGACCTCGAAGTCACCGGTGCACTCGATGCTGGCCGGGGTCAGCTGCTGCTCGGCGGCGTCACCGCCCAGTTCGGTGAGGAAGAACGCGCCGGTGCCACCGGTACAGCAGAGGAACGCCAACGCCGCCGTGAGCGCGGCGGCGAGCGCGCCCACCCGGACCGACCGGCGAGGGAGGCTGCTCTCGTCACTACTCATCCCTGCTCCCAGTCCACAGCGTCGACCAGCCACCGGCCGTCGGGTGCCACCAGTTCGAGCCGGAGTTGCCCGGTGTCGAGCGGAATCAGCACCTCCACGAAAACCTCGCTGCGGGCCTGCACGACCACCTCGTCCGTCACCTCGCTGGCCGGCACCCCGCCCGGATCGGCACCGGTGAGCTTGTCACTGAGGGTGGCGGTCGAGAAGGAGCTCAGCCCCGCGTGCCAGTCCTCGGCGGTCAGGCCGGGCCGGCCCAGCCAGGCCGTCGCGAAGCGCTCCGCGACCTGCTCGGGCGTGGCCTCGCCAGGACGGGTGACCGGCGACGGTGTGCTGGTGGTCGAGAGCGCACCGTCGTCACCCGCGGTCGGGTCCACCGTGGTGATCGGCTGCGTTGGCCGGTTGCTCAACCCGGCCGTCGGGTCGCCGCGGCCGGCGACCAGCCGGGCCGCTCCGACCACGCCGAGCACCAGGACGGCGATGCCGGCGGCCAGCCCGATCCGGGAGCGCAGCACCCGGGTGAGCAGGAACTCGATGCCGCGCCGCACCGCAGTCACCGGGCTTCGGAGCGAACCCGGGGCGCCGGCTTCTCCGGTGCCCGCTCGGTTGAACCGGGACGGTAGATGGCGAAGGACGGGTTTTCATCCGGTACGTCCGGCTCGGTCCACGAGGCGGGCTGTCGGCGACGAGGCCGGGGCGCGACGGGGCGGGCTTCGCGGCGTTGCTCCTCCGCCGGGGCGGGCGGGTCGTTGGTCTCCCGGCCGTCCGGGCGCTTCGGCGCCGCTGGCGCGCCGCTCGGTACCGGGTCCGGACGGGCCTCCGGGCGCACCTTCGGCTGCTCGACCACGACCGTCCGGCGCCGCCCCACCCCCGGCTCGGTGGTGCCGCCGGGCTCGGCGACGTCGAGCCGGGCCGCAGTACGCATGTCCCGAAAGAACCGCCGATGCCAGGAACCGGCCGAGCTGACCGCCTCACTGCTGTCCTTACCACCGAGCTGGGTGATCCGTCGATAGGGGCGCAGCAGCAGCCAGCCCACCACCCCGCACAGCCAGACCAGCACCACCTGCAGCCAGCCCGGCAGGGTGGGCGTGCTCGTGATGAGGTCCACCGCGAAGAGGTAGATGGCCGACCCGGTGCCGAAGATCGCGATGTTGAAGAGGGCGGCGACCACCGCGTTGCCCAGCCGGCGCAGGCCGGCGCTGGCCGGTCGGAGCAGACCGATGGTGCCCAGGATCGGCGCGGCGATCACCGCCCATCGGAAGATCAGGAAGCCGAGTAGCACGAGCAGCGACGCGGTCAGGTCGAACATCGCGAAGAGCAGGGCGGCGAGCACCGCGATGAAGCCGGCCCCGACCCGGTCCATGTCCCGGACGCCCTGCAGGTACTCGTAGGCCTCCGGGTCCTCCTGCTTGATCTGGTCCGCCACCGTCATCCACTGCTGCTTCTTGGCATTGATCGTGGCCTCGCGGGTCTGGGGGTTGACCCGGATCTTCTCCGCCTCCTCCCAGGACAACGACTTGGCGTCGTAGAGGGCCGCACCGTACTTGCGGGCGGTCTCGCTGTCGGCCGAACCGAGCACGCCACGCAACCAGTTGCGGTAAAGCATCGACTCGGTGGCGGTGTCGCTCGCCCGGACCGCAGGTGGGCGCTTGTCGGTGCAGGCGTCCGGGTTGGGCATCGCGCAGCGGCCGGGCGGGACGTCCTTCGAGGCCGGTCCGACCGCATCGTGTACGACCCCCAGTGTGGAAACGAGGGCGCCATCGGCGAGGTTGGCGGACTTGACCGGCCAGGCGGCCAGCGCGGTGATCGCCACCATCACCACGAGGGCCCAGCCCGCTGTGGTCATTGCCGTGCTCATGTCGGACTGCCGGGAGCGCCAGAGCAGGTAAAGACCGACCACGCAGAGCGTGACGATGCCGAAGACAGTGAACACCTTCTGGTAGATCGCCTTGGTCGCCTGGTCCACCAGCGGATCCGCCCAACCCCACATGGTTCCCGGGTCCCAGGCGCGCTCCCGCAGGGCGTTCGAGGCACCGATGATCGCCGTGGCGATCATGAACTCCCCGTTGGCGATGGTGTTGGTGAACTTGTAGTCGGGATGCAGCAGGGTGGTCGCGCACCCCGCCTCGATGTTGTAGGTGCTGTAGCTGTAACCGGCGTAGCCGTAGTCGCTGTAGTAGCCCTTCGGCCCGGGCAGCTTGGAGGCCTCCGGCCGGGAGGCGAACCATCCGGCGACGCCGGAGTCCGGCGCCGTCGGCGTCGGAGGATTGCGGCAGGTTGCCTCGGACTCCGCCACCTGCTGAAGCTTGGTCACGCAGGCGCGGAAGTCGACCTGCCACTCCTGCGTCGTACAGAGTTCTGCGGATGCCTGGTACGCGACCGGAGCGGCATACGCGGGTGTGCTGGTGAGGCCGGGCCAACCGATCGTGGCCACGGCGAGAACGCCGAGGGCCAGGAGAAGCGCCGTGATGCGTACCCGGGCCCTCGCCATGTCACGCCTCCATGTCAGGCAGCACGGTCGGCAGCACTCCGGCGGCGGCGGCGACGGCGGCGGGAGTGGTGTCGAGATGATCCAACAGACCGTCCACGTAGGAAACGTCGACCCGTACCTTCTGCACCCGGCCGTCGACATCGCGCATGACGAACTCGCGGAAGCCGAGCCGGTTGGCGGAGGTCGCGTCGGCGGTGGAGAGCGTGGCGAGGGTTGCTTCATACCCGTCATCCACTGGCACGCGCAGCAGTCGAAGCGCCTCGGAGGCGATCTCCTCGTCCTCGGCGATCCGGCCGACGAAGACGGTGGAGACCAGGTTCTGTACGTCGAGACCGAGGATGTCACGGGGATTCTGCGAAGCGACCAGCGCGGCGAGGTTCCATTTGCGGGAGTCGCGAGCGAGCCGGACGAGAAAGGAGCGGCCGGAGCGCCATCCCTCCATGAAGTGCGCCTCGTCCAGGCCGACCAGTTTGCGAGACGACATGGAGCCGCCGTAGCAGCGCCGGACCGCCAGCCGATGCGCGGTGTGCAGCATCGGCAGGGCCAACGACTCCTCGGCTGACCAGTACTCGCGTTCTATCTTCAGGTCGGGTAGCCGGAGGCCGGCCATGGTGATCACCGTCAGCGCCGCGTCCGGGCCGAGCAGCCCGTCCGGCGGGCGGCCGAAGAAGAGCATGGCCAGCGGCATCTCGGCGGTGTCCAGCAAAAGGTTGGCCAGTTCCCGGCCGGCGTCGTCGTCGAGTTGCCCGAGACAGCTGACCACGTCATCCAGGGTGGAGGTTTCTTCGGCGGGCACCTGGCGTACGGCGTGCCGGAACAGGGTGGCGGTCGAGGCCTCGCGGGCAACCTGGGGCGGCACCAGCATCATGCAGATGTCCTGGACCAGCATCCGGCGTTCGGCGCGGGCGTTGGAGACGGCGATCTCGAACTCGCGGTCGCCGGCGGCACCCGCTACGAACTCGCTGCGCAGTGGCGTGGGGATCAGCGAGTACGGCGCCAGGGTGCCGTGTTCCGAGCCGGTCAGGTTCAGCACGCGGGAGTACGGTCGCAGCTCCGGCATCGCGCAGAGTCGGGCCAGCGGGCCGGACGGATCGAGCAGGGTCACCTGCACGCCGCGCCGGGCGGCCAGGTAGCCCAGCGCGCCGAGCAGTGTCGACTTGCCGCCGCCCGGTTCGGCCACGAAGACCGCGAGGCCGGAGCGTTCGCGTACCTCCATCGGAAAGTGGAGATCGAGGAAGACGGGGCGGCGGCAGGTGCCGGCGGTACGACCGATCAGATCGCCACGGCGGTCCCCGACCGTGGATGCGGCCTGCGGTAGCGCCGCTGCCAACAGGGGGACCGGCATCCGCCGGACGTAGCCGGTGTTGGCGATCGGCTCGCCCGGAATGAACTCCCGAGCCAACCAGTCCTGGTTCTTCGGATGTTGCAGCGAAATGCGCAGCTCGCGAGAGTACAGCTGAATAAGCCGGCGGGCCCGTTCCAGGCACTCCTCCCGGGTACGCCCACCCACCGCGATCCGGTGCCAGCCGTGTGCGCGGGCAGAGTCGACCGGCAGGCCCGTGGTCATCTCGTCGCCGATCACCAGTGCCCGCTTGGCCAACCGCTCCAGCTCGGGTGGGGCGTCGATGCCGTGCTCGGCGTAGTCGAGCTGCTGCGACCGGATCATCCTCAGTCGGTGTTCGAGGTTGCGGAAGGAGTCACCGGAGCCCAGGATGTCGACCCGGGTGGAGAGTTCCATCGGCCACGGCAGCCGCTCGTGGAAGTGCAGCCACGGCTCGTGGCGTTCGGGGATCTCCAACGGCTCCATCCGGCCCACGGCGAGCACCGCCACGTGCCGTTCCTCGCCGGTCATCCGGTTGACCAGCTTCACCGTCGAGCCGTACGGGGTGCGGTAGCGTTCCACCTGCTCGGTGAGGGCGAGCAGGTCGCCGCGTTCCCAGCGCCCGTCGGTGATGGGCGAGAGTGCGCCGGGGGGCGCCATGCAGAGCGCCACCGACCGGTAGAGCAGCCATTCCAGTTCCTGTGCGGTGACCCGTCGCCCACGCATGCCGAACGCGCCCAACACCTCGTCGAACTGCTCGACGGTGCGGCCCAGCTTGCGCCGCTCGCCCTCGGCGACGCCCCGTCCGAAGGTGCGTAGCACCCGTTCGGTGAGCGAGTCGCCGAGCGAGCGGCGGGCAAAGGTGACGCCGAGATAGGTCTGGCCCTCTGCGTGGTTGACCGAGAGCAGGTGCCGCTGTGCGGCCACGAGGTGGTCGGCCCAGCCGGTCGTGCCCGGCACGTCCGGCAGCGGTGCGGCGGTGTTGGCGTCGATGGTGCGGGCCCACTCGTCGGCCGGGAAGGGCCGGGTGGTGCGGCGCAGGTGCAACCGAAAGCCCGCCAGGCCGGCGTACTGCTCGGAGATCGCCGAGAGCAGCGCCTCGCGTTCCGCGTCCGGCCGGAAGGCCCAGCGGACCTCGGGCAGCCAGTACCAGGCGGTGACGGTGTTGGGGGTGAAGGTCAGATGGCCCGCGATCTCGGTGATGGCCAACTCGACCGCCGGGTCACGATCCCCGAACTTGATTTTCGGCGGCCGGACCCGGGTGGGTTTGACGGGTCGGTCGCGGCGGTCGACCGAACGCTGCCGGGGTGGGGTGGCGGCACGGGCGGCCGGTTCAGCGGTCCGAGCTGGGATGCCGGCCGCCCGGGCACCTGTGCCGTCCGGGGCCTTGGCGGGCGGGCCGGCGTCCGGCCGCCGGTCGCTGGCCGGCACCGGCGTCGGCGCGGGGGGCGGGGATGGCACCCGGAACGAGGGCGGAGCGCCCGGGCCGACGACCGTGCCGGCGTCGTCCACCCGCCGGCCGGCTGATGCCGCGGACGCCGGAACGGGCTGCGCGGGCACCGCAGGCGGTGCTGGCCGCCGGGCCGGCGGTGCCGGCCCGGCGGGGCCCGCCTGCTGAGGCAGGGCGCGGGTAGGACCGTTGGTCCGGTTGGCGGAAGCCGAGCGGGCGTACGCCCCACCGAACAGGTCCAGGAAGGGTGAGTCGATGTCGGCACCGTCGCGGGTGGACGGGGAGACCGGCGCGGACTCGGCCGTCGCCGCTCGGCGCGATGCCGGACGGGGTGCCTGGAAGACACCGACGCTGCCGTGCCCAGGGGTGGTGGCGAGGGCCGGATCCAGGGTGGCGTCGTCGAGCTCACCGGATTGGGGGTAGTCGAACGAACGCGCACGGTGACCGCGTGGTGCGGCCGGGCGTCCGGCCGGAGATCCCGGCGTAGGGGAGGGGCTCATGCGATCGCCCTGCCCGCATCCGCCGACGGTGTGGGGCGGCCGTGCTCCCCGAGGTCTACCGACGACCTCTTGGGCGGCCCGTACGGCGTGCAGCCGGTCATGCCAGTTCCTCCCGGATCCTGATCCCGCTGCCGACCAGGCGCGGATCGCGCTGCTCGGCGGCCGGCTCCCGGGTGCGTCGCCAGTCGGTCAGCGCGGTACGGATCACCATGCGCGCCGGCCGATCAGGGTCGACGTACCGGAAGACGAACGAGGTGGTCACGATGGCGAGGGCGATCTCCCACGCGGGGAAGAACTCGACCTGCAGCGTGAACAGCCAATGGATGAACATGTAGAGGGGAACAAGCAGGATGAACAGGCCGTACTGGGCGTACGGCAGGTGGACCGGAAGGGTGTAGCCGGGCGGCCCGAGGTAGACCAGGCGGGCCCGGTAGATGTCGTCGTCGGTGCGTAGCCGCATCTCGTGCCCGCGCCTACTGGAAGATCAGGTTGATCAGGAAGTCACCGATGAAGAAGAGGGTGGCTGCCCCGGCGATGAAGGCCAACCCGACGATCGCGATGGCGGAGCTGGTCAGCACCTTGGAGATCTCGCCCCGGCTGGCACGGCCGATGAAGATGACGCCCAGCACGGCCAGTAGGATCGGTGCGATCTTGCTGGCGAAGAAGGTGACGACGCCCTCTGTGTTGATCCCCTTCGGCTCTTCGGCGGCGAGCGGGATCGACGACGCCACGGAGGAGAGCAGGTGGAGGGCGTTGGTGGACGCCGTTTCCATCAGCTCGATGGCGATCACTGGAACCTCCCCAAGTCGCGGCCGGCGGCGCCGCGGTGGTGCAGTAGGTAAGCCTGACGGGATTGATGCGCACGCCTGCAGTGGCCAAGACCCTGCGTGCGTCGCTCGCCACGGAAGGTGGCGATTTCTGGGCGAATTCTCCCGCTTCGGCCCTCCTTGACCGCGTCACCATCTCGATGCCGGGCAATTCCACAGCGTACGGGCCGCCCTCCTTTGCGACAAGCCGCGAAGAGGCTGCCCGATTCGACCCGGACGACCGATCGTACACCTGTTCCAAATCGCATGTCAGGGCCTTCGACCCGGGCTGCCCGACGTGGTCGAGGGGACCGGTACCGTCTAGTCGTGACCGATCTGGTACGGGCCCCGGCCCCGGTGGTGATGGGCGTCCTGAACGTCACGCCCGATTCGTTCTCCGATGGCGGACGCTACGCCGACGTCGATGCCGCCGTCGCACACGGAGTGCGGCTGCGTGCCGACGGAGCCGGGTTGGTGGATGTGGGTGGAGAGTCGACCCGCCCCGGCGCCGATCGCGTCGACGCCGAGACCGAAACTGCCCGGGTGCTGCCGGTGATCCGGGAGCTGACCGCGGCCGGCGTGCCGGTCAGCATCGACACCACTCGCGCCCGGGTCGCCGAGGCGGCCCTCGCGGCCGGCGCGGTCGTGGTCAACGACGTCTCCGGCGGCCTGGCCGATCCGCACATGGCCCGGGTCGTCCGGGACGCCGGCTGTCCCTGGGTGCTGATGCACTGGCGGGGCCACTCCCGGCAGATGAGCGAGCTGGCCAGCTACCGCGATGTGGTCGCCGACGTACGTGCCGAACTCGATCAGCGGGTGGAGGCGGCGCTCGCCGCCGGGGTGGCCGCGGACCGCATCGTCATCGACCCGGGTCTCGGCTTCGCCAAGACGGCGGCACACAACTGGCAGCTCAGCGCCCGGCTCCCCGAACTGCTGGAGCTGGGCTACCCGCTGCTGTTCGGGGCGAGCCGCAAGTCGTACCTCGGTCTGCTGCTGGCCGGGCCCGACGGCACGCCGCGTCCCATCGGCGGGCGGGAAGCGGCCACCGTCGCCACCAGCCTGCTCGCCGTTGCCGCCGGCGCCTGGGGGGTGCGCGTGCACGACGTGCGCGCGACCGCCGACGCGCTCGCCGTCTGGCAGGCCACCGGCCGCCCGCAGCTGGCCTGGCCGCCCGCTGCCAGGCAGGTCGGGGCAATCGCGCCGGACGCCGTGGCCGTCGGCGTCGCACCCGGCCCCGCAGATCAACGGACTGACCGGGGGGTACGGCGGTGACCGATCGGATCGAGCTGACCGGCCTGCGGGCGCACGGCCGGCACGGGGTGTACGACTTCGAACGCGCCCGGGGGCAGGAGTTCGTCGTGGACGCCGTACTGGAGTTGGATCTCACCTCGGCCGCCCGGTCCGATGACGTGGCCGACACCGTGCACTACGGCGAACTGGCCGACCGTCTGGTCGCGGTGGTCACCGGCGAGCCGGTGAATCTGATCGAGACCCTCGCCGATCGGCTGATCGAGGTCTGCCTGGCCGATCCCCGGGTGTCCGGCGCGACGGTCACCGTGCACAAACCCGAGGCACCGGTTGCGCACGCCTTCACCGACGTCGCCGTCACGATGCGTCGGACGCGGACCCGATGACCCGCGCCGTGCTCTCTCTCGGCAGCAACCTCGGCGACCGGCTCGGTCACCTGCGTACCGCCCTGGCGGCGTTCGGTGACAGCGTGCTGGTGGTCTCGGGGGTGTACGAGACCCCGCCGTGGGGCGACACCGAGCAGCCGGCGTACCTGAACGCGGTGCTGTTGGCCGCGGACCCGGCGGCCGGCCCGTACGACTGGTTGGCGTTGGCCCGGGCGGCGGAGCAGGCCGCGGGCCGGGTCCGGGACCCGCGACGGCGGTTCGGGCCCCGCACGCTCGACGTTGATGTCGTCGCGGTGTGGACCGAGGACGACCGGCCGGTGCTCAGCGACGACCCGGAGTTGATCCTGCCGCATCCGCGGGCGCATCTGCGTGCCTTCGTGCTCCGGCCGTGGATCGACATCCAACCCTACGCTCAGCTGCCGGGGCATGGTTGGCTGACCGACCTGCTGACCTCCGGCCCGGCCGCCGCCGAGGTCACGGAACTGCGCCCGCGACCGGATCTGCCGTTAGAGTCGGGAGCATGACGCAGTCCCCACCTCCCGACGGGCCGCGGATGGGACCGACCCGCATCTCGACCCTGGTGGTGACCGCCCTGGCCGCCGCGGCGGCCGCCTGGTTGCTGATCAGCAGTTTCTACTACAACCAGCTGCCCCCGCTGCCGTGGCTTCCGGTGGTCACCCTGGCCGGCCTCGCGGTGCTGGAGGCGTACGCCGCGATCAACACCCGAGGGCGGATCGAACGTCGGCCCGGTCGTGACCCCGTGAACCCGCTGATGGTGGCCCGCTTCGTCGTGCTGGCCAAGGCGTCCGCCCTGGTCGGGGCAATCTTCGCCGGCTTCTACGCGGGGCTGACCGGCTGGTTGTTCGTGCAGACCACGCGGGCCGCCGGCGAGGACCGCCCCGCCGCCCTCGCCGGCGTGCTGGCCTCGGTCGCCCTGGTCGCCGCCGCGCTCTGGCTGGAGCGGTCGTGCCGAGTCCCGGAGCGGCCGGAGGACGAGCACGAGCCCGACGACCGGGAAACCCGCCCGGGCCGGCGGTAGGCGTCCGACACCCACTTCCAGGGGGTTACGGCCCGGCCGGAAGCGTGGGTACGGTGCCTGCGACCGGAAGGCGACGGCCGCCGCGGTCCGCCCGCACGTCGGTGCTGTCCGGGGCGGCCGCTGGGAGGCAGGAATCATGGGCTACGACGAATCGGGCCGGAAAGGCCCGCCGGAGCCGACCTCCGCGGTGCCCGGCGATGTGGCGGACACCACGCTCGTCGACGACTTGCAGGACGGCGAGCCGGGCCGGGATCGGTTCGGTGTCCATGTGCTCTGGGAGACGCTTCTGCTGCTCGGGTTCGGTGCCCTGATGTATCTGGTCTGGCAGGAGAATCCGGCGACGTTGCGGGGCAGTGGGCTCCGCGCCCTCATCATCGACGTGGTCGGTCTCGGCCTGTTGGCGATGGCCGCCGGGCTGAGTCTGCGTACCGCCGCGGTGAATCTCGCGATCGGGCCGGTGGCGGTCGCGGCCGGGCTGCACTTCGCCGAGCAGAGCGACCGGGGTCTGCTCGTCGCCGTCGGTACGGCCGCCGTGGTCGCTGCGGGCGGTGGGCTGCTGCTGGGGCTGGTCGTCGTGGTGCTGCACGTGCCGGGCTGGGCGGCCAGCCTGGGCGGCGCGGTCGGGGTCGTCGTCTACGTCGAGCAGCGTTCCGCGCCGGTGCTCGTGCAGGGGGACCACGATCCGCGCAGCATCGCCGGGCAGCTCTTCGTCGGGTTCGCCGCGATCGCGGTCATCGGTGGGTTGTTCGGGGCGATGGGGCCGATTCGTCGGCTGGTCGGTCGATTCCGTCCGATCGCCGACCCGGCACGGCGGCGTGGGGTGGCGGCGGCCGTCGTCACCACCGGCGCGTACGTCTGCTCCACTGTGCTGGCGATGCTCGCGGGTGCGCTCGTCGCTTCGGCCGACGGCGCGGTGGCGCCGGCCGCCGGGCTCGACTGGACGGTGCTGGCGGTAGGCGCCGCCCTGCTCGCCGGCACCAGCGCCTTCGGTCTGCGGGGCGGCGTGTTCGGCACGCTCCTGGCGGCCGGCGCGATCGGCCTGTTCTTCGCGTACGCACAGCTGCGTGGCTGGACGGTGAGCCGCTGGGCGGTCGGTGGTGTGGCACTTGCCGCCGGGCTGGTCGTCACCCGGCTCGTGGAGACGTACGGCCGACCGGCGCCGGGACGGACGGTGCGGCCGGCGCCGCCACCGGACGGCGACGCGGCGAACGCCGGCGGGTGGGCGTTGCCACGATCGGAGCCGGTCGGCGACTGGCCGCCCGTTCTGCCCAGCCAGCCGACCGGCGGCGCGGCCGATCCGTGGTGCACCCGTCGGTGGGAGACCGGATCACGGACCTGGGACGCCGACGACCGGTGACGGTTGGCTCGCCGCCGGTGCGTCGTCGGCGAGCCGGGCTGATCTCGCCGGTTAGGCTCGGCGCATGACCGACGCATCATCGATTTCCGGGGGCCGGTCCTTCGAGGAACTGGACGTCCTTTCCACGGAGGAGCTACGCGAGCGGGCGTTCGCGTTGGCCCGGGAAAACCGTGACGTGGGGTTCTTCTGGTCGGTGCTGCGTCACCTGCCGAACGCCGACGAGGCCGCCGCGCTCGACGGGGCCCCGAACTCGGTCGGACCGACGATCGACGAGGCGGTCGCGTTGTGGCGGGAGATGACCGGTCACGGCTACGAGGAGTCCGCCCCGCTGCTGCGGGCCGCCTTCATCGACTACCTGATGCGGCACTGACTGCGACGCCCGACGTAGCACCATAAATCGCACAACGCGTTTGCCCATGTCGATCCGCTGGGAACTAGCGGGGCCATGGCTCTCACCAATCGTTACAAGTCCGCACCGGGCGCCGGCACGCTCGCCGCGCTCATCCTCGTCCTGGTCTTCGGCAGCCCGTGGTACGCCGACTGGGCCAGGAACAACACCGATCCGGACAGCGCCAGCGGGTGGTTCCTGAGACTGCTCGCCTGGCCGGCCTGGCGATTCGACTCGTCCGACTCGATCCAGGAGATCTTCGCCGCGGATCTGAAGGCGATCCTCGTGGTGGTCCTGACCTTCGTCTTCCTGTATCTCCTTCCGGGCTTCCAACTCGCCCGCGCCCGGGGCACCCTCAGCCAGTTCTTCGCCGGCTGGGCGGCGTACGTCTTCGCGGGAGCCTTCGCGGCCCTGCTCACCGCACTGATCCGGACCAACCCGTCGCTGCTCGGCGCCTTCCAGGCCGCTGGCGACGGTGCGGCGTACGGGCTCTTCACCGGCTGGATCATCGGTATCGCGACCCTGGGTGGCTACCGGGGACGCCGCTGATTCGCCGGCTGCTCAGACGGGTGGCTCGGCCAGCGCCAGGACGCGTTCCCGGCGGAGCAACCCGACCGGCTGGCCCTCCGCGGTGACCACGGCGTGACCGGTGGGCGAGGTGAGCAGCACGGCCAACGCGTCGTACGCCGAGCCGCCCAGCGACACCGCCGGCAGTTCCGCGCCGCCGTCGGCGGGCAGCGGTTCGAGTACCTCCCGGGTGACCGGGGTGACCGCGAGCCGACGGATGCCCCGGTCGGCGCCGACGAACTCGCGGGCGAAGGGGGTGGCGGGGGCACCGAGCAGGGCCGCCGGGGTGTCGTACTGTTCCAGCCGGCCGCCCTCGGAGAGCACCGCGATCCGGTCGCCGAGCCGGACGGCCTCGTCCAGGTCGTGGGTGACCAGCACGATGGTCTTGCGCACCTCGGCCTGCAAGCGCAGGAACTCCTCCTGAAGGCGGGCACGCACGATCGGATCGACGGCGGAGAACGGCTCGTCCATCAGCAGCACCACCGGATCGGCGGCGAGTGCCCGGGCCACGCCGACCCGCTGCCGCTGGCCGCCGGAGAGCTCGTGCGGGTAGCGCCGGCCGAACTGCCCCGGATCGAGGCCGACCAACTCCAGCAACTCCCCGACGCGATGCCGGGCGCGATCGGCGGACCAGCCGAGCAGGCGGGGCACCGTGGCGACGTTCGCGGCCACTGTCTGGTGGGGGAACAGCCCGACGTTCTGGATCACGTAGCCGATCTGCCGCCGCAGTCGCACCGGGTCGACCCGGGTGACGTCGGCGTCCCCGAGCAGGATCCGGCCGCTGGTCGGTTCGATCAGCCGGTTCACCATCCGCAACACGGTCGACTTACCGCAGCCGGATGGGCCGATCAGCACGACCAGTTCGCCCGCGTCGACGTGCAGGCTGAGGTCGCGGACCGCCTCGGTGCCGTCCGGGTAACGCTTGCCGATGCCGTCGAGGGTGATCGAGGCTGCGCGCCGACCATCGTCGGCGGCCGGGGTACCGTCCACGTGTGTCCTTCCGCCTGAGTTACCGGGCCGACCCGGGTAACCCGTGGTTTTCCTGGCAGTACCTGCGGGACAACTCTGACACGGTGGTGGCGGCGCTGCGTGACCACACCACGCTGACCCTGCGGGCGGTGTTGATCGCCGCGCTGGTCGCCGTTCCGCTGGCCGTGCTTGCGTACTGGTACCGGCCGCTCACCGGGCCGATTCTCGCACTCACCGGGCTGCTCTACACGGTCCCCTCCCTGGCCCTGTTCGCGTTCATCGCGCCCTACCTGGGCATCGGCGTCGCGACCGTGCTCAGCGTCGTGGTGCTGTACGCGCTGCTGGTGATCGTGCGGAACACCGTCGCGGGGCTCAACCAGGTGCCCGCCGAGGTTCGGGAGGCGGCCGAGGGGATGGGGTATGGCCGCTGGGGCCGGCTGCTGCGGGTGGAACTTCCGCTGGCCCTGCCCGGCATCCTCACCGGCCTGCGACTGGCAACGGTCTCGACGGTGGCGCTGGTCACGGTCGGGGTGGTGATCGGGCGCGGAGGGCTTGGGCAGATCATCTTCGCCGGTTTCCAGAACAACTTCTACAAGTCGCAGATCATGACCGGGACACTGCTCTGCGTACTGCTGGCCCTGGTGCTCGACCTGCTCCTGGTCGGCGTCGGCCGGCTGCTCACCCCGTGGCTGCGCGGGCGGGCCGGATGAGCGGCAGGACAGGCGGCGGTCAGCGCGGCGCCAGCCGTCGGAGGCCGCGATGAATCCGGTACGACAGGCGCTGCTCTGGCTCAACGATCCGCTGAACTGGACGAACCCGGGCGGCATCCTGGATCGGATCGGCGAACATGTGAGCATCTCGGCCGCCGCGGTGCTGCTCGGCTGCCTGGTGGCCTGGCCGCTCGGCCTCTGGCTCGGCCACGCCGGGCGCGGGGGCGGGTTGGTCGTGCTCGTTTCCAACCTCACCCTGGCGGTGCCCACGCTGGCCCTGCTGACCATCCTCCCGCTGACGTTTCTCGGCTTCGGCCGCCCGGCCGTGGTGGTCGCGCTGGCGGTGTTCGCGGTGCCACCGCTACTGGCGAACGCGTACACCGGAGTGCGGCAGGTCGACCCGGAGATTCGGGACGCGGCCCGGGGCATGGGCATGACCGGGACGCAGGTGCTGCGGCGGGTCGAGTTGCCGCTCGCCGTGCCCTACCTGGCCGCCGGCTTCCGCACCGCGGCGGTCCAGGTGGTCGCCACGGCGGCGCTGGCGACCTTCGTCAACGGCGGCGGCCTGGGCGAGATCATCCGACTGGGCTTCGGTCTGAGCATCGCCGTGGGCGGTGGTCAGATCCTCGCCGGCGGGCTGCTGGTCGCCGGGCTCGCCCTCAGTGTGGAGCTGCTCTTCGCGTTCGTCGAGCGGCTGGTCACCCCTCGTCAGCTGCGCCGGGCCCGACGCGGTGCCGGCCGCCGCGCCGTGGACGCGATCACCGGATCCTGACCCGATCGGACACGCCGGCCATGGTTGGCCGCCGGCACGAGAGGGTGGGCGGTGCGGCCGGCCGGATGGTGACGGTCCGGTGACGAATTCCGGCAGAAAGTTGTCGGTGGCCGCCGGCACGATGTTGGGTGGAAGCCGCGGGCAGCCGGAACGGGCATCGCCCGTCGGACACGCGGCCGGCCCGGACGGGTCGCGCCGGGACACGGAAGGCGGGCTCATGCACCCAGGTAGAAGACTGTCCATCGGCCTCGTCGGTGCCATCGCCGCAGCAAGTGTGCTGGCCGGGTGTGGCGAGGCCGGTTCCTCCGGCACGGAGGCACCGCGACAGGCCGCTTCCGGTGCGGGGTGCGCCCCGGTGGCCGGGCAGCAGCTCGTCGCGCTCGAGGACGACAAGGCTCTGCAGCATGCCGACAACGTGATCGCGGCGATCCACAGCAAGGTGGTCACGCCGCAGCTCATCGCGGCGCTCGACAAGGTCTCCGCCGTGCTCGACACCCCGAAGCTCGTGCTGCTCAACAAGGCGGTCGACGAGGACCGGAAGAGCGCCCAGGCGGCGGCGCAGGAGTTCGCCACCGCCAACGGGCTCACCGATGGTGTCGAGCGAGGGCCGGGCGGGCGGCTCACCGTCGGGGCCGGGAACTTCACAGAGAGCGAGATCATCGCCGAGCTTTACAAGATCCAGCTGACCGCCGCCGGTTACCAGGTCACCGTCCAGCAGATCGGCAACCGCGAGCTGTACGAGCCGGCGCTGGAGAAGGGCGAGATCCAGGTCGTCCCGGAGTACGCGGCCACCCTGGCCGAGTTCCTCAACGGCAAGGTGAACAGCGGCGGCCAGCCGGTTTCCTCGTCCGACGTGGACGCCACCGTCACCGCGCTGCGCGGCCTCGGCGAGAAGGTGGGTCTGACCTTCGGCGCGCCGGCCGCCGCGCAGAGCCAGAACGCCTTCGCCGTGACCGAGGAGTTCGCCGAGAAGTACGGCGTGCGGACACTGTCCGAGCTGGCCGAGAAGTGCTCGGGCACGGCGACCGTGCTGGGCGGCCCGCCGGAGTGCCAGCAGCGTCCGTTCTGCAAGCCGGGCCTGGAGCAGACCTACGGGCTCGAAGTGGGCTCTTTTTCCTCGCTCGACCAGGGCGGTCCACTGACCAAGACCGGCCTGCGCAACGGGGAGATCAGCGTCGGGCTGGTCTTCTCCACCGACGCGGCGTACGCACAGAGCTGAGTCGATGGCGCCCCCGGCCGAGTTGCCCGGGGGCGCCACGTCATAGCTGGTCGGAGTGCCTGCTCCGAAAGACCGCCAAACTCTTTTTCATCACCTGCCGCGGGACCGTTCCCAGCCACCTCAACTCTCGGTAGGCTGCGGACCCATGCCCGCCCCGGTACCCGCCGATCCGCGCAGCAAGCGACTACTCACCGCGCTCTTCTGGGGCGGTGTGGCCCTGGCTCCGGTGGCGGCGCTGATCCTGCTGGTCGCCGAAGGCAACGGTCCGTTGCGGTTCGCTGCGGTGCTGGCGATCATGGCCGTGGTGTTGATCGGGCTCTCCATCGCGCTGCGCACCGAGGGCGGGGCCGGCCACGCCGATGAGCTGCGGGAGGAGCTCGACGAGCTGCGGCGGGAACTGCGCGGTGAGATTGTCGCCGCCGCCCAGCGCGGCAACCAGGCACTTGATGAGGCTCAACGGGTTCAGGAGGCGCTGGCCGGGCTGCGGCGCCAGGTCGACGCCGGCGGAGCCGGTCCGGTTGCCGGTGGCGAATCGCCCGGTGCGGGCCGCGCCCGGGTGGCGGCACCGGAGCCGGAGACGCCGCCGGGCTACGCCGAGCGACCCGCCGGGCCGGCCGGGGTGTACGCTGCCGCCCCGGCCGGTGGCCACGGAGCCGGCCCGGGCGGCGAATACGAGGATGAGCAACCGGGCATCGGGTACGCCGCTGGCCGTCCGCCCACGGGCCATGCCGGTGATCGACCGGTCAGCGGCTCCGCCGGGGTCTACGGCTCGGGCGGCCGCCCAGAGCAGGACAACCGCTCGGGCGACCCGGCACCACGTCCGCTCGGCGTGGTGCGGCACACCGAAACCGTGCACGTGACCACCCGGCAAACCATCGTGGACGGTGGGGTGGGCGAGTCCGGCTCGCGTTACGGCGGCTACGCGGCACCGCGGTCGGACTCCCGGAGCGAGCGCCCCTGGCCCGGCCAGCGCGAGACCTGGTCCGCGCCGCGGGATGACCATGACGCCTACCGCGATGATCGCGCGGCACACCGGGACGACCGTGACTGGGGAGCGCCGCGCGACGAGCCGGGCTGGGATGACGGCGGACAGCAGTGGGACGCCCCGGCCGAACCGGCTTCGCCCGGTCGGCGGCAGCGGCCGGACGACAGCGGCGAGTACTGGGCACAAATGCGGGCCGGCGACCGGTGGGCGGCGGTACGCGACGATGATCAGGGGCGCGAGCTGCGCGTCGGTGAACGCCGCGCCGAGGTGCACGCCGACCCCACCGGCACCGAGTACCGGGTGGCGGACCGCTGGGCGAGCGTGCGCCGCGACGAGCCACGGCGCGCCGCCGAAGGCGACGAGGGTTGGCGTGAAGGCTGGGGCGAGCCGGAGCACCGCCCGGCGCTGCCCGCCGGTGGGGTGCCGGTGCCGCCGGAGTGGCGGCCACCCCGCCAACGTGGGTATCAGCCGGAGCCGGCGCGCGAGTACCAGCCCGAACCGACGTACGGGTACTCGCCGGAGCCGGCGCGCGGCTATCCACCGGAGCCGCCGGTCCGTGGGTACCCGCCATCCGAGGCGGCGCGGGGCCCGCGTCCGGAGCACGAGCCGTACGGCCGCCGGCACCACGCCGAGGAGTCCGGCTACGGCCATTCGGGCCACGACGGCGCCCGGAACCGCTGGCGCTGACCCGGCCTGGTCACGGCAAACCGGGCAAAGCATCCGACCCGTCGGGTCACTTGTCGATGTCGCCGACCACGAAGAACATCGAACCGAGGATGGCGATCAGATCCGGCACCAGGCAGCCGGGCAACAGTGTGGCCAGTGCCTGCACGTTCGCGTACGACGCGGTGCGCAGCTTGAGTCGCCACGGCGTCTTCTCGCCCCGGGACACCAGGTAGTAGCCGTTGATGCCGAGCGGATTCTCCGTCCAGGCGTACGTGTGCCCCTCGGGGGCCTTGAGCACCTTCGGCAGCCGGGTGTTGATCGGCCCGGTGAGCCGGTCGACCCGGTCCAGGCACTGCTCCGCCAGGTCGAGCGAGGCGTACACCTGGTCGAGCAGCACCTCGAACCGGGCGTGGCAGTCGCCGGTGGTGCGGGTGACCACCGGCACGTCGAGCTGGTCGTAGGCCAGATACGGCTCGTCGCGGCGCAGGTCCAGGTCCAGCCCGGAAGCCCGGGCGACCGGGCCGGAGGCGCCGAACGCGGCGGCGTCGGCGGCGGAGAGCACCCCGACCCCGACCGTACGGGCCAGGAAGATTTCGTTGCGCCGGATCAGGTTGTCCAGGTCGGGCATCCGGCGGCGCACCTCGCCGATGGCGGCCCGGGCCCGGCCGGTCCACCCTGACGGGACCTCCTCCTTCAGGCCGCCGACCCGGTTGAACATGTAGTGGATGCGCCCGCCGGAGACCTCCTCCATCACCGCCTGCAGCGTTTCCCGTTCCCGGAAGGCGTAGAACATCGGGGTGATCGCGCCGATCTCGAGCGGGTACGAGCCGAGGAACATCAGATGGTTGAGCACCCGGTTCAACTCGGCCAGGGCCATCCGCAGCCAGGTGGCCCGCTCCGGCACCTCCATGCCCATCAGCCGTTCCACGGCGAGCACCACGCCCAGCTCGTTGGCGAACGCGGAGAGCCAGTCGTGCCGGTTGGCCAGCACGATGATCTGCCGGTAGTCGCGTACCTCGAACAGCTTCTCCGCGCCCCGGTGCATGTACCCGACGATCGGTTCGGCGGCGACCACCCGTTCGCCGTCCAACACGAGCTTGAGTCGCAGCACGCCGTGCGTGGAGGGGTGTTGCGGCCCGATGTTGAGCACCATGTCCGTGCCGAGTTGCTCTCCACCGGTGCCCGCCACCAGCCCGGCGCCGGTGCCGACGGTCAGCTCGCGCAGGTCGCCCGTGGTCATGCCCGTCATCGTGCCATGGACGCCGGCCCTCATGCGGGCGCGGCGGCGCCGGGCAGTCGCCTCACCGCTGCCGGAAGTCGGCCGGCGCGGACCGACCCGGCAGCGGCCGGTCGTCCGGCAGGCCAACCGGCTGCCACAGCCACCAGTGCCCGCCGAGACCGGTCGGGTCGGTCAGCTCGGCCGCCGCCGACGCCTCGGCCAGCGCCCGCACGTACCCGGCCGGGTCACGGACGGCCAGGGCCAGCGGTGGCCGGCCGCCGTCGGCCCCGAGCGCGCCCAGCCCCGCCCGCTGCGATTCGAGGAGGTACGCACACCGGGCGACCCGCTCGCCGGCAGAGGCGACCGAGTCCATGGCGACGTGCGCGGTGACGTCGCACGATCCGTCCGGTGCCGGCGGCACCTGCCGTCCGCTGCGGTATCCGGTCAACGATCCCCCGAAGGGCCGATTTCCGCGCAGGTGTCCGTAGTCCACGGCCAACGCCAACCCTCGGTCGACGTGACTGACCGCTGCGGCCCACGCCTCGTCCCGGGTCCGCCCGATCTCTACCCGAAGCGTCAGGTCTGTGGAGGTTTCCGGGCAGCCCGGCCGGCTCCGGGCGGTCAGGCTTGATCCCTCCGCCGGCCGGGCTGCCCGGAAACCCGACCCGGTCGAGCGCCGACCGTCCGTCACGGTCGGATCGGCTGCGATCACTCTCTGCTCGGGCGGCAGCGCATCCGGGCCGCCGTCGACGGGCAGGGGCCACCACGTGTCCAGCCATTCGGCGTCCTCTGGGCTGACTTGATCTCCTGTCGTCTCGACTCCGCTGGTGGGGTCGACGAGAAGGTAGCGCCAGCCGTCGTCGGTGTACGTGGCGATGTCCAGGGGGACGTTGTCGAGCCATTCGGTGGCCAGGAGCAGACCGGTGAGGTTGGCGGGGATCTCGTGCACCCAGGTGATGTGTTCGGGGAGGTCGTCAGGGCGGGGCGCGAGTTCGACGGCGGTGAACCGGATCCGTTTCGCGAGCGGAACCACCGCGTCGGGTGACGGACCGGCGGAGCCGGATGCGGGAGTGAGGGATGCCGAATCGACGGCGGCCGCGGTGGTCAGGGTTTCCGGAAAGCCCGACCGCGGAGGGATCAAGCCTGACCGCCCGGAGCAGTCGGGCTCCCCGGAAACCCCCACGGCGACCTGCGCGGACCGTGGCTCCCCGGAAACCCTCACCGCGACCTGCCTGGATGGCCCCCCGGAAACCCCTGCGGACAGGGCACGAAGAAGCTCCCCGCGCCCGGCACCGACATCGACCACGTCGAACCGGGCGGGAAAGCCGAGGGCGCTGTCGAGCTGGTCGATCAACCGGAGCAGAGCCGAGGCGAAGACCGGGGAGGCGTGCACGCTGGTGCGGAAGTGGGCCGCCGGTCCGGCACCGGAGACGAAGAAACCCGAAGGCCCGTAGAGTGCCCGCTCCATCGCTTCCCGCCAGGGCAGATGCACGGGTAGCTCCCTCCGGTCGCCGGTGAACGAACTCACACATCCTTGTTTCGGATCCGTGCCAGCGACGCATACTTGCCTTGACCGGTACCCATCTCGAGGACTGGATCGTGACATGAGCGCACCCCTGCGCACGCACCCGGCCGCACTTCGGCCCGCGACTGTGCCGGCGAGCCCGGTCGCCAGCCGTACTCTGCTCACAGTCGGCGTCGTCGGCGCCGGCCGGGTCGGTGCCACCCTGGGTGCTGCGCTGGCGACCGCCGGCCACCGGGTGGTCGCCGCCAGCGGGTTCTCCGGGGCGTCCCGGGCCCGGCTGGCCCTGCTGCTACCCACCGTCTCCCCCCGCCCGGCCGCGGCGGTGGCGCGGGACGCCACTGATCTGCTGTTGATCGCCGTACCGGATGACGCGCTCGCAGGCGTGGTCGCCGGCCTGGCCGCCGACGGCGCGCTGCGTCCGGGACAGGTGATCGCGCACACATCCGGGGCGCACGGCTTGGCGGTGCTGGCCCCGGCAGTCGAGGCCGGCGCGCGCCCACTGGCGCTGCACCCCGCGATGACCTTCACCGGTACGCCCGACGACCTCGGCCGGCTGCCCGGCATCTCGTACGGAGTGACCGCCCCGGCGGAACTGCGTCCGTTCGCCGCCCGGTTGGTGGCCGAACTCGGCGGCGTGCCCGAGTGGATCGAGGAGAGCGACCGCTCGCTCTACCACGCGGCGCTGGCGCACGGCGCCAACCACCTGGTGACCCTGGTGAACGAGGCCGCCGACCGGCTACGCGACGCCGGTGTGGGGCAGCCGGAGAGGGTGCTCACCCCGCTGCTGCGCGCCGCACTGGAGAACGCCCTGCGCCTCGGTGACGACGCGCTGACCGGCCCGGTCTCCCGCGGCGACGCGGGCACGGTCGAGCGGCACCTGGCGCGGCTCGCCGCCACGGCGCCGGAGTCGGTCGCCCCCTACCTGGCCCTGGCGCGACGCACCGCCGATCGGGCGGTGGCGGCCGGCCGGCTGCGACCGATGGACGCGGAGCCGCTGCTCGGCGTCCTGCATCGGGACCACAGGGAGGTCGCGGCGTGACCGTTCCAGAAGTAGGCGACACCGCGCGCACGCCAGTCGCGCCGGAGCTGGTGCACACCCGAGCCGAGCTGGCCCGGGCGCGGGCGGCGCTCACCGGCACGGTGGGCGTGGTGATGACCATGGGTGCCTTGCACGAGGGGCATGAGACGCTGCTGCGGGCCGCCCGTGAGCGCGCCGACCACGTGGTCGTCACGATCTTCGTGAACCCGTTGCAGTTCGGGCCGAACGAGGACTTCGACCGGTACCCGCGTACCCTCGACGCCGATCTTGAGATGTGCCGACGGGCTGGCGCGGACCTGGTCTTCGCTCCCACGGTGGCGGACATGTATCCCGACGGTGAGCCGATTGTGCGGGTCGACCCGGGGCCGCTCGGCGAGGACCTGGAGGGGTTGAGCCGGCCGGGATTCTTCCACGGGGTGCTCACCGTGGTGCTGAAGCTGCTCCAGCTCACCCGGCCGGACCTGGCCTTCTTTGGCGAGAAGGACTACCAGCAGCTGACCCTGGTCCGGCAGATGTGCCGGGACCTGGACGTGCCGGTCGAGGTGGTCGGGGTGCCGACTGTCCGGGAGCCGGACGGATTGGCCCGGTCCAGCCGCAACCGCTACCTCTCCGATGGCGAGCGGGAGGTGGCGCTGCGCCTGTCCCGGGCGTTGCGCGCCGGTGTCGACGCCGCCGAGGCGGGTCGCGATGCCGGGGCCGTGCTGACCGCCGCGCACGCCTGTTTCGGTGCCAGCGGGCCCGGTGCCCGACTCGACTACCTGGTCCTCACCGATCCCGACCTGGCGCCGGGACCGGTCCGCGGCCCGGCCCGGCTGCTCGTCGCCGCCTGGGTGGGTGGTACCCGGCTGATCGACAACGCACCGGTCCGGCTCGACCCGACCCGCTGACCTTCCGACCCGTACGCGCGAAAGGCGTCTCGATGTACCGCACCATGCTGAAGTCCAAGATCCACCGGGCCACCGTGACCCAGGCGGACCTGCACTACGTGGGTTCGGTGACCGTTGACGAGGATCTGCTCGACGCCGCCGACCTGCTGCCGGGCGAGCAGGTGGCGATCGTGGACATCACCAACGGAGCCCGGTTGGAGACGTACGTGATCCCGGGGCGGCGGGGCAGCGGCGTGATCGGCATCAACGGCGCTGCCGCGCACCTGGTGCATCCGGGCGATCTGGTCATCCTGATCTCGTACGGGCAAATGGACGACGTCGAGGCACGCACGTACCGCCCGCGGGTGGTGCACGTCGACGCCGACAACAAAATCGTCGAGCTGAACGCTGACCCGTCAACCGCCGCGCCCGGCACCGCCGGCACTCCCCACCCCAACCCGCTGTCCGTGTAAGGAAGGGCCCCCTTTTAACGCCTCGTGCATTGGAAGGGCCCCCTCTTAACGTCTGCCGCCCCATGTGCCGCGATTCCGGCCTGTCACCGGAAGGTCATTTCTGGTTACCCTGAATGCGCCGTCGGGGGACGGTCGCTGGGGGAGGCGGCGTCATGCAGCGTGCGACGAGAACCCTGATCGCGGCCCTCACCGTGGGAGCGATGCTCGCCGGGTGCGCGGGGCCCGGCGGGCTCGACGGTGACCTCACTGACGACTGGGGGGTGTTGCCGCCGCCCGGCCCGTTCATTCCGGCCGCCGAGGTCTGCCACGAGGCGGACTTCGCCCACGTGGTTTCGGTCGCGGCCTACGCGCCGGTCGACTGTTCCGTACCGCACCGGGTGGAGGCCGTACACGTCGGTTCCTTTCCCGGGGCGACGAGCAAGCCGCCGGCGAGCGCGTCGACTGAGATGCGCGCGGCGTTCGCCGACTGCGACACCCGGGCCACCGGCTATGTCGGCGACAACTGGCGGGCCGGGCGGCTCCGCCTCGCGGTGGCGGTCCCGTCCGGGCCGGGCTGGGCTGCCGGGTCGCGGTGGTACCGCTGCGACCTGATGGAGGTCACCACCGCCGATGTGGGGGCCGAAGTGGTGGTGCGAACCGGATCGCTGCGTGACGCCCTCCGCTCGCCCTCGGCGCTGCGCCTCGGTTGCCAGCAGACGCGTACCGACCGCAACGGGGTGGTGCAGGCACTGGTCCCGGTGGACTGCGCGCAGCGCCACGACGCCGAGTTCGCGGGGGTGTGGGCGTCGCCCGACCGGCAGTACCCGAAGCGCGGCGCGGATTGGGCTTCGATTTATGCCGGCTGCCGATCCGTCATCGCCCGGTACGCCGGTGTACCGGACGACACCGACCTGGTCTTCCGCAGCGACGTGGTGGTCCGCCCGCCCGGCGCAGGCCGGTGGCGGGCCGGTGACCGGGGCGTACGCTGCTATCTCTGGCTCAGCGACCGGGCCGTGACCGGATCGCTTCGCAACTCCGGTCGAGCCGGCCTGCCGTTGCGGACGAAGTAGCGGGCACCACTCGTCCCGCCCCGGCCGCCCGAACCGAGATCCCTTCGGGTTGACTGTGGGGTATGGAGTCACCGACCAGCGGACTGCCGACTGTGCCGAACCTGCTGGCCGCCCCGGCACCCGGCTGGGTGGAGAGCACTGACGTGATCGTGGTCGGCTCCGGGGTCGCCGGACTGACGGCCGCGCTGCACCTGCGCGAGGCCGGACTGCACGTCACCGTGGTCACCAAGGTCAAAATCGATGAGGGGTCGACCCGTTGGGCGCAGGGTGGCGTCGCCGCGGTGCTCGACCCGGCGGACACCCCGAAGATGCACGCCTCCGACACCGAGATCGCCGGGGTCGGGCTGTGCGACCCGGCAGCGGTACGCGTCCTGGTTGAGGAGGGCCCGACCAGGTTGCGGGAGCTGATGCGCCTCGGGGCGGAGTTCGACCGCCACCCCGACGGTTCGCTGATGCTCACCCGCGAGGGCGGGCACCGGGCCGATCGCATCGTGCACGCCGGCGGTGACGCGACCGGGGCGGAGATACAGCGGGCCCTGCATGAGGCGGTTTGCCGGGACCCATGGATTCGCCTCGTCGAGCACGCGTTGGTGCTGGATCTGCTCCGTGCTCCCGGCGACGGGCCCGATGGGCTCGGCCCGGCGTGCGGGGTGACCCTGCACGTCCTCGGTGAGGGCAGCGAGGACGGAGTCGGTGCCCTGCTGGCCCGGGCGGTGGTGCTGGCCACCGGCGGGATGGGTCAGATCTTCGCGGCGACCACCAATCCTGCGGTCTCCACCGGCGACGGCGTCGCGCTGGCCATGCGTGCCGGCGCGGCCGTCACCGACGTGGAGTTCGTGCAGTTCCATCCGACCGCGTTGATCGTGCCGGAACACGCCCGTACGCCGGGTGCCGGCCATGCTCAGCAGCCGTTGGTATCGGAGGCGTTGCGAGGCGAGGGCGCACACCTGGTGGACGCCGACGGCAAGCGGTTCATGCTCGGCCAGCACGAACTGGCCGAACTGGCGCCGCGCGACGTGGTGGCCAAGGGCATCCACCGCGTACTGCTGGCCACCGGTGCCGAACACGTCCACCTCGACGCCCGTCACCTGGGCGGTACCTTTCTGGCCCGGCGTTTCCCCACCATCGTCGCCTCGTGTCTGGCGATCGGGGTCGATCCGGGTGAGGATCTGATCCCGGTCGCGCCGGCCGCGCACTACGCCTCCGGCGGGGTCCGCACCGACCTGCACGGCCGGACGTCCATTCCCGGACTGTACGCGTGTGGCGAGGTCGCCTGCACCGGCGTCCACGGTGCGAACCGGCTGGCCAGCAACTCACTGCTGGAGGGTCTGGTCTTCTCCCGGCGGATCGCTGATCACATCGCGTCCGGTCTGCCCGAGCAGGCCCGCCCGGCGGAGACCGGGGCGTGGCGTGGGGGCAGCGGCTGGGTGCTGCCGGCGGCGATCACGCCAGCCCTGCAGCGGGCGATGACCCGTGGCGCCGGGGTGCTCCGCTCGTCCGCGACCCTTGATGCGAGCGCGGCCGAACTGGTCGAACTGGGCGCCGAGCGGGGCGTCCCCCGTACCGCCGATTGGGAAGCGACGAACCTGCTCACGGTGGCGGCGGCGCTGGTCACCGCCGCGTACGCCCGGCAGGAGACCCGGGGCTGCCACTGGCGGGAGGACTTCCCCACGGCCGACGAACGGTGGCGCGGCCACCTGGTCGGCGCGATCGGAGCAGACAACCGGTTGACCACCTGGTGGGAGGAGACCCCATGAGCGGGCGTCAGCGAGCGAATCATCGGCGCAGTGCGGTGGTGCCTCATGGCGGCGCGGAGCGTAGCGGAGTGCTGGCATGAGCGGGCGTCAGCGAGCGGATCATCGGCACCTGACGGCGGAGCGGCAGCGAGGGCTGCGTGACGTCGGGCTGGACCCGGACCAGGTGCGACGGATCATCGAGACCGCCCTGGTCGAGGATCTCGGCTCGGAGCTGCTCGACGTCACCAGCGTGGCGACCATTCCGGCGGCACAGACCGACACCGCCGACCTGGTGGCTCGGGCCGACGGCGTGGTGGCCGGGCTGGCCGTTGCCGCGGCCGTCTTCGAACTGACCGCCCAGATGACCGGGGCGGGTCGTACGCTCGAGGTGTCGGTGCTGGCCCGCGACGGTGCGCGGGTGGCCCGTGGTGACGTGCTCGCCACGGTGACCGGCCCCACCCGGGCGCTGCTCACCGCCGAGCGGACCGCACTCAATCTGCTCTGCCGGATGTCCGGAGTGGCCACCCACACCCGGGCCTGGGCGGACGCGCTGGCCGGCAGCAAGGCGATGGTCCTCGACACCCGCAAGACCACCCCGGGTCTGCGAGCGCTGGAGAAGTACGCGGTCCGGGCGGGCGGCGGCACGAACAAACGGATGGGTCTGCACGACGTCGCCATGATCAAGGACAACCACAAGTTCGCCGCGGGCGGTGTCGCCGCCGCGTACCGACGGGTTCGGGAGGCGTTCCCGGACGTGCCGGTGCAGGTGGAGGTGGACACGATCGCCGAGGCGGTGGAGGCGGTCGAGGCCGGGGCGACGTTCCTCCTGCTGGACAACATGCCCCCGGCGATGCTCGCCGACGTGGTGGCGGCGGTCGGTGACCGGGCCGAACTCGAGGCGACCGGTGGGCTGACCCTGGCCGACGCCGCGGCGGTGGGCGCGACCGGGGTCGACTTCCTCTCCGTCGGGGCGCTGACCCACTCCTCGCCGATCCTGGACATTGCCCTGGACCTGCGTACCCAGTGAGCGCCGTGCGGCTGGCCGTCTAGGCTGCGGGCGTGCTGCTCTGCATCGACATCGGGAACACCACCACCGTGCTGGCGACCTTCGACGGCGACAAGCTGGTGCACTCCTGGCGAATCAAGACCGATGCCCGCTCGACCGCCGACGAGCTGGGCCTGATGTTCCGGGGGCTGCTCGCCGGGGACGCCGTCGAGGTCACCGGTGTCGCTGCCTGTTCGACCGTGCCGGCCGCGCTGCGTTCGCTGCGGACCATGTTGACTCGCTATTACGGTGAACTGCCGAGCGTGATCGTGGAGCCCGGAGTACGCACCGGGGTGCAGTTGGCCATCGACAACCCGAAGGAGGTCGGCGCCGACCGGGTGGTGAACACGCTGGCCGCGTACACCCTCTACGGCGGCCCGTCGATCGTGGTCGATTTCGGCACCACCACCAACTTCGACGTGATCAGTGATCGGGGGGAGTTTCTCGGCGGGGCGTTCGCGCCGGGCATCGAGATCTCCTTCGACGCGCTCGCCGCCCGCGCCGCACAGTTGCGCAAGGTCGAGGCGACCAAACCCCGCTCGGTGATCGGCAAGAACACGGTCGAGTGCCTCCAGGCGGGGCTGTACTTCGGCTTCGCTGGGCAGGTGGACCGGATCGTCGAGCGGATGGCCGCCGAGTTGGGGGAGCTGAAGGCGGTGATCGCCACCGGCGGACTGGCGCCGCTGGTGCTCAGCGAGTGCCGGACGATCACGCACCACGAGCCAATGATCACGTTGATCGGGCTGCGCATGGTGTTCGAGCGGAACCTCTGACGGTGTGTTGCGGTGGGGTTTCCGGGCCGCCCGACCGGCTCCGGGCGGTCAGGCTTGATCCCTGCGCCGGTCGGGCGGCCCGGAAACCCTCGGTGGATCCGCGTCATCCGTCCGCTGCGGCTTGGTCTTGCGAGTGGGTGGCGGCCACGCGAACGAGAGGGGTGGGTGGGGTCGGTCATGACCGGGGGGTTATCCGGTAACGGCCGGCTGGGGGCTTGAGTACGCTCGGGGGCTGACCCCGCCCGAATTCTCCCGCCGAGGAAGCGTGCCGTGACCCAGCAGAGCCCCGTGTCAGTCGACCCCGCCGATGATCTTCCCGAGCAGATGAGGATCCGCAGGGAGAAGCGGGAGCGGATGCTCGCCGACGGCGTCGAGCCGTATCCGGTCACATACCCGCGTACCAGCACCCTGGCGCAGGTGCGGGAGCGCTACGCGGGCCTGCCCACCGACACCGCTACCGGCGATCGCGTCTCGGTCACCGGCCGGGTGATCTTCGTACGGAACACCGGCAAGCTCTGCTTCGCCACCCTCCGGGACGGCGACGGCACCGAGATCCAGGCGATGTTCTCGCTTGATCGCGTCGGTGCGGAGCGACTGGAGGACTGGAAGCGCCTGGTCGACCTCGGTGACCTCGTGGGGGTCACCGGCGAGGTGATCACCAGCCGCCGGGGCGAGCTGTCGGTTCTGGCCGAGCAGTGGGCTGTCACGGCCAAGGCGCTGCGCCCGCTGCCGGTGGCGCACAAGCCGCTGAGCGAAGAGGCTCGGGTCCGGCAGCGCTACGTCGACCTGATCGTGCGTCCGCAGGCGCGCCAGACGGTCCGCACCCGCGCCACGGCGGTGCGCAGCCTGCGTGATTCGCTGCACGGGCAGGGCTTCATCGAGGTGGAGACCCCGATGCTTCAGTTGCTGCATGGTGGAGCGGCGGCCCGTCCTTTCGTGACCCACAGCAATGCACTCGACACCGATCTGTATCTGAGAATCGCGCCGGAACTGTTTCTCAAGCGCGCCGTGGTGGGCGGCATCGAGCGAGTCTTCGAGATCAACCGCAACTTCCGTAATGAGGGCATCGACTCTTCGCACTCACCGGAGTTCGCGATGCTTGAGGCGTACCAGGCGTACGGCGACTACAACACCATGGCCGAGTTGGCCCGGAATCTTGTCCAGCAGGCGGCGCTTGCGGTCGGTGGCTCGACGGTGGTGACCCACGCCGACGGCCGCGAGTTCGACCTGGGCGGTGAGTGGCGTTCGGTGAGTCTGTTCGGTGTGCTTTCCGAGGCGCTCGGCGAGGAGGTCACGGTTCGCACCGAGCGAACCCGCCTGGTCGAGTACGCGGACAAGGTGGGCGTGACGGTCGATCCCAAGTGGGGGCCGGGCAAGCTGGCCGAGGAGTTGTTCGAGGAGTTGGTCGTACCGGGCCTGGAGGCACCCACGTTTGTGCGGGACTATCCGGAGGAGACCAGCCCGCTGACCCGGGGACATCGCAGCGAACCGGGCCTGACCGAGAAGTGGGACCTGTACGTGCTCGGGTTCGAGCTGGCCACCGCGTATTCGGAGCTGATCGATCCGGTTGTGCAGCGGGAACGGCTGGTCGCCCAGGCGCAGTTGGCCGCCCGCGGCGACGACGAGGCGATGCGGCTGGACGAGGACTTTCTCCGAGCGATGGAGTATGGAATGCCACCGGCCGGTGGCATGGGAATGGGAATCGACCGGCTCCTGATGGCGCTGACCGGCCTCGGAATTCGGGAAACCATCCTCTTCCCGTTGGTACGCCCTGAGTAGTCGGCAGGAAACTCGGACGGCTCGTTACCGCATCCTATTGACGCGACAAGCATCGCACGGGTTATTCTGCTCTCGCAGTTGGCAGTAGAAGCCCTGCTGGAAAGGAAAGTGGGACGTGGCCAAGCATATTATTCACAAGCTGGTCGATGACCTGGACGGCGGGGACGCGGACGAGACCGTCAAGTTCGCGCTCGACGGCGTCCAGTACGAGATCGACCTGTCGAGTTCGAACGCCGAAAAATTGCGCGACGTATTTGCCCAGTACATCGCCCACGGCGCCAAGGTGGGCCGGGGCGGTGTGGTCGTGGGTGGTCGTGCCGCCCGCGGTCGTGGTGGCGCCACCGCTGACCGGGAGCAGAACAAGGCCATCCGGGCCTGGGCGCGCAAGGCCGGCAAGGACATCTCCGACCGGGGCCGGATCCCGCAGGAGATCGTCGACGAGTACCACGCCAAGGCCGGTCACTGACTCGGCGCTGACCCGTCAAGCGATGCCGGTCCGGGCACACCTCGGGCCGGCATCGTCATCTGTGGAGCTGGGTTGCCCCCTTACGTCCCGTTTCGGCGACTCTGACCGATCCCCGGGGGCGCCTGGGGCGGGGCAGGTACCGCCAGCACCAGCACCGGAACCGGTCCGGCCGGGGCCGGGACTATTGCTCGTGCGGCGAGCGTTATCCACAACCAGTGGACGCCTTGTCCACAACCTGTGGACGGCGTCGGCGGGATGCCGTCCGCCCGTCGGGACCCTTCCGTGCGCCGTCCCGACGGCCTGCATCTGCCGGCCGAATTTCGCTCTGCGCGTACAGCCGCCACGCCCGGAACAGCCGTTGAGCGTGGATGGTTGTGCAAAACGACGCGTATCGGGCCTCGGGCACAGACACACGAGGTCAGCCGAGTCGGTTCGCGGCGATAGAGTAATGAGGCGCGGACGCCCGTCCCGGGCGCTCGCGCACCGGCCCCGCCGAGAGTCTTGACCACCAAGATCGAGTGCGCACGGCACGTGAGGAGCACGAGGGC